>JABAQN010000004.1 GCA_019187495.1 Steroidobacteraceae bacterium
TCGGGCGCAACGAGCCTTGCCCGTGCGGTTCGGGCAAGAAGTACAAGCACTGCCACGGCGCGCTGGCCCACGCGGAATGACGCACGCTCCCGCGTTGCCACGCGTGCGCGTGGTCGCGGCGGCAATGTTCGACACGCGCGGGCGCGTACTGCTCGCCGATCGGCCGGCGGGCCGGCACATGGCCGGCTGCTGGGAATTTCCGGGCGGCAAGCTCGCCGGCGGCGAAGACGAGCGCGCGGCGCTTGCCCGTGAACTCGCGGAAGAACTCGGCATCCGGGTGCGGGCGGCGCGGCCGTGGCTCGCGGCGTCGCACGCTTACGCGGATATCCGTATCGACTTGTCGCTGTGGCTCGTCGAGGCTTGGCAGGGCGCGCCGCAGCCGCTCGACGGACAGCGCCTTGCCTGGGTGGCGCCCGGCGAGCTCTCCCGATGGGACATTCTCGAGGCGGACGAACCCTTCACGCGCGCGTTGCGCGCCCTTGCCGAAACGACGATGACAGAGCCGCAGGTTTTTGACGTTCGCAATCCCCGCTCAGGCGAGATCGACTATCGCTTCACCGCACCGACCGCCGCGGAACTCGCGCGCACGGCCGCGGCGCTGCGCGCGCAGCAAGCGGCCTGGCGCGCCGCGGGCCTCGAACACCGCATCGCGGTCCTGCAGCGCTTCAGGGCCGAACTCCTCGCGCGCGCCGGCGAGATCGCCGCGGCGCTGACGGTCGACACGGGTCGACATCTGCTGTCACTCGGCGAGGCGCAGTCGGTGCCGGCGGCGATCGATCGCTGGTGCCGCCGGGTGCCGGGCCTCGGCGCGCCGCCCGAAGGTCGCTCGGAAGTCCTGCCGTCGGTCGAATACGGCTACCAGCTCGTGCCGTACCAGCTGGTAGGCGCAATCAGCCCGTGGAACTTCCCTTTCATCCTCGCGCTGATCGACGCGGTTCCCGCGCTGCTCGCCGGTTGCGCGGTGCTCCTGAAGCCGAGCGAAATCACGCCGCGCTGGATCGAGCCCGCGCAGCGCGCGCTCGACGCGGTGCCCGAACTCGCCGCGGTGTTCGCGATCTGCCCGGGAGGCCGCGAAACGGGCGAAGCGCTGGTCGGCGCGGTCGATGTGGTGTGCTTCACCGGCAGCGTCAAGACCGGCCGGATCGTGGCCGCGAATGCCGCGGCAAATTTCATCCCGGCGTTCCTCGAACTCGGCGGCAAGGATCCGGTGATCGTGACGGCGGGCGCCGACATCGAACGCGCGTCCGATGCCGTGCTGCGCGCTTCGATCACCGCGAGCGGCCAGGCGTGCCAGTCGCTCGAGCGAGTCTATGTCGATCGGCGCATCTACGCCCCGTTCGTCGAACGGCTCACGGCGAAGGCGCGAGCGGTCGGGATCAACTGGCCGGACATCCACCAGGGCGCCGTGGGCCCCTTCATCTTCGCGCCCCAGGCGCGCATCGTCGAACAGCAGATCGCGGACGCGGTGGCGAAGGGAGCGAAAGTGCTCGCCGGCGGCACGCTCGAAACACACGGCGGCGTGTGGCTGCGGCCGACCGTGCTGGTCGACGTCACGCATGCGATGCAGGTGATCACCGAGGAAACGTTCGGGCCGGTGATGCCGGTGATTCCGTACGACACGATCGATGAGGCGATCGCGCTCGCCAACGATGGAGTTTACGGGCTGTCGGCGGCGGTGATGGCGGGCACGCTGGCAGAGGCGGAAGCGATCGGCCGGCAGCTCGAGGTCGGCGCCGTGAGCCTGAACGACTGCGCGCTCACCACGGTCGTCAGCGATGCGGAAAAGAATTCCTTCAAGCTCTCGGGCCTCGGAGGCTCGCGGATGGGCGCCGCCGGCTTCCGGCGTTTCTTCCGCACCCAGGCGCTGCTGCGCCAGACCGGCGCACCGGCCACGGTGGCGACGCTCGCCGAGGAGAATGCGGCGCCGAAGCGCGCGTAGCGGGCGGCGGTCAGCCGGCGAATTCGATCCGCGCGTGGTGCCCGTGCGCGTTCGACAGCCGCCGGTCGCACGTGAGCAGCGGGGCGTCGAGTGCTTCGGCGAGGGACACATAGGCGGCGTCGTACGCCGACAACTGGTGTCGCAGCGCCCAGATGCGTGCGGAAAGTGGACGATGCGCGATGGCATCGATCGGCAGGTCATGGAAGTACCCGAGCGCCGCGACGGCGCGGTCCGGCGGGATTTCATCGGCCAGCGACAGTCGCCGCAGCACCTGCAGCACTTCGAGTTCGAGCAGGTCGGGCGCGGCGATCCATTCGGCGGCGGCGAAGATGCGACTGCCGATCGCCCTGGCGGGCGGTTTCGCGAGGATCAGGTTGAGCACCGCGGACGCATCTATCACCATCATCGGCGATCGCGCTCCTGGCGGAGCATCGCTATGACGGAAGCCCTTGTTTTGACTGGGGAAAGCTGCGCGAGCCGCGCCTGCATCTGCGCGGCCGTGGGCCGCTCGCTCAGCTTGGCCACCTCGCGCAGCAGGTAGTCGGAGAGTGTCATGCCTTCGAGCGATGCCTGCGCTTTCAGCCGGCGATGGATTTCCTCGGGGACGTGCCGGATCTGGATCATGCGTGACATGGTTGCAAGCTATTTGCATGTTGGCCACATGTCAATCTGGCGTGTTCAGCCCGAAATGCGCGTTACAATGTCGCCCCCGGAACCGACAGGCGCACCATGGCGAACGAACCGAACCTGCCCGACATCGAACTCGACGCGCAAGGCCTCTATCGCGAGGAAGTGTTCACCGATCGCAAGGCGGGCACGCTGCGCCGCCTCGTGCCGGTCACCGTCGACGGCAGCGATGATCCGGCGCGCGACGTGCTCTACTCCGGGCAGACGCAGCTCCTGACGCCAGGCGGCGTGCTGCCGCTGATGTTCGAAATCGACGCGAAGACGCTGCCCGAGGCGCTCACGAAGTTCTCCGGGTCGGTCAAGATCGCGCTCGAGCAGGCGATCGACGAGGCGCGCGAATACCGCCGCGAGGCGGCATCGCGGATCGTCGTGCCGGAAGCCGGCGCGGGACTCGGCCCGATGGGGCCGGGCAAACTCAAGCTACCGTAAGTTCTCGTCGAAGAAGCGCTTCACCGTCATGTAGGCGTGTGGACCCATGTCCGCATGCCGCATGAGGCCATGCTTGCCGCCCGGATAGGGCATCACGTCGAACGGCTTGCCGAGGTCCTGCAGGCGCTTGAAAAGCACGGTGCTGTTCGTGAACAGCACGTTGTCGTCCGCCATGCCGTGCATGATGAGGAGCGGACCCCGCAGCCCCTGCGCGTGCGTGCGCACGTCGCTCCATGCGTAGCCGTCCGGGTTCTCCGCGGGCGTGCCCATGTAGCGTTCCGTGTAATGCGTGTCGTAGAGGCGAAAGTCGGTAACGGGCGCGCCGGCGACGCCGGCCGCGAAATGATCCGGCGCCTGCAGCATCGACATCAGCGTCATGAAGCCGCCGTAGCTCCAGCCCCAGATGCCGATGCGCGAGGGATCGACAAAGGGAAGCGAGCGCAGGAAATCGACGCCGGTGACCTGGTCTTCGACCTCGACCGACCCGAGGCGATGGAAGGCCGCGGTGTCGAATTTCACGCCGCGGTACGCGGTGCCGCGGTTGTCGAGCGTGAACACCACGTAGCCCGATTGCGCGAGATACTGGCGGAAGAGATTGCCCCACGCGTTGCGTACGCGTCCGAGGACACTCGGGCCGCCGTAGACATCGACGATCACCGGGTAGCGTTTGCCGGGCTGCATGTCCTTCGCCGGTGTCAGCTGGTAGTAGAGCGTCTCCCCGTCACGCGCCGCGAGCGTGCCGAACTGCGAGCGCTGGTGCGAGGCGAGATACGGCGCATAGGGGTGGGACGCATCGAGCGCATTGGCGATGAGCGTGGCGTGCGCGCGGCCGTCCGCGCGGCGCAGCGTGACGGACGGCGGATGTTCGCTGTCCGAGAACGTATCGAGGTAGAAGCGCGCATCGCCCGACATGCGCACCGTGTGCCAGCCCGGCTCGCGTGAAATGCGCCGCGGCGCCTCCGTCTTCCGGTACGAGGTGACATAGAGCTGCCGTTCGATCGGCGAGGCCATGTTGGCCATGAACCAGACGAGCCCCCGCTGGCGGTCGACGCCGCGGATCGCCCGCAGCGCATCGCCGCGGTCCTCGCCCGCCACCATCCAGTCGCCACGGGTCACGGGCCGCTGCAGGTTCCCGTTGCGGTCGTACAGGTACAGGTGATGGAAGCCCGTGCGGCTCGAACCCCACAGGAAATCCCCCTGGTCCGAGACGAACGTGAGGTCGTCGCAGATGTCGACCCAGGTACCGGAATGCTCCTCGAGCAGCGTGCGCGTCGCGCCGGTCGCCGCGTCCGCGCGCAGCAATGTGAGCGTCTTCTGGTCGCGGCTCTGGCGCTGCACGGCGAGCGCCGTGCTGTCCGGCAGCCAGGCGACGCGCGCGAGGTAGATGTCGGGGTTCGGGCCGAGATCGACCCGTACGCCGTCGTGTCCCGGGCGCGCGACGTAAAGTTGCACGTCGGCGTTGCTCGCGCCGGTGGCGGGGTAGCGCTGCTTCACAACTGAAACGCGATCGGCATAGATCTCGAAACGTTCGACCTCGGCGACGGGCGATTCATCGACGCGGGCGTAGGCGATGCGCTGCTCGTCGGGCGACCACCAGTAGCCCGTGTTGCGGTTCATCTCCTCCTGCGCGATGAACTCCGCCACGCCCCAGGAAAGGGTCCCGCCACCCCCGGTCGTGATCGCGATCTCGCGTCCGCTGCCGAGTTCGAGCGCGTAGAGATTCGCATCGCGGATGAAGCTGACGTAACGGCCATGCGGCGAGAAGCGCGCATCGGTTTCGTAGGCGGCCGAGGACGTGAGGCGCCGCACGGCCTTCGCGGCAGGCGCGTCGAGATCGTAGAGATAGAGGTCACCCCCGAGCGGCACGAGAATGCGCCGGCCGTCCGCCGAGACGTCGTATTCGAGAATGCCGCCGAGCGAGGAGGTCCGCTGCCGCTCGCGCCGCGCCTCCTCTGCGGCGGAAAGCGCGCCTCCCGAAGTGGCGAGCCGCGCCGAATCGACGAGCAGGCTGTGCCTTCGCGTCGCGATGTCGAAGTCCCACAGATCGTAGACATCCTTCGCGTCCGCCTTCGCGCGCAGGTAGGTGATCCGACGGCCATCCGGCGTGAAGGCCTCGCCGCGCAGCGTCGGGCCGGACAGGTCCGGTGCGGCGAACAGGCGCTCGATCGTGAGGTCCGCGGCGAGCGACTGCGCGGCGGCGAAACACAGGAGACTTGCGACGAGACGAGCGGGGCGGAGTGCGGTCATCGGCGTGATCCGTTTGTTAGACTGCCGCATCGGCAATTTTCAAGTGTAGGCACGAACATGACCCACAGCCAATCGGCGCGCCCGCGCGCCGTCGTCACCGGCGTCGCGGTCGTCGCGGCCGGACTCGTCGCCACCGCGGCATTCGCAGCGGCGAAACTGCGCTATCCCGCCGCGCCGCGCAGTGCCGTCGTCGACGACTACTTCGGCACGAAAGTCGCCGATCCCTGGCGGGGTTTCGAAAACCTCGACTCCGCCGCCACGAAGAAATGGGTGGCCGCGGAGAATGCGCTGGCGCAGCCCTGGCTCGAGGCGCTGCCGCAGCGCGCATGGGTGAAGGAACGGCTCACGAAGCTCTGGAATTACGAGCGTTTCGGCGTGCCGAAGAAGGCTGGCGGGCACTATTTCTACACGCGCAACGACGGCACACAGAACCAGAGCGTGCTCCATGTTGCCGATTCGCTCGATGCACCGGGCCGCGTGCTGTTCGACCCCAACACGGCGAGCAAGGACGCGACGATCGCGCTCGCGCGGTTCGAGCCGAGCCACGACGGCCGGCTGCTCGCGTATTCGCTGTCCGATGGCGGCACCGACTGGGAGATCTGGCGGTTCCGTCGCGTCGAAGATGGCGTGGACCTCCCGGACGAACTGCGCCGCGTGAAGTTCTGGCAGATGAGCTGGGCGCCGGATGGCTCGGGTGTCTACTACAGCCGCTACCCCGCGCGCGCGGACGGCCACGGCGATGATGCCGCTCGCCCCGCGATCTATTTCCATCGGCTCGGGGACCCGCAGGAGCGCGATGCGCTCGTGTTCGCCGTGACCGACCACCCGACCCGCGCGCCATCCGCGGCCGTCACCGATGACGGCAAGCTGCTCGTCGTCTCGATCTACGAGGACACCCGTCGCGACGGGGTCGTGCTCAAGGACCTGTCGCGGCCTGACGGGCACGTCACGAAGCTGTTCACCGGTTTCGACGCGAACTACAACTATCTCGGCAGCGATGCGGACACGCTCTACTTCGCCACGACGGCTGGAGCACCGAACTGGCGGGTGCTCGCCGTCGACCGTGCGGCGCCGAGCGCGGCGAGCGCGCGCACGATCGTGCCCGAGGCCGGCGAGGCGATCGAGTCCGCCGGTATTGCCGGCGGCCGCGTGCTGGTGAGCTACGTGAAGGATGCGCGCAATGTCGTCACGCTGTTCGAGCGCGATGGCAGACGGGTTGGCGATGTCGCACTGCCGGGCTCCGGATCCGCCGCGAATTTCGAGATGAAGGATACGGATCCGGAGGTATTTTTCTCGTTTTCGGACTATCTGGCGCCGACCCGGATCCTGCGCCTCGATGCGGCGACCGACACGGTATCCGCATGGCGCACGCCGAAGATCGACGCCGATACCAGCGCCTACGTGACCGAGCAGGTGTTCTACCGGAGCAAGGACGGCACGAAGATACCGATGTCGATCACGCACCGGCGCGACATGCCGCGCGACGGCAACCAGCCGGTTCTGCTGTACGGCTACGGCGGCTTCAACATCTCGCTGACGCCGACCTTCCGCCCGACCGTGCTCGCCTGGCTCGAAATGGGCGGAGTCTATGCCGAGGCGAACCTGCGGGGCGGCGGCGAGTATGGCGAGGCCTGGCACGATGCCGGCACCGTGACCCGCAAGCAGAACGTGTTCGATGACTTCATCGCGGCCGCCGAATACCTGGTCCACGAAAAGTACACGCGCCCCGCGCGGCTCGCGATCCACGGCCGCAGCAATGGTGGTCTCCTCGTGGGCGCCGTGATGGTGCAGCGGCCGGAGCTTTTCGGCGCCGCGCTGCCCGGCGTCGGCGTCCTCGACATGCTGCGCTACCAGTATGCGAGCGCGAATGCGCGCCAGTGGTCGGGCGATTACGGCCTCAGCGAAAAGCCCGCCGAGTTCGCGGCGCTCTACAAGTACTCGCCCGTGCAGAACGTGAAGAAGGGCGTCTGCTATCCGCCGACACTCGTCACGACCGCCGACCGGGACGATCGCGTCGTGCCGTGGCACAGCTACAAGTTCGCCGCCGCGCTGCAGGCGGCGCAGGGTTGCGCGAAACCCGTGCTGATCCGCATCGAGACCCGCGCAGGTCACGGTGCCGGCAAGCCCGTGTGGATGCAGATCGAGGATTTCGCCGATCAGTGGGCGTTCGCCGCGCAGGCGCTCGGCATGCCCGTGCCGGCACGCGCGGTCCCAGGCGCGGCGGGCGGCGTATGATCGCCGCATGACGAAGCGCGAGCGCCCGCCTGGTTCGCCGCTGGCGCCGGATCAGCAGCCGATCCGGCGCGTGGTGGGGCGGCGCGTCCAGCCGCCACCCGGGCAATTGCCGCGGGGCGAAGCGCGGGACGCGATGACGCTGAATGCCCGCTACACGACGCGCGCGCCCAAGGGCGTTTTCATCTACCAAAGCCACGAAGACATGGCGCGCGATCGCGAGCGTTGGACGATCGACGCCATGGTCGCACGGCATCGTGGCCGTGACTGAGTACACCCGCCCCGCGACCTGGGCCGACCTGCGCGACCTGGCCCGCTATCTGAACGAGGCCGGTGCCGCCTATGCGCTGGTGGGCGGCTACGCGATCGCCGCGCACGGTTTCAATCGATTCTCCGAAGACATCGATATCCTGGTCGAGCCCGGCGCCGCGAACGCCCGCCGCTGGATGCTGGCGCTCGCCCGTCTCCCGGATGGCGCCGTCAAGGAGCTCGCGGCGGACGAGGATGTCTTCGCGGCCGACAGGCGCTACGCGATCCGCGTCAACGACGAATTCACCGTCGATGTCATGCCCTCGATCGCGGGCCGATCGTGGGGGGACATGCAACCCTTCATCGAAACGATCGACCTCGATGGCGTGCCGCTACGGATTCTCGATCTCGAGGGCCTGCTGCTCACGAAGCAGGGGCAGCGCCCGAAGGACCAGATGGATGCGGCCGTGTTGCGCGCCGCCCTCGATGCGCTGAAGAAATCAGGCGCCTGAGCCGGGATCGCGCTGCGGGGGTACCGCTTCCGCTGCGCCGGGCAATTCGTCGAGCGGTTCCCCCGGGATCGCGTGCTCTTCGCTGAGCCAGGCGCCGAGATCGATCAGGCGGCAGCGCTCGCTGCAGAACGGGCGATAGGGCGACGCGGCCGACCATTCGGTTTCGCGCTCGCAGGTCGGGCAGGGGACCTTCAATTGCAGCAGCTCAGCGTGAACGGAATGTCGTCCGTCGACTGCGTGGGGCGCGTACCCAGCCCATGCCATGCCAGGAAGCGCACGCTCGAGCGGTAGTGGCTGCCGCTGATCTCCGGGTAAAGGCCGAGCGATTGCGGCAGGCCGATGCGCAGCAGCTGCACCGGCGAATCACGGTCGAAGGTGATATGGAACACGCCGCCCTTTGCGATCTCCTGGCGTGGCCGCCCGTTCTGGCGGGTGAGCCAGAGCAGTTCCGCGATCGAATCGCACAGCGGTCGCAGCAGCGCGAGCCATTCGTTGAATGCCTGGGTGCGCGCTTCGGTGGGCTGCTGCAGCCAGTAGAAGTAATCGGGCAGGTCGAATTCGCAGGTGCCGCCCGGAATGGCGCTGCGGTGCTTCACCGCGGCGAGGAACTCGGATTCCTTGATCGGCTGCAGGTAGGCCGAGCCTGCGCCGAGGAGGTCGGTGCGCAGCCGCATGAGGTTCGACATCACGGTTCGCAGCCGCGAGCCGTCGACATTGGGCTTCGCCTGGAACTCATTGAGCAGCGACAGCTGCCGCTCGAGCTCCTTGAGCGCATCGGAGCGGGCGTCGCCACGGCTCGTGATCGCGAGGATGTCGATCAGGCTCGCGACCGCGGCACGGCTGCCCCATTCGCTCGCCCGCTCGTTGTGGTACGTGGCCTGGCTGTAGAGGAAGTCGATGCGCAGGAACGTGCGCATGCGCTCGGTGAGCGGCTGCTCGAACACGAGCCGGGCCTCGTCCGGCACCGGGGGGGATGCTTCTGCCAGTTCCTCCGACATCCGCCTATTGTGCTTGACAGCCTTCGCCCGCGTAAACGGCCGCGGCGTCGAGATAGCGGCGATGCAGGCGCTCGACTTCGGCCGCGAGTGCCGCAATGTCGCCCTCGTTGCGGATGACATCGTCGGCGGCCGCGAGGCGCGCCGCGCGATCCGCCTGCGCCGCGAGGATCGCGCGCGCCTCGGCCGCCGTCGAGCCGTCGCGCGCCTGCAGCCGGCGGATCTGGGTCGGTTCGTCCACATCGACCACCAGTACCCGATCGATGTGCCTGCGCGAGCCGCCTTCGACCAGCAGCGGAATCGCGTGGATCTGGTAGGGTCCGCCGGCGCGCGCCGAGCGTGCTTCCATTTCGGCGCGGATGGCTGGATGCGTCAACGCCTCGAGCGCTCGCCGCGCCGCGGTCGCGTCCGCCGACTCGCCGAAGACGCGCGTGCGGAGCCGGCGCCGGTCGAGCGAGCCGTCGGGCGCGATCACGCCCTCGCCGAAAGTCTCGCGAATCCTGGCCAGCAGCGGCGTGCCCGGCGCGACCACGTCACGGGCGATGACGTCACTGTCGATGACCGGCACGCCGAGGGCCGCGAAGAGATTCGCGACGGTGCTCTTGCCGCTCGCGATGCCGCCGGTGAGGCCGACGCGAAACACGGGCTACGCTTTGCCCCGCCTGTCGAGCACGAGCCGAAATCCACGGGAAGAGATGTCAATCACTGGGGCTTCCGAAGTGCATCTGCCACTGGCGGCAGGGGAATTCTGCGCCAGTTCCACGCGCGGCTCCAGCCAGCCATGGCAATCGGGCGAGCTGTGGCGTTGCGCATCGCAATCCGATTGCGGCGGCGCGTGGACTTCAAATCGTGACAATCGCCGTGCAAATGGCGGTTGCTCCGCAGTTCACCGGTCAGCCATCGTGGAGCTATCGTCGATTCATCCGGGGTTGGCAGCGTATCTAAATTGATTACGCTTGACGTAACGCGTATTGCATGTGAGAGTGGAGGGACCCGTGATCCTTGGCTTTCGCGACCGACGCACGCGGAGATTTGCGGAAGGGCTTCGGGTCAAGGCGTTCGACGGTATTGCGCGGCGTACCCAGATGAAGCTGGATCAACTTGATGCGGCGACGGCGCTCCAGGATCTCGACTTGCCGGGAAACCGGCTCGAACTGCTGAGAGGCGATCGCAGGGGGCAGTACAGCCTGCGTATCAATGACCAGTGGCGGATTTGCTTCGATTGGCTCAAGGGAGCGGACGGGCCGTCGAACGTGGAGATTGTCGATTACCATTGAGGCAAAACATGGCGCGGACTGCGATTCATCCTGGCGAGCACCTCGCCGAGCAACTCGAGACCCTCGAAATGAGCGCCGCGGAGCTTGCCCGCCGCATCGGCGTGCCCACCAACCGTGTCACCCAGATCGTGAACGGACAGCGCGCGGTGACCGGTGACACCGCATTGCGCCTCGGACATTTCTTCGGCACGAGCCCCGAATTCTGGCTCAATCTGCAGATGATGTACGAGTTGCGGATCGCCGAGCGCGATGCCGGCGCCAGCATCCGCTCGTTGCCGCGCCTGCGCGCCTAACGCGGCGCCGCGAACATGCCGAGATAGCCGTTCACGATTGCGGGACCCCACATCAGCGCGATCCAGCCCGCGGCGGCGAGGAAGGGGCCGAACGGGATCGGGACGTTGCGGTCGCGGCCGCGCACTACGATGAGGGCGATGCCGGTGATCGCGCCGACGGCGGCCGAGAGCAGGATGATCGGCAGCAGCATCTGCCAGCCGAGCCAGGCGCCGAGCGCGGCGAGCAGCTTGAAGTCGCCATAGCCCATGCCTTCCTTGCCGGTCGCGAGCCGGAAGAGGTGATAGACGGACCAGAGCGAGAGATAACCCGCGAGCGCGCCGATGATCGCCTCGCGCGGCGCGGCGGCGGTGTAGCCGAGCACACTCGCGGCGAGGCCGAGCCACAGGAGCGGCAGCGTCATCGCGTCCGGCAGCAGCTGCGTGTCGAAATCGATGAAGGTGAGCGCGATCAGGAACCAGGTCAGCACGAGCGCAGCGCCTATCAAGGGCAGCCCGCCGGCGTCGCCGCCGAACCGCCAGGCGACCGCCGATGACAGCACGGCGGTCAGCAGCTCGACGAGCGGATAGCGCGCGCTGATCCGCGCCTTGCAGCTCGCGCAGCGTCCGCGCAGCGCGAGCCAGCTCAGCACCGGCACATTGTGGATGGCCCTGATCGGCGCCTTGCAGGCCGGGCATGCCGAGCGCGGCACGACGAGATCGAAGCGCGGCGCCGCGGGTGTTTCGCGGCCGGCGAGTTCGTCGCACTGCCGCCGCCATTGCCGGTCGAGGATGATCGGCGTGCGATGGACGACCACGTTCAGGAAGCTGCCGATGAGCAGCCCCAGAACGAAGCAGGCCGCGATCACACGACCGCGCCGAGCTTGAAGATCGGCAGGTACATCGCGATCACGAGGCCGCCGACGAGCACGCCGAGGATCGCCATGATCAGCGGCTCGAGCAGGCTCGACATGCTGTCGACCGCGTTGTCGACCTCGGCCTCGTAGAACTCGGCGACCTTGGCCGACATCTGGTCGAGCGCGCCCGCCTCTTCACCGACCGCGACCATCTGGATCACCATGTTCGGGAAGAGCTGCGTGTTCTCCATCGCGCGCTGCAGGCGCTGGCCCGTCGCCACTTCGTCGCGCATCTTCATCACGGCATTCTCGTAGACGATGTTGCCGGTCGCGCCCGCCACCGATTCGAGCGCCTCGACGAGCGGTACGCCCGCGGCGAACATCGTGGAGAGTGTGCGCGCGTAGCGCGCGATGGCTGACTTGACAAGAATTGGACCGACAATTGGCAGTTTCAGCGAGAACCGGTCGATGACTTCGCGCAGTTTCTTTGAGCGCTTCTTGAAATAGAAGAACGCGTAAATGCCGCCGCCGAAAATTACCGCCAGGAACAGGCCATGCTTCTGCACGCCTTTTGAGAGATTGATGACGAACTGTGTGAACGCCGGGAGCTCCGCGCCGAAGCCCTTGAACAGGCTCTCGAACTGCGGAATCACGAAGATGAGCAGGATCAGTGTTACGACCACCGCCACTACCAGCACCGCGGCCGGATAAAAGAGCGCCTTCTTGACCTTCTTCTTGATCGCCTCGGTTTTTTCCTTGTACGTCGCGATCTTGTCGAGCAGGTTCTCGAGTGCGCCTGCCTGCTCGCCTGCTTCGACCAGGTTCACATACAGGTCGTCGAAGTAGAGCGGATGTTTCGCGAGCGCCTCGTGCAGCGAGGTACCGCCCTCGATATCCATCTTGATGTCGAGGATCAGTTTCTGCACCGAGGGTTTCTCGTGGCCGTTGCCGACGATCTCGAAGGCCTGCACGAGCGGAATGCCCGAAGCGAGCATCGTGGCGAGCTGGCGACTGAACACAGCGATGTCCTCGGGCTTGACCTTGCCCGATGACTTGAATGCCGCAGACTGTTTCTTGACCTTCGACGGCGCGATGCCCTGGCGGCGCAGTTCGGCGCGCAGCGCCGCCTCATCGGGCGCGAGGCTCTTGCCCTTGACGCGATTGCCCCGCTTGTCCATGCCCTCCCACGCAAACGGAATGTCCCGCTTGATCGTGCGGACAGTGGTGGTTGCTGCGACATTAGCCATGTGCAAACTCCGTCAGGTCACTCGATGGTGACACTGTTGACCTCTTCGAGGCTCGTCATGCCCTGCTTCACCTTCTCGAGACCCGAGCGGCGCAGGTCCCAGACGCCCATCTTCCTCGCCGCATCGCCGATCGAAATCGCGTTGCCGCCTTCCATGATGATGCGGCCGATCTCGTCGGTGACCGGCAATACCTGGTAAATGCCGACCCGGCCCTTGTAGCCATCGGTGCAGGCCTGGCAGCCCTTCGGCCCGTAAACCTTGAAGCCTGCCGCCACGTCTTCCTTCGGAAAGCCTTCCTTGATCAGCGCCTCGGCCGGAATATCGACCAGGTGCTTGCATTGCGTGCAGAGGCGCCGCGCGAGGCGCTGCGCGATGATCAGGCTCACCGAGGTGGCGATCGCGTAGGGCTTGACTCCCATGTCGATCATGCGCGTGAGGGTCTGCGGTGCGTCGTTGGTGTGCAGCGTGGACAGCACCAGGTGACCCGTCTGCGCGGCCTTGATGGCGATTTCCGCGGTCTCGAGGTCGCGGATTTCACCGACCATCACGACATCCGGATCCTGGCGCAGGAAGGCGCGCAGCGCCGAAGCGAAGGTGAGACCCACCTTGGGGTTCACGTTGACCTGGTTGACGCCCGGCAGGTTGATTTCCGCCGGGTCTTCCGCGGTCGAGATATTCGTGTCCTCGCGGTTCAGGATATTGAGGCCCGTGTAGAGCGACACGGTCTTGCCGCTGCCGGTGGGCCCGGTCACGAGGATCATGCCCTGCGGCTTCTCGAGGTACTTGAGGTACAGCTCTTTCTGGAACGGCTCGTAGCCGAGCGCATCGATGCCGAGCATTGCCTGCGAAGGGTCGAGGATACGCGCGACGATCTTCTCGCCGTAGAGCGTGGGACAGGTGCTGACACGGAAATCGATCGCCCGCGTCTTCGACAGCTTCATCTTGATGCGGCCGTCCTGCGGCACGCGACGTTCGGCGATGTCGAGCCGCGACATCACTTTGATGCGCGCGCAGATCTTCTGCGACAGCTGCACGGGCGGCTGGGCGACTTCCTTCAGCACGCCGTCCATGCGGTAGCGGACGCGGTAGGTTTTCTCGTACGGCTCGAAGTGGATGTCCGACGCCCCGCGGCGGATCGCGTCGAGCATCACCTTGTTCACGAACTTGACGATCGGTGCGTCGTCGACTTCGTCGCGCGTGACGCCGCCTTCGTGCTCATCGTCGCCGCCCGTGACCTCGAGTCCCTCGAGGTCGACGCCTTCCTCTTCCGTGAGGTTCGGCATCTGCGTGTCGACCTGCTCGATCGCCTTGTCGATCGCGCGCTGCAGCTTGTCGTCCTCGACGACGATCGCCTCGATGCCGAGGCCGGTCGCGAACTTGATTTCGTCGATCGCGTGCAGGTTGGTCGGATCGGCAACGCCCAGGAACATGCGCTTGCCGCGGCGGAAGAGCGGCAGTACGCGGTGCTTCGCGAGCAGCTTGTCGCTGACGAGGCGCACGAGATCGAGATCGACCGCGAGGCTGTCGAGATCGAGCAGCGGCACGCCGAACTCGTGGGCGGCCGCGACGGCGATGTCGCGCGCGTTGGCCGCGCCCATGCCGATCAGCTGGGTGACGAAACCACCCTTGCGGTCACGCGCCGCCTGCAGTGCGCTCTGCATCGTCGGCTCGTCGACGAGCCCGTCCTGCACGAGCCGCTGGGGCAGCCCGCCCAGTGCGGAGCGCGAGCCTCCGATGGCAAGAGTTGCGTTATCGTTCATGCACTTGCAGCAAGCTGACCGCGACCCGTCAAAGCCTTAGTGTACCGGAGGGAGACCCCGGGGCAATTGTCAAATCCCGGGTGATGGTCGCACAGCGGCGGGACCCTCTGCGTGATTCGGCTCCCAAAAAGCGAAGCCCCTCCGGAGAGGGGCCTCGCGATGTATTGCATCCAGCGCGCGCTTACGGACGGCACGCCTTCGGCAGATACTTCATCGTGCCCGCAACGGCAAGCGTTCCGGCGTTGTAAACAGCCGCGTTTATGGCACCCGCCGTACCCAGCAGCGCCGTGCCGTTCGGAACGGGAGCTGCGCCACAGCGCCAGGCAACCGACTGGTCGGGCGTTTCATACGGGGTGAGACCGAGCGTCAGTCCCGCACCACCCGGCTGCAACGCCGCGTTGGCTTCATTGCCGAACGTAATCAAGATGGTACCGTTCGCAACGGCCACGGATGTCACATACTTGCCGCTCGTATCGGTGGCGGCCGGAGTCATGCCGGCTGCCGTACGGTCCACAGGGGCAGCGCCCGTGTTGGAAAACGACTCGGCCACCGCAGCTTTCGCGGCGCCGGCCAAGTTCAGGCCTTCAGTCACCTGCGAGCGGATCGTGTAGTCCTGATACGCCGGGATCGCGATCGCGGCGAGAATACCGATGATCGCGACGACGATCATCAGTTCGATGAGGGTGAAACCCTTCTGCATGGTCTTCATTGACGAAACTCCTTGAGGTCCAGATTTTCGGGTCGATATCAAAGTTCGCGGCGTGTTCCGCCTGCAGGGGAAGCATGAAGCAACGGCCGTGCCAGCAGTGTGATGCGGTTCTAACTTGCTGATGCGCCGAGGGTTCGCTGCCGCACGACAGGGTTATGTCTCGCGCGCCCTGTCACCCCAGCGCGACGTTCCGTTGCGCCCAGCGTCACAAAGTGACGCAGTGTGTCAGTGCGACGGCGGGGAATGCCGGGCGAATGGCGCGGTCCATTACCACGAGAATCCACGTACATCGCCCGCGTTTACAGCGTGCGGTGGGTCGATTGCAGTGCCAGTGTGGAGGTCCCATTCCCGCGCGATTGACGACACGGAAGAAGTGTTGGCATGATTGCCTACAGCCGATCCCGGCTCCTGCTGCGTGAGCGTATGGAGTACGACGACGGGTCATTTGTCGAAATGGTGATCTGGCGCGTACCCGTACCGGTGCCAGGCAGCATTCACGAGTACAAATACCGTCTGTTTTACGGTCGCGAAGGCGAACGACTCGTGGGTTATGACAACGAGCGTTCGAAGGGAGATCACCGGCATGTTTGCGGAAAGGAAGAGCCGTACCCATTCAGGGATGTGGAATCGCTGGTGCAGCATTTTCTGGTCGACGTCGAAGTGATGAGATCGAAATGAAGAGAGTCGAAATACGAATCCGCCCGACTTCGGCCGGCGCACTCGACGAAATGGGAGCGCGGTTCGTCAAGGCATGGAAATCGGGCAGGACGAAGGATGACTTGCTGCAGTTCGAGTCACCGGCGGCCCTGTTCCGTGCGCTGTCGCCCAAGCGCTGGGAGCTGATCGAGCAACTGCAGAAGATGGGGTCGGGCAGCGTACGCAGTCTGGCGCGGGCATTGCAGCGCGACGTCAAGCGCGTGCATGAAGACGTCGTCAGATTGATGGAGTACGGGTTGATCACGCGCCGTGAAGATGGCAAGTATTGCGTGCCCTACGACGTGATCCACGCCGATTTCGACTTGCGCGCCGTGGCGTAGTTGGCCTGCCAGGCCAACCGGCCTATTCGATCCCGAGCTTTCTTGATCCGTCAGCGCAACGCACAAATTCACAACGGCAATCCCGAATGCGGGTTGAGCGTGCGATTCGAGCATGGGTTGCGCCCGCGTCAATCCTCTGGGGGCTCCAATTCGGGAAACGCGAATCGCCGCAATTGCCCGCGAAATGCACATGGCCGCTGGCGCGAGCCTGCCTCACTCTCGATCGGTCACCACATGCTCCGTGTGCACCTAATAAGGTACACTGGGAAAGCCGTGATCAAGGATGGGGTTGCCGGAGAAGACGAGGCTGTTGTTCTTCCAGACCAGCGCGGGAGGCGAGCCCGTGAGGAAGTGGCTGCGAAGTCTCGATAGCGAGAGCTGCCACGCGATCGGGCTGGATCTCATGCGTGTCCAGTGGAGGTGGCCGATCGGAATGCCACTGTGTCGGCCAATGGGAGCTGGATTGTGGGAGGTCCGAACAAGTCTTTCGGGCGGGCGTATCGCGCGCGTGCTGTTCTGTGGCCACGAAGGAGAGATCGTGGCGTTGCACGGTTTTATCAAGAAGACACGGGCGACACCTGCGAGTGACTTGAAATTGGCCAAAGAGCGAAAACGGGAGCTCGAACGGTGAGCAGAAAACACATTGGATCGAGCCTGGACCGGTTCCTCGAGGACGAGGGGATTCTCGATGAGGTGCAGACGAGGGCGATCAAGGAAGTCGTTGCATGGCAGCTCGCCCAGGCGATGAAAGAGCGGAAGATTTCCAAGGCACGGATGGCAGCGTTGCTCAAAACCAGCCGTACCCAGGTGAATCGCCTGCTCGACCCCTCGAATGACATCACGTTGTCGAGCTTGCAGCGTGCTGCAGCGGTTGTCGGGTGGCGCCTCAGCATCAGTCTCGTGGGCCCCGGTGCCGCACCCGGCGCTACTCGATCCCGAGCTTCTTGATGCGATAGCGCAGCGCGCGAAAGCTCATGCCGAGGAGCTTCGCGGCCGCGGTCTTGTTGTAGCGTGTCTGCTCGAGCGCCTTGACGATCGCGTCGCGCTCGATGCTGTCGAGCTGTTCGCCGAGCGCGCCGCTGCCGGACACGGTTGCGGTCGCCGCGCTTCCCGGCGAGGCGCCGGCCGTGTCCGCGGGTGCGTCGAGCATGGGCGCGCGCAGCTGGATATTGGCCGCTTCGATGGTGTCGGTCACACACAGCGTCAGCGCGCGCTCGAGCACGTTCTCGAGCTCACGCACGTTGCCGGGGAAGGGGTGGGCCGCGAGCGCCGCGAGCGCGCCGGCACTGATCGCGGGCGCTTCGACGCCCATCCGCCGGGACAGGCGCCGCACGATCGCTTCGGCGAGATCCGCGATGTCCCCGGCGCGTTCGCGGAGCGTGGGCACGCGCATCTCGATCACGTTGATCCGGTAGTAGAGGTCCTCCCGGAAGCGTCCTTCCCGGACGAGCGCCGCGAGGTCGCGGTGGGTCGCGGAAAGGATGCGCACGTCGACCGCCACTTCGCGCGCCTCGCCGATCGGGCGGACGGTCTTCTCCTGGATCACGCGCAGCAGCTTCACCTGCATGTGCAGCGGCAGGTCGGCCACTTCGTCGAGGAACAAGGTGCCGCCCTCGGCCGACTGGAGGAGGCCCTTGCTGTCGGCGACGGCACCCGTGAAGCTGCCGCGCTTGTAGCCGAAGAATTCGCTTTCCATCAGCTCGGTCGGGATCGCACCGCAGTTGACGGGGACGAACGGGCCTTCCGCGCGCGGCCCGGAATCGTGGATCAGGCGTGCGACCAGTTCCTTGCCGGTGCCCGATTCGCCGGCGATGTGCACCGGCGCCTGACTGCGGGCCACGCGCGCGATCATCTCGCGCAGCGCCTCCATGGCCGCCGATTGCCCGATCAGGCGCGGGCCGCGCACCGTGAGGTCGCCGCCCTGCTCGCCGAGCTTGATCGCGCTCGAGACGAGCTTGCGCAGCACGCCGAGATCGATCGGCTTCGAGACGAAATCGAAGGCGCCGAGCTTGAGCGCACGCACCGCGGACTCCACATTGCCATGCGCCGAAATCACCGCCACCGGCACGAGCGGCTTGTTTTCCCCGATCCAGGCGACGAGGTCGAGCCCGTCGCCGTCGGGCAGGCGCATGTCGGTGAGGCACAGGTCGAAGTGGCGCGCCTGAAGGAGCTCGCGCGCCCCGGCGAGATCGCCCGCGGCGGCGGTGTCGAGGTTCATCCGGGAGAGGGTGAGGCCGACGAGTTCGACGAGGTCCGGCTCGTCATCGACGACCAGCACGACGGGTCTGCTCATGCCCGCCATCGTAGCGGATCGGAAAACACCAGGCGGAACACGCTGCCGCCACCGGGACGTGGTTCATATATCAGCGTCGCGCCGTTCGCCTGCGCGAGTTCCCGCGCGAGGTAGAGCCCGAGCCCGGTGCCGCGCGACTCGCTCGTGACGAACGGTTCGAAGATGCGTTCGGCGAGCGCTTCCGGAATGCCGGCGCCCCGGTCCGCCACTTCGAGATACGGTCGCTGCGCCGCCGCGAGCCGCCCGATGTGCAACTCGATCGGCTGCGCGGCTTCCCCGTTGTGCTTGACGGCGTTGTGCAGGAGGTTCCAGACGATCTGGTGCAGCTGGCTCCTGTCGCAGCGGACTTCCAGGGGTGCGCCCGCCTCGGTGAGCGCGATGCGGTCCACGGGACACGGAAGCGTCGCGCAGAACTCCGCGCGGAATTCCCGCAGCCATGCGCCGAGGTCGAACTGCTCCGCGCGCAGCGGCTCGCGGCGCGACATCGACTGGACGTTGGTGATGATTTCGCTGATGCGAGCGGCGTTCGAGCGGACGATCTCGGCGAGCCGGCGTTCCTCTTCGCCGAGGCGATCCGATTCGCCGAGGAGCTGCGCGGCATGGCTCATCGCGCCGACGGGATTCCTGATTTCGTGCGCAATGCTCGCCGACAGCCGCCCGAGGGAAGCGAGCTTCAACTGCTGCAGCTTGCCGGCGATTTCCGTGGTGTCTTCGAGGAACACGATGACGGGCGGCGGGTCCGCGGTCCCGAGCGGCGCGAAGTGGGGCAGGATCTCGTTCGCGCCGTCGTTCGCGATGAATGTGGCGCCGCTGTCCTTCGGCCGCTCGCCGCTCTGGCGCCAGGTCGAAAGGAGGTAGAGAAGCCGCGGCGAGGCCTCGCCGAGCAGCGCGCCGGGGTAGGCGTTGCGGTCGCCGAGGATGCGCGCGGCCGACTCGTTGATCAGCCGAATGCGGTCCTCCTCGTCGACGACCAGCAGGCTCTCGCGCAGGTGCTGCACGATGTATTGCGAGAGCTCGGCGAGATTGGCGAGATCGACTTCGCGCCGCTTGACCAGGGCTTCGCTTTCCTTGAGACGCGCGGTGAGCGGCCAGCTCGCGAGCGCGACCAGGAAGATCACGACGCCGATCACGCCGGCCGTCGGGTAATCGGAGGTCGACCCCGTGCCCGAAAGCTGCCCGATCACCTGCTGCGCGAGCAGCGCGACGACGGCGGTCGCCGCCATCAGCAGCGTCTCGCGCCCCTCCGCGAGCAGCGCCACGGCGCCGACCGGCACGACGAGCAGGATCCCGAGCCCGCTCGCGACCCCGCCGCTGGCGTAGAGGAGGAGCCCGATCGAGACCGAGTCCACGAGGGAGTGCACGAGCAGCAGCGCCCGTCCCGGGATCGCCGGCAGTCGCTGGGCCAGCACGAGCGCGATGCCCACGATGAAATACGCCACGCAGATCGCGAAAAAGAGGCGCGGATGCTCGCTGCCGACCGTCGGCTGGGGCAGCGTGAAGCGGTAGATGGCAAACAGGACCGGCGGGACCAGCAGCCGGTAGAGGTTGAGCAGCCCGACGATGCGCCAGCCGAGATCGCCCAGGGTCGAATCGCGGTCGAAATTGCCTGCCCCCATTGCCGGAGACTTTAGCATTCCGCGACAATACGCGTTCTTTTTGCGATCCGGCGGGCCCATGAATCTCCACGAATACCAGGCGAAGGCAGTTTTCCGGCAATACTCGGTGCCCGTACCGGAGGGGCGTGTGGCGCACAGCGCCGACGAGGCGGTGGCCGCCGCCGAGGCGATCGGCGGCGCGGTGTGGGTCGTCAAGGCGCAGGTGCACGCGGGCGGCCGCGGCAAGGCGGGCGGGGTGAAGCTCGCGCGCGACCTCGACGCGGTGCGCGCGGCGGCGGCCGACATGATCGGACGCCGGCTCGTCACCAAGCAGACGGGCGAGGACGGGCTGCCGATCAATGCCGTCTATGTCGAATCGGGCTCGGAAATCGCGCGCGAGATCTATCTGTCGCTGACGCTCAATCGCGAGAAGGGCCGCATCGCGCTGATCGGTTCGGCGGCGGGCGGCATGGACATCGAGGAAGTGGCCGAGCACTCCCCGGAGAAGATCGTCACCGTGAACGTGCATCCGGCCGCGGGCCTGCAGCCCTACCAGTGCCGCGAGATGGCCTTCGCCCTCGGTTTCAGCGGCGCCCAGGTCGGCGAATTCCAGCAGATCGCGATGGCGCTCTACCGGCTCTACCTCGAGCGCGATGCCAGCCTGCTCGAGGTGAACCCGCTGATCGTCACCAGGGCCGGCAGGCTCGTCGCGCTCGACGCCAAGATCAACATCGACCCGAATGCGCTTTTCCGGCAGAAGGAACTCGCGGCGCTGCGCGACGTCTCGCAGGAAGACGCGATGGAGGTGCGCGCCAGCGAACACGACCTCAACTATGTCTCGCTCGACGGCGACATCGCCTGCATGGTGAACGGCGCCGGCCTCGCGATGGCGACCATGGACCTGATCAAGCTGCACGGCGGGCGACCGGCGAACTTCCTCGACGTCGGCGGTGGCGCCACCGCCGAGCGGGTGACGGAGGCGTTCAAGCTGATCCTTTCGAACCCGAACGTGCGCGCGATCCTCGTCAACATCTTCGGCGGCATCGTGCGCTGCGACCTGATCGCCGAGGGCATCATCACCGCCGCGAAGAAGCTGTCGGTCAAGGTTCCCGTCGTCGTGCGCCTGCAGGGCACGAACGCCGACAAGGCGCGCGAGATGCTCGCCGGCAGCGGGCTCGCACTCACACCCGGCGCGGATCTCACCGACGCCGCGAAAAAGGTCGTCGCGCTGGCGGCTGAAGGTTCGATCACGAAGGGCAAGGCATGAGCATTCTCGTCAACAAGCACACCCGGGTCATCTGCCAGGGTTTCACCGGCAAGCAGGGTACATTCCACTCCGAGCAATGCCTCGCGTACGGCACGCGGCTCGTCGGCGGCGTCACGCCGGGGCGCAGCGGCGAGAAGCACATCGGCCTGCCGGTGTTCGACACCGTGCACGACGCGGTCAAACAGACCGGCGCCACCGCGAGCATGATCTACGTGCCGCCGCCGTTCGCGGCGGACGCGATCCTCGAGGCGGCGGACGCGGGCATCGAACTCGTCGTGTGCATCACCGAGGGCATTCCGGTGAACGACATGGTGAAGGTCAAGGCGGCGCTCGCGGGCACGGGCACGCGCCTGATCGGCCCGAACTGCCCGGGCGTGATCACGCCGGACGAATGCAAGATCGGCATCATGCCGGGCTTCATCCACAAGAAGGGTGCGATCGGCATCGTGTCGCGCTCCGGCACGCTCACCTACGAGACCGTGTTCCAGACGACCAACAACGGCCTCGGCCAGAGCACCTGCGTCGGCATCGGCGGCGATCCGGTGCGCGGCATGAATTTCGTCGACCTGCTCGAGCTCTTCGAACGCGACCCGGGCACCGAAGGCATCATCATGGTGGGCGAGATCGGCGGCAGCGACGAGGAGGCGGGCGCGGAGTTCATCCGCAAGTTCGTCTCCAAGCCGGTGGTGGCCTATATCGCAGGCGTCACCGCGCCCCCCGGCAAGCGCATGGGCCATGCCGGCGCGATCGTCGCCGGCGGCAAGGGAACGGCGGCCGACAAGTACCGCGCGCTCGAGCGCGCGGGCGTGCGCACCGTGAAGTCGCCAGCCGATCTCGGCAGTGCGATGCGCGATCTGCTGTTCAAGCGGCGCAAGAGCGCGGCGGCGGCGCGGCATATCGAGCCGCGACCGGCGGTGAAGAAGAAGGCAGCGCCGAAGCGCAAGGGCGCACCGAAGCGGAAGGTGGCGGCGAAGCGCAAGGCTGCGCCGAAGCGCTCCGTGGTGGCGAAGCGCAAGGCTGTCGCGCGGCGGGCCCGCAGGCCCAAATGAGCCGATCCGCGCCGCTGCGGATCGCCCTCGCCCAACTCGATTTCCTGGTCGGCGACGTGCGCGGCAACGTCGCGCGGGTCATCGACACGGCGCGTGCGGCGCTCGCGCAGCGGGCGGATCTCGTCGCCTTTCCGGAGTTGTCGCTGTCGGGCTATCCGCCCGAGGACCTCCTCTTTCATCGCGGCTTTCGCCTGCAGATCGAAGCGGGCGTCGCCGAAGTCTGCCGCGGCGTCGGCGATATCGCCGTGCTCGCCGGCCTGCCGGAATACAGCGGCGCGCAGATCTACAACTCGGCGGCATTGATCGCGCGCGGCGCGGTGCAGGCCATGCACCGCAAGAGCGAACTGCCGAACTACCAGGTGTTCGACGAGAAGCGCTATTTCAGCTCCGGTGCCCAGCCCACGGTCGTCGAAGTGGGCGGCGTGCGGCTCGGGCTCCTCATCTGCGAGGACATCTGGGAGCGGGAAGCCGCCCAGCTCGCGCGGTCGGCAGGCGCCGAACTGCTGCTCGTGACGAATGCCTCGCCATTCCAGGTGCACAAACAGCGCGATCGCGAGGAGGTTGCCCGCGCGCGCGTGCGCGATGTCGGCCTGCCGCTCGCCTACGTCAACCTGGTGGGCGGACAGGATGAACTCGTGTTCGACGGCCAGTCATTCGTGATGGACGCTTCGGGTACGGTCACGATGCGCGCGCCGGCGTACGCGGAGGGCCTGCACCTGGTGGAATTCGAGCGCGACGGGCGCGGGGCCGTCCGGCCGCGCGCCGGCGTCGTGGCGCCGGAACAGACCGAGGTGGCGAGCGTCTACGGGGCGCTGGTGCTCGGCGTGCGCGACTACGTGACGAAGCATCGCTTCCCCGGCGTCGTGCTCGGCCTCTCGGGTGGCGTCGACTCGGCGCTGACGCTCGCGATCGCGGTCGATGCGCTCGGGCCCGCGCAGGTGCATGCGGTGATGATGCCGTCGCGCTACACCTCGCCGATGAGCCTCGAGGATGCCAAGGCACAGGCGGGGCTCCTCGGCGTCAAATACAGCCTGCTGCCGATCGAACCGATCTTCGAGGCGACGCTCGCGACGCTCGAGCACGAATTCGCCGGCCGCAAGCCGGATGCCACGGAGGAGAACATCCAGTCGCGCTGTCGCATGCTGCTCCTGATGGGTCTCTCGAACAAGACGGGACGCATGCTGCTGACGACCGGCAACAAGAGCGAGATGGCGGTCGGCTACGCGACGCTCTACGGCGACATGGCGGGCGGATTCGCGCCGATCAAGGACTGCAGCAAGCAGCTCGTCTATCGGCTCGCGGACTATCGCAATTCGCTCTCGGCGGCGATCCCGCGGCGGGTGATCGACCGCCCGCCATCCGCGGAGCTGCGGCCGGACCAGAAGGACAGCGATTCGCTGCCGCCCTACGACGTGCTCGATCCGATCCTCGCGGCGTTCATCGAGGAGGATCTGTCGGTGGATGAAATCTGCGCGCGCGGCTTCGACCGGGCCACGGTGGCGCGCGTGCTCGATCTCGTGAAACGCAATGAGTACAAGCGACGGCAGGCGCCGCCCGGTGTCCGGGTCAGCCGGCGCGCATTCGGCCGCGACTGGCGCTATCCGATCACGAACGGCTACCGCCGCTGAGCGTCACCAGAACTTCCACCAGGACTTCTTCCCGACGACACGTTGCGTGTCGGTGGGGAAATTGAGCGCGTAGACGGCGCGCGCTTGTGCGGCGAGCTGCGTGAGGCCGAGCTTGTCGTAGGACTGGACCAGGATTTCGAGGGCCTCGCGCACGGCGGGCGAACCATCGTACTGTTCGATCGTCTGCTTGGCGCGCTGCGCGGCCGCCACCCACGCGCCGCGCCTGACGTAGTAGCGCGCGACATAGATCTCGTAGTCGGCGAGCCGGTTGCGCAGGTACAGCATGCGCCGGCGCGCATCGTGCGCATACTCGCTCTTCGGGTACTGCTCGACGACCACCTTGAACGAGGCGAACGCCTTGGCGGCTGTCTGCGGCGGCCGCTCGGACAGGTCGACGTTGAAGAGGCGCTCCACCCGGTTCGGCATGCGCTCGAAATCGACGAGGCCCTTGATGTACCACGCATAGTCGACGCGGGGATGGGTCGGGTTCTCGCGGATGAAGGTCTCGGCCGCATCGATCGCGCTTTCGGACTCGCGCCCGCGGAAATAGGCGTAGATCAGGTCGAGCCGCGCCTGGCGGGACTCGGGGGCGAACGGATAGCGCGCCGTCAGCGCCTCGTACATGCGGATCGAGTTGTCGAAATCCTGGTTCATCAGCGCCTTGTGGGCCTGCTGATAGAGCACCTCGGGATTCGTTTTCGCGTACTCGTCCTGCCGGTTCGTGCGGCAACCGGCCACGGCGACGAGGGAGGCGAGCGCGACGAGCAGGAGCAGGCGACCGCGGGGCGGCGCGGGAAGTCTCGACTTCAAACGGGGGGCCTCTCGTTGGAATCCGGGCTCGAAACCGGGAGTATAGACAATTCATGGCGAGCGAGTTCCGCAGGCACGATTTCAGGCTCGATCCGGGCCACGCCGGGCTGCGCCTCGACCAGGCGCTGGCGCGGCAGCTGCCGCAGTATTCGCGCTCGCGCATCCAGGGCTGGATCGAGGGGGGCGGCGTGACCCTCGACGGGCGGCCGGCGCGGGCACGGGACCGGGTGCAGGGCGGTGAACTCGTGCAGCTGGTCGGCGAGGTGCCGCTCGAGTCGGGAATCGCCGCGCAGGCCATGCCGCTCGGCATCGTCCATGCGGACCGCGCGATCCTCGTCATCGACAAGCCAGCCGGCCTCGTCGTGCACCCCGGCGCCGGCAACCGGGAAGGGACGTTGCAGAACGGGCTCCTCGCGTACGATCCCAGGCTCGCGCAGGTGCCGCGCGCCGGGCTCGTGCACCGGCTCGACAAGGACACGAGCGGGCTGATGGTGGTCGCCCGCACGATCGAGGCCCACGCGGCGCTCGTTGCGGCGCTCGCGGGCCGCGAGATCGCGCGCGAGTACCTCGCGGTGGTCACCGGCGTGATGACGGGCGGCGGCACGATCGATGAGCCGATCGGCCGGCATCGCACGGCCCGCGTGAAAATGGCGGTGCGCGAGGGCGGCCGCGAGGCGATCACGCACTACCGGGTGATCGAGCGTTTCGCGGCGCACACCTTCGTGCGCGTCACGCTCGAGACGGGGCGCACGCACCAGATCCGCGTGCACCTGGCGCACGCGGGCTTCCCGATCGTCGGCGATCCGGTGTATGGCGGCCGCAGGCGCCTGCCGGCCGGCGCGTCCCCGGCGCTGCGCGAGGCGCTCGGCAATTTCCCTCGCCAGGCGCTGCACGCGGCGAGGCTCGCGTTTGCACATCCCTCGAGCGGCGAGGAACTCGACTTCGAATCACCGCTCCCGGCGGACATGGCGGCGCTGCTCGCGGCGCTGCGCGCGGGCTGATTGTTTCGCCTGACTGCGCTATTCTGCCGATGGTGGGCAGTCGGAACATGGAACGTATCCTCAGTGAGGCGCTTGGACTTCCCGAGTCAGAGCGCGCGGCGCTCGCTCACGATTTGGTGGTCAGTCTCGACGGGCCGCGAGATGCGGCTGCGGCTACTGAGTGGGACAGGGAGATCCGGCACCGCCTTGGGGAACTCGAGGCGGGTACTGCAGAGACAATCGACCGGGATGAGTTCCGACGCCGGTTGGAAGAGCGCCTGAGCAAGATCTGATGCGGACTCGCATCCTCGATGCAGCCGCGAAAGAGGCGATCGAGGCGGCCGCATGGTACGAGCGTGAGAGGCCCGGTCTTGGCCGGGAATTCGCGGTGGCTATCGACGCGGCGCTCGACCTCATCGAAGCAGGGTTTCCTCCGCTCGTGTCCGTACCGGGAAAAGCCGGTGCTCGCGGTGCAAAGCGGCTGATGCTTCGCCGGTTTCCGTTTGATGTTGTTGTCGTTGAAGTGGGCACGGAACGCGTCGTAGTCGCGTTTGCGCATCAGGCACGACGGCCCGGCTATTGGCGAGATCGATTGCGGAAGTAGTCAGCGGGTGGGCGGCGCGAGGCCCGGGCTGTAGTAGACCTTGCCATCCGGCCCGACGAACACCGCGTCGATGTCGGGAATGCGCGCGAGGATCTCGAGCGCTTTCTCGGGTCCCACGACGAACGCCGTTTTCGACAGGCCATCCGTCTGCGTCGCCGTCGGACCGATGATCGTGGCGCTCCTCACCTTGCTCGCCGAATGGCCCGTGCGCGGGTCGATGATGTGGTGGTAGCGCACGCCGTTCTCGTCGAAATAGCGCTCGTAATCCCCGGAAGTCGACAGCGCGATGTTTTCGAGCGGGATCCGCAGGATCACGCGCTTCGGGTCGTCGGGGTGGCGGATGCCGACGATCCACGGCCGCCCGAACCGGTCGCCGAGGATGCGCGTGTCGCCGCCGGCGCTGACCGAGGCATGCTCGATGCCGCGCGCCTTCAGGAGTTCGATGCTGCGATCGACCGCGTAGCCCTTGGCGAAGCCGCCGAGATCGATGCGCATGCCGGGCTTCATGAAGCGCACCGTCGAGCTCTTCGGATCGAGCTCGAGGCTGCGCCAGTCGACCGAGGGCAGATGCGCCTCGATCTGCGCTTCATCCGGCTTCACGTGGTGCCGGTAGTCGTACAGGTAACCGACGCTCGCGTAGGTGATGTCGAATGCTCCGCCCGTGAGCCGCGAAAAATCGAGTGAACGTGCGATCAGGTCGAACAGTTCGCGATCGACGCGCACCGGCCCGGCCGCGGCGTGCGCATTGATGCGCGACAGCTGGCTCTCCGGCTTGTAGTGGCTCATCAGCGCGTCGACGCGATGCATCTCCTCCATCACCGCATCGATGGCGGCTTCGCCCTCGGCGGGCGTGCGCGACCACAGTTCGACCGCGATGCGCGTGCCCATGATCGCCGCTTCGCGCTGGTGCCAGGCGCCGGCGGGCGCCGCCGCGTCGGGCGGCGCCGAAGCGGCTGCCGCGCTGTCCGTCGCCGCGATGGCGAGCGCGCACGCGACGAGCCTCAGCAACACCGGTTGACGCCCCGCCATTTGCGTTCGACCTCGCCGCACCAGAACTCCCGCCGCGATGGTAACGGCTCACCCGGGTGCACGGCACAGCGATGTGCGACGAACCGTTCATAGGCCGCGTCGCCGTTCAGCCGGGCGATGAGGCGACGCAGCCACGCGGCCGGGGATTCGCGCCTGCGATTCATGCGGTGCTCCGCGACGGCGCATAGGGCGCCTCGGAACTCGGCAGCACGGCCTTGCCCTGCAGCGCGCGCCACGAGACGCGCAGCATGTCGGCGATCACGAGCCAGACGACGACCACGAAGAATGCCGTGAGCCACGCGTCGAGCTGCTGGTTGAAGATGAGCTGCGGCGCGACCGCCGCGCGCTCCGGCGGCAGCGTGCCGGCGGCGAGCTTCGCGGCGAGATCGCCGGCGGCGGCGAAGAAGCCGATGCGCGGGTCGTCACTGATGATCTTCTGCATGGCCGCGGTCGTCGTGACGATCGCGAGCCACGTGAGCGGCACGAGTGTGACCCACGCATAACGCGCCTTGCCCTGCTTGACGATGATGCCGGTCGCGACCGAGAGCGCGATCGCGGCGAGCATCTGGTTCGCGATGCCGAAGAGCGGCCAGAGGATGTGCACGCCGCCGTTCGGGTCGATCACGCCGATGTAGAGGAAGTAGCCCCAGGCGGCGACGATCAGCGAGCTGGTCGCGAGCACCGACGGATACCACGAGGTGCGGCCGATCGGTTTCCACAGGTTGCCGAGCGTGTCCTGCAGCATGAAGCGCCCGACACGCGTGCCGGCATCGAGCGTCGTCAGGATGAACACGGCCTCGAACATGATCGCGAAGTGATACCAGATCGCGAGCAGGCCCTGGCCGAAGGTGCCGGCGAAGATGCTCGCCATGCCGACCGCGAGCGACGGCGCGCCGCCGGTGCGGGCGAAGAGCGTGCTCTCGCCCATCTCGCGCGCAAGCGCGTGCATCTGGTCCACCGTGACGGGGAAGCCCCATGAACTGATCGTCGCGACCGCGGCGTCGGCGGTGCCGCCGACGATGCCGGGCGCGGTGTTGATCGCGAAATAGACGCCCGGGTCGAGCAGCGTCGCGGCGATCATCGCCATGATCGCGACGAAGGATTCGAGCGCCATGCTGCCGTAGCCGATCAGGCGCACGTCCGATTCGGAGGCGATCAGTTTCGGCGTGGTGCCGCTCGCGACGAGGGCGTGGAAACCCGAGACCGCGCCGCAGGCGATCGTGATGAACACGAACGGGAACACCTTGCCGCCGAACACCGGACCCGAGCCGTCGATGAACTGGGTGACGGCCGGCATCTTGATGTCGGGTTGCGCGATCAGGATCGCGACGGCGAGGAGCGCGATCGTGCCGAGCTTGAGGAACGCGGAGAGATAATCGCGCGGCGCGAGCAGCAGCCACACCGGCAGGATCGCCGCGCACCAGCCGTAGCCGATCACGAACCACGCGAGCGTGAGCCCTTCATAGTCGAACCAGCCGCGAATGGCCGGGCTCGCATTCACCCAGCCGCCGCCGACGACGGCCAGGATCAGGAGACTGATGCCGATCAGCGAGCCCTCGAGCACGCGACCGGGCCGCCAGTTGCGCAGATACAGGCCGACGAGGATTGCGATCGGGATCGTCGCGAACACGGTCGCCGTGGCCCACGGGCTGTGCTTCATGGCGTTCACGATCACGAGGCCGAGCACCGCGATCAGGATCACCATGATCACGAGCGTGCCGGTCAGTGCCGCCGCGCCGCCGACCGGGCCGAGTTCGTCGCGCGCCATCTGGCCGAGGCTGCGCCCGTTGCGGCGGGTCGAGAGCAGCAGGATCGTCATGTCCTGCACGCAACCGCCGAGCACGGCGCCGACGAGGATCCAGAGCGTGCCGGGCAGATAGCCGAACTGGGCGGCGAGCGTCGGCCCGATCAGCGGGCCGGGGCCGGCGATCGCGGCGAAGTGGTGCCCGAAGACGATCCAGCGATTCGTCGGCACGAAGTCGCGGCCGTTGTCGAGCCGCTCGGCGGGTGTCGCGCGGGTCGGGTCGATCGCGAGGACCCGCGCGGCGACCCAGGCCGAATAGAAGCGGAAGCCGAGCGCATAGATGCACACGGCGGCGACGACGATCCACAGCGCGTTGATGCTCTCGCCTCGGTGGAGGGCGAGTCCGCCGAGCGCGTAGGCGCCCAGGGCGGCAACGGCAAGCCAGAAAAGTCGCTTCATACCCCTCGCAATCGTCGGCTCGACACCGGATCATGCATGCCATGTGGATCACGCCGCAATGGTCGGCGCCGGCAACCGTGCACGCCGCCTTCACGTTGCGGACGGGCGGCACGAGCGCGGCGCCGTTCGATACGCTGAATCTCGGCGCGCATGTCGGCGACGATCCGCTGCGCGTCGCCGCCAATCGCCGCCGGATTGCGGATGCGCTCGCGTTGCCGTCGAGCCCCGCGTGGCTGCGGCAGGTGCACGGCGTGGCCGTCCGGGAAATCGGCGCGGCGGGCGCCATGGGGAGCGTGCCGCACGGGCCGGCGGATGCCGCGTTCACGCGCGCGCCGGGCGCGGTGTGCGCCATCCTCGTCGCGGATTGCCTGCCGGTGCTCCTCGCCTCGCGTGATGGTTCGGTCGTCGGCGCCGCGCACGCCGGCTGGCGGGGGCTCGCGGCCGGCGTGCTCGAGGCCACGGTGAAGGCGATGGGTGTGCCTGCGAGGGACCTCGTCGCCTGGCTCGGCCCTTCCATCAGTCCCCGGCATTTCGAGGTCGGTGAGGACGTGCGCTCGGCTTTCGTCGCAAGCGATGCCGCCACTGCCGCGGCCTTTCGCCCGGGGCGTGCCGATCGCTGGTGGTGCGACCTGCCGGCGCTCGCCCGCCATCGCCTCGCGGCCTCCGGGCTGACGGAGATCGCCCTCGACGGTGCGTGCACGTTCGCCGAGCGCGACCGGTTCTTTTCGTTCCGCCGCGACGGCCCGTGCGGCCGGATGGCGGCACTCGTATGGAGAAGCGAGGCGTGAGCACGCTCGCGATCATCGTGCTCGCCACGGCGCTGAGCGGGCTCGCGAGCGCCGCTTGCGCGGTGCTCGTGCTGCTGCTGCCGCAACGGATTCGATCGCGCTGCCTGCCGTACCTCGTGAGCTTCGCGACCGGCGCGCTGCTCGGCGCGGCGCTGCTCGCACTCCTGCCGCATGCGATCGAAGGTGCGGGCGAGGGCGGCGCGCACGGCATCGGCCTCGCGCTCGTCGCCGGGCTGCTGCTCTTCTTCGTGCTCGAGAAGCTCGTCCTCTGGCGTCATTGCCACGGCGAGCACCATGACGACCCGCACGGGCAGGCGACCGCCTGGCTCGTGCTCGCGGGCGACGCCCTGCACAACGCCCTCGACGGCGTGCTGATCGCAGCGGCCCTCCTCACGGACCTGAAGCTCGGCATCGCGACGGCGCTCGCCGTCGCGGCCCACGAGATCCCGCAGGAGGTGGGCGATTTCGCGGTGCTGCTGAACGCCGGCTGGTCGCGCGCACGCGCGCTCTGGTTCAATCTCGCGACCAGCCTCACCGCCGTGGTCGGCGGTGTCGCGGCCTGGTTTGCGCTCAGGCCCGTGCTCGATACCCTGCCGTATGTGCTCGCCGTGGCGGCCGCGAGCCTGCTCTATGTCGCCGTCGCGGACCTGATCCCGGGCCTGCACCGCCGGGTGGACGCCCGCTCCGGCGTCATCCAGGTGGCGCTCATGGCGCTCGGTATCCTCGTGATCGCGCTCGTGGAGAGCTCCGCCCACGGGTCCCCTTGAGACGGGCGAAAACGCCTCCATATCGCGCCCATGCGTATGGACAAACTGACCAGCAAATTCCAGGCGGCGCTGGCCGACGCCCAGTCGATCGCGCTCGGCGCCGACCACGGGTTCATCGAGCCGGTGCATGTGCTGCAGGCGCTCATCGACCAGCAGGGTGGCACGGTGCGGCCGCTGCTGCTCAAGGCCGGCGTGAACGTCGCGCGCCTGCGCACCGATATCGGCAACGCGGTCGAGCGGCTGCCGAAGGTCGAAGGTACGCCCGGCGACATCCACGTATCGAACGACCTGGCGCGCCTCCTCAATGTCACCGACAAGCTCGCGCAGAAGCGCGGTGACCAGTACATCTCGAGCGAGCTGTTCGTGCTCGCCGCCTTCGAGGACAAGGCGACACTCGCCCGGCTCCTGAAGGACGCCGGCGCCGCGAAGGCCGCGATCGAGAAGGCGATCGAGGAAGTGCGCGGCGGCGAGGCCGTCGGCGATCCGAACGCCGAAGAAAGCCGCCAGGCGCTCGAAAAATACACCATCGATCTCACCGCGCGCGCCTCGGGCGGCAAGCTCGACCCAGTGATCGGCCGCGACGACGAGATCCGCCGCACGATCCAGGTGCTGCAGCGGCGCACCAAGAACAATCCCGTGCTGATCGGCGAGCCCGGCGTCGGCAAGACCGCGATCGTCGAGGGGCTCGCCCAGCGCATCATCAACGGCGAGGTGCCCGAGGGCCTCAAGGGCAAGCGGATCCTCGCGCTCGACATGGGCGCGCTGATCGCGGGCGCGAAGTACCGCGGCGAGTTCGAGGAGCGCCTGAAGGCGGTGCTCAACGATCTCGCGAAGCAGGAAGGCCAGGTCATCCTGTTCATCGACGAGTTGCACACCATGGTCGGCGCCGGCAAGGCCGAGGGCGCGATGGACGCCGGCAACATGCTGAAGCCCGCGCTCGCGCGCGGCGAGCTGCATTGCGTCGGTGCGACCACGCTCGACGAGTACCGCAAGTACATCGAAAAGGACGCCGCGCTCGAGCGGCGCTTCCAGAAGGTGCTGGTCGACGAGCCCTCGGTGGAAGACACCATCGCGATCCTGCGCGGCCTGCAGGAGCGCTACGAGGTCCACCATGGCGTCGACATCACCGACCCGGCGATCGTCGCGGCGGCGACGCTGTCGCATCGCTACATCGCGGACCGCCAGCTGCCCGACAAGGCGATCGACCTGATCGACGAGGCCGCGGCGCGCATCCGCATGGAAATCGATTCCAAGCCCGAAGCGCTCGACAAGCTCGAGCGGCGCATCATCCAGTTCAAGATCGAGCAGGAGGCGCTGAAGAACGAGAAGGACGAGGCGTCGAAGCGCCGCCTGGCCGCACTCGTCGAATCACTGACGCAACTCGAGAAGGAGTATGCCGATCTCGAGGAAGTCTGGAAGAGCGAGAAGGCGACGCTGCAGGGCGCCGCCGCGATCAAGGAAGAGCTCGAGAAGGTGAAGCTCGAGATGGAGGCTGCACGCCGCAAGGGCGACCTGGGCGAGGTCGCGAAGCTGCAGTACGGGCGCGTGCCCGAGCTCGAAAAGAAACTCGCGCAGGCGCAGGTGGCCGAGCAGAAGGAAACGCAGCTCGTCCGCAACAAGGTGACCGACGAGGAGATCGCCGAGGTCGTCTCGAAGTGGACCGGCATCCCGGTCGCGAAGATGCTCGAGGGCGAGAAGGAGAAGCTGCTGCGCATGGAGGAGGCGCTGTCGCGCCGCGTGGTCGGGCAGGAAGAGGCCGTGCGCATCGTCTCGAACGCGATCCGCCGCTCGCGTGCCGGGCTCGCCGATCCCCGGCGGCCGAACGGCTCGTTCCTGTTCCTCGGCCCCACCGGTGTCGGCAAGACGGAACTCTGCAAGGCGCTCGCGGAATTCCTGTTCGATACCGAAGAGGCGATGGTGCGCATCGACATGTCCGAGTTCATGGAGAAGCACTCCGTGGCGCGGCTGATCGGCGCGCCGCCGGGCTATGTCGGCTACGAGGAGGGCGGGTATCTCACGGAAGCCGTGCGGCGCCGGCCCTATGCCGTGATCCTGCTCGACGAGGTCGAGAAGGCGCACCCGGATGTGTTCAACGTGCTGCTGCAGGTGCTCGACGACGGTCGCCTGACCGACGGCCAGGGCCGCACGGTCGATTTCAGGAACACCGTCGTGATCATGACATCGAACCTCGGTTCGAACGTGATCCAGGAGCTCGCGGGCGAGGGCAATTACCAGCGTATGAAGACCGCGGTGATGGAAATCGTGCAGCAGCAGTTCCGTCCCGAGTTCATCAATCGCATCGACGACATCTGCGTGTTCCGCCCGCTCGGTACCGCCGAGATCCGCCGCATCGTCGACATCCAGCTCGTCTACCTCAAGGCGCGGCTCGCCGAACGCAACATCGGGCTGACGCTCGAGGAAGCGGCGCGCGACCAGCTCGGCGAAGCGGGTTTCGACCCGGTGTACGGGGCGCGGCCGCTTAAACGGGCGATCCAGCAGCAGATCGAAAATCCGCTGGCGCAGGCGTTGCTGTCCGGCCAGTTCGGCCCCGGTGACCAGGTCCGCGCGACGCTCCGCGACGGCCGTATCGCATTCGAGAAGAGCCTCTGAACCGGCGCGGGAATTCCCCGTAGAATCGGCGCCGGGAGGATCCATGCCGTTTTACGAGTACCAGTGTGGCAATTGCGGCCACGTCCACGAGGCCATGCAGAAGATCACCGATGCGCCGCTGCGCAAGTGCCCGGACTGCGGCCGGCTCGCGTTGAAGAAGCTGCTGTCGGCCCCGGTGTTCCGGCTGAAAGGCAGCGGCTGGTACGAGACCGACTTCAAGTCCGATACGGACAAGAAAAGAAATCTCGTCGAAGAGGTGAAGGAAGAAAGTAAGGACGAGAAGAAGGAAGAAAAGAAGCCCGAGGAGAAGCCGAAGGCTGAAGAGAAACCCAAGGCGAAGGTCGAGGCAAAGGCAAAGCCGGCGCGAAAGACCCGCAAGGGCCGCAAATAGCGATGTTCGACGCGCGGCGTGTGGCCGGGCTCGCCGCAGCCGAGGGCGAGCGCTTCGCCGCCGATCATCCGGGTTCGGCGAGCCATGCCGTGCGCCTCGCCGCGCATTGGCTGAATGGCGTGCCGATGCACTGGATGCGCGATTGGGGTACGCCGTTTCCGCTGGTGGTGCGGGCCGCGCAGGGCGCCATCCTGACGGACGTCGACGGCCACCACTTCACGGATTTCTGTCTCGGCGACACCGGCGCGATGTTCGGCCATTCGCCGCCGGCGGTGGCAGGAGCCATCGCCGCGCAGGCGGGCCGCGGCCTCGCGGTGATGTTGCCGGATGAGCGCGCAGCCGCGGTCGGCGCCGGGCTCGCGGCGCTCTTCGGCCTGCCGTTCTGGCAGATGACCCAGACCGCGACCGATGCCAATCGCGCCGTGCTGCGCTGGGCGCGCGCACTGACGGGGCGCCCCAGGACCCTCGTCTTCAAGGGTTGCTATCACGGCACCGTCGATGACGTGATGCTGCGCCCGGGTGGCGTCGGCGCGCCGTTCGATGCACGCACGAGTGCGATCGAAGTCGAGTTCGACGATCTTGCGGCTGTCGAGGCGGCGCTGCGTGGCGGTGATGTCGCGGCGTTGCTCTGCGAGCCCGTGATGACCAACGCCGGGATGGTGCTGCCGCAGCCGGGCCTGCACGAGGCGTTGCGTGCGCTGACCCGCCGGCACGAGACACTGCTGGTCGTCGACGAGACGCATACGCTCTCCTCGGGTGTCGGCGGCCACACGCGCACGCATGCGCTCGAACCGGACTTCCTCGTGTGCGGCAAGGCGATCGCGGGCGGCTTCCCGTGTGCCGTGTACGGCTTTTCGGCGCAGGTCGAGGCCGGCATGCAGCGCGTGCTCGCATCGAGGGCGCAGATGCACGGCCACACCGGCATGGGCACGACCCTCACCGCGAATCCGCTCGCGCTGGCGGCGCTCGCGGCGGCACTCGACACGCTGCATGCACAGGCAACCTACGATCCGATGCTCGGCGCGGCCGCTGCGCTCGACGCCGCGCTGCGCGCGCTCATCGATCGCCGCCGCCTCGACTGGCATGTCGCGCGCGTCGGCGCGCGGCTCGAGATCGGCCATGGCGAAGCGCCGCGCAATGGCACGCAGGCCGCGGCGCGCATGCAAACCGCGCTCGACCAGGTGCTGCACCTTTATCTGATGAACCGCGGCTTCCTGCTCACGCCGTTCCACAACATGATGCTGTGCTCGCCCGTGACGACGACGGGCGACGTCGCCCGCCTCGTCGCGGCGATCGACGCCTGCCTCGGGGAACTCGCGTGACGGAACTCGCGCGGTTTCTCGCCGCGCATCCGGGCATCGATGCCGTGCAGGTATTCATCACCGATGGCAGCGGCGTGCCGCGCGGCAAGATGGTGCGGGCCGGCGAACTCGAGGCCCTCTACCGCGACGGCCGGCGTGTCGCGGGCTCCATCCTCGGGCTCGACATCACCGGCGAGGACGTCGACGCGACGGGGCTCGTGTGGGATGTCGGTGATGCCGACGGCGTGTGCCGTCCCGTGCCGGGCACGCTGCTGCCCTCGCCATGGCTCGACGCGCCGACCGGCCAGCTGATGCTCACGATGTTCGACGATGCCGGGCGACCCGCGGCGGCCGATCCGCGCCATGCGCTCGCGCGTATCGTCGGGCGTCTCGCCGCGCAGGGATACACACCGGTCGTCGCGTGCGAGCTCGAGTTCTACCTGCTGCGGGAGGCGCGCGGCCGGTACGAGCCCGCGGACGCCCATTCCGGCGGCGAACCCGCGCGGATCGAGTCCTACAGCCTCACGCGGCTCGATGACCTGGCGCCGCTCTTCGCCGAAGTGCATGCCGCGGCGCGGGCACAGGGGTTGCCTGCCGGGACGACGATGGCGGAGTATGCGCCGGGGCAGTTCGAGATCACGCTGCATCATCGCGCCGACGCCCTGCGCGCGGTCGATGAGGCAATCCTCTTCAAGCGGCTGCTGCGCGGCGTCGCCCGCCGCCACGGCTGCATCGCGACTTTCATGGCGAAGCCCTTCGCCGAGCGCGCCGGCAGCGGGCTGCACGTGCACGTGAGCCTCGCGGATGCGGATGGGCGCAATCTCTTCGCCGCCGACGATCCGGCGGGCACGCCGCTCCTGCGCCACGCGATCGGCGGCCTCGCGGCGACAGCGGCCGAGAGCTTTCTCGTCTTTGCGCCGAACGCGAATTCCTATCGGCGCTACCTCAGCCGCAGCTACGCGCCGGTGGCGCCGACGTGGGGGATCAACAATCGCACGGTGTCATTGCGCGTGCCGGCGGGCCCGCCGGCATCGCGCCACGTCGAGCACCGGATCGCAGGCGCTGATGCCAATCCCTATCTCGCCGCGGCCGTGGTGCTCGCGGGGCTCGCGCAGGGCATCGCGCGGCGGAGTGATCCCGGCGCGCCGGTCACGGGCAACGGTTACCTCGATACCCGGCCGCGGGTGTTTCCCGTGACCTGGCACGAGGCGATCGAGCGCGCGGCCGCTTCGGCCTTCCTGCACGATGCGCTGGGCGAGGGCTTCATGAAAGTGCTCCTCGCCGTGAAGCGCCAGGAGTGCGAGCGCTTCGCGGCGGCGGTCACGCCGCTCGATTACGCCTGGTACCTGCGCGACAGCTAGCGTGCGGCGAGCTCGACGCGCACCGTCTCGACGGCATCGCCGCGCCGGTATTCCACCTTGACGAGTTCGCCGGGCCGCAGAGTCTTCAGCACATTCGAGAATGCCTGCAGCGTGTCGACCGGCTCGCCGCGCAGCGTGAGCAGGATGTCGCCCGCCTGCAGTTCAGCCTTCGCGGCCGGCGAACCCGGTACGATCGAGTCGATGCGCACACCCTGCGCGGTGTAGCCGAAGTCGGGCACGACACCAAATGACACCTTGCGCGCCGTCGGCGCGGCCGCGGCCGCATTCGCGGGCGGCGGGGCGCTCCTGATGGTCGCGTGCAGCGGCTCCGCGCGCGCGGCGAGATAGTCGATCGCTTCCTTCGCGACGGTCGCGACTTTCACGAGGCCTGCGCCATCGATCTTGTCGGCGGTATCGGTCGGCTTGTGATAGTCGAGGTTGGCGCCCGAGAAGAGCTGCACGCCCGGGATGCCCCGCTCGATGAACGCCTGCTGGTCGGACGACACGGCGGCGCCCTCGATGTTCTCGATCGCGATACCCGTGGTGAAGCCGACGCCACGGAAGAGCGGCGACCATTCGGTGGCCGTGCCCGTGCCGATGACGCGCACCGGGCCCGCGCCGAGGCGCCCCACGGTGTCGAGGTTGATGTCGGCGCGGATGCCGGTGAGCGGTACGGGAGTGGGGTGCGTCGCATACCAGCGCGAGCCGAGGAGGCCCGACTCTTCACCGGAAAACGCCGCGAACACGAGCGTGCGCGGCGGGCGGCCCTGGGAGGCAATGGCGCGCGCAAGTTCGATCAGTGCCGCGACGCCGCTCGCATTGTCGTCGGCGCCCGGGTGATCCGGGCCGAGGTGATCGTAATGCGCGGACACGACGACCGCCTGGCCATCGAAGGCGGCATTCGTGCCGCGTAGCACCCCGAGCACGTTCGCGCCCTGCGGGAATGACTGCAGCCAGCCGCCGTTGTCTCCGGCCGGTGTGAGACCTGCGGCGGCGAATGCACCGGAGATGTAATCCGCGGCTTCACCGATGCCGCGCGTGCCGAGGCCCCGGCCTTCGCGCTCGGGCGCCGCGAGGTACTGCACATGCTCGAGCATCGTCCGCGCGCTGAACACCGGCGGCGGCTCGGCGAGCGGCGCGCGCTTGGCGCGCGCGAGCGGAGCGAGCGCTGTACGCGCAGCCGCTCCGCGGCGCAGGTCGACGCGCAGCGGCGAATCGTCGGCGTTCCACTCGCCCTTGACCGTGTTCTTCGGCTCGTCACCCTCGAACACGAGATACGAGTACTTGCCGTAATGCGGCAGCTTGCCGGCGAGGCCCGGCGCGGCGGCCGCGCTGCCGATCGCGATGAAGCCGACCGCTTTCGCGACATTCGCCGGATGGCGCCGCGCGAACACGACGCTGGCGTCCTTGCGTGCCAGCGCGGGCTCGCCGGCGACGTCCTTCAGCAGCGCGCTGGCGTAGAGATTCTCGCGCCCGAAGACCCAGACCGCGCGATCCGCCGGCAGCGCCTTGACCTCGCTGTCGAGTTTCACCTCGACGTGCTGCGCAGGGCTCGCCCAGCGCGCCAGCACGCCGCGATAGAGTTCCCGGGTCGCCTGGTCGGCGCGCGCCGGGAGGATCGCGAGCACGGCCGTATCGCCGAAGATCTGCCCGATCGAGGGCGCCGTCTCGCGCGGGTCGAGCAGGCGAAAGACATCGAATTCCGGGTCGACTTCGGCGAGCAGTGGCTCCGCATCGGTCGTGATCTCGAACGGTGTCGCCGCGCCCCGCAAGGCGAGCGTCTCGATCTGATAACCCTTCGTCGTGCGCACCGACACCGGCACGTCGAGCACGAGCGGTGCGGTGGACTGCGCCTGCCGGATCACGCCGCTCACGCGGTGCCCTTCGGCGCGCACGTTCTCGAGCCGCAGGTCGGCGGCGCCCGCCTGGTTCACCCATTGCTCGAAGAAAGTATCGAGGTTCGCGCCGGTCGCTCTCGCGAATTCACGCTTCACGTCCATGAAGCCCGCGCGCTCGCCGCGTTCATCGCGGTAGAAGCTTTGCAGCGTCCGGCGAAACACGTCGTCGCCGAACTTCCGCCGCAGCATGTGGAAGCCCATCATCGTCTTGCCGTAGCCGACCGCCTCGGTCGCGGCGCTGTAGCGCGAACGGAACTCGTTCAGCGGAAAGTCGCGGCCGCCTTTCACGTAGTCGCGGTAGCGCTTCAGCGTGTCGCGCCTGAATTCGGCGCCCTGGCCGATCTGCTCCTTGAAGAGATGGTCCGCCATGTAGGCGGTGAGCCCCTCGCACCAGTTGCCGGTCGCGTAGTCGACGAATACCGAGTTGCCCCACCAGTTATGCAGGATCTCGTGGGGATAGGACGAGGTGAGGATGAACGGGAAGCGGATGATCTGCGGGCCGAGCAGCGTGAAGGAGGGCATGCCGTAGCCCGTCTCCCAGAAATTCTCGACCAGCGCGAACTTGCGATACGGGTACGGGCCGATCAACTGGCGGTACATCTCGAGGTCGCGGGCGGTCGCCTCGAGGAACTTGCGCGCGAGCGGCTCATCGGGCGCGCGCAGGAAGACCTGCGCTTCGACCGCGCCTACCGTCTCCGTATAGCGCGTCAGCGGGCCGCCGACGAGCGGCAGTTCATCGACCGGCGCCGGGTCGACGGTGATCAGGTGCCAGCCTTCGGGCGCGTGCGTGCGCACGTCCGCGATGAACAGCGTGTCGCCGAGGAACGGGTACCACAGCGAACTGCCCGCAAGGTAGACGCCCTTCTCGCCGATGGTGCCGGCGGTCTCGCTGAATCCGCGCGAGTACTCCTCGACGGGGGTATCGAAGCCGAAATCGACCGCGCCCGAATAGGCGAGGCGCAGCGTGGGCGAATCTTTCGGCAGCGTGACCCGATAGCGCGCGGCTCGCCCCGACTTTTCGAGCGAGGCGCTCGAGCCGTTGATGCCGGAAAAACCGGCGGTCTCGCCGACCGGCAGCCGTTCGACCGCGGGCGAGGAGCGGGTGATCGCGAGCGGTGCCGCGAGCAGGAACTCGACCTGGCGGCCGGCATATTCGGCCGGAAAGCTCAATGTCGTGTCGACCGTGAGCCCATGCGAGGCGGGATCGACGCGCACGTCGAGATCGTAGCGGGGCAGGTCGGCCGCATGGGCGGAAACGGCGGCGAGGGCGAGTGCGACCGCGCTCGCCCTCCACAGTGGCATTGTTTTCATTACTTCGGTGTCGGACGTCGGAAGACGAGATCGAGCTTCACGGGCTTGCCGTCGCGGCGGATCTCGAGCGCCGCGCCGTCACCCCAGGCATATTCGCCGGTCGCGCGTTGCAGGTCCGTGGTCGAGCCGATGGGCGTCGCGTCGAGACGCACGATCACATCGCCGACCTTGACTCCCGCCTGCGCCGCGCTGCCGTCCTTGTCGACCTGGATGACTTTCGAAGGTTCCTTGCCGATGCGGCCCGCGAGCGAAACACCCAGTACCGGCAGGCCCGGGCCGTCGCGTCCCGGCACACCCCAGATGAAGTCCGCATAGGAGGCGCGGACGGGCCCGACGGGCGCGCCGCCCGCCGCGCGCACGGCCACGGGAATCAGCGAACGGACTTCGCCCGGGTAGTTCGCGACGAGCTGGCGCACGCCGCCGAGGTTGTAGGCGACATGGCCTGCGCCGATCAGGATCACGATGATGGCGTTCTTGCCGCCATGCTTCTCGAGCGCCTGCGCGGCGTTCCAGCCCATCGAGGCGTCCCAGGCCACCTGCGCACGGTAGAGCGACTCGAGCTGCGCGTCCGACATCTGCGAGTGCAGCGCATCCTCGTCGCTGAAGTAGGCCCGGAAGAGCCGCCGGTGCTCGGCGTTCGTCAGGTCGATCTTCGGCGGCAGGTGCGCGCGCGTCTCCGGATCGAGCGCTTCGAACCCCTTCGCACGCACGAGGTCGACCGCCGCGCGTGGCAGATTGACGCCGTACATGCGCAGGCCCTGCTCGCGCGCGTAACTGAAAATGTCGCGGTAATAGCCCCAGTGGTGCGACCAGTAGACGTACCAGCCGGAGAGGTCGACGAAGCCCTTCTCGGTCAGCTTGCCGTCAATCCACTGATCGAGCGGCGCCTGCTGGTTGTACGGGTACATCTCGAGGCCGATCAGCACCTCGCGACCGGCGTCGTGCAGCGCCTTGATCGCGGCGAGTTCGACGTCGTGGAATTCCGGCGTCGTGTGCTCTTCGCCGACGAACAGCACGCGGGTGTTCGCCAGGCGTTTGGCAAATTCGGCGGGAGTGATCAGCTCGCCGGCGCGGGTGTCGACGACACCGTCCAGCGTGACCGGAATCTCCCGACCGGCGCGCGAGGCGTCGCCGATCGGGAGGTCAAGGATATTCTCGGCGGTCATCGCCGGCAGGCTGGCGGCAAGCCAGCCTGCGGCGATCAGGGACTTCAGAACTGCATGCGCCATGTCACACCGTAAGTCAGCCTGCGCGGATGCGAAGCCGTGTACTGGATCGGGAAGAACGTCCCGCTCGACGACGCGCCGCTCGGCAGCGTGTTCGAGAAGAGCACTTCGCGGAAGGCGCCGGTCGGCGCATCCTCGTCCGTCAGGTTGCGGCCCCACAGTTCGAGCGACCAGCGGTCGCCACGCAGGCCGACAGATGCGTTGACATTGAGCGAATCCGGCACGATGGCCTGGTTCGTCGCATCGGCGAACTGCTTGCCGCGGTAGGCGGCGTCGGTGCGGATGAACCAGTTCGTGTCGCCACGGGCCGCGGCGCTGTAGCCGACGCCCGCGTTCCATTGCCATTCCGACGAACGCAGGATCCGGTTACCCGAGACGTCGCCGTCCGGATAGAAGCTCGGGAACTGCGCGAACGTCGATATTTTGGCGTCGTCGTACTTGCCATCGATGTACGAGACACCAAGGTTGAGGTCGAGGCCGGTCACGGGATGCGCCGTCAGCGACAGCTCGGCGCCTTGTACCGTCGCATCGCCGGCGTTGACGCTGAGGGACTGCGGCAACGTGATCGGCCGGCCCCCGATGTCCTCGAAGACCTGCGGGATCACGATGTCGGTCCAGTCCATGTAGTACACGTCGAACTCGAGACCGAGGCGGCGCTGCATGAACTCGCTCTTCACGCCGAGTTCGTAGCTGAGCATGTTCTCGGGGTCGAAGGGCTGGATGATCGTCACGACATTGGTCGGATCGTCGACGAATGTGACTTGCGCGCCATCCGAACCGCCGCCCTTTTCCGCGTGCGCGACGGCGCCGTAGAACGTGAGGCTGCCGCTCGGCTGGTAGCGCAGGGTCGTGCGCCAGTTGATCAGGTCGGACGTGACCGAACGGTTCGAGCCCGTCTGATGGTCGATGAACTTCTTCTTCTCCTCCGTATAGCGCGCTTCCGCGCCGAAGGACAGCTGGTCGGTGAAGTCGTACTCGAACTGCGCGAAAGCGGACGGTGCCTTCGTGTTGTTCTCGAGGATGTTGCCGTCGACCGCGTTGCCCGTGGGGCTCGTGAACCACGGCAGAAACGCCGCATCTCCGGCGCCCGTCGCGAAGTCGACCCAGAGCCCCGGGCCGAACGACACGCACGCGAGGCAGAAACTGCCGAAGTTCGCCGGCAGCGGCTGCGTCGTCGTGACGTCGTCGAGGCCGGATTCGCTCGTCGTGTCGTAGTAGTACGCGCCGACCGCGTAGGTGAAGCGCTTCGACGGGTCGCTCGAGTAGCGCAGCTCCTGGCTGAACTCCTTGTAGGTGATGCCGGGTCCGACCTGCAGCAGGCCGGTCTGGGTCTGCGCGCGCGCGGTCGATCCCGTCGCGAACATGCCAGGGCCGAGCGGGAACGGGAAGGTCGGGGATGTGAGGTAGGTGAAGGGCACGGTCTCGCCGCGGTTGCGGCCGCCGTCGACGAAGAACGACTGGCTCGTGACCGAATAGCCCGTCAACGCGTCGATCGTGCCGCCGTCCGCGAACGACCACTTGAGCTTCATGTGGCCGCGCGTGACATCGCGATCCTCGCCCTTGGCGCCGGCGATGACCGTGAGGTCGTTCTTGCCGACCGACGGAAGTTCGCCGCAGAAATTCAGCTGGCGGCTCGAGAGCATCGGCGTGACGGGAACCTGGTTGCGATTCTCGCAATTGGCCATGATGCCGGTCATCGCGCCGTTGTCGACGCTGTCATCCGACACGTAGAGGCCGATCTCGCCCTCGAAATTCTCGTTCGGTGTCCAGAGGAGGCTGCCCTGGAAGGTCTTGTACTGGTAGCCGCCGATGTCGGGGCCCGGACCCCTGCCGGCCCACTGGTTCTTGTACGAACCATCGAAGTTGTCGTACATCACCGCCGCACGACCGCGCAGCACGCCTTCGATGAGCGGCCCGCTCGCCGAAATCGACGCAAGCGCCCGGCCGTCATTGCCGAAGGTCACTTCCGTCTTGCCCTTGAACTCGTCGGTGGGCTTGGCGGTGACATAGTTGATCGCGCCGCTGAAGCTGTTGCGGCCGTACATGGCGGCCTGCGGGCCCTTCACGACTTCGATGCGCTCGAGGTCGAGCTGGCTGAAGTTGAGGCCTTCGCGCGCCGAGATGTAGATGCCGTCGACGAAGATCGCGGTGTTGTTCTCGCCGAGGATGTCGATCGGCGCGACGCCGCGGATCACGGGCGAGGGCAGCATTTCGCCGATCACGTTCGAGAACGTGAGACCGGGGGTGTTCGCTGCGATATCGTCGAGGTTGCGGATGCCGCGTTGCTCGATCGCCGTCTCGGACAGTGCGGTGATGGCGAGCGGGACGTCGATCAGGCGCTCTTCTGTCTTGCGCGCCGTGACGACGATTTCATCGAGACTGTCGGCCTGGGGTTCGGCGAGGGCGGTGGATGCGCCCCCGAGAATCGAAACCGCCGCGAGTCCGGCCAGGATGTGAGTTGTACGCATCGTTCTCCCCGTGGACGCACCACGCGCCCCCCTTGCCATCTACGCTAGCGCGGTACCACACTCGTGATCAATATCAATCGGAGGCGAGATGAGACTTAAGCGCAACACATTCCTCGTGGTGGTCACGGCCCTTTCAGCATGTGCGACTGCGGCAGTCACGGTCCCGCCGGGAGCCGCGGTGTCGACCCGGCCGGGCGAGCTTCCTTCGTGGCAGATCCCGAACATGCCGGAGGCGGCCGAGGCCTATTACGGCCCCGACAGCTTCCACCTGATCGCGCAGGTGCAGGACTCGCATGCCATGCTGGGCCGGCACGACCATCCCGGCTTCCTGACCAAGACCTTCACGGACGCGGGCACCGACATCGTGCTCGTGAACGACAAGGGCTACGACGCCTGTTCCTACTATTTCCCGGACGGCAAGCACCTGGTCTGGACATCGGTGCGGGACCACATGGGTACGACCGGCAAGCTCGAGGGCGACTGGTCCGACTGGAAAAACTACCCGCAGGGCGCCGAGTTGTATATTTCCGACAGGCAGGGCGGACACGTCAAGCGCCTGACGAACAACAACTATTACGAGGCGGAAGTCACGGTTTCCCCGGACGGCAAGTGGATCGTCTTCGGCCGCATGATCAAGGGGAACATGGACCTGTGGATCATGAATTCCGACGGGACGGGCGAAAAGCAGCTCACCTTCACCGAGGATTGGCAGGAGGGTGCGCCGTACTTCCTGCCGGACAGCAACAGGATCCTCTTCCGCGCGTGGAAGGCCTCGGAATACGGCCAGCGCCCGACGCCGATGACGATCTTCACGATCAATCGCGATGGCTCGAACCTCGAGCCGCAGACCTTCACGCACGAGATGAACTGGGCGCCGTATCCGGCCCCGGACGGCAAGCACTTCGTGTACGTCCGCATCGAGCCGAACAGCAACAACTGGGAGGTCTACCTGGGCAAGATCGATGGCGGCCCGGACGCCAAGCCGCAGCGCCTGACCTTCGATGACGGCTTCGACGGCTTCCCGTCGATTTCGCCGGACGGGCGCAAGATGGTCTGGACGAGCAATCGCATGGACGAGAGCAAGAAGTTCATGCAGAACCTGCGCTTGCACGTGATGGATATCTCCACGCTCGGCCTCGGGCCGCAGGGCAAGTAGCGTAAAATGGCCGGATGCGTACGCACTTCTGTGGACAGGTCGACGAGCATTCGGCGGGAAAAGCGGTAACGGTTGCCGGTTGGGTGCACAGGCGGCGGGATCACGGCGGCGTGATCTTCGCCGACCTGCGCGACCGCACGGGTCTCGTGCAGGTCGTGTTCGATCCCGAAGCCAAAGCGGTGTTCGAGGCCGCCGAGACGCTGCGGCACGAGTTCGTCGTGCGCGTCGCCGGGCTCGTGCGCGAGCGCCCGGCCGGCACCGCCAATGCGAACCTCGCATCGGGCCGGGTGGAGATCCTCGCCCGCGAACTCGAGATCCTGAACCGCTCGGAACCGCTGCCGTTCCAGCTCGACGAGCACGTGTCCGAGGAAGTGCGGCTGCGGTACCGCTACCTCGACCTGCGCCGCGAGGCGATGGCGAAGCGCATCCGCCTGCGCCACGAGGCGACCCGGGCGCTGCGTGCGTATCTCGACGGGCAGGGTTTCGTCGACATCGAAACGCCGATGCTGACCAAGGCGACGCCCGAGGGTGCGCGCGACTACCTCGTGCCGTCGCGCACGCATCCCGGCAAGTTCTTCGCGCTGCCGCAGTCGCCGCAGATCTTCAAGCAGCTGCTGATGGTCGCGGGCTTCGAGCGCTACTACCAGGTCGCGCGCTGCTTCCGCGACGAGGACCTGCGCGCCGACCGCCAGCCCGACTTCACGCAGCTCGACATCGAGACCTCGTTCCTGTCGCAGGACGAAATCATGGGGCTCATGGAGGGGCTGATCCGGCACCTCTTCAAGGAGGTGCTCGACGTCGACCTGCCGAACCCGTTCCTGCGCATGACCTATGCCGAGGCGATGCGGCGCTACGGCTCCGACAAGCCCGACCTGCGCGTGCCGCTCGAGCTCGTCGATGTCGCGGATCTGGTCGCGGGCTGCGATTTCAAGGTCTTCGCAGCACCCGCGAAAGACCCGAAAGGGCGGGTCGCGGCGCTGCGCGTGCCGGGCGGGGCCTCGATGCCGCGCTCGCAGATCGACGAGTACACGGCCTTCGTTGCGCGCCATGGCGCGCGCGGGCTCGCCTACGTGAAGGTCAACGAGCGCGCGAAGGGGCGTGAGGGCCTGCAGTCACCGATCATCAAGTTCCTGTCGGATGCCGCGGTGGCGGGCATTCTCGAGCGCACCGGAGCCGTCGACGGCGACCTCGTATTCTTCGGCGCGGATTCCGCGAAAGTCGTCGGCGATGCGCTCGGCGCGCTGCGCCTGAAGCTCGGCGCCGACCTGGAACTCGTCGCGCACGCCTGGCGACCGCTGTGGGTCGTCGACTTTCCGATGTTCGAGTGGGACGAGGAGGCGAAGCGCTGGATGGCCATGCACCACCCGTTCACCTCGCCGGCAAACCTCGACCCGGACTCGCTGCGCTCGGCGCCCGGGGATGCGCTCGCGAAGGCGTACGACATGGTGCTGAACGGCTCCGAAATCGGCGGCGGCAGCGTCCGCATCCACTCGCAGGCGCTGCAGTCGACGGTGTTCGATCTGCTCGGCATCCAGCCCGAGGAGGCGCGGCGCAAGTTCGGCTTCCTGCTGGATGCGCTGAAATATGGCGCGCCGCCGCACGGCGGCATCGCCTTCGGCATCGACCGCCTCGTGATGCTGATGTCGGGCGCGGACAGCATCCGCGACGTGATCGCCTTCCCGAAAACGCAGACCGCCGCATGCCCGCTCACCGACGCGCCGACCGAAGTGAGCGAGCAGCAGCTGCGCGACCTGCATATCCGGGTGCGGCTGCCGCCGCCGACCTGAGCGCCGATACGCGCTGCACCGCGGCGCGCTGGCGGATGCCGCAAAGCTCCGCGCCGAGTTTGCGCATGTCGCGAATCTGGAGTCCCGCGCCGATTTCGTCGAGGCAAAATCCTGCGGAAACTTCCGCATCGGCGAGTGCGCGCACTCCGGCGGGGCTCGGCTCGACGTAGAGCACGCGGGCGCCCGGACTCATGGGTTCGATGTGCACGAGGCCCTGCTGCGCGAGTAAGGTGGTCAGGCGGTGCGCCGCCTGGCGCGAACAGCGCAGTTCGCGCGCGATGTCGGCGACCGTACGACAGATCGATCGCCTTGCGATGACCGCGAGCGCCTCGTGCCGGCGCGGATTGCCGCCGGCGAAACCCCAGCGTCCCTCGCGCCGGGCGAGTGTCGTGCGCGCGAGATCGAGCGCGGTGGCGGTCCAGCGGATCTCGGACACCAGCATCGCCATCTCGCGCCGCCAGCGCATGAGGTGTAGCTGACCCTGCGTAAGCTCGCGCGGCGTTTGCGCGAGCGATGCGCCTGGGTCGAGGCGCGCATTGGAGTAGAGCAGGTGGCGCAGTTTCAGGGGACCTGTCGGGTTGTGCATGGCCGGGCCTCCGGTAGTCGACCCGGGAAGCCTCCTCTTCCCCGATCGCGTCAACAAGCGGACAAAAGGCGTGTCTTTGTCCGGTTATTGACGTGACGGCGGGGAAGGAGCCGGGATGGCCCGGTCCCGGTCCCGGTCCCGGTCCCGGTCCCGGTCCCGGCGATAATGCTTCATGGCCACGCACATCATCTTCGTCCACGGGCTCTTCATGACCGGCGTCGAGGCGACGCCGCTGCGCCGGCATCTCGCGCGCACGCTCGACGCGCGCACCCACAGTTTCGCGTTCCTCGCAACCGCGGAGCGACCCGAGTCGGTCGCCGCGCGCCTCGCGCGGCGGATCGAGGCGATGGCGACGCGCGATGTCGTGCACCTCGTGGGCCACAGCTTCGGCGGGCTGATTGCGCTGCGCGCATTCGGCGAGCTGCTGTGCGGTGCGGGCGTTGCAACGCGCCGGCGGCCGCCCGGGCGCGTCGTGTTGCTCGGCGTACCGGTCACGGGCAGCGGCGCGGCCGCGGCGCTGGCGCGAACCGCGGGCCTGCGCCACGTGCTCGGACGCAGCCGCATGGCATTGACATCCGCGTCGCCCTGCCCGTCGGCGGCATGCGAGATCGGCGTCATCGCCGGCAATCGCGCGGCGGGACTCGGGCGTTTTCTCGCCCACTTCCATGAACCGAACGATGGCACGGTCGCGGTACGGGAAACCCTGCTGCCCGGCGCCGCCGACCGCATCGTGCTGCCCGTGAGCCACACCGGCATGCTGCTCTCGCGCCGGGTCGCGCACGAGACGGCGCAATTCCTCCGCTACGGCCGCTTCAGCCTCGAAGCGAGTTCATAGAGCGCATCGAGCGCCGCGCGCGGGGTCAGCGTGTCGGGATCGAGCGCGTAGAGTTGATCGAGCGCGGCGCGCTCGGCGAGTGCCTGCGGTGTCGGCTCGGGCGGCGGTGTGTCGAGCAGCAGTTCGCGCTGCGGCGAGCCGCTCGCGCGCGCCGGCGCATGCCGGTCACGGGTGGCCTCGAGTTCCGCGAGATAGCCGCGGGCCGCACTGATCACGGGCCGCGGCACGCCAGCGAGCTGCGCGACCGCGAGCCCGTAGCTGCGATCCGCCGGACCCTCCTTCACCGCGTGCAGGAAGACGAGCGTGTCGCCGTGCTCGGTCGCGTCGAGATGGACATTCGCGCAGGTGTCGATTTCGGCGGCGAGCGCGGTCAGTTCGAAATAGTGGGTGGCGAACAGCGTGTAGCCGCGCACCTGCATCGCGAGATGGCGCGCCACCGCCCACGCGAGCGACAGGCCGTCGAACGTGCTCGTGCCGCGACCGATCTCGTCCATCAGGATGAGACTCTGCGCGGTGGCGTTGTGCAGGATGTTCGCGGTCTCGGTCATTTCCACCATGAAGGTGGAACGGCCGCCGGCGAGATCATCCGCGGCACCGATGCGCGAGAAGATCCGGTCGACGGGTCCGATCACCGCGCGCGCCGCGGGCACGAAACTGCCCATGTGCGCGAGGATCACGATCAGCGCGCACTGGCGCATGTAGGTCGACTTGCCGCCCATGTTCGGGCCGGTGACGATCAGCATGCGCCGGCGCGCATCGAGCGCGAGATCGTTCGGCACGAACGGCGCGTCGCTGAAGCGCTCGACGACCGGATGGCGGCCCGCCTCGATCACGAGGCACGGCTCGTCGCTCAATTCGGGCGCGACCCAGCGCTGCGCGAGCGCGCGCTCGGCGAGTGCCGCAAGGGCGTCGACCGCGGCGACGGCCGCGGCGGTGGCCTGCAGCGCGGCGAGGCGGTCGATCAGCTGCGTCAGCAACGCCTCGTACAGTTCGCGCTCGCGCGCCAGCGCCTTCTCGCGCGCGCCGAGCACCTTGTCCTCGAAGCCCTTGAGTTCGGCCGTGATGAAGCGCTCGGCTGACTTCACGGTCTGGCGGCGGATGTAATCCGCAGGTACGCGATCGGCCTGCGCGCGGGTTACCTCGATGAAGAACCCCTGCACGCGGTTGTAGCCGAGCCGGAGGTTCGCGATGCCCGAGCGCTCGCGCTCGCGCCGCTCGAGTTCGAGCAGGAACGCATCGGTGTCGGTGGAAATGCCGCGCAGCTCGTCGAGCTGCGCGTCGTAACCGGGCGCGATCACGTCACCCTCGCGCAGCAGCTGCGACGGCTCCTCGGCGATGGCTCTGGCGAGGAGGTCGCGCGCGTCGCCGTGGTCGGCGATGCGCGCGACCTGTGCCGCGAGCAGCGGCGAATCGATCGACGCGAGCGCGGCGCGCAGTACCGGCAGGGCGCCCAGCGCGCGGCGCAATTGCGTGAGGTCGCGCGGCCGGGCGCTGTGCAGTGCGACGCGCGCGAGGATGCGCTCGATATCGCCGATCGTGGAGAGGGGCTCGCGCACCGTGTCGTGGCGGCGCGAATGGAGCAGCTCGCCGATCGCGTGGTAGCGCGCGCGCAGCAGCGCGCCATCCCGCAGCGGGCGGTTCAGCCAGCGGCGCAGCTGCCGCGATCCCATCGCGGTCACCGCGGAATCGAGCTGCGCGAAGAGCGTCGCGTCGGTGCGGTCGCCGAGGCTCGTGTCGAGTTCGAGGTTGCGGCGCGTCGCGGCGTCGATCGCGAGCGCCTCGTCGCGCTCCTCGACCGTGAGCGCCGTCAGGTGCGGCAGCGCCGATTTCTGCGTGTCGCGCACGTACTGCAGCAGCGCGCCCGCAGCGGCGATCGCGAGCGGCAGGTCATCGGCGCCGAAGCCGGCGAGATCGAGCGTGCCGAGCTGATCGGTCAGGAGTCGCGAGGCGCTCGCGAGTTCGAAATGCCAGGGTGGCCGGTGGCGCAGCGGCAGTGTCTGGGGCAGCGCCTGCGGCAGTGATGCGCCCTCCGGCAGCAGGATCTCGGCGGGCCGCAGGCGCTCGAACTCGGCGGCGAGCGCGGTGGCACCCTCGCCCTGCATCACCGTGAAGCGCCCGGCCCCGAGGTCGAGCCACGCGAGCCCGAAGCGCCCCGCGGCATCGGGGGCGACGGCCGCGAGCAGCGTCTCGCGCCGGTCTTCGAGCAGCGCTTCGTCGGTGATCGTGCCCGGCGTGACGATGCGCACCACCTGCCGCTCGACCGGGCCCTTCGATTTCGCGGGGTCGCCCTGCTGCTCGCAGATCGCGACCGCGACGCCCTTCTTCACGAGCCGCGCGAGATAGCCATCGACGCTGTGATACGGCACGCCCGCCATCGGGATCGGCGCACCGGCCGACTGGCCGCGCGCGGTCAGCGTGATGTCGAGGAGCTGCGCCGCGCGCCGTGCGTCATCGTAGAAGAGCTCGTAGAAGTCGCCCATCCGGTAGAAGAGCAGCACATCGGGATGCTGCGCCTTGATGCGCAGGTACTGCTGCATCATCGGCGTGTGCCCGGCAGTCTCCGCGGGCTGCGGGTGTCGTGGGGGCTCGGTCCTGGTCAAGCGCGTGGGGGTCCCGTGGCGGAAGGCGCCGAAGGGGCGCCATTCTGCCGCGGTTCCCGCCGCGCGTCAGCCCGGAATGTGCCAGCCGAGGACGTTGTAGACGGCCAGGATCGCGCTGATCGCGAGCCCGCACACGCCGATGGCGAACAGGGCGCGGCGTGCGCGGGTCGCGGCGCGTGACCTCGACGCCAGGAACGTCGTGCAGAGTGCAGCGAGCAGCAGCGCGTGCGCCGTGACCACGAAGGCGATCATCCGCCCGCGGTGCCCGGCATACAGATCGACCAGCATGCCCGCCCCCTTCGAGCGCCCCAAGAGCGCGATCGGCAGCAGGGCGACGGCAGCCAGCACGACCGACCATGCGAGGAGGCGGGAAGTTCGCGATACACCCGCCGCGCGCGCGCCGTGCAACATCACGAGGCCGGCGCAGGCCGCGAGCAGCGCTGCGAGCACGACATAGACGTGCAGCAGCGGGTGCTGGTACCAGCCGATGCGCGACGCCGTGTAGATGCCGAGATCGGGAACCAGGACCGGAATGCCAGTCTCCGCGTTTCGGCGGATGACCGTACGGTCGCGGTTCGGCGAGTCCAGCATGAATGCGCCGCCGCCCGCGGGGCGCCACGGCCCCGCACCGGCGATCGCGAGCCCGGCAGGCGTCGCCGCGACACGGATCACACCCGCGCCGAGATAGAAAAGGTCGCCGACGGCCTCCGCGGTCGTGAACGGACGGCGGTCGAACCGGTACCAGCCGCCGAGCGATGCGGCATTCGAAGTGTCGGTGGCGGCGGCCGCAGCGGGCAGCGCACGGCGTTCGCCGAGGAAGTGTCGCAGGAAGTCCTTCGTGTAGCCGGCGCCCGATACGACCGCCGGCGATTGCGCCGGCTTTGCCCAGGGCGCGAACAGCTTGCGCAGGTCGTCCGCGCTCGTGGCGGGCGGCCGTTCGCTCATCAGCGACACGAAGATGCCGGCATTGCGGGATGGAATCAGTGTCATCCAGCTGTGGAAGCCCTCCCAGTTGCCGCCGTGCGAGATGGTCCGCAGGCCGCCCCAGTCGTCGATGAAGAACACCATCCCGAGGCCGGTCGTGTCGGCCGCATTGCCCGCGCGCCGCGTGTGCAGCAGGTCGAGGACTCTCCGGTTGAAGCCGGGCAGGGGCCCGGTCGCGGGATCCGCGGCATTGCCGAGCTGCGCGAGCATGTAGCGCGCCATGTCGTCCGCGGTGGTCGCGATACTGCCCGCGGCCGCGAACGGAGGATTGATCGCCGTGAACGGGGTCGGCCGGTAGCTGCCATCGGCGAGGATCGTTGCGGGCCTGCCGAGCGTCGCCGGTTCTCGGATATCGTCGAGCAGGCGCGTGTGCGACATCCCGAGCGGCGTGAATATCCGCTGCTGCATGGCCTGCGCGATGCCCATGCCGGTGATGTCCTCGACGATGCGACCGAGCACGGCGATGCCGAAATTCGAATACTCGACGCGGCTGCCCGCCGGCCACTCGTAGGCGGGACGCAGCGAGTCGAAGAGTTCCGCGGTCGGATGCGTCGGCACCGGCGTATCGGTGCCGATGAAGAAGAACTGGTCCTCGAATCCCGCCGTGTGCGTCAGCAGGTGGCTGAGCGAGATCGGTACGCCGCCATTGTCCGGCAGCCGGTAGTCGCGCAGATACTTGTTCGCGGGATCGTCGAGCGATGCGATCCGGCCTTCGTCGACGAGTTGCGCGATGATCGTCGCGGTGAAGGTCTTCGTGATCGAACCGATGCGAAACTGCGTCGCCTGCGGGTCGACCGTCGCGGGGCGCGAGAAATCCGCGCGACCGTAGCCACGGGAGAAAACCGGCGCGCCATCGCGTACCACGCTGACGGTCGCGCCGGAGAATTCGTGTCGCGAGAGCGCCGCGGTGAAAGCCTGGTCCGCCCAGGCGGCGACGCCCGCCGCATCGATGTCGGGCGGTGTTGCCGCTTCGGCGGCGAGCAGGGCGGCGGGTGCGAGCAGGCTCGCCAGCAAGCCGCCGAGCCGGCATGGAATGACCGCCCGCGACGGGCTGCGATAGTGGCGTGGAGCGCGCATTTTCGGTATTTTTCCTTTTCGGCGATTTTCTCTATACAGAAATGTCCCGCACTGGAGACTCATGACCCCGAGCCGCACCCAGGCAGCAGCGATCGTGGCCGCCCCCGTCGACATGGCCCGTGCGCAGCCCTCCGCGATCGGCGGGCGGATCCGCCAGCTGCGGCGCGGGCGGCGCTGGACATTGAAGCGGCTGAGCGAAGCGACGCAGATCCCGCTGTCGACGCTCTCCAAGGTCGAAACCGGTGGCATTTCGCTCAACATCGAAAAGCTCCTCAAGGTCTGCACGGCGCTCGGCGTCGACATCATGCAGCTCGTGACCCCGGGCGAGACGCCCGCGGCGACGGCGCAGCAGGGTCCCGTCGTGACCGGCCGGCGCAGCCTGACGCTCGCCGGCCAGGCGCGTCGCGTCGAAACGGACAAATCGGTCTACGAGCACCACGCGACCGATTTCCTGCGTCGCAAGCTGCAGCCGTCGGTGCTCGAAGTGAAGGCGGGGCACACGCCCGAACTCATCCGCCACCAGGGCGAGGAGTTCATCTATGTGTTGCAGGGCACGGTCGAGTTCATCAGCGAGTTCTACGGGCCGACGCTGCTCAGGGCCGGCGAGAGCATCTACATCGACTCCTCGATGGCGCACAACCTGCGCGCCGTCGGCAGCAAGCCGGCGCGCGTGCTGAACGTGATGACGAGCCCCGGTCAGGACATTCATTCGAAGCGCCGCGGCGAATAGGGGCCGGCATCGAGGGCGGGCGTACCGCCACCGACCAGGTCGACGAGCAGGCGAGCGGACCCGTCCGCCATCGTCCAGCCGAGATGCCCGTGGCCCGTGTTGGCGAACAGGCCCGTCGGACCGCAGGCGCCGATGCAGGGCACGCCGTCGGCACTCATTGGCCGAAGCCCGGCCCACGGCAACACGGTACCGGCCAGCAATCGCTCCGCATCGCGCGGCAGCACGGCCGCGAGCAGCCGGCGCAGGTTGTCGATGCGTACCGCGGTGGGCCGGGTGTCGAAGCCGGCAAATTCCGCGGTTCCCGCGACACGCAGTGCACCGCCGAGGGGGGTCAGCGCCGCATGCAATGCGTCGTCGACGATCGGAATCCGGATCGGCGGCCGCTCATCGCCCGCGGCGGGAACGCAGGTCAGCGAGTAGCCCTTTACCGGCTTGACTGGCAAGCGGACGCCGACGCTTCGCAGCAGCGCGGCGGAGTGACTGCCCGCCGCGACGATGACCGCATCGGCGGGCAAATCGCCGGTCGCGGTTCGCACACCGCGGACGGCGGGGCCCGCGAGTATCGCCGTCGCCCGGGTGTCGAGGCGGATGCGCGCGCCGAGTCGTTCCGCGGCGGCGCCCAGCGACTCCGTGAAGCGTCGCGCATCACCGGCCTCGTCGCGGGGAAAATGCAGCGCGCCGGCGAGGCGATCCGCGATGCCGGCGAGGCCCGGTTCGAGGTCGACGGCCTCGGCCGCATTCAACAGGCGGACTTCGACGTCGGGGTGGGCGCAGGCGAGCGCCTTCTGCCGCCCCGCTTCGAGCGCCCGCGGATCGCGATAGATCTTCATCGTCCCGAGCGTCGCCGCGTCGTACTCGAGAAGCTCCTCGCGGCGCAGCCGTTCCATGCCGGCGACGCTGTAGGCGGCGAGGCGCAGGTTGTGCGCCGTGTTGGCGGCGTAGCGCCGCGGCGAGGAGGCGCCGAGGAACTTCAGTCCCCAGACGAGCAGGGAAGGCAGCGCGCGCGGCCGCACGAGCATCGGCGCGTCGGCGCGGCCGAGCGAGTGCAGCAGCTCTTTCCACACGCCGGGCGCGTTCCAGGGGTCGGCCATGCTCGGCGTCAGCATGCCGCCGTTGGCGAAGCTGGCGCCGCGAGCGACACCCGGTTCGCGCTCGATCACGGTGACCGTATGCCCGGCCCGTTGCAGGTGGTACGCGGAGGCCACGCCGACCAGCCCGGCGCCCACGATGACGATACGCATGAATTCCCGCCGTTGCCCCGTACGAAAAATCTAGCACAAAATTTTCTGTAATGATAATTTTCGACAATGAAGTGCTACATGGCCTTCCTCGCGCACGAGACGAATTCGTTCTCGCCCATCCCGACCGACCGGTCGAGCTTCGAGGAGGCCGGGATCTACCGGCCCGCGCTCGGCCCGCCGGGCGAGCACCTTTCGTTGCTGAAGGGGGTCGCCGACTTCTACGCCGAGGCGCAGCGGCGCAACGATGAGGCCGTGGTCGGCCTGTGCGCGATCGCCCAGCCGAGCCTGCCGTGCCTGAAGCGCGATTACGAGGCCCTGCGCGACGAAATCCTCGACGGCCTGCGTGCCGCCATGCCGGTCGACATGGTGCTGCTGATGCTGCACGGTTCGATGATGGCGCAGGGCTGCGATGATTGCGAAGGCGATGTGCTCGCGCGCGTGCGCGCGATCGTCGGCAGCGACGTGCCGGTCGGGGTGCTGCTCGACCTCCACTGCAACATCACGCCGGGCATGGTCGCCAACGCGACCGCGATCAAGGCCTGCAAGGAGTATCCGCACACGGACTTCGCGGAGCGGGCGCAGGAGCTGTACGCGATCATCGCCGCCACGGCGCAGAAGAAGATCGAGCCGGTGATGCGCTTCGTGCGGGTGCCGATGCTCGGCCTCTTCCAGACGACGCGCGAGCCGATGCGCAGTTTCGTCGACGGACTCCTCGCGCGGGAGAAAGAGCCCGGCGTCCTGTCGATCACGCTCGCGCACGGGTTTCCGTGGTCGGATTTTTCGGGGGCCGGCGCCGGCGTGCTCGCGATCACCGATCGCGACGAGCCGAAGGCACGCGAGCTCGCGGAAAGCATCGGCAGGCAGTTCTTCGCGCTGCGCGAGGCGGCGCAGGTACCCCTGCGCGGCATCGACGCGGCGATCGACGAAGCGCTCGGGGTCGCATCGGGCTCGGTCGTCATTGCGGACATGTCCGACAATCCGGGCGGCGGCGCGCCATCGGACTCCACGTTCATGCTGCGTGCCCTGCTCGAACGCAGGGTGCGCAATGTCGTCGTCGGCCTCGTCTGGGATCCGGTCGCGGTGCGCATCGCGTTCTCGGCGGGCGAAGGTGCCCGCATTCCGATGCGCATCGGCGGCAAGCTCGGCCCGGCGTCGGGCGATCCGCTGGATGTCGAGGCAACCGTGCTGCATCTTCGTACCGACGCCGCGCAGCCGCACATCGCGGACGGCTATCCGGTGGAGCTCGGGCGCACCGCGGTGGTCGAGTTCGAGGGGATCGCCGTCGTGCTGAACGAAATCCGGCAGCAGCCGTTCCACCCCGGCGCCTTCACCGCCGCGGGCATCGATCCCTGGCAGAGGCGCATCATCGTCGTGAAGTCGTCGTTCCACTTCTACGCCGGCTTCGCCGAGCGCGCCGCTGCCATCATCTATTGTGACGCGCCGGGCGCACTGAACAACGACGTGGCCCGGCGTCCCTACCGGCGACTGAAACGGCCGATCTGGCCGCTCGACGATGTGACAATGTAACGGTCGCGATGGGCGCCATTTTCATCATCGGCGTCGCGCTGCTGCTGCTCTTCGGCGGCGTCGCGCTGGCGTACGTGACAGGCGCGGCGGCCGTGGTCGCCTTCTTCACGCTCGGCATCGGCGACTATCTCGCGGTCGTCCCGCAGCGCATGTTCAGCCAGATGGACGTGTTCGCCATCATGGCGATGCCGCTGTTCATCTGGGCCGGCGAGCTGATGAACCGCGGCGGCATCACGCGCGCGCTGATCGAACTGTCGCTGCTGATCGCGGGCCGGGTGCGCGGCGGGCTCGGCCACGCGAACGTGCTGACCTCGGTGTTCTTCTCCGGCATCAGCGGTTCGGCCGCCGCCGACATCGCGGCGCTCACCAACACCTTCGTGAAGCAGATGGAACAGCGCGGCTACGATCCGCTGTACGCGGGAGCATTGACCGCGGCGGCGTCGGTGATCGGGCCGATCATCCCGCCGTCGATCATTTTCATCCTGTACGGCGCGATCCTCTCGACCGACGTGGCGGCCCTGTTCGCGGCCGGCATGATTCCCGGCCTCATGATCGCCGGTGCCCTGATGGCCATGAATGCCTGGATCGCGCATCGCGAGGGCCATCCGGGCGGCACGGCGGCGGATATCCCGCAGTGGCGGCCGACGCTGCGCAAGGCGTTGCCTGCGCTCGTGCTGCCGGCGGTGATCCTCGGCGGCATCGTGTTCGGCGTGATGACGCCGATCGAGGCCGGCGCGGTCGCCGTGGCCGCCTCGGCGCTCGTCGGCCTGTGGTACCGCGAACTGACGCTCGCGGAGTTCGTCGAGTCGGTGCACCGCACCGCGCTGCTCACCGGCATGATCTTCATGCTGCTCGCGGCCGGCTGCCTCGTCACCTATCTCGTCGCGTTGAGCCAGGTCGGCGACCATGTCGCGGAGTTCGTGAAGTCGTTCGGGCTGACGGGGATCTGGTACCTGCTGCTCCTGATGCTGGTCTTCCTCGTGCTCGGCATGCTCGTCGACACGATGATCTCGCTGATCCTCGTCGCGCCGCTCCTGGTCCCGGTGGCGATCGAGCAGGGCGTGCATCCGGTCGCACTCGGCATGATGGTGTGCCTCAACCTGACCCTCGGGCTCATCACGCCGCCGATGGGTGGCGCGATCATGATGGTCGCGTCGATCACCGGCCAGGGCTATTGGGCGCTGTGCAAGCGCATCATGCCGTTCGTGCTGGTCGAGATCGCGATCCTCGTGTTGATCGTGCTGTTCCCCGAATTGTCGCTCGCGGTCCCGCGCTGGATGGGGATGCTGTGATGCGGCGGCGCGAGTTCTCGCTGATGGTGCTCGGCGCCGCGGCCGTGGGGCCGGTCGCGTGCACGGCGCCGCGGCGCGGCATCAAGGTCGGGATGTCGACGCCCATCGATGCCAAACGCAACGGCTCGTACGTGTGGATCGAGGCCCTCGCGGCCGAGCTCGAGCGCGCGGGTATGCCGGTGCGCGTCTACCCGAACAGCGCGCTCGGCGGCGAGAAGGAGCGGATGGACCAGGTGGCGATCGGCCTACTCGAAGTCAACGAGACGGGCGGTGACGAGCTCGCGCGTCTCTCGCCGCTGTTCCATGCCATGCGACCGTTCGAGATCGAATCCTACGAGCAGATGGACCGCCTGCTCGAGCACACGCCGTTTCTCGGGGAAGTCAACGAGGAGCTGGCGGACGACGACCTCGTGCTGCTCGACCTCGCCTACACCGGTGCGATGGTCGGACTCCTGACCCGCGGCACGCCGGTGCGCCACCTCGCGGAACTGCGCAAGCTGCGCCTGCGCATCATCAGCGCCGCCGACCTGAACCTGCTCGATGCGTGGCAGGTGCGCGGCGTGCGGGTCGCATGGGAGGAAGTGACGCAGGCGCTGCAGACCGGCATGGTCGATGCCTACCTCAATCCGCCGATCGTCGCCGTGATGTTCGGCCACGGCAACGTCATCGACTACTTCACGAACCTGCGCATGGGTCCGTCGGCGCGCTGCATCGTCGCGTCGCGCCGCTGGTACCTCGGCCTCGAGCCACGTTTCAGGGGCGCATTCGATGCCGGCGTGCGCGAGGCGCGCGTCGCCAATCGCGCCTGGACGACGGGTGCCATCGCGCGGGAGCGGTCGCTCCTCGAGAAGACCGGCATCAAGTGGATCGACATCGACGAGGCGACGCGCAACGAGTGGCGCGAGGCGAGCCGCAGGATCAAGCGCACGCGCTGGGAAACGCCGGAGGCGGAAGCGCGGCTCAAGGCCATGATCGATTCGACGCGCGATCCGGTCGCGAAGCAGGGCACGCCATGATCGCCGGCATCGCGCGCGCGCTCGCGGTGCTGTCGAAGGCGCTCGACCGCGCGTGCTGGGTGATCGCCTTCGTTGCGCTGCACGTGATGCTGCTTTCGATCCTGCTGCAGGTGGTGGCGCGATACATCTTCGATGCCCCGCCGGCCTGGACGGAGGAACTCGGCCGCTTCGCGATGATCTGGGGCGCGATGACGGGAGCGACGATGGCGTACTACCGCGGCGTCGATCCCGTGATGGTGAACTTCAACACCCGCGGCGAGCCCGCTCGCGCGCTCTACATGCGCCTGATCGAGGCGGTAGGCGTTCTCGCGCTCGCGGCGCCGGTCCTGCTGTATGCACCGGCGTTCCTCGAGCGGCACGCCCACCGGATCACCGAGACGCTCGAATGGAACAGCGCCGCGGTGGTCGTGATCATTCCCGCGAGCTTCGCGGTGATCGTGGTCCATCTCGCCGCGCGGCTCGCCGAAGCGCTGCGCGCATGGCGCGCGCAGGACGCGCCGCGATGAGCGGGCGCTGGCGGTTGCCGCTCTTCCTCGTCGCCGCGGTCGCGGTCCTGCCCGGCGTGCTGCGCATTGCGGATCATGCGCCCGCATCCGCCCCGGCGCCGGCGGCGAAGGATGCGTTCAGGGCCGATGCGGCGCTGACGCAGCTGGCGGTGTTGCTCGACGGATCCTTGCCGCACCCTGCGGGCAGCGCGGCGAACCGCCAGGTCGCCGATCGCATCATCGCCGCGTTGCGGACAGCCGGCTACGACCCCGAGGTGCAGGAAGGATTCAAGTGCTCGACACTCGCGCCCGGTTGCAGCGTGGTGCGCAATGTCATCGCGGTCCGCCAGGGTCGTGATCCCGGCCGGGCGGTCCTCGTCACGGCGCATTACGACAGCGTGCCGGGTTCCGTGGCCGCGGCGGACGATGGTGCCGGCGTCGCGACGTTGCTCACGATCGCGGCACAACTCGCGGCACGCCCGCCGCTGCTGCACGATGTCGTGTTCCTGTTCGCCGACGCCGAGGAGGCCGGCCTGCGCGGCGCGATGCTGTTCGCGGACGCGCATCCGCTGATGGAGCACGTCGCCTTCGTGGTGAACCTCGAGGCACGCGGCGTGACCGGGCCGAGCCTGATGTTCGAGACCGGCGCGAACAACGCCGCGCTGATGGCGGCGTTCGCCGACGCGGCGCCGCGTCCCGTCTCGAATTCGCTGCTGTACGAGGTCTACCGGCGGATGCCGAACAGCACCGACTTCGCGATCTACAAGCGGCGCGGAGTGAGCGGGTTCAATTTCGCGTTCTCGCGCGGCGCCGCGCTCTATCACTCGGAGCGTGATGACCTTGCGCACCTCGATCCGGCCTCGGTGCAACACCAGGGCGACAATGCGCTCGCGGCGCTGCTGCGCATCGCCGACACGCCATTCGAGACGCTCACCGCGACAGGCGACGCCACCTACTTCGACATCGCCGGGCGCTGGCTCGTGCATTGGCCGGCCTCATGGAACCCGTATCTCGCGGTGCTCGGGCTCGCGCTCGTGTGCGTGATCGCGTGGCGGCAAGGCCGCGCCGCTGCGCGCGCCCTGGCTGCGGCGCTTGCGGCATCGGTGGCCTGCCTCGTGCTGACCGTGCTCGCCGGGTGGCTCCTCGCCTGGCCGCTCGGCAAGTGGCCCGGTGTACATCCGCTCGATCATCCTCATCCCTGGCCGGCGCGGATCGCCTTGATCGAGGCGGCACTCATGGTCGCGTTCGCCGTGGCCGGCCGGGCGGCGCGGCACACCACCGCGGGTGCCACCGCGACCGTGGCGTGGGGACTCGTCGGCGTGCTGGCGCTGGCTGCATCCCTCACCGTCCCGGGCATGAGCTACTTCTTTCTCATGCCGCTGCTCGCCTACGGTGTCCTCGGCGCGATCGGGCCGCGCATCGCGCCGATCGTCGCGATGGTGGTCGCGGCGTACTTCGCGCTCCAACACTACCTGCAACTCGACGCCGTCGCGAGTTTCGCGCACGCGGCTGTCCTGATGGTTCCGCTGCTGCTGTTCGGGCTCGCACTGCTGCCACCCGCGGTCGGTTACGCGCAGCGGCAGGGAGCGAGGGCGCCGGTGACCGCCGGTATCGCGATCGTGGCCGTCGCAGCGCTCATCGCCATGATTGTGCCGACGCACACTTTCGATCGACCCGGTGGCGTCAACCTGCTCTATGTGCAGGACGATGCGGCCGGCACGGCGCAATGGCAGCTGGAGTCCTTCGGTGAACCGGCGCGCGAAGTGCGCGATGCGCTCGGCTTCGACGGGGCCCCGCAGCGAATACTGCGGTTCGGCGTCCTGCCTGCCGACGCCTACCTGAAGTCGACCGTCAGTCGGCACCTGCCCGCGCCCATCGTGCAGATCGATGAGGACATCGAGCGTGACGGCCGGCGCATCGTGCGCGGCGAGGTCCGTAGCCGGCGACCGACCTGGCAACTGGGCCTCGCGTTCCCCGCGGACGCCCCGGTGCTCGGCCTGCGCGTGGCGGACCAGGTCGTGCTCGAAAGCGCCGCGACCGACGCACGCGTGGTCCGCTTGCAGGGCGCGGGCGTCGAACCCGTGCGCTTCGAGATCACCGCGCGGCCGCGGGCGGCGCTCACCGTCATTGCGTTCGATACGGGCGCGATGATCGCGGACCCGCAAGCCCGCGCGATGCTCGCGCGCCGCCCCGCGAATGCCGCGCCGCTGCACGGCGGCAACCAGTCGATCGTCTTCTCCCGGCTCACCCTGGCAACACCACCGACATGACCCAGCACTTTCCCGCACCGTTTGATCTCGGCACGAAGATCACCACACGCTCGATCAGTTTCGAGAATCCCGCCGGCGCGCGCGGCGCGGGCGGGCGTGCCGCGAGTCCGCTCGGACCGGGCCGCAAGGGCTCGGCCGTGCGCCACGTGCATCCGGGGGAGACCATCGAGCTCGCGAACATCGAGGGGCCGGGCACCATCCGCCACATCTGGGCGACGACGCACTCGAAGCCCGAGATGCTGCGCGGCTGCCTCATCCGCATCTACTGGGACGACTCGCCGCATCCGGGCGTCGAGGCGCCGCTCGGGGATTTTTTCGGCTTTGCGCACGGCCGCACCGGCGCCTTCCAGAGCTGCGCGCATTCGGTCGGTGCCGCGCTCGGCATGAACATCTGGCTGCCGATGCCGTTCGTGCGACGCGCGCGCGTGGAGCTCTGCAACGAGGCGCCGATGCGCCTGCCGTTTTTCTACCAGATCGACTACACGCTGGGTGACCCCCACCCGGACGACGTCGGACGGCTCCATGTGCTGTTCCGTCGCGAGAACCCGACGACGCGCGGCCGCGATTTCGAACTGCTGCCGCTGCGCCACGGCCGCATCCGCTTCCTCGGCAGCGTGATCGGCGTGCGGCCGCTCGATCCGCGCTGGTGGGGCGAGGGCGAGATGAAGGCGTGGATCGACGACGACGACCGCCTCGCGACCATCGTCGGCACCGGCACCGAGGACTATGTGGGCCTCTCGTGGGGCATCCAGGCGAACGCCTTCCTCTATCACGGCGCGAACTGGCGCGAAAACGACGATGCGACGAAAACCGGCGCCGTCTCGATCTACCGCTGGCACCTGCCGGACCCGCTGCTGTGCGAACGACGGATGCGCGTCGCGATCCAGCAGATCGGCCACTCGCCGACCGGCAACGCGCGCTCGATCGCCGACTACATGGCCGAGTTGTATGAACGCGAGGACGACTGGTCCTGTGCCTCGTTCTGGTACCAGGCGACACCCGGCGAGCCGCTGCCCGCGATCCCCGATGCCGCGACCCGCATCCGCGACCTGCCGGCCGCTCCCGAGTCCTGATCCAGCCACACCCAGACAGCGCACCGGAGGGTACTGTGACCGACACGATCCACCTGTTCTGGCCCGGCGACTACCGGCCGCGGCCCAATGAACTCGCAATGCCGCTCGTCGAGGAATCGACGCGCCAGCTCGAGCGCGCGCTCGACCGGCTCGGCCGCCGGCACCGGCGCGTCGCCGGCATGCTCACGAAGCCGCACGAGTCGATCGAGCGGCTCGGGCCGATCGATGAACCGCTGATCGGCGTGTACGCGCACTGGGTCTACGGGCCGCACACGACCGACGGCGTCGTGGGCAAGGATTCGCCGCTGCTGCTGGCGAGCAATTTCTCCGGCACCTGGCCGGGCCTCGTCGGGCTCCTGAATACGGCGGCGTGCCTCGAGAGCGTCGATCGCCCGGCGAGCCGCGCGTGGACCGACGCCGCCGACTGGAGCCAGGACGCGGCCTTCATGGCGCACCTCGACGCCTGGTGCTCGAGCGGCGAAGTGCGCTATCCGGCGGACGCGCTGCACGAGCCGCCGCCGACGCCCGAACCCGCCGCCGCCCTGGCCGCGCGCGTGCACGAGGAGTTTCGCCGGCGGCGCGCACTCGTGATGATGCTCGGCGACACCTCGATGGGCATGATCAACGGCTACCTCGGGCCGCGCTGGCTGAACCGCGTCGGGTTCGCAGAGCACAAGGTCGACCAGGCGTGGATCATCGAGCGCGGCAAGGGCATCGAGCCCGCCCGCATCGACGCGGCGCTCGCATTCGTGCGTGATCGCGGCGTGACGTTCCACTACGGCATCGAGAACGCGGCGGACTACGATGCGGGCGCCACCCGCGAACAGCTGCGCGATTACCTCGCGGTGCTCGATCTCGTGCAGGAGTTCCGCGCCGACTGCATCGGCTGGCAATACCAGCTCGGCCTGATCCGCTCGCGCCCGCCCTCCGATTTCGCGGAGGGCCTCTTCAATTCGACCTGCCGGCCGGAGTCGAACGGCGACACGATCGTCGATGCGACGGAGGCCGACCAGGGCAACGTGCTGCCGATGGAAATGATGAAGCGGCTGCTCAAGGCGAAGGGGCTGCACCAGGCGGTGTTCTTCCACGACATCCGCTGGGGCGGCCTGCACGAGGACCGCTTCCTCTGGGTGCTGCTGAATTCGGGCTCGAGCGGCGCCTACGCGTTCAACCACGACCCGGACTCGCTGCGCGGCGTGCATTCCTTCCGCCAGCCGTCGACTTATTTTCCGATTCCGGGCGGCACGTTCGCGGGCGAGAGCCTGCCGGGCGACATCACCTGGTCGCGGGCCTACCTCAAGGGCGGCGAGCTGTGGATGGATATCGGCCGCGGCAGTGTCGTCGCGCTGCCGGCCGGGAAGCGCGACGCCTGGTGGCGTTCGACGACCCGCGAGTGGCCGCTGATGGTCGCCGATCTCGGCATCGGCCGCGACACGTTGATGGCGCACTACCTGAGCAACCATGTCGCCGTCGCCTATGGCGACGTCTTCCACGAGATGATCGATCTCGGCCGACGCCTCGGCTTTCGCGTGCGGGTGCTAACGGAGCGGGGCTGACGTGACACGTCTCGTCATCGGCATCGACGGTGGCACGGAAGGCATCCGTGCGGGTGTTTTCGACCTGCATGGCACGGCGCTCGCGTTCGCCTCGTCGGCCTACAGGACGGAGTTTCCGCATCCGGGGTGGGCGGAACAGCAGCCGCGCGAATGGTGGAATGCGCTCGGCCGGTCGGTCCGCGAGGCGCTGAAGGCGTCGGGCGCTGCCGCGCGCGACATCGTGGCCTTGGCGGTCGACACCACCTGCTGCTCGGTCGTCGCACTCGACGCGCAGGGTGAGGCGCTGCGCCCGGCGCTCATCTGGATGGATGTGCGTTCGCAGGCCGAGGCTGAGCGCGTCGCGGCCACGCACGATGCGGCGCTCGCGGTGAACAGCGACGGCCGCGGTCCCGTCTCGGCCGAATGGATGCTGCCGAAGGCCGCGTGGCTGAAGTCGCACGAGCCACGCACGTTCGACGCCGCGGCCACGATCTGCGAGTACCAGGATTACCTGAACTTTCACCTGACCGGCCGGCGCGTCGCGAGCCTCAACAACCTGTCGGTGCGCTGGCATTACCGCGCACGCGATGGCGGCCTGCCCACGAGCCTGCTCGCCGCCATGGACCTCGCGGCGCTCGCCGGCAAGTGGCCGCAGGAAATCCTGGCGCCGGGTGCGCTGATCGGACCCCTGACGCCCGCGGCGGCAGCGCATCTCGGACTGGCGCGCGGCACGCCCGTGATCCAGGGTGGCTCGGATGCCTCGGTCGCGATGATCGGCATGGGCGTCGTCGACGCCGGCGCCATGGCGCTCGTGACGGGCTCTTCCCACCTGCAACTCGGCCTCAGCGCGCGTGCGTTCCATGGCGCCGGGATCTGGGGCACCTACGCCGATGCGGTGATCCCGGGCCTGCACCTGGTCGAAGGCGGCCAGACGTCGACCGGCTCGGTCGTGAACTGGTTTCGCACGCTGGTCGGCCGGGATACCGGCTACGACACCCTGAACGCCGAGGCGGCGGCCGTGCCGATCGGCAGCGAAGGTGTCCTCGTGCAGGAGCACTTCCAGGGCAATCGCACACCGCATACGGACCCGCTGTCGCGCGGCGCGATCACCGGGCTCACCCTCGCTCACCAGCGCGGCCATGTGCTGCGCGCGATGATGGAAGGCGTCGCATACGGCTCGCGGCTCATCCTCGAGACGATGCGCGCGAATGGCTTCGTGGTCGGGGACCTGACGGTGGCGGGCGGCGTCGCGAAGTCGGACCTGTGGCTGCAGATCCACGCGGACGTGCTCGGCATGCCGCTGCGGCTCGTGCACACGGCCGAGGCCGCCTGTCTCGGCAGCGCGATACTCGCGGCGGTGGGGCAGGGCGCATTCACGGATATTCCCGAAGCCGCGCGCGCGATGACGCGGGTGGTGCGCGTGGTCGAACCCGACGCCACGGCCCACTGCAGCTACCGCGAGTACTACGAGCGCTACCGCGCCCTGTATCCGGCGCTGAGGTCCGTGGCCTGAAACCGGACAACATCGTGATGCCCTCGCCCGGGGCGGCGGCCGCCATCGCAGCGATGGAGGCCAGGGCGGCGCACGCCGATCTGCCGATGCCCGACGATCTCGCGGCCTGGGACAGCCTGCACGAGCAGCAGGAGGCGGCCGTCGCGCCGGTGAACGAACGGACGCTCGGGCGTTACCGGCCGCGGTTGCGCACCGAACGTGCCGCGGGCCTCGAAGTCCTGGTGGTGACGCCGCCCGCAGTCGTGCCCGGTGAGCGGCGCATCGTCTACCTGCACGGCGGCGGCTACACGTCCTTCAGCGCGCGCTCGAGCCTCTTTGCCTCGGTGCCACTCGCACACGATCTCGGGCTCGAACTCTGGTCGATCGACTATCCGCGTGCGCCGCGATCGAAGTGTGACGCGACCGTTGCGCAGGTGGCGGCCGCGCTCGAGGCCCTGCTGGCCACGGCGGGTCACCTCCTGCTGGTCGGTGATTCGGCAGGCGGCGGCCTCGCGCTCGCGGCGACCCTTGCATTGCCACCGGGCGCGCCGCGGCCGCGCGCGCTCGCGCTGTGGTCGCCCTGGTGCGATGTCACGGCCGCGGACGTCAGCCACCGCTGGCTCGCGGCCGCGGATCCGGTGCTCCGTCATCCGGGGGTTCTCGAACGCTCGGCGCTCGCGTATGCGCCGGCAGAGCGGCATGGCGATCCGGACGTATCGCCCGTCCACGGTGATTTCGACGCCGGGTTTCCACCGACCCTGATCCAGTGCGGAACCCGCGAAATCCTGCTGTCGGGCTGCGTCCGGCTCTACCGCCGCCTCGATGCAGCCGGTTGCCGGGCCTGCCTCGATGTGTACGAGGGGCTGCACCATTCGTTCCAGGCGATCACGCCGGACCTGCCCGAAGCGGCGTACGCGCGACGCAGGCTGCACCGGTTCTTCGACGAGGCAGTCGCGGAATCGTTGCGCTGATGCGACGCCAAACTGGCGGTTGACAATTCCCGCCAATATGATATTTCTGCGTCGAGAAATTCTCGTCTTAGAAAAAAACGACGGCTTTCCACCAATAGGAGAAAATCCCCGTGGCAGCGTTTTCAAGGCGGACGAAGGCTGGCCGTTCGCAGGCGGGTCGAAGTGCATTCCTGGTCGCGGGCGCGGCGCTGGCCGCGACCGGCCTCCACATCCAGGTCGCGGACGCGGCGGACGCGGCGTCGAACCAGATCGAGGAAGTCATCGTGACGGCGTCGCGGCGCGCCGAATCGGTCCAGGACACGGCGCTGTCCGTGACCTCGATCGATCCGCAGACGTTCGCCACCGGCGGCCTCACCACACTCGAGGATGTCATCAACTACTCGCCCGGCGTCTATTTCCGCGGCGGCAGCGCGCCGACGGACAACGGCATCACGATGCGCGGCGTGTCGACCTTCACGTCCGCGCCGACGGTCGGCGTCTATATCGACGACGTGCCGATCGGCTCGGGCAACGGCCAGGCATCCGGCGCCTCGCTGATGCTCGACGTGATGAAGGCGGGCATGGAGCGCGTCGAGATGATCAAGGGCCCGCAGGGCACGCTCTACGGCGCTTCCTCGATGGGTGGCCTCATCCGCTACGTGAGCCCGGATCCGTCGAAGGCGACGTTCGGCGGCGCGGTCAGCGCCGACCTCTCGACGATCAGCCACGGCGACTCGGGCCAGCGCTACACGGGTCGCGTCAGCGTGCCGATCGTCGCCGATCGCTTCGGCGTCAGCTTCTCGGGCTATTACGAGGACATCGGCGGCTTCATCGACCGGATCCCGGCGGCCGCTTCCGGCGCGGCGAAGAACGTCAACGGTTACGAGAATTACGGCGGCATGGTGAAACTCGCCGGCAATTTCACCGACCGCTTCAGCGCATCGCTGCTCGGCCTGCGCGACAAGACCACGTTCCACGGCAGGAACATCGTCGCGCTCTCCGGCCCGCCGTTCGTGCCCGCGAACGGCCCGTACGAGACCGATACTTCGAAATCGCTCGATGACAGCAAGTTCTCGCTGGTCGCGGGCACGCTGAACTACGAGTTCGATTTCGCGAACCTGATCTCCTCGACGAGCTACCAGGAACGCCTGGTGACCTCGACCACCGACCTCGTCGCCGACTTCGGCCCGCTGGTCGAGTTGTTCTGCGGTTGCACGGTCGACAATGCGCCCTTCACCGGGGCCCAGTCGACCGACCGCTTCGTGCAGGAAGTCCGGCTCGTCTCGCGGGAGAAACCGCGGGAGGCGGGCAACATCGACTGGAGCATCGGCGCGATCTATTCGAAGGAGGAGAGCGGCAACGGCCAGCGCCTCGCCGGATTGCCGACGAACTTCGTGTTGCTCGACGTGAACGTGCCTTCGATCCTGAAGGAGACGGCCGGGTTCGGCAATCTCACGTACTACATCACGCCGCAGTTCGACCTGACGGCCGGGGTGCGTGTCGCGAAGGTCAAGGCCTCGGTTGCGGTGGATGACGGCCCGGAGATCCTGCTGCCGGACACGCCGCCGACGGAAATCGACGACACGGTGGACACATACAGCTTCTCCGCGCGCTATCGGCCATCCGGGTCGCTGTCGCTGTATGCGCGCGCCGCGAGCGGCTACCGCCCGGCGGCCGCCAACCTGCCGCTGCGTGACGTCAACGGCAACAACGTGGCGCCCGTGATCGTCGAAGCCGACACGCTGTGGAGCTACGAAGTGGGCGCCAAGGGCTACTTCGGTGACGGCAGATTTACCTACGACACGGCGGCCTGGTGGCTGCACTGGAAGAACCTGCAGGCCCGCATCTATGTCAATGGCGCGATGACCGGCGGCAATGCCAACAGCGACGTCACCGCGTACGGCTTCGAGGGAATGCTCGGCTATTCCCCCGGTGAGCGCTTCAACGTGACGGCGAGCCTCGCGTACACGCACAGCACGCTCGACGACGACGAAACGACCGCCTTCGGTGCCGTGTCGGGCGAGAACCTGCCGGGCATTCCGCAGTGGACCTGGGCCGTGCGTGGCAAGCGCACCGTGCCGCTCGCGAGTGGCGCCGAGCTGTCGATCGGCCTCGGCTTCCGTTACACGGACCAGCAGGACACGGGCTTCGAGGGCGGCACCGGCGCGAATGGTGCCGTGATCACGCCGCTCATCTACAACTTCGTCATCGACAAGAACGTGATCGCCGATCTCAATGTCGGCTGGCAGCGGGGCAATGTCAGCTTCTCGCTCTACGGCACGAACATCTTCGACGAGTACGGCTATTCGAGCGGCACGGCGCGTCCGGCGGTGGGCTTCATCCGCGCGACCGCGAGCGTGATCCAGCCGCGCACGTTCGGGGCGATCCTGCAGTACAAATTCTGAGACACATGCGCCGGGTCATCCTGGCCCGAAAGCCGATGCTCATCGCACTCTGTGCGGTGGGCATCGGCGGTGTCGCGCCCGCCGCTTCGCCGACCGCGTCGGGCGCTCCCGCTGCGGCTTTCCGGGTCGTGTCGCCGTGTCCCTTCCCGACCGGCGCCGTTCCCGAATCCCGTTTGACCTGCGGCTTCCTCGATGTGCCGGAGAGCGCGGCGCATCCATCGGCGCGGCGCCTGCGCATTCCGGTGGCGCGCATCCGGGCGTCGGGCCCGGCGCCACGGCCCGATCCGGTCGTGTTCCTGCACGGCGGGCCCGGCACGGGGCCGCTCGGGCTCACCGGCCACACCGTCGAGCGCTTCGCGGCGCATCCCTTCGCGGTCGACCGCGACATCATCCTCTTCAATCAACGCGGCTCGCCCGCAACCGATCCGCCGCTCTCGTGCGCCGCGCTCGACGCCGGGCGCATCGGGATTTACGCGGACGATATCGATCTCGGCGTGCGCGATGCGCGCATCACGGCAGCCGCGGTCGGGTGCCTGGAGGAAATCGCGGCCGCGGGGCGGGATCTCGCGGCATACAGTGCGACGGCCGCCGCCGCCGATCTCGAGGCATTGCGGCTGGCGCTCGGCATCGAGCGCTGGAACCTGCTCGCCGTCTCCTACGGCACGCTGATCGCGCTCGAGGCGGCCCGGGTCGATGGTGCGGGTGTGCGCAGCCTGGTCCTCGATTCGGTCGTGTCGCCGGGCAGCGATCTGTTCATGAGCGAGGGGCCGCGCAACTTCTCGTGGGGGATCGATCGCCTGCTCGCGGGCTGCGAGGCAGACGCGAGTTGCGCCGCAGACTTTCCCGATGTCGCCGGCCAGCTACGCAGCGTGATCGAATCCCTGCGGGCGCGGCCGGTGAAGGTCACGGTCGCGGGGCCCGGTGGTGAAGGCAGCATCGAACTCACGGTCAATTGGCACGACTTCCTGGGCGCCATCCACTGGATGCTGTACAACGCGAAATCGCTGCGCCTCGTGCCGCTCCTGGTCGCGAGCACGCATCGCGGCGACCTGCGGGTGCTCACCTACGTGATGGACCACGTGTTTCCGGCGCCGCGCAATGGTGCGGGGGGCGCATCGCCGGCGTTTTTCGCGTTCGTTTGTCGCGATCAGTTCACGCGCGACGTGCCCCGACCGCCCGCCGCATCGAACCCGGCCTGGCGTGGATTCTCGATCGTCTCGTTCGTCGATGAGGTGTGCGCGCAGGTGGTGAAGGATCGGGCGAGCCGCCTGCCGCCGCTGAAATCGGCGGTGCCGGCGCTGCTCTTCTCCGGCCGGTTCGATCCGATGACGCCCGGGATCTATGCGCGCGAAGTCGCGGCCGGGCTGCCGAGCGCGACGCTCGTCGAGGTCGGCGACAGCGGTCATTCGACCTTGAGTGCCTTCGATTCCTGCCAGACCCGCCTCGCCGTGGAATTCCTCGCGACGCTGCGGCCCCCGACAGCGTGTCGGCCGCAGGAGGCACGACCCGTGTTCGTGCGGAGTTATTCCGGGAATACGATCGTGCGGCGGCCGTCGACGATGATGCGGTGATCGAGGTGCGCGCGCACCGCGCGCGCGAGGACGCGCCGCTCGATGTCGCGGCCGCGGCGCGCCAGATCATCCGGATCGTCGCGATGCGTCACTCGCTCGACGTCCTGCTCGATGATCGGCCCCTCGTCGAGGTCGGCGGTCACGTAATGCGCCGTGGCACCGATCACCTTGACGCCGCGCGCGTGCGCCTGGTGATAGGGCCGGGCGCCCTTGAAGCCCGGCAGGAAGCTGTGGTGGATGTTGATGCAGCGGCCGGCGAGTTCGCGCGCGAGTTCATCCGACAGGATCTGCATGTAGCGCGCGAGCACGACGAGATCGATTCCGCCCTCGCGCACCAGCGCACGGATCTGTGCTTCCTGCTGCGGCTTCGTTTCGCGGCTCACCGGCAGGCAGTGGAACGGCACGCCGTCGAAGTTCAGGTGCCGATAGGTTTCGCGCGGGTGGTTCGACACGATGCCGGCGAGCTCCATTTCGAGCTCGCCCGTACGCCAGCGGTACAGCAGGTCGGCGAGGCAATGATCGTGCGCCGAGGCGAGCACGAGCACGCGCGGACGCCGCGCGAGGTCGTCGATCGACCACTGCATCGCGAAGCGCTCGCCCACCGGCGCGAAGCGTGCGCGCAGCGCTTCGATGCCCGGCGAGGAGCCGACCGGATTGAACACCACGCGCGAGAAAAAGAGGTCGGACTGCGTGTCGTCGAACTGCTGCGCGTCGAGCACGTTGTAGCCGCTCTCATACAGGAGGCTCGACACCGCGGCGACGATGCCGGGGCGGTTGGGGCAGGTGAGGCGGAGCACGCAGGCGGCGGGGAGCATCGCCGAACTCTAGCATCCGCGATTCGGTTAGGCTTGCGGCATGGTCACCGATGCGACCTTGTTCGCGCTCGCCGAGGCTGTCGGCCGGCAGTTGCTCGCGGCGCGCCGGCGACTCGTGACGGCGGAATCCTGCACGGCGGGCTGGATCGCCAAGGCGCTCACCGATGTCGCCGGCAGTTCGTCGTGGTTCGACTGCGGATACGTCACTTATTCGAACGACGCGAAAACCCGTGATCTCGGCGTACCGACCGCGGTTCTCGCCAGACACGGCGCGGTCAGCGAGGCGGCGGTGCGCGCGATGGCCGAGGGCGCGCTGCAGCGCGCGGGCGCCGATATCGCGGTCGCGACGAGCGGCATCGCCGGGCCGGATGGTGGCGTGCCCGGCAAGCCCGTCGGCACCGTGTGGTTCGCGCATGCGGCGCGTCGCGGCGGGGCGATCGACACGGTCGCGCGGCAGCGGCATTTCCAGGGCGATCGCGAGGCGGTGCGCCGCGCGTCGGTGCGCTTTGCGCTCGAACTGATCCTCGAAGCCTGCGCCCGCGCCGCGCCGTGACGACACGGCGGCTTTTTTTCGCGCTGTGGCCCGACGAGGCCGGCAGGGACGCGCTGCTCGCCGCCGCGCGCGACGCGCGCTTCGCCCCTGGCGGACGGGCGGTGCCGCGCCACAATCTTCACCTGACGCTGTGCTTCCTCGGCGATACGGATGCCGCGACGGAGGCGCGCGCGCGGGAGCGGGCCGCGCTGATCCGCCATCCGCCGGTTCCGGTGACGTTCGATGCCCTCGAATGGTGGTCCGGACCGCGTGTGCTCGTCGCGGTGGCGCCGGATGAGGTCGCGGCGCCGCTCGCGCGCGGGATCTGCCCGCACATCAAGTCCTTCCGCGCACATGTGACGCTGGCACGCGAGGTCCCGGGGCCGGCCCGGGAACGCGCGGAGATGACGCCCGTCGCGTGGTCTTGCGATCGCTTCGTGCTCGTCGAAAGCCGTCGCGGCGCGCCATACAGTATCGTCGGTGAGTGGCCCCTGTATACGCGTGAATAGTCGACGAACACACGAGATTTGCGGCGCATTCGCGCGAAGAACTATGGAATAATCGCGCGCATGGAAGACAATCGCAAAAAGGCGCTCGCTGCGGCGCTCGGCCAGATCGAAAAGCAGTTCGGCAAGGGTTCGGTGATGCGCCTCGGTGATGCGTCGGCCACGTTCGACGTCGAGGCCGTGTCCACCGGTTCGCTGGGGCTCGACATCGCGCTCGGTATCGGCGGTCTGCCGCGCGGGCGCGTCGTCGAGATCTACGGTCCGGAGGCGTCGGGCAAGACCACGCTCACGCTGCAGGTCGTCGCCGAAGTGCAGAAGCTCGGTGGCACCGCCGCCTTCGTCGACGCCGAGCACGCGCTCGATCCGGTGTACGCCGAAAAGCTCGGCGTCAACGTCAACGACCTCCTCGTCTCGCAGCCGGACACCGGCGAGCAGGCGCTCGAGATCACCGACATGCTGGTGCGCTCCGGCGCGGTCGATGTCGTCGTCATCGATTCGGTCGCGGCGCTCACGCCGAAGGCGGAAATCGAAGGTGAAATGGGCGAGCTGCAGGTCGGCCTGCACGCCCGGCTCATGTCGCAGGCGCTGCGCAAGCTCACCGGCAACATCAAGCGCTCGAACACCATCGTGATCTTCATCAACCAGATCCGCATGAAGATCGGCGTGATGTTCGGCAACCCCGAAACGACCACCGGCGGCAACGCCCTCAAGTTCTACGCCTCGGTCCGCCTCGACATCCGCCGCATCGGGGCGCTGAAGTCGGGCGAAGAGGTCATCGGCAACATGACCCGGGTCAAGGTCGTGAAGAACAAGGTCGCGCCGCCTTTCCGCGAGGCCGAATTCGAGATCATGTACGGGGCGGGGATTTCGCGCCAGGGCGAGATCATCGACCTCGGCAGCGCCCACGGCATCGTCGAGAAGTCGGGCGCGTGGTACAGCTACAAGGGTGAGCGCATCGGCCAGGGCAAGGACAACGCCCGCAACTTCCTCGTGCAGCATCCCGAGATCGCGCAGGACATCGAGGGCCAGATCCGCGCGAAGCTGCTGGTGCCGAAGACCGCGCGCATCGCCAATGGCGAGCAGGCCGCCGACACCGCCTGATACCCGCTCCCCGGCCCAGGTGTCGGTGCGATCGGCCGCCGTGGCGCTGCTCGCCCGGCGCGACTACGCCTCGGGCGAGCTGAAGGCGAAACTCGCGGACAAGGGCCACGACCCGGCCGAGATCGACGCGGTCGTGGCCGATTTCGAGGCGCAGCGGCTGGTCGACGACGCACGCTACGCCGGGCGTTTCGTCGCGCATCGCGCCGCGCGGGGGCAGGGCCCCGTGCGGATCCGCATCGACCTGAAGGCACTCGGGCTGGCGCCCGACCTGATCGAAGCCGCCCTGGCGCGGGAAGCCGATTTTCCCCGTCTCGCCGCCGCCGCCCGCGCACGCAAGTTCGGACCGAAGCCCCCCGCGACCCTGAGGGAGAAGGCCCGCCAGTCCCGTTTTTTGCAATACCGGGGCTTTTCCGCCGATGATATCCGGTCAGCCTTGGGGAACGACCCTGAAGGCACTTTCGACCCGGATCCATGACTACCAACAAACCGCCTTACATGAGCGCGGCAGATGTCCGCCGCGCGTTCCTCGAGTTTTTCCGCGAGCGCGGCCATACGGTCGTGCCTTCCTCGTCGCTGGTGCCCGGCAACGATCCGACGCTGCTTTTCACCAACGCCGGCATGGTGCAGTTCAAGGATGTGTTCCTCGGCAAGGACCGGCGCGACTATGTCCGCGCGGCCTCGAGCCAGCGCTGCGTGCGTGCGGGCGGCAAGCACAACGACCTCGAAAACGTGGGCTACACTGCGCGCCACCACACCTTCTTCGAGATGCTCGGCAACTTCTCGTTCGGCGACTACTTCAAGCGCGACGCGATCCGCTTCGCGTGGGATTTCGTCACCGGGGTGCTGAAGCTGGATCCGGCGCGCCTCTGGGTCACGGTCTACCAGGATGATGACGAGGCCGCCGACATCTGGCTGAAGGAAATCGGCGTCCCCGCGAGCCGTTTCGCGCGCATGGGCGAGAAGTCGAATTTCTGGGCGATGGGCGACACCGGCCCCTGCGGCCCGTGCAGCGAGATCTTCTACGACCACGGCCCCGCGATCGCCGGTGGTCCGCCGGGCTCGCCCGACGAAGACGGCGACCGCTACACCGAGATCTGGAATCTCGTCTTCATGCAGTTCGACCGTGCGCCGGATGGCACGATGACACCGCTGCCGAAGCCCTCGGTCGACACGGGTGCCGGCCTCGAGCGGCTCTCGGCCGTGATGCAGGGCGTGCACAACAACTACGAGATCGATCTGTTCCGCAATCTCGTCGCCGCGGCGGCGCAGCTCGCGGGCACGACAGATCATGCGCAGGGTTCGCTGCGCGTGATCGCCGACCATATCCGCGCGTGCGCATTCCTCGTCGTCGACGGCGTGACGCCTTCGAACGAGGGTCGCGGCTACGTGCTGCGCCGTATCGTGCGGCGCGCGATCCGCCACGGGTACAAGCTCGGCATCAAGGATGTGTTCTTCTGGAGGCTCGTCGCTCCGCTCGAGAAGGAAATGGGCGCGGCCTACCCCGAGCTCACGAAGGCGCGTGCGCATGTCGAGCGCGTGCTCAGGCTCGAGGAAGAGCAGTTCGCGCGCACGCTCGAGACCGGCATGGGCCTGCTCGAGGCCGCGATCGCGCAACTCGGCACCGCGAAGGTGATCGACGGCGAGACCGTTTTCCGCCTCTACGATACTTACGGTTTTCCGGCGGACCTCACTGCCGACATCGCCCGCGAGCGCGGCCTTTCGATCGACCAGGCGGGCTTCGAGACCGCGATGGAGGCGCAGCGTGAGCGTGCGCGCGCGGCGAGCAAGTTCGGCGTCGACCTGCGCGGTGGCGTGAAGATCGATGCCACATCCGAGTTCCTCGGTTACGAAGGGGTGGCCGATCGCGGCAAGGTCGTGGCGATCCTGAAGGACGGCGTCGAGGTCACGGCCCTCGCGATGGGCGAGCGCGGTGAGGTGGTGCTCGATCGCACGCCGTTCTACGCCGAATCCGGCGGGCAGGTCGGCGATACAGGCGTCCTCGCGGGAGCGCATGCCGATGCCAGCGGTGGTCCCGCGGTGCGCTTCGTCGTCACCGATACGCAGAAGCGCGGCGGCGCGATTTCGCATCTCGGGACTCTCGAATCCGGCGCAATCAAGGTGGGCGACACGCTCGCCGCGCAGGTCGACGCCGATCGGCGGCAGGCCATCCGCCTGAACCATACCGCGACGCACCTGCTGCACGCGGCGCTGCGCCAGCGCCTCGGCACCCATGTCCAGCAGAAGGGCTCGCTCGTCGCCCCCGACCGGCTGCGCTTCGATTTCGCGCACTTCCAGGCCGTGACGGCGGCGGAACTGCGCGACATCGAACAGCTCGTGAACGCTGAAATCCGCGCCAACGCCGCGGCGGATACGCGCGTGATGGCGTATGACGATGCCGTCGCATCGGGCGCGATGGCGCTCTTCTGCGAGAAATACGACAGCCACGTGCGGGTGCTCAGTCTCGGGGACTTCTCGACCGAGCTCTGCGGCGGCACGCACGTCGCGCGCACCGGCGATATCGGCCTCTTCAAGATCGTGAGCGAAGGCGGCGTCGCCGCCGGCGTGCGCCGCATCGAGGCGATCACGGGCGCAGCCGCCGTGCTGCAGGTCGAAGCGAATGATGACCTGCTGCGCGACCTCGCCGCGCTCGTGCGCGGCACGCGCGACGATGTCGGCGAGAAGCTGCGCGCCACGCTCGATCGCGTGCGCGACCTCGAGCGGGAAGTGCGCGCGCTCAAGGACAAGCTCGCCTCCGGACAAGGCACGGACCTCGCGGCGGGCGCGATCGACGTCGGCGGCGTCAAGGTCGTCGCGACGCAGATCGACGGCGCCGATGCCGGCGCGTTGCGCAGCGCGGTCGATCAGCTGAAAGAGCGCCTCAAGTCCGCCATCGTGGTGCTCGCCTCGGTGGAACAGCCGTCGAAGGTGGTGCTGGTCGCCGGCGTCACGGCGGACCAGACGAAGCACGTGAAGGCGGGCGAGCTGGTGGGCGCCATCGCCGCCAAGGTGGGCGGCAAGGGCGGCGGACGTCCCGATTTCGCGCAGGCCGGGGGATCGAACCCGGCGGCGCTGCCCGAGGCGCTGCGCGGCGTGGCCGATTTCGTGCGGGCGAAGCTCGGCGCATAGTGGCGCTGATCGTCCAGAAGTACGGCGGCACGTCGGTCGGCTCGCTCGAGCTGATCCACAAGGTCGCGGCACGCGTCGCGGGCGTGCGGGAGCGGGGCGATCGGGTCGTCGTGGCGGTATCGGCCATGGGCGATGCGACCGACCGTCTCGTCGACGTGGCGCGTGCGCTCTGCCCGGCACCCGACGCGCGCGAACTCGACGCGCTGCTCGCGACCGGCGAGCAGGTGTCGATTGCGCTGCTCGCGATGGCGCTCAGGGCGCGCGGCGTGCCGGCGCGCTCGTTCACCGGCGCGCAGGTGCGCATCCGCACGACGAGTGCACACGGCCGGGCGCGCATCGAGGCCGTCGAGACCGCGGCGCTCGACGCCACGCTCGAAGAGGGCGTCGTGCCGGTCGTCGCGGGCTTCCAGGGGGTCGATGCGTCGGGCGCGATCACGACGATCGGGCGTGGCGGCTCGGATACGACGGCGGTTGCGCTCGCGGTGGCGCTGCGGGCGGACGAGTGCCAGATCCTCACCGATGTAGACGGAGTCTATACGACGGATCCGCGCATGGTGCCCGAAGCGCGCCGGCTCGAGCGGCTGTCGTTCGACGAAATGCTCGAGCTCGCGGGACAAGGCTCGCGCGTCCTGCACCTGCGGGCGGTGGAATTTGCCGCCAAATACGGCCTCGTGCTACGCGTGCTCGCGAGCCATGGCGACGGCCCAGGAACCTTGATCGACCGGGAGGATTCGCGTGTGGAAGCACCCGTAGTGTCAGGTATCGCGTTCAATCGCGACGAGGCGCAGATCGTGGTGAGCGGCGTGCCGAATGCACCGGAAACGCCATATCGGCTGCTCGCGCCCGTGTCCGACGCAGGCATCGAGATCGACATGATCGTGCTCGCCTCGAACGAGGATGGCACGGCTGATTTCGCGTTCACGGTCCACCGCGATGATTATGTCCGGGCGGTCGAACTCACTCGCAGCGGCGCCGCGTTCTGCCCGACCGCCCGGGTCGAGGGAACTGATCGGGTCGCGAAGATGTCTATCGTGGGTGTCGGCATGCGATCGCACGCGGGCGTTGCCGCGAAGCTCTTTTCGACCCTGGCGCGTGCCGGCATCGCGGTTCGCCTTGTCGCAACATCGGAAATCCGCATATCCGTGCTGCTCGCGGAGACCGAGCTCGAGCGGGCCGTGCGCGAAACCCACGAGGCGTTCTCACTGTCCGGACATTAAGGGTTTTTCCGATGGTCCCAGGGGGGTGGAGTCGCTACATTGCGACGCAACTGGCGCATTTTTCCAAGGAGGACCCCCGAAATGCTGATTTTGACGAGACGCGTCGGCGAAGCGGTGATGATCGGTGACGAAGTGACTGTCACCGTGCTCGGCGTGAAGGGCAACCAGGTGCGTGTCGGCGTGAATGCGCCGAAGAACGTGTCGGTCCACCGCGAAGAGATCTACGAGCGTATCCAGCGCGAAGAAAAAGGCGATTCCGCCGGCAACGACGCGGAGTACGCGGTCGGCTGAGAGCCGTCCGGCCCGCCGGGCGCTGGTGCCCGGCCCATCGATCTCCTGAAATGCGGATAGCCCGCGGCTGCCGGGTGCGCCGCCCGCGCCTTTTGCCTGTCCTTCCCGCGCCCAGTATCATGCGCCCCTTCCCGCGAGCCGGAGAGATGGCCGAGTGGTCGAAGGCGCACCCCTGCTAAGGGTGTAAGGGTCAAAAGCCCTTCGAGGGTTCGAATCCCTCTCTCTCCGCCAGTTCCCGATTTCACGCCGGCTCAGACGATCCTGGAAAACGCTGTAAATGCCCTGAATCCCGGGGTTTTTGATTCTCACGGTGTCTCCTGGGCTCTCGGTATGTCTCAACGAGGTGACGGTACCTTTGACGGTATCTGCGCCGTTGGCACCGGGAGATACCGTCAAATGCTGACCGACAGCCAGATTCGCAGCGCCAAGCCCTCCGACCGATCCCGAAAGCTTGCCGATTCCCGGGGCCTCTACCTGCACCTGATGCCGAGCGGCGCGCGATACTGGCGCTTCGACTATCGGTTCAATGGCAAGCGCAAGACGCTGGCCCTGGGCGTTTATCCAGACACCTCGCTCGTGAAGGCAAGGGGGCGACACCTTGAGGCCCGGGAGCAACTCGCGGACGGTATCGATCCGGGAGCCGTAAAGCAGGCCCGCGCATCCGACTTTGAGACCGTTGCCCGCCTGTGGTTCGATCGCTGGAAGGCAAGCCGGAGTGATCGCCACACTGTCTACGTCATCCGGCGCCTTGAGGCGGACGTATTTCCGGAAATCGGCACACGCCCTCTGGCGGAGCTATCTGCCTCCAGTTTTCGGGAAGTCGTCCAGAAGATCGAGCGGCGAGGCGCTTTGGACATTGCCAAGCGGGTGCTACAAACCTGTGGGCAGATCATGCGCTTTGCCTTGGTCAATGACCTGGTGAACCACAACCCGGTCGCGGGCGTTAAGCCAGCAGACGTCCTGATGCCCCACAAGCGCCGCAACTATCCTCGCGTTGACGAGAAGGAACTTCCTGACCTCTTGCGAGGCATCGATTGCTACGTGGGAGGCGAACACACGCGTCTCGCTTTGCAGCTGATGGCACTGACGTTCGTGCGCACCTCTGAGCGGATGAAGATGAAGACGCCACACATCGTGCCATTGAGCACCCAAGCCAAGGTCATCCTCAATCGTTCGACGGAAATCTCGTTTGATCGGGAGTTCGTGTTCCCCGGTGATGTGAACCCGAAGAAGCCGATGAGCAACAACACCTTGCTGTTTGCGCTGTATCGGATGGGATACCGGGGGCGGATGACGGGACATGGCTTCCGTGGTGTGGCTTCGACCATCCTGCACGAGCAGGGTTGGCCCCATGCGCACATTGAATTGCAGTTGGCGCATCAGGAACGCAATGCGGTGAGCGCGGCGTACAACCACGCGCTGTACCTCGAGTCGCGCACGAAGATGATGCAGGCTTGGGCGGATCATCTGGACAAGCTGCGACAAAAGGGGATCGAACGAGAGAGGGGGCTGGCCGCTTGAGAGACTCGGGTTCCTACGCGGCATACTTTCTCGGGCGCCCGCGAGTTTTCGGCAGCAGTTTTCGATCGATAACAGGCGCTCTGTACCCCTCGGGATTCGCAATCCAGTCCTGCAGCGCCGCATGGGGCCACCCACAGGCGCGACCACCCAGATGAACCGGGGGCGGAAACCGACAGGCCGTGATTCGCCGGTACAAGGTTGAACACGTTCGACAAGCCGCGCATCGTGTCGTGTGCAGCAGTGCATCGCCATCATGTGCAGCTCCCGCGAGGTTGCCTCGAGGAAGCGTTGAAGCGTTTTCGTGAGAATGGCGTTGCCGTCGATATCGATGACAAGCGCGAACAAGGCAGGGATCTTGATTGCCGACTCTCCGGGACGCTACGTGGAGAGCAACAGGCTGCCGTGGACGCGTTGCTGCCTCATGACTGTGGCGTATTGGCGGCGACCATGGCATTCGGCAAGACCGTTGTCGCCGCTGACATGATCGCGCGCCGGGGATGCAGTGTACTGGTGCTGGTGCATCGCAAGGAATTGCTGACCCAATGGGTGGAGCGCCTGCGACAATTTCTGTCGGTGAGCCCTGACCAGATCGGCCTGATCGGCGGTGGGAAACGCAAGCCCACCGGTGTCATCGACGTCGCCGTCATTCAGAGCCTGGTGCGGAAGGGCGCGGTATCGGATGTCGTTTCCGGTTACGGTCACTTGATTGCGGACGAATGCCATCACCTGCCGGCCGTGAGCTTCGAGCTCGTGGCCCGACGCGCGGAGGCACGTTACGTACTGGGACTTTCAGCGACGATCACACGCAAGGACGGACATCACCCCATCATCCACATGCAGTGCGGGCCTGTGCGGCATCGGGTCGATTCGCGTCATCACGCCGCGCGGCGAGGCATGGCGCTTCAAGTGCGCAGTCGAAGCACGGATTTCCAGACATCATTGAGTCTGGAGGCCCCTGGCGTATCCATGCCCGCCCTCTACGCAGCGCTTGGCCAGGACCAGGCGCGCAACGACCTCATCTTCGACGATGTGCTTCAGGCGCTGGAGGCCGGGCGTTGCCCGCTCGTGCTCACCGAGCGCCGCGATCACCTCGAGAGTCTGCAGCGCCGCTTCGAGCATTTCGTCCGCAATCTCATCGTTCTGCATGGTGGACTGTCGGCCACGGAACGCCGCGTCATGCATGAATCGTTGAAAGCAGCAGCGACCGGAGAGCGTCTCGTTCTCGCTACCGGAAGGTATATTGGCGAAGGCTTCGACGATCCGCGCTTCGATACCCTGTTTCCCGCGATGCCGATCTCCTGGAAGGGTACGCTGGCACAGTACGTCGGACGCCTTCATCGCGAGCACGACGGCAAGCGTGAAGTCATCGTGTATGACTACGTCGATCACTCAGTGCCGGTGCTCGCCCGTATGGCCGCGAAACGGGAGAAGGGATATCGCGCACTTGGCTATGTGATGGATGGGTCCTGACTCCGGCTGCAGTACCATTGAGTCCGGTTGAGAGGTCGGCATCTTTTGCGGCCGAGCGTTTGCAAGCGGCGCATGCTGACGGTCCGACGGTAAAGTGGTATGAGGCTCTGCCAGAATCTCAGTCGCCACGGTCACTTAGAAGGCTCGCAGACAATAGAGTGGGAGTGAGGGGTCTCGCGGTGCGATGGTGCGCCGGAACGCTGCGAAATGCAGTGCCGGGACTCCGGGAAGAAGCAGGGCAAACTCTTCGCTTGGTTTATCTTTCGTCGACAATGGTCACTCATGGTGACTGAAACGCGAGATTCGTAAACCTCCAACCGTGGATTGGCCCTGCATTTCTGTTCGAACCGGATGGATTTGCCGAGTCCGGTTGACATCCTCACCTCACAGTCTGTTGCGTCCCTGCACGTTTCTGCGAGAGTCAACTTCGGGCGAGGTCTCCGGCCAGAACTTCCCAAACAGCTTCTTCATGAATCGACTTTCGTTGGATGCACATTGCTTCACTCAACTGCACGTCCCAAAGCGCATCGACTCGCCCATCCCCAGGAAGCGTCCCTGTAAATCCGGCACAGGCTACAACGTAGTCCTGAGCGGAAAAGCGCCATGCCGAGGCCTGCAACTCGCGCATCACGAAGTTGCCGATGCGAATTCCGGCCCAGTCGAAGTCGCCGTGGTATGCGAGATTCGCGCCGCAGATGATGAGCTGCCGCAGCAGAGTCTGCTGGGCCGCAGCCGGCATGCCGTTCGTGCAGATCAAGGGCGCGCAGTCCGCTCCCAGCTGATCCGCCGCGATGGAGAGCATCGACGGGTTCTCGCAAACGTAGACGCGTCGCCCGGAAACGTCCCATGCGGGCGGATCGCGCAAGAGCATGCGGAGGGTGAGGTGGACCGGGTCGCCTGCGCAGGCGGCGGTGCGCGCCATTTTTGCTGCCACCGCGTTTCCCGTGGCGGGGAGGTTGAGGCATAGAACGGGCGCGGCGAGCTCGTTCACAGTGATGCCGAGGCGAGCCCACTGGTCTCTGGCCCGGACTCCATCCACGGCGGATTGTTCGAGCCCGAACGCGCGCAGCACAAGTGTCGCGACAGCCTGTCCGGCGTCCAGGGCGTGGGCGTCCTCCAACTCCGCGGCCGCGAGCTGCGCGAGCGGCTGGCCTCGTGCCGGCAACCGTCCAATCACCCGATCGACGCTTTCCAGTAGCTGTGCTGCCCGTTGGGGGTCGCTTCCGGCGAGCCGACCATCGAATTCCAGGTCCGGCTGTGTCGCGGCGATCAGGCTCGCCCCAGCGGTCCCCGAGGGGAGGCGGGCCAGTACGCGTCGATGGACATCGTAGAGCACATCGCCCGACTGATTGACATACGCTTCTTCATCGCCTGCCACGCGAGCCAGTACGCCGAAATCGAGCAGAAGTCGGCATACAGCCACGAGCGCGCGGCGCTCCCGGGCGCTTGCCAGCGTGTAAATGAATCCCCGGCTCGTCAACTCGGGGTCTGCTGCGGACTCGAGCAGCCGTTCGCCCAGAGCGCGAAGCGTGACCTGGGATTCGGCTCGCTCGAGCACTGCGCACGCGAGACAGAGGAGAGCGTAGCGTTCGCGGTCGAACTCAGGCAGTCCACGCGTGAAATCGGTGAACATTGCCGGGCGCTTGTAGAGGCGCGCACATTGGCGCTCGACTTGAAGGTTCCAGCCGGTCTCGCGTCCGAACCAGTCGCGGAGGTATTCGGCGTGCTTTCGCACGAGTTCGAGATTCGGATCGTGGCTCGCGATCAGTGGCCGCATCAGCAGGGCGCGCAGCGCACGCTCTCGTTCGTCTTCCTGCTGCTGCGTGAGTACGTCTTTCAGGCCGCGGGGCTGCATGAACGTCAGGTCCGCCTGATGAGAATGTGGTGGTCCCGGCCACGGAACTGCCCCAGCTCGGTCTCGAGCACGGCATGGCTTTCGGGCTGCAGCGGAACAAGGCGCACCACGAGCGTGCCGTCGCCGGTTTGTCGCTCCACCGGCTCATCGGGGTTCGTCTGGGCTGCGAGCGCTTCGCCCAGCAGGGCGAGGAACATACGGAAAGCGGGCGCATCGAGCCGGCCGAACTCCGACAGGCGCGTTTCCCGATTCGTGGCGAGGTACGCGCGCGCGGCTTCGGTCTGGGCGGCTTCTTCCGCGACACGCGCGGCGAGCACTGCGCGTTCTCTGGACCTGTCCAGAATTCTCGGTGGCGCGCCCCGGGTCGGGAGTATCCCCTGCTGGCGAAGCTTCGGCAGCACCGCAATTCCGGGAGCGGACCGCCACGGCGTAGTGGCGCTGATCTTCTCCTCCGTGATGGCAAGTGCAAGATGCCGGCAGGGCGACAGTGCGAACGCCGCACGCCACAGCTTGTGGGCATGCGCGTCTGTCGGGACTTCCGCAAACCAGAGCGCCAAGCGCCGGAAGTCTGCCGCCCGATCGCTGCGCCCCACGCGGCGCTCGTGCAAGAGCGAGACCGCTTGCAGGAGGCGGGGAATGGCGGAAAGGGCGCTCGCGCGAAGCAGATCTGCCTGCGAGCGCTCCCTGCCATTGGATATAAACCAGAGCTTGAGCCCTTTCCAGCGCTCGATCCACGAATCCAGCCGTATGCGCAGAGCCATTTCACTTTCACTCGCATCAGTATCGTCCGGCGCGGAGTTGCGCGCGTCGCGTTCGGCTGCAAGCCGCAGAAGCAACGGCTCCGCAGGGGCGAGATCGAGCAGCAGCTCGGCAATCTGGCCGGAACGCGTAACAAGATCGCCGACGAAGCGCTGCAAATAGTCGATGAGACGGGTCTTGAAACCCATCACCGCCGAGACTTCCGCTCGCTGCAGCTCAATCGTGCGCGCCAGCCCGGCCATGAATGCCTCGGCGTTGTTCGAGAGGCCGGCGAAGATGTGTACGAGATCCCGGAGCGCGCCGTGGACCTTGGCGGAGTCGGGCGGCGCCTCGTTCAAGAGCTCACGGATGGAGATCAGCCGCGCGCGAATATCATCAAGAGCGACGGATTGCAGCTCGGCACGTCTCGCGAGCGTCTCACTGAATGCGTGAAGGCCACTTCGACCGCTTCGCCGCCGACGGTCATCCGGTAGAGAAGTCGTTTGCGGTAGAAGTCTTCGATGGTGGAAACGCGTGCAGTGTCGGGCTGGGCCTGCAGGTTTCCCCATTCGACGAGTTGGGTCAGCGCGTGCTGAACGGTTTCGAGGGACGGCGGAGCATCGGGCCAGCGGGCTTCGGCGAGCACGTCGTCCGGGCGCAGGTGCAGACGGAACTGGCGTTTGGCCGCGGCGAACAGGTCCAGGATGGCGCGGTAGTGCGGGCTGTTCTCAGCTATCACGTGGCTGAACAGAAGAGGAGTGGAGGGATGCAGGGAGGGGTTGGTCATCCTGTGGTGCCGATCAGATCCGAAGTAAGGTTGGATTGTAGATCCCGGAAGTTGGCGGACGCGCCAAGCGATGTGCGGCGACCCTCCCCCAAACAATAGTAGTTGTTCCCGGAACGACAGGCACCCGCGCGCATCGCCGCTGCAGCTGAGGAGCGATTGTGCTGGTCGGTGACGCGGCGGGTTTCGGGGTGAGGCAGGGGGTGGCAGCGGCTCGCTGCCGGCCCTGCGGGGCTTCCAGGCCAGCGGGCCGTCGGCCTTGCCGGTTTGGACTTTCTGTCCGCCCGCCAGGGCGGGATATTCGACTGATAGCATGGATGCTATCATTACGTCCGATGGGCCTACCCCGGATCGTCCTGGATACCAACGTTCTGGCCTCGGCCTTCACGAGTGGTCGTGGGGCGTCGCGGGAAGTCCTGCGGCGCGTCCTGCGTAAAGAGGTGCAGGCGCTGATCTCGGTGCCGCTGTTCGCGGAATATGAGGACGTTCTGGCGCGTCCGCGGGTACAGAGGCGGTGCAGTCTGAGCTCGAAGGAGCAGCAGGTGCTGTTTGACGCGTTCCTGGCCTGCACTGAGCTGGTGGAGGTCTACTACCGCTGGAGGCCGAACTTGCCGGACGAGTCTGACAATCATGTCATGGAACTGGCCGTGGCGGCCGGAAGTGCAACGATTCTGACGTTCAATCGGAGGGATTTCTCGCGCGGCGAGCTGCGATTTCCGGATATTGCCATCCAGTCGCCTGCCAACTGGCTGAAAGAGAATTGAAGGAGAAGACATGTCGACTCTCACGATCCGACTGCCCGACACCAAGCACGAACGGCTGAAGGCATTTGCCCGAACGCGTGGCGTCAGCGTCAATAAGCTGGTCGAGGAGCTGGCTACGGTCGCACTTGCCCAAGCGGATGCCGAGAATCGCTACCTGCTGCGCAAGGCTCGCGGCAAGCCCGCGGAAGGCCTGCAGCTGCTCGACAAGCTTGATCGAAAGACCAAGTAGCTTCGGCGATGGTTGGCCCCAGTTCGGCGTCGATGTCTTTCGGGTCCTATCGGCACATCGCGCCATCGAGCGGCATGATTCGACGGTCAGTTTGACGGCAAAATCACGCCGCCCTAACGAGAATTCCAGCACCGGCGGCAACTTGCGAGGCTCAAAGATTATTGAGTGGAAGTGAGGGCTCGCCAAAGGCCAGGAGATCCATGACGGTTTCGCCCAAGCGCTCAGTAACACCCGGCAATCCCTCTCCCGTACACAGTCGCTTTGTTATGTCTCAGGCGCAACGTCTGCGCCAGAATTGCTTGAGGTCCGAGGGCTCGTGGAGCCGGCTTTGGGCGGTCGACGGTTGTATTTCGAGTGTGACGGTACCTTTGTCGGTACAGAAAACCGCAATTTCGATCAAACCAAAGGGAAATTAATCGGTTGTGAGCGGGTTCGAATCCCTCTCTCCCGCCAGTTCCCGATTTCACGCCGGCTCAGACGATCCTGGAAAACGCTGCAAATGCCCTGAATCTCAGGGTGTTGGAATCTCATGGTGTTTTCCATGCTCCCGGAATGTCTCAACCAGGCACAAGTATCCAGATCTTCGATGTGCGGGGGTTGTCGCTGCATGTCATGCCCGCTGGCGGGCGGTACTGGCGCTTCAACTATCGGCTCAACGATCGTCACAAGACGCTGGCGCTGGGCATCTATCCGGACGTGCCGCTACGTGAGCCGCCCGCCGATTGCGGTGGAACGATCGGCACTGACGTCAGCAGGCCAGGTTCGCTACGCGCTCAAGACCCCGTACCGTGACGGCATCACGCACATCGTGGTGGAACCGCTGGATCTGAAGGCAAGGCTTGCTGCCCCTCGGGGCGCGAGCCCCGCCCCAACAGGCGCAGCTGATCTGACCGCAGAAAACCGGGAACTGGAATCCGGAACTCGCAAACAGCGTTGAATGGCCGGGAGGGGGAACTCGGGCAGCCCTCTCCGGCAAGCAGCGCCAAGGCAGGTGGTTTGAATGTACTATCCGCCACACGCTAAAATATTCGCAAATCGCAAGAGTGAATATAGAGCGTTCCGTATGGCCACAACCAGCCTGAGCTTGGGTGAGCACTGGGAAGTCTTCATTCGCAATGAAGTCTCCAGCGGGCGCTACGGTTCCGCCAGCGAGGTGGTTCGCTCAGCGCTGCGCGTTCTGGAAGAGCGCAAGACGAGACTGGATGTACTTCGGGCGCATTTGGCCGAGGGCTCGGCTCAGGCTGCACGTGGTGAATTCGCGCAGAACTACTCCGTCGAGAAGCTGATCGCTGACGCGGACGCAGGTGAATGAAGCTGTCGTTTCGCCTCGCACCACGGGCATACGACGATCTCAAGAACATCGCGCGATATACGCGCCAGCAGTGGAGCGAAGCGCAGCGCGAAAAATATCTGCGCGCGCTGGATGCCCGGTTTCGGTGGCTGGCCGAACATCCGCAGTCGGGCAAGCACCGACCGGAAATCGCCGAGGGTTACTTCAGCTTTCCGCAAGGCTCGCACGTGATCTTCTATCTCATTGGCAAAGACGACATCGATATCATCGGCGTGCCGCACAAGCAGATGGATGTACTGGACTACTTTGGTGGAACCGAGCCATAGGTCTCACCCGAGCTCATCCGTTGTCATGCGTGCACGGAGCCGGGAGCCGTCCTGGCTGGCGTGGTGGGTGATTTCCAACGGTTGAAAGGTGAGGGTACTTCTGAAGGTATCGTCACTGGCGGAGCGGAGATCTCCCGTACGGTTCAGACGTGCGCCCGAAAGCATGCTCATTCGGTTGCCGCAGGGTATCGACCACCACCCGAATTTGCACTGGGCCGTCATATTCTCACGATCTTCAGAATGCGCTTTAGCGAGCTGAAATCGGCAGGATTCCGGGTATAGAGCGGCAGGCTGTTGGCCGCAGCCGTCGAAGCGATGAGCAGGTCGGCGAGGCGCGCGCGACCTGACTGCCCGGCGGCGCGTGCCGCAGCGAACACCCGGCCGTACATGCGTGCCGATTCAGCATCGAACGGCAGCGGATCCCAGGTTGCCGCCGCCCACTGCAGTCGATCCTGCCGGCGAGCGCGTTCATCGCGACTCTCCGTTGCATGCGGACCCGCGGCGAGTTCGGCCAGCGTGACCGCCGAGATCGCTGATTCATCGGGGAGGAGCGAGGGATCGATCAGGTCGTGATCGATCACGATCGAGGTGTCCAGAACGCCCTGCGTGGGCTCAGCCACGGGCGTGTGGTTCCACAACGGCATCGAGATCCGAGCGGAACTTCCTGGCGTCGATGCGCGCTGCCCGTGCCGCGGCATCCGCGATGGCGGCCCGGGGCACGAAGCGACGGCGCCGGATCGGCCGCAGTTCTCCCACCGGCGTGCCGTTTCGACTCACGATCATCGTGCGTCCGGCCTCAACCTCGCGAAGAATGGCCCCGGAATCGTTGCGCAATTCCCGCTGAGTGATAACGCGGCTTTTCATGTGTCGCATTGTAGCATCCGTAGCACATCGTAGCAAACCAGCGCTGCGATGGTACGGGCGGTCAGCAACTCGGGAATTCTGTTCGAATCCATTGGCTCACCGAAGATCATTGTTTCCTCGGTTCTGGTGCGTGGGCGGGGGGAAGGCAGCACCAACGGATCCGGCTGGCGCCTGTGGTGACCAGGCGCGTGACTGCTGTCATGCCGTGAACCAGCGCGGTCGCTGCGGTTCGCCTTGCGAGTGATCGCGCCGCTCGATGAACAGAACTCCCAGCTCGAGCTCCGGTTCGGTGATTGTCGAGAGGAACAGGCTCGACGGCGCGACGCTTTCCGCCCGGGCGGTAACGTTCTTGCGGGCCTTGGCCCTACGGAGCTCGGCCACGACATCGGTCTCCGGGTAGATTCGCCGGAAGCAAGGCGCGGACCAGTTCTGAAATTCCGAACCCGGGTGCCGGCCGATTTTCCCGATCAGTCTAGCCGGATATCTTGCCAACCAAGGGGGGCGCGGGGAGAGCAGGGGATCGAGCTTCGACATCGGCGACTACTCTGCACGCCGCTTCGATATTTCCGCGCAGTCGAGCCGTGTCGCCGACGAAGTAGTCGACTGCTTCTTCGGCCCGCCTTCGCAATGGCGCAGAACGCACGAGCCCGTGTCGGGCGAGGGCGGCGATGTCGTCGCGATCCTGGCTCGTCAATCTGCCGATCTTGCTGACAGCCAGGTCCGTGGGTGTGAGTAACCGGACGTCGAGGATTTCCGGGTCGAGACCGGGGAGTTCCAACTGCCGGGAATCGCTGTAGGCGTCTTCGTGAATCAGTGCGAGCGTGTCGTTGTACTGCCGGTCGAGATACAACAGCCGGGCAGCACCGTCCGCGTCGCGATATGCGACATCCAGGTTGTCAGGGAGCGCAATGCGTTTCGAAAATGCAGCGTCGACATCCTGTGATACCCGCTCGCCGGTGTAGAAATGCAGCGCTGCGCCGCCTGCCACGTACATCTGGATCGGAAGGGCTTTCCTCGGCAATTTCTCGAGCGATGCAGAGATGCGGCCTGCGATCTCGACAAATGCGTCGACGAATTCGCGACGTGCGGGAGACTCACGCTGCATGGCGGGTGCGTGCTGGTCGCGCATACGCTCTCACGGCGGGCAGGAATCGGCTGGGTCGCACGGGACTGCGCTCGAGCCATCGAGCGAAAACGGCGGGCTCCGAGGCACCGGGGTGCAGTCGCTCGGCCAACTCCAGCAATGCGGATCGATCGTGACCCGGTGCTCCGGCGAGCATCACCGCGAGGCCCGCCATGAAAAAGGGCGGACCCAGTGCAGTCCATTGCTCCGGCTCACACTCGGCCCGGGCGCACAGGTCCACGAGGCGTTCTTCCAGGTCCCTGTGCAGCTCTGCCGGGAAGTGGCCGTCAGGGCTGAGGCCGGTTGTCTGCCCCGTCTGCACGACCACGCTCGCACCCACGACCCCCGCGAGTGCGTGCAGAGTCGCAAAGTCGCAGGTCGCGCGCCGGCGCAACCTCGACAGGCTTTCCTTCCGCATGCCGGCGTGGCTCGCCCAGGCGGAGTCGGTCAATCCCTTGCGGCGTGCCTCGCGGGTGAGCGCAGCCACCAGTTTGGTGAGGGATGTTGACTTAGACATCAACGGCATAATAGGAGCGATTGATCTTCAGATCAAGCGCAAGGAAGACATGCCGCTGCATGAATCGGGCGGGCAAAGATTCCAGCCGATTTGCAATGCCGTCGCCGGTTTGGCAGTATCCGTAATTAATTCAGAAGTTAATTATTTTCATGACAGGAAAAACGAAGACACTGCGTTCAGCTCCGCGCAAGAAAGCCGCCGCCGCAGCACGTGTCGCGCGCGCGCGGCGAACCGCGCGCCGGCCACGTGGGCGACCGCCCCGCGATGCGGCCGACCTGAGGGCGCGTCTCATGGAGTCGGCGCTGGCCTGCTATGTGCGCCAGGGCATCCGCGCCACTTCGATCCGCGACATCGCCGCCGAGGCGGGCGTCACTCCGGCGCTGGTGCATTACTACTACGGCGACGCGTCGCAGCTGCTGGAGCGGGTGATCGCCGAGCGCCTGCTGCCCGTGTTCGACGCGGTCCGCAATTCCATCGCGGTGACGGACGATGCCGACCCCGGAGCGATTGCCGCCGGCTTCGTCAATGCCGTGTGCGCCGCGGTGGAGAGGCATCCCTGGTGGCCGGCGCTGTGGGTGCGGGAAGTCCTGAGCGAGGGCGGTGCCTTGCGTGACTTCCTGGTCCTGCGCGTTGCGCCGGACCTGACGCGGTCCCTCGCGGAGCGCTTCGCCGGGGCGCAGGCGCAGGGGAGGCTCAACAGCAAGCTGGATCCGCGCCTCATCATGGTCACTCTCGTGGGCCTCACCCTGTTCCCGGCCGCCGGCGCGCCGATCTGGCGGTGCATTTTCGATGCGAGCGACCTGACCATGGACGATGTGCGCCGGCATGCGCTCGCATTGCTGGCGCGGGGACTCGAGGCTCACACATGAAGCGGATTGCTCTCCTGTGGCCGCTGCTTGCGACCATGGTCATTGCAGCCTGCGGGTCTGCCGATCGACCGCGCGCGCTCGGTACGCCGGAATGGGATCGCGTCACGCTGCCTTCGACGGCGGCGGAACGGATCATTGCCATCGAGGTACGTGAGGGGCAGAAGGTTCGCGCCGGCGATGTGCTGGTGCGGCTCGAGCCGGCCACGCTCGAGGCGCAGCTGGATGCGGCCACCGCGCAGGAGCGGCGGAGTGTCGAGGCGCTGGCGGAACTGCGTGCGGGGCCTCGCCCCGAGGAGATCGCCCGCGCACGCGCCGCGTTGGCCGCTGTCCGCGCGCAGGCCGCCGATGCCCGCGCCCAGTTCGAGCGCGCACAGGCGCTGGTCGCACGCCAGCTGGTCTCTTCCGCCGATGTGGACCGGGCGCGGGCCACGTTCGAGGCGGCGGCGGCGCAGGTGCGCTCGGCCGAGGAGGCGCTGCTCGAACTGCAACGCGGTACCCGCGCCGAACAGATCGCGCAGGGCGAGGCGGCTTCAAAGGCCGCGGAGGCCGAGGTGGCCGCGCAACGCGTGCTGCTCGACAAGCTGGTACTCACGGCGCCGCGCGATGGCGTGGTGGACAGCCTGCCCTACAAGCTCGGTGACCAGCCGCCGATCGGGGCGCCGCTCGCGGTGCTGCTCACGGGCACGGCGCCCCATGCGCGCGTGTACATTCCGCAGGCCTTGCGCGCACGCATCCAGGTGGGCGACGCGGCGACCGTTCGGGTGGAAGGCGACGAGAAGGAGTGGGCGGGCACGGTGCGCATGGTCCGCAGCGACCCGGTGTTCACGCCGTACTACGCTTTGACCGGCCAGGACGCGGCACGCCTGAGCTACCTCGCGGAGATACAACTCGGGACCGACGCGGCGAACCTGCCCGCCGGATTGCCCCTGACGGTGCGCTTCGGACCATGAACGTCATTCGTGCGCGCGGACTCACGAAGCGGTTCGGCGCGCTGACCGCGGTGGACCAGGTGGATCTCGATGTGCCGCGCGCTACCGTCTATGGCTTTCTCGGCCCGAATGGCTCGGGAAAATCCACGACTATCCGCATGCTCTGCGGCCTCCTGACGCCGAGCGCCGGCGCGATCGAGGTACTCGGGCTCGAGATTCCGGGGCAGGCCGAGGCGCTGCGCTTGCGCATCGGCTACATGACGCAGAAGTTCTCGCTGTTCGACGATCTCTCCGTGCGCGAGAACCTCGAGTTCCTTGCGGCCGTGCTCGGTGTGCCGCGATCCGCCGCCCCGCAACGCATCCGGGAATTGCTGCTGCAGTTCAACCTGGCAGATCGCGAGCGTCAGATGGCCGGCACGCTGAGCGGCGGGCAGAAGCAGCGCCTCGCGCTCGCCGGGGCGGTGATCCATCGGCCCGAACTGCTGTTCCTGGATGAACCGACGAGTGCGGTGGATCCCGAGTCGCGCCGCGACTTCTGGGAGAAGCTCTTTGATCTCGCGGATGTCGGCACGACGCTGCTGGTTTCGACGCACTACATGGACGAAGCCGAGCGCTGCCATCGCCTCGCGATCCTGGACCAGGGTCGCCTCGTGGCCGATGGCACGCCCGCGGAGCTCACCGGTGCGCTCGCCGGACGCAGCCTCATCGTCCACGCCGCGGCGCCGCGGCGCGCGCAGCAGGCGCTTTCGGCCGTGCCCGGCGTGCTCAGCGTGGCGCAGATCGGCAATGTGCTGCGCGTGCTGACCGCTGGCGCAGGCACCAGCATCGGACAACTGCACGATATCCTGCGCGCGGCCGGAGTCGAGGCGCGGATCGAGGCGGGAACACCCAATCTCGAAGATGTATTCGTGTCCGCCACGGGTCGGCGCGCGCAGCCGCGCGAAGCGGCGGCGGCATGAGCGGGCGGCGCCTGTGGGCCGTGATGCTGAAGGAACTGCGACAGCTGAGCCGCGACCGGATCACGATCGCGATGATCCTCGGTGTTCCGGTGATGCAGCTGATCCTGTTCGGCTATGCCATCAATCTCAATCCGCGTGGCCTGCAGGCGGGAATCGCCGACGCGGCGAACACGCAGGCGTCACGCGCCGTGGTGATGGACATGGTGGCCACCGGCATCATCGCGCCAAGGCTGTCCGTCGCGACGCCGCAGGAACTCACCGCTGCCCTGCGGCGCGGGGAGATCAGCGTCGGCGTGGTGATACCGCCTGATTTCGAAGCGCGCCGCTTCGATGGCCGCGAAGCCGTCCAGGTGATGGTGGATGGCAGCGATACCGTCGTGCAGGCTGCGGCCCGGCAGCTGGCGCAGATGCCACTCGATTCGGAGGTCTCGCGTGTGCGCAGCGCGGCCGATGCATCGGCACCGATCAGTGTGGTCAGCTTCTTCAACCCGCAGCGGCGTTCGCCCGTCAACATCGTGCCCGGCCTGATCGGCGTCATCCTCACGATGACGATGGTGCTGTTCACGGGCGTCGCCATCGTGCGCGAGCGGGAGCGGGGCAACATGGAGCTCTTGATCGCAACGCCGGTGAGCCGCACCGAGTTGATGGTCGGCAAGGTGTCCCCCTATGTGGGGATCGGACTGCTGCAGACCACGGTGGTGCTCGCCCTCGGGACCTGGCTGTTCGGAGTACCGATCGCGGGAACGCTCATCGATGTCTTCGCCGCCGCGATGCTGCTCATCGTCGCGAATCTCGCCCTGGGCCTCGTCATTTCGACCCGGGCGGGAACACAGTTCCAGGCCATGCAGATCGCGTTTTTCGTGTTCCTGCCTTCGATACTGCTTTCCGGTTTCATGTTCCCGTTCGCCGGCATGCCCGCCGCCGCGCAGTGGCTGGCCGAACTTCTGCCGCTGACGCACTTCCTGCGCCTGATTCGCGGGATCATGCTGCGCGGCGCCGCGCTTGCCGAACTGTGGCAGGAGGCTGTGGCACTGCTGGCCTTCGCCGCAGTCATGATGACGCTGGCGATCCGGCGTTTCCGCAAGCGGCTGGATTGAGGCGGGCGGTGCGAATGCACGTGCGGCAACCTGCGGCGAGGAGAGACCATGGCAACGATTTCCCATGCACCGGTGAACGTGAAGTGGCTCGGCGAGTCGCGATTCGAAGCGGGCCGCGAAGGGGGCCCGCAAGCGCAGATCGACGGCGACGGGCGCGTGGCGCCGAGCCCCTTCGATGCGCTGCTCGCCGCCATTGCGACCTGCTCGTCCGTGGACATCGTCACGATCCTCGGCAAGCAGCGCACGCCTGCGCAGGCGCTTTCGGTGCGGGTCGACGCCACGCGCGCGGCGGGCGCGCCGCGCCGCCTGGTCGGCGCCGTACTGCATTTCACTGTCCACGCGCGGGGTGCGACCCGGGCCGCGGTTGAACGCGCGGTGGACCTCTCGGTCACGAAGTATTGCAGCGTGCGTTCTTCGCTCGCCGGTGATGTGCCGGTGACGTGGACGATCGAGTTGAACGATGGAAGGGTTGATGCATAGCCATGGCACGGAGTGCCGTCATGCACTCCTTTGACGCGCTGATCGTCGGCGCCGGCCCGACCGGCCTGATGCTCGCGAACCAGCTCGCCCGGCGCGGCATCCGCGCGACGATCATCGATCGCCACGCCGGCCCCGCCGAACAGACGCGCGCGATCGGCGTGCATGCCCGCACGCTCGAGATCTACGCGAAGCTCGGTGTGGACGCGCGCGCACTCGAGCTCGGCGAGATCATGCAGGCCGGCAACATCTGGGCCGGAGGGCGCCCGAAAGTACGCATTCCGCTCGGTGCCATGGGCGAAGGCATCAGCCCGTTTCCTTTCGTGCTCATGCTCGGCCAGGATGACAACGAACGCCTCCTGGGAGAAAAGCTGCGGGCGTCCGGCGTCACGATCCAGTGGCACACCGAGCTCGTCTCGCTCGAACAGAAAGCCGATCATGTCGAAGTGAGTCTCCGGGGTCCCGACGGCGCCATCCGCGTCGTCGCCGCGCGCTACGTGGCCGGTTGCGATGGCGGGCGCAGCGCCGTCCGCGATCTCAACGGCATCGGATTTCCGGGCGCGCCGTACGAGCACGTGTTCTTCGTCGCCGACACGGAAGCCGCCGGCACGATGGTGGCAGGCGAAATGAACATCTACATGTGGCGCGACGGCTTTCACCTGTACTTCCCGATGCGCGGCAAAGATCGCTGGCGCGTGATCGGCATCCTCCCGGAGGCGCTGCGCGCGAAAGAGGGCGTGGTGTTCGACGATGTCGTGCCGCACCTGCGTGGCGAAGGCGGTGGCTACATCGAGTTCAGGTCCTGCGCCTGGTTCTCGACGTATCGCATCCATCATCGGGTCACGGAACGCTTTCGCGACCGCCGCTGCTTCCTGCTCGGTGATGCCGCGCATGTCCACAGTCCGGTAGGGGCGCAGGGCATGAACACGGGCTTGCAGGATGCCTACAACCTCGCGTGGAAGCTTGCGCTGGTCGTTTCCGGCCGGGCAGGCGATGCGCTGCTCGACAGCTACGAGGCCGAGCGGCTGCCCGTCGCGCAGCGCCTGCTCGAAACGACCGACCGGGCATTCCGGCTGGTCGTGTCGAAGAACTGGCTCGGAAGTCTCTTTCGGACGCGGGTGCTGCCGAATGTCGCGGCATTCGCCATGTCGCGCGAACCCGTGCGCCGCGCCGCGTTTCGCGCGCTGTCGCAGACGGACATCGCCTACCATCGCAGTCCGCTGTCGCAGGCGCTCGGCCGTTTGCCCAAAGGCGCGCCGCAACCCGGCGATCGATTCCCCTGGATGCACCTGCGATTTCGGCCGGACGGTCCGCGCGAGGACCTGTTCCAGCGCCTCGATGACACGCGCTTCAATCTCCTCGTTTTCGGACAGAGCGTGTCTGCGGCGGAAATCAACGTGCCGGACGATCTGCTGTCCGTGCACGCGATTGCGCATGAAAGCGGCAACGCGGCCGAACTCGCACGCGTGTCGATCGAGGCGCCGACGTTCTATCTGTTGCGTCCCGATGGCCACGTGGGGCTTGCCGGAACCGGGCTACGGCTGATCACCGTGAGGCGCTGGCTTGAGTCCGCACATTTATCCCTCTGATTTCAATGGGTTGACCATGGCTAGCAGAAAGCGTATAAGCGTCCAGGTGCTTATGCGTACAGGTGTGGAATGGATGATCCAGACAGCGTTCGGTGGACGATTACCGTCCCCAAGGAGACAGATGTCGCCTTGCGCACTTTCCTTGCGCAGACCGGATTGAGGAAGGGCCACCTTTCGGAGTTTGTTGCGGATGCCGTGCGTTGGCGTCTCTTCGATCTCAATGTGTCATCGGCGCGCGCCGGGAATGAAAGTGCGCAGACGAACGATATCGAGGACGCGATCGAGGCGGCGCTGGCGGAGGTACGAGCGGAGCGCTTCCGAAAGCCTCTCTGATGCGTGTCGTACTCGATACGAACATCCTGCTCAGCTCACTGATCAACCCGCATGGTCTTCCCGCACATCTGATCGATGCATGGCGCGCGGGCCGGTTCGAGCTCGTCTCTTCACGTGATCAACTTCTCGAACTCGGCGCAGTGGCGCGGCGGCCGACCTTGCGCGAGTACATCGTTCCGTCGCGCGTCGGACGCTTCATCAATGACCTTCGCCACTTTGCGGAAGTGCTCGGCCGCCTGCCACTCGTGGATCGCAGTGCCGACCCCGGCGACAATTTCCTCCTGGCAATGGCCGAGGCGGGTAACGCCGACTATCTCGTCACGGGAGACAAACGTCATGTGCTCGTCCTCGAAATGCATGGTCGAACTCGCATCGTGACGCCGCGCCAACTGCTCTCGGCATTGGGCCCGTAGCGTTCGATCGATCCGCGAACCGGGGTCATTCGACGGTGCGTGTGTGCCGCGGCTGCGGCGGTTCGCCAGGCGCGAGTGCAGGCCGGCACCGCACCAGAAGCGCCCCGCGCTACTCGACTCGCACCAGGAAGTCCGTCCCCTCCCACCGGTCCGCATTCGGCCAGTAAAGCGTGAACCGGATCGATGCGCGCTCGGCGAGTGTTGCGGTCGGGAGGTCTGTCACGTGCGTGCCGAGCCCGGTCTCGCGGGTGCGGTCGTCGCGTACCGAGGCCCAGTCGTTGGCGGTCCAGTGGACCACCGCGGGTTCGAGCGTTTCGATGCGAAGCAGCTTGCCGCGGGGCAGCGACTCGATCCGGTGGCCAGGCTTCCAGATGCAACGCGGCGAGCCGGTCTTCCCGACGAGGTAGCGCTTGACGGTCTGCGGCGGCTTGTCGAACACGAGGCCGTTGCGCAGCGAGCGGCAGAGCGTCACGTATTCGGCGTGCGCCCACATCAGCGGCATCGCCGAGCCCGCGGGGCGGCCGAACCGCAGCTCGCGCCCGGGAATTTCCGCGGCGTCCCAGATCTGCTCCGGCAGGAGGCCGCCTTCGCTCGCGAACGCTTCGGCGGCCGCACGCAGGCGCCGCGCCTCCGCGACGTGCCCGCCCGCCAGTTCGTAGTGGGCCCGCTCGAGCGTCAGCAGCGGCCAGGCCCTGCCGATGCCGGTGCCGTCGAACGGTTTGCCGTCCGCGTGTTCGCCATAACCATCGCCGTTGTAACGGTGCCAGCAGGGCCCGTACGGCGTTTCGACCTTGAGCAGCGCGTCGATGATTTTCACGGTATCGGTCATCCGCGGGTCGTCCGCCGCCCGCAGACCGAATCGCACCAGGGCGAGCGCATCCGGGCTCACGAGGTGCACCGCAGGATTCACGGCGCGATCAGCCGGGACGTTCTTGACGAGCACCGTGTCGCGCGGGTGCGATCCGCCGCTGTCCACCGGCGCGATCCGGATGTAGTAGCCCGCGACGCCGTAGCGCGTGCACCAGTCAGTCCCGGAAACGTACAACCAGCGGTCGATCGACGCGTTCCATGCGTCAGCCGTTTCGCGCAGGTACTCCGCGATGAAGGGTTCGTGGCTCGCCTCCGCCATGTCGGCTGCCGCGAGGAGGGCCGCGATCTCCGCACCGATCGTGAACGGCGTGAAGCCCCGATCCTCCTCCCAGCGATCCTGCGGGCTCATCGGGCCGTTGCGCACGAGATAGCCGGCGGCCGCGCGCACCATCGGCCAGAAGCGCCCCGCATCCGTCGCGGCCAAGGCACCCTCGCGGGACGCGAGGTCGACGAGCAGGATCGGCAGCGCCGTCTCGTCCATCTGGATGCCGCTCCAGTAGGGGGAGCCGTCGAGCCACATGTTCTGCGCCCAGTGCCCGTCGGCTTCCTGGGTCGCCTGCAGGTAATGCAGCACCCGCAGCACCTCGGCGTGGGAGCCCGCCGCCAGCAGGCCGCCCGCGCCTTGCACCAGGTCGCGGGGCCACACGAGGTGATAGCCGCCGAGGTCGTCATCGCCCTTGCTGAAACCCCATGGCACCGAAAGGCTCGCGATCAGGCCGCCGCGGAACTGCATGGCTTCGTGCGCGCGCAGGACCATCGTGCTGGTGCGATAAAGGTCGCGCGCGGGAGGAGTGTGCTCTGTTTCGAGTTGCAGCAGCGAGTCCTGCCATCGGCGCCATCGCGCCACATAGTCGTCCCGCGTCGCGTCGAACTCGGCCTGCAGGGCGGCGCGCGCGTGGTTGCCGGCTTCGGCGACCGTGCGGCCGAACGCGAGTGCCAGCACGAACGTATCGCCCGGGTCGCGCCAGCCGATCTCGCCGGTGAGCGCGATGTTGCCGTTCTCGGCGCGCGTCCAGCCGGACGTCAGCTGCTTGTGCGTGTGCAGGTCCTGCCAGCCATCCGACTGCCCGACGAAGCCGACCGACCGCGCGAGCCATGGCGCCGAACATGCGAGCGCCAGCACGAAGCCGAGGCGTTCGGCAAACAGCATCGGAATGCCCTTGTAATCACCGACCCATCCCGTATTGCCGTCGCCGCGATTGGCGAGATGGGGCGCGAGCAGGACGTAGAGGTGCAAGTTGTCCGCGACGCCCGCGGCGGCGGTGAATCGGGTCCGCTGCAGCAGCACCGGTCGGCGCGGATCGGTGCAGATCTCCTTTTCGATCCGGTAGCGCCGCTGCCGGCAGGTATTCACGAGTTCATACGCAGGCACGCCGTCCGCGAGGCAGCGTGTGGCGCTCGCCGTGTGCCGCTTTTCCTCCGAGAAGAGCGTCCGCCCATCCGTGACGATGAATCCCATGTCGCGGATGCAGGCCTGGTCGATCCGCGGGTAGAAAACCTCGTTGACGATGCCATGGCTCAGCGTGAACCAGAGGTTGCTGCCGGAACTGAGCGCGGTTCCGATGCCGGTCTTGGCGCTCGAGGTCCACCTTGCAGGAATGCCCGGCCAGCCGGGAGCGTAGCGGATGGTTGCGTCCTTCGGGTCAGCCGCCATGGGCAAAGCTCGGGTAGTCGGTCATGCCGCCATCGACCAGCACCGTGCACCCGACGACATAGGACGCCACGTCCGACACCAGCATCGTCACCATCTGCGCAATTTCTTCCGGCTCGCCGACGCGACCGAGGGGAATTTTCTGCCGCAAGTCCGCCATTTGCGCCGGATCATCCCACACGGCGCGATTGATCGGTGTCTTGATCGCGCCCGGGCCGACTGCGAGCACGCGAACGCCGTGCGGCGCGGCTTCCTGCGCAAGGGTGCGGGTGAGCATGCCGACCGCGGCCTTGCTCGAGGTATACGCGCTGTAGCCCGACCAGGCGATTCGCTCGTGCACCGAACTGATGTTGAGCACGACACCGTGTCGCTGCGGCACCATGCGCCCGAGTGCCTCGCGCGCGCAGTGGAACGCACCGAAGAGATTCACGTCGATCACCTTTCGCCACGCCGCGAGGTCCGCTTCCCAACCCGCGGCCCGCGGACCATCGATGCCGGCATTGTTCACGAGGATGTCGATGCCGCCCCACGCCGCATCGATGCGCGCGAACATTCCCGCCACCGCGTCTGCATCGGCGACATCGGCCTCGAGCGCCAGGGGTTCGCGCCCGGGGCTGCCAATCTCGCGCGCCAGCGACTCCGCCAACTCGGGATGGGTGACGTAATTGATCGCGACCCGCGCACCGGCGCCGGCGAGCGCGCGCACGATGGCGGCGCCGATGCCCGAGTTGCCGCCGGTGACGAGTGCGCGCTTGTGCTCGAGATGGAGGTTCATGGCGCGCGCGATCCGCTCGCGGTGCCGCGTGCGACCCTGGCGTCCCGGCCGCGTCGTGATCGAGGCGCAGGGGGCGCCTCGATCACGCCTGCCAGGTTGCGATTGGCGAAATCCCAGTCGACGAGTTCCTCGAGAAAGGTCGTGACGTATGCGGTGCGCCGGTTCTGGTGGTCGAGGTAGTAGGCATGCTCCCAGAGATCGAGCGCCAGGAGCGCCACATGGCCACGGACGATGGGGGTGTCGGCGTTGGCGGTAGCGACGATCCTGATTGCACCCGCTTTCCAGGTCACCCAGAGCCAGCCATTGCCGAATAGCCGCGCCGCCTTGTCCTTGACCTCCCGGGCGAAATCCGCGTAACTCCCGAATCGAGCGCGAATGCACTCCGCGATGAGACCGCGCGCTTCGCCGCCGCCGCCCGGGCGCATCGACTTCCAGAAGAAATTATGGTTCCAGCTGCCCGCCGCGTGGCAGAACACGGCGCGATGCTTCGGTGCGCGTGCCGTCGCCCGGAGGAGGTCCTCGAGTGCGAGATGTTCGAATTCGGTACCCTGCACCAGCGCCATCGCGCGATCGAAGCACCCGCGCTGGTGCTGCGAGAAGTGGAACCACAGGGCGTCTCGCGACATGGCCGGTTCGAGTTCGGCGAAATCGTAGGGAAGTTCGGGATACGCGATACCTGGCATTCAACGCCTCGCCAGCCGGTGGTTGCGGCAGTCGGTGCGTAACCGTCTGCGTCGCGTTCCTTCATTGACCGCGGCCGGTGCGTTCAGTTCCCGCAAGGTGCGCCTTTTGGCGCGATTTTCCCGCTTCAGGCGGCAAGTTGCGAACCTGCAAGCGCCGCGGAGAGCTCACGGAGAAGCTCCGCTCCATCACCGCGCCAGGCACTGCCGTGCATGCATGCGAGCGTGACCGACTGTTCCCGATCGCCCCGCCGATGCGGTCGGCGCCGAGCTTGGGCTGACGGCGGCAAATGTCCGCGTGATCCGTCATCGTGGCATCCGGCGACTGCGCGAATGCATGTCTGGTCGGGGGCCGCCATGAACGTCGCGTGTGCGGACCCGGTGCCATTGTCCGACCTTCTCGCGTTATGGCTCGGGGAAATCGACCAGCGGGAAGAACCGCGCCTCGAGGAACTGCGGAAACTGGGAGCCTGCGTCTTTCACGTCGAACTCATCGCGCAGCGCCAAGGCGAGGAGCGCATCGTCAGCTGTCACACGTTCAACCATTCACCGTGGAAAGGGTCGGAAGGTATTGATTCATGAGGTGATTTCAGGGATTCGCCGGCCGAAGCTTGGCGCGCTGCCGGAGTTCATGTATTCTCGCGCGCCTCGCGTGGGCGGCCGTTCGGCCGCCATCTGTTTGAAAATTCTGCAGGTTTCAGCGCGCCCGTAGCTCAGCTGGATAGAGTACCTGGCTACGAACCAGGTGGTCGGGAGTTCGAATCTCTCCGGGCGCGCCAATTTGCTGCCGGGGCATCCGATCTCTGCCAACACCTTGAAAGGTAAGGCGAGATCGGGAGTTCTAAATCCTTCGTCCCGGACGTATGCCAGCCGGTCGGCGAAGGCGAGTTTCAGCACTGCTTTCTTGTGCTCCAGACGCTCCGATGCCCAGAGATTCCAGGGGTTTGCCAGGAAATCGAGCGAAGTTCTAAGTGTCTCGTCGAAGCTGCGCAGCGGTCGGCCGCAGTTGGTGATTTTCTCGCTGATCTCGATCTTCCGTTCTTCAAGTTGGCGGATGCGGTTCTCGTAGGCGGTGATGACCGAAGGGAGTTGCGCTTGCGCGATCCGGTCGAGGAACTGCTCAACATCACGCTCGATCTTCGCAAGTTCTGTTTCGAGGCCGCTTCTTCTGGTTTCTGCTGTCGCAATGCGGTGATTCCAGAGGTCTTCGAACATCGCCCGTGCGACGGAGAACAGCGTCGGTGCCGGTCGCAGTTGGTGGAGCAACGCCTCGAACTCGCCCTCGATGGTCGCGCGGCGGATGGACTTGCCGTAGCTCTCGCAGCCCCGCTTGGGGCAGAGATAGTACGGATAGCGTAAATACTTGCCCTTGGTCCAGCAGGCCGTCAGCGGCGTGCCGCAGTGACCGCAGGCGACGGCGCCGCGCAGTGGAAAATCCGCGTTCAGATTCTTGCGCGCCGGTGCCCTGGCTTTGCCGAGCAGACGGTCTTGGATGGCTCTGTACGTCTGAAAGCTGATGAGCGGCTTATGGTGCCCCTTGCGCAGGGTCACGCCCCAATCCGGGCCTTCGACGTAGCCGGCATAGACCTGGCGCTTGAGCAGATCGGTGACCCGCTGCGCGCGCACTTCGCCGCTTCGGTCGCGCGGATACTCCGGGTGAGACGCGAGGAACCGCTTCACTTCCGCCTGGAGCTGGAAGCGGCCTGAGGCATAGCCTTCGAGGGCTTCCTGGACGATGGAAGCCAACGGTTCGTTGCGGACCAGCATGCGGCCATGACCTTCCACTTTCTCGTAACGGTAGCCGACCGGCGCCGCGAAAACGTAGTAGCCGCGTTCGAGCCGCGCTTTCATCTTCTGCAAGGTCTGGCGCCGGTTCTGCAGGCGCTCCAACTGCCCTTGTGCGGCGATGACGGTTTCGACGAACTGGCCTTCGGGCGTGTCCTCGAACTTGAAGTTCAGGCATTCGACGGTCGCACGATGCGCCGCCAGTTCCTGCCGCAGCTTCAGATGGAAGATCGTGTCCCTAGCAAAACGCTTCAGGTCGTCGAAAACGACTACGTAGCCATCGTGCGCCTGCGTTTCCAGAAATCTGAGCATGGCGACCATGCCGGGGCGCTTCATGAAGTCGCCGCCACCGGAAACATCATCGTGGAAGACGGCTTCGACCTCGTAGCTGCGGGAAGCCGCGTACTCCCGACAGCGATGCTCCTGGCTGTGCAGTCCGTCTCCGTCGTGTTTCTGTTTCTTGTCGGAAACTCGGCAGTAGATGATGGCCCTTCTCGTAGCCGCGTGCGTCATGATCCAACCTCCTCGGGGTGAACGCGGGGGTGCCCGGCTATTGGGCTGGGATGTGTTATTCCGCAGCGGCGTCCGTTTCGGCAGTGCCGTCCTGGTGCTGCGGTTGCGCGAGATGTACAGAATCTACCCCGAAACCCTGATCGACGAAAGCCGAGATGATCGACCACAGGGTTTGCAACAGCTCGATCTTCTGGTCCTCGGAGAGATGCGTGTCGCCGAGGTACGGGAGGTACTCGCGAAGGTCTTCCTCGGAAGCGCGCGCGTCCGTGGCTGCCTGTGCCAGAGAAGGTGACTTCCGTTGCGGTAAGGCCGGTGAACGCATGCTCGGAGCTTCGGTGTCTGCTCCGAGCCGCCGCAACCGACAATACGATCATCGCAGCTCCCGTTTTCGTATCTTCGGCCTTTTGCATCATCAGCCTTTTCGAGTAGGGCCATTCCCCTTGTTCCTGTCCCTTCGCCCTTACGCCAACCCTTGTTCTGAATCCTTTTGCGCGGCGGCCAATTCTTTTCGACCGAGGACGCGAGACGACTCTCTTCTACGGCATGACACAGCTATCTGCCGAGGTACACCGTTGTGATCTGCAGGCGTTCATGGCCCAACTCTCTGCTGATCGTCTGGCGGGCGCAGGTATCAGTCTCGCGTTGTGCTGCATCAAGAGTTCGTGCGGAAGGTCCGCCAGCCGCGGGCGCTTTCCAGCCGGTCAGTGCTTCGTATCGCGCCTGAGCATAGCGGTGCCGCAGTCCGTGCATGTGACTCAAGCCCGCCGCCTTGCACTGTCCATCGTAGGTTTGGCGTTGCTGGATGTAGGTCTTCTGCGCGGGAATGAGCGATCCCGTTCCGGCCAGCCGGTGCGCGGCATCGAGCACGTCGCGCTGTTCCGGTCCGGTAATCGGTATCGTCCGGGGACGGCCGCCCTTGGTCCACGAGCCCTTGAGCACGAGGCAATCGCCACGGTCGGCATAGTGCGGCTGGAACTTGATGGACTCCTCACGCCGCAAGCCGAACGCCTGCTGCAACGCCAGGCTCATGCGCACATGCGGGTCGCGGATACGGTCCAGTCCGTCGCCCAGTTCCTTGGCCTTGTTCTCCTGCGTCACGAAGCGCCGATCCGGGATGCCGAGATGCGCGTTGTCGGCGGGAATCGTGCCGGCTTTGCCTACCTTCTCCGCCCACCAGCGCAGATGCGCCAGGCGGTTCTTGAGCGTGCCGGCCGATAAGCCTTCTGTCTGCCAGCGACTCAGCAACACCTCGACATGCTTGGCCTTCAGCGACGTCGCGCGCATCTGCCTGAACCCGGCTTCGCGCAATTGGCGGCTGGCCAGGGTCAGCACCCCTTGCCGATCGGCCTGCGTCGCATGGCTGCCATCGCGGTTGCGCTGGCAGAGCTGTCGCAGGCTGTACGTGAGATCGTCCATCAAATGCTCCAGCGGTCTGTTTCTCTGAGTCCATCCGGTCAGTGTTATTGCCAACTCGCCAAAGCGAGATCCCCGAAGGGCAAGGGCCAGGTGCAGAGAGTCACCTGTTGCCTCGAATGAGGCGCCTGCCGTACTCCCTGTGGGGAGATCGGGCAGGGAGACTGAGAGAGAAGAACAAGCTGATAGCGGTGATGAATACCTCCTGTGAGTTGGTGGAAAGAGAAGCGCACACGACTGGCAGCCGGGGACGGCGGCAGGTGTGACGTGACGAGGATGTCCGGAATGGACGGCAGATCGGTGCTGCCGCAGAGAGGAACGAGGTTCCACACCGATGGGATCGAGGCGGCACGCATGACGGAACCGAGGCGTGCCAAGCGGTTCCTCCCTGTCCGGGATGAGCGCTTGCAGGAACCTGCGCTCCTGGGCAGCCGAATGGATACGGCGTCGGCGAAGGGGTACTTCGCACGACCTGACGCTGATGCCCTGCGCCAGTGATCCGGTGTTCAGGCCCACCGGCAGGCTCACGGCGATGACAGCATGACGGGACATCGTCACGGCTGCATCACTCAATAGGACGCTGCGCCAACCCGGATTGTTGCGGCAGGGGCGCGGGCCGTCACTGCGGCGGGCAGTGACGGCCCGCATATAGCTATGGTTCAAGCTCCAACTCTGATGCTCTTCGAGTGGGAGCACAGAACGCTCCCCCTTCGCTGGCGCAGGTTCCCCCATCAGTTCTTCCTGCGCGGGTTGGACGCGCGCCAGAAAGACCTCCGTTCTCCCCCTGGACCTTGCCGGCAGGAGGAATATTTCCCTGCACACCATCGAGCCAAGGGCTGCCTAGCCCCGCCAGCGTCCCATTAGGCTGGCAGTAAGGCAAAAGCAAGACTTGGTGCACATTTCCCGCTATGCCAATGTGTATCCATTGGATACACTTGCCCGACAATGAGAAAAGACGTGGGCTTTC
>JABAQN010000009.1 GCA_019187495.1 Steroidobacteraceae bacterium
CGAACTGCTTCTCGCCCTCGAGCCACCAGTGTCCCGCCTCGCGCCAGGCCCGCAGCGCAACCTGCCTCGGGTCGTGGCGTGGTGTCTCCTCGAGCGCGAGGGCGAACAGCGCCTCGCCAGAGGCGATCTTCGGCAGCCAGGCCTCGCGCTGCGCCTCAGACGCTGCCTCAGTGAGCAGGCCCGCGCCCAGCACCACGGTCGACAGCAGCGGCGTGGCCGCGAGCGTACGGCCGGCCTGTTCGAACACGGCGCCGAGTCCCGCGTAGCCCACGCCGAGGCCGCCGTGCGCTTCGGGCAACGCGGCCGCCGGCCAGCCGAGCCCGGCGATGTCGCGCCACAGCTGCGGGTCGTAGCCGCGCGCGTCGCGGCGATCACGCAGCGCGCGCAGCGCCGCGACCGGTGCGCGGGCAGCCAGGAAGTCCCGTGCGCTGTCGCGCAACAGGCGTTGTTCGTCATTCAGCAGCAGTGTCATCGCACCCTCACGCCGGCAACCCGAGCACGCGCCGGGCGATGATGTTGAGCTGGATCTCCGAAGCGCCGCCGGCAATGGTGTACGACTTGGTATAGAGCCACATCCGGCAGACCGCGCGCTCGTCGGCCGTGAAGTCGTCGCCCTCCATCGCGAGGCCGCGCTGTCCCATCAGCTGCTGCAGCAGCTCGTACTTGGCGGATTCCTGCTCCGTCTGCACGAGCTTCATGATGGCGCCGAGCGCCGCGACATCTTCGCGCGCGATCGCCATTTCCTTCAGGCGCCGGGCGGTGAGTGCAAACGCCTGCTGGTCCATCAGCGCCGCGGCGACACGATCCCGCCACACCGGCCCCGCGGCCGCGAGATACGGCGCCGCGATCGCGAGCGCGTCGAGCGTGGGCGCGCCACCCTCGCTGAAGGTCGCCATGGCCGCCCGTTCGTGCTCGAGCAGCCGCTTCGCAACCCGCCAGCCCTGGTTCACGCCGCCGATCACATGCCGGGCCGGCACGCGCACGGCATCGAAGAACACCTGGCAGAACTCCGACTTGCCGCTGATCAGCTCGATCGGGCGCACCGAGACCCCGGGCGAACGCATGTCGAGCAGGATGAAACTGATGCCCTGCTGCTTTTTCGCCTGCGGGTCGGTGCGCACGAGCGCATACATCCAGTCGGCCTTGTCTCCCTGGCTGGTCCAGATCTTCTGGCCCGTGATGACGAAATCGTCTCCGTCGCGCACGGCCGCGGTCCTGAGGCTCGCGAGGTCCGAACCCGCGTTCGGCTCCGAGAAGCCCTGGCACCAGCGTACTTCACCGCGCGCCATCGGCACGAGGTGCTCGCGCTTCTGCTCCTCGGTGCCGAACTCGAGCAGCACGGGCCCCAGCATCCAGATGCCGAGGTTGTACTGCGGCTGCCGGCAACCGAGCGCGCGCATCTCCTGCTCGAGGATCCGCTGTTCGCGCGGGCCGAGCCCGCCGCCACCGAATTCCCTGGGCCACCCCGGGACGAGCCAGCCGCGCTCGCGCATGCGCTCGAACCAGGCGCGCTGGTCGTCGCTGTGGAACGTGATGCGCGAACCTCCCCACACCATGTCCGCATCATTCCGGATCGGCAGGCGCATCGAGGGCGGGCAATTGGCCTCGAGCCATTGCCTCGCTTCGGCACGGAACGCATCACTCTCGCTCACCAATGCATCTCCTCGTCCGCCGCGGCCTTCGTGACGTTGTAGCGGAAAATGTCGTCCGGATCGAGTCTCCGCCCGATCAATCCGCGATGGCGCAGCCAGGACAGATGCGCCGTGGTCTCGCCGAGCGCCATCAGGTCGTTCGCCGCGCCGCGCAGGTGAGGATACAGCGCCAGCATGGCCTCGTAAGCCGTGCATTCTCCCTGCTCGGCCAGCCGGCGCTGCAGGGTCTCCAATTGCTGCCGGTGGTGGTCGCGCAACTGCTGCACGCGTACCTGCGCACCGCGGAAGACCTTCTGGTGCGAGGGCAGCACGAGCGTGTCGTCCCGGCAGCGCTCGAGCCGGTCGAGCGACTCGAGCCACAGTGCGAGCGGATTGCCGTCGGGCTCGAAGGCATTGACCATCACGTTGGAGGTGATCCCCGGCAACAGCTGGTCGCCGCCGATCAGCAGGCCGTCCTGGCCACTGTACAGGCAGACGTGCTCGGGCGAATGACCCTCGCCGATGATGACCTTCCAGCGGCGCGGACCGATCGTGAGCACATCGCCCGCTCGCAACCGGCGGAACTGGTCGAGCCGCGGTGGCAGGAAGGGGTCGCTGCCGAGCGCCGCAAACACACGCGTGGCGCGCTCCGCCGGCATCCCGGCTTGCGCGAAGAAACGACGTTCCTCGGGCTGCAGCACGATCTCGGTCACCCGCGCGAACATCCGCATCATCAGGAACTCGCCGAGCGACATGTAGAGCGGCACCTTGAAGCGCTCGCCCAGCCAGCTCGCGAGTCCCGCATGATCATAGTGGAAGTGCGTGCACACGACGGCCTCGACCGGCGCGCCGTCCAGGTTCTGCGTGATGACCCGTTCCCACAGCGCGCGCGTCTCGTCGGTCGGCAGGCCCGTGTCGACGATCGTCCAGCCATCGTCACCGCGCAGCAGCCAGACATTGATGTGATCGAGCGCGATCGGCATCCTGATGCGCATCCACAGCACGCCCGGCGCCACTTCGGTGAGCGCGCCATCCGTGCGCGGCGGTGCGACGGGAAACTCCAGTTCTGTCATGCAACCCAGTCTATGCAGCACCCCGGGGGCGACCCCTCGTCCAAACAGACGAGAACGGCGCGCGCATTCTGGCGCAGACTTCACCACCGCGTGCATCCACCCGCACGCCCACCCGGAACCGAGGAGCAAGCCAATGACACTTTCCGCCTCCATCAAGATTCTGCCGCTCGCGATGGCAGCCGCCCTCCTCGCGCAAGGTTGCGCGAAGAAGGAGCCCGCCGCCGCGAGTGCGCCGGAGTCCACCGCTGCCACGGCACCTGCGCCGGCGTCCGAGGCGGCACCCGCCGCAACACCGGCTGCGGCGCCTGTCGCCGCCGCCACCGGCGACACCGCCGCGGGCGAGAAAGTGTTCAAGACCTACTGCGTCACCTGCCACGGCGCCAAGGGCGAAGGCAACGGCCCGGCGGCGGCGGGCCTGAATCCGAAACCTGCGGACTTCGCGATCGGTGCTTTCAAGTACGACGTCAACGGCAACGGCACGAAGGGCGACATCGACGACATCAAGGCGATCGTGCACGACGGCGCCGCGAAGCACGGCGGCTCGCCGCTGATGACGCCGTGGCCGATGATTCCACCGGACCAGTTGCAGTCGCTCGCCGAGTACGTCAAGTCCCTGCAGCACAGCTGAAGGCACGGTACGGGTGGCGCGCGGCTCGCGCGCGACCACCCTCGCCGCCCACGCTCAGAAGGTCTCGGGGCGATTCATCGCATCGACGCCACCATCGACGAAGACCTGCGCGCCGTGCACATAGCTGGCGCCGGGCCCGAGCAGGAACTCGATCGTCGCCGCAATCTCGTCAGCTTTCGCGCGCCGTCCGATCGGCGCGACGAAATCCCTGATGGCTTTCCCGTAGAGCGGGTCCGCAAGTCCCGCCTGCAGCAGCGGCGTCTCCACCGCGCCGGGCGCCACGGTGTTCAGCCGCACGCCGAGGCGACCCCATTCGACGACGCGTCGCCGCACCGCCACCGTCAGCGCATTCTTCGCCCCCGAGTATGCGACGTGCCCGGCATGGGTACCCGCACCGGCAAGCACCTCGGCCACCTTCGCTTCATCGCCTGACTCGAGCGCGCGGCCGATCGGGTTGGTCGCCCACGTGACCTGGACGGACGACACGGAAGACACGACGACCGTGGCGGGCGACTCGCCACGCGCGAGCGCGCCCAGCAGGCCGTCCATCATGGCGACGGCGCCGGCATAATTGACGGTCGCGATTTTGAGGTGCGGCTTCACCGTTGCGCCGAGCCCGGCGCACAACACGAGGCCATCGAGCCGGCCCCCCGAGCGCTCGAGCACCGCGGCCACCGCGGCGGCACGGCCATCCGCCTGCGACAGGTCGGCGACGATGTCCGCATCGTCGACATCGATGCCGAGAATGGCGTGGCCGCTCGCACGCAGCCGCGCGGCTGTTGCGGCGCCAATGCCCGACCTGGAACCCGTGATGGCGATGAGTGGCATGTCGTGCTCCGTTCGAGTGCAGCGTGACACGATGACACATCTGCACCTAAGCTGCCCAACCACCATGGAAGATCGATCCACGAGAACCGGGTCGCCGGTTGTCCTCATCACCGGCGCGAGCCGCGGCATCGGCGCGGCGGCGGCGAGTGCATTCGCCCGCAGGGGCTGGCGCATCGCCATCACGGCGCGGACCGTGAACGAAGGGCAGCGACTCGACCACCAGCTGCGCCGTCCCGACGGCACACCGATGGCGGGAAGCCTGGCTTCCACCGCCGCCGCGGTGCGTGAACTCGGTGCGGACGTGTTCGCGCACCCGATGGACCTGATGGACACGGGATCGCTCGACACCGCCTTCGACGCGGTGCTCGCGCACTACGGCCGCGTCGATGCGCTGCTGAACAATGCCGTCTACCAGGACCGCGAGTCGAACGCGTTGCTGCACGAACTGACGGAAGAAGCGCTGCAGCGCACGTTGCGTGGCAACGTCCTCGCGCCGTTCCATCTCGTGCGCCGCGTGCTGCCGGTCATGGTCGCCCAGGGCGGCGGCCGGATCATCAACATGAGTTCAGGCGCCGGCATGTACGATCCACCGGTACCCGCCGACCAGGGCGCGTGGGGTTACGCCTATGGCGCGTCGAAGGCGGCGCTCGCGCGCCTGGCGGGTTGCATCAATGTCGAATACGGTCCCAGGGGCATTCGCGCGCTCACGGTGAATCCCGGTCTCGTGAGCACCGAATCCGCGATCACTGCGCTCGGCGAGGGAGGCGTGCTCGAGCAGCGCTTCGGTGCCACGACACCCGAGGCCATCGCCGTGGCGCTGTGCTGGCTCGCCAGCGACGACCCGGACGCGGCTGCACTCGCCTCGAGCCCGAAAATGCTCGATCTGCAGCGCCTGATCCGCGAAGGGCGCATCCGCGCCTGATCACCTGCGCCTCAGGGCGCGATGGCACGCACGAGCGTCGGTCGCACTTCGCCGGTGAGGCGCTCCTCGGCCAGGGTGAGCCCCTGAAGCAGCGCATTGCGCAGGTCGCGCGGATCGATCACGTCGTCGTAAGCGAGGCGATCCGCGGCCGCGAACGCACCACCCGCCTGCTCCGCGGCCACGCGCGCACGCGCGGCATCGCCGAGTTTCGCGGCGGTCGCACCGCTCGCGGCGGGCATCGAACCCAGCGTGACCGCCGGGAACGCGAGCGAGAGCGTCTGCCCGTCGAACGGGTTCATGGCCATGATCGAGGAGCCGAAGCCAAACGCCTTTCGCAGCGTGACGTGAAGCTTCGGCACGCAAAGTCGATGCTGTGCCACGAACATGCGCGCGGCGTGTCGCAACGCGCCGGACTTTTCCGCCGCCGTGCCGGCCATCACGCCGGGGTTGTCGGCGAGGAACACCACGGGCAGGTGGAAGGCATTGGCGACATCCATGAAGCGCGCGGCCTTGTCCGCGGCGGCCGCATCCACGGCTCCCGCATTCACGCCCGGGTCGTTGGCCACGATGGCAACGCTGCGCCCGCCGAGACGGGCGAGCGCAGTGATCACCGCCGCACCATGGCGTGGCTGGATCTCGAGCAGTGTGCCCTCGTCGGCGAGGAGCGCGAGCACGCTCGCCATCCTGAAGGCCACGCGCGGATCGGGATCGATCAGATCGAGAATGCCGTCGAGGCGCCGGAAGTCCGTGTCGGCGCCTTCACTGCGCCGCGGCCTTTCCCACGCATTCAACGGGAAATAGGACAGGTAACGGCGCGCGAGCGCAATCGCCTCGCGATTGCCTTCCACGAGATTGTGCGCGACCCCGGATTGCACGACGTGCACCTGCGGGCCGCCGAGTTGCTCCTTCGTCACGTCCTCACCCACCGCCGCCTTGACGATCGGCGGGCCCGCCGCAAACAGCGACGAGTCCCGGGTCATGACCACGAAATCCGACAATGGCGCCGCGAGTGCACTGTGGCCCGCGGACGCGCCGAGCACGAGACACACGATCGGCACGAGGCCCGAAAGCCCGGCCAGCCCCTGCAGGTCGTTCGGACGGCGCCCGGCATGCTCGTTCGTGAGCCGGTGGCCGGCGCCCTCGAGCATGAAAACGAGCGGCACGCGTTCCTGCGCCGCCAGCTGCGTGAGGCGATAGCGCTTGTCGGCACCACGATCGCCGATCGAACCGCCGAGGACCGTGAAGTCCTCCGCGCCTGCCAACACGGGACGGCCCTCCACGAGCCCGAAGCCCGCGATCAGGCCATCGGCCGGTGCGGGGGCGTCGGTAACCTCGCTCGAAACTCCCGCAAGCGCGCCGATCTCGACGAAGCTTCCCGCATCGAAGAACGCTTCGATTCTCTGCCGGGCGTCGAGCTTGCCGGAGTCGCGCTGCCGCTCCACACGCGTGGCACCGCCCATCTGCCGGCTGAACGCGCGGCGGCGCTCGAACTCGTCGAGGATTTCCTTCCAGCGTCCCGTATCAGCCGTCATCGCGCAGTCAGAGCTTCGGCCGCCTTGACGCCCAGGGCGCCGCTTCCTCCAGCTGCGCCGCGAGCCTGAGCAGCGTCAGCTCGTCTCCGAACCGCCCCGCAAACTGTGTTCCGATCGGCAAGCCTTCCTTGTTCCAGTACAGCGGCGCCGACATGGCGGGATGGCCTCCCATGTTGAATACGGACGTGAACGGACTCGCATTCATCGCCGCCAGCATGTACTTCTCGTAGGGCTGGTCGAGCGACAGTTCGCCGAGCTTCGGGGGCGGCACCGCCGTCGTCGGCGACAGGATGAGGTCGTACCGCGCCAGGAATTCATCGAGCACGATGGCGACATGGTCGAGCGCTTCGCGCCCGCGGTAGATCTCCTCTCCCGAGCGCTTCGCCGCCTGCTGGATGTTCCGCCAGTTGATCGGCTCGAGGTCCGCTTCGGTCACCGCGCGGCCGAGTTCTTTTTCGCGATCACGGATCGCGACGAGCAGGCCGGTTCCGGTCAGCGCCCCCATCGCCATGCCCATCTCCGCGACCGGCAACTGCGGCGCCGCCGGCTCGACGCCATGGCCGAGCGACTCGCACAGCTTCGCGGTGCGCTGCACGGCTTCGAGGCAGTCCGGGTGCACGGTCAGGCCGTAGATATGGGTGTCCCAGAGTGCGATGCGCAGCTTTGGGGGCGCCTCGCGATGGCCAGCGCTGTAATTCGCGGCGCCCACCGGCGGCACGACGCGGCTGCCGGGCTCCGCGCCCTGGCTGATGTCGAGGATCGCCGCGGAATCGCGCACCGAGCGCGTGATGGCGTGCTGCACGGACAGGCCCATCCAGCCCTCCGTGGCATACGGCCCGTGGGGATTTCGGCCCCGGCTCGTCTTGAGTCCGAACAGGCCGCAGTTCGATGCCGGAATGCGGATCGACCCGCCGCCATCACTGGCGTGGGCGGCCGGAACGATGCCTGCGGCGACCGCGGCTGCCGCTCCGCCGGATGAACCACCGGAGGTGTGCCCGAGGTTCCAGGGATTGCGGGTCAGCCCCCAGAGCCGCGATTCGGTCGTCGCGGTCTGCCCGAACTCGGGCGCCGCCGTCTTGCCGAAAATCACGAGGCCCCCGCGGCGATAGCGCTCGACCAGCGTGCTGTCGAAGCCCGCCACGGCGTCACGGAAGAACGCGCTGCCGCCGGTCGTGATCGTGCCCTTCAGGTAGATGCCGAGGTCCTTGAGCAACCACGGTACGCCGGCGAGCGGACCCTGCGGCGCCTGCTTCGCCAGCGCCTCGCGCGCCAGGTTGTAATGTTTCAGTACAATGGCATTGATGGCCGGGTTGACGGCCTCGGCGCGCGCGATGGCCGCCTCCAGCACTTCGGCGGCACTGGCCTCGCGTTTGCGGATCAGCGCCGCGAGGCCCACGGCATCCTGCGCCGCGTAGTCTCCATACGGGAGTGGGCGGGCCTTCGCACTTGTCGGGAGACCGAGCGCGGCGCCCGCCACGAGGCTGCCGCCTGCCTGCAGGAATGTGCGTCGCGGCATGCTGTGGGCGCATTCATCGGTCGGATGTCGGGTGTTCTCGGCCATTCGCGCCTCCTGTGGGCCCGCGCCGATGCGCAGGCATCCCTTGATATCAGTCAGTTGCGCCCGCGCACCATAGTCCATTCGGACGTATTCAATGAGCCTCACAAGTGCAAGATTCGAGCGATCGCGAGTACCGTGGCGTCGATGAGACGGGGATACGGTGCTTCCAGGCTGTCATGTCGAACACACTGACTGGGGGAAGAGAAGATATGAGCTCATCGACCATCACGCCGAAACTCCGGCTCGGTGCCTCGGCCCTGGCTTTCATGGCCTATGCGGCATCGGCCGTCGGTCAGGACCAGCAGCCGGCAAAGACTGTCGCCCTGGAGGAAGTCGTCGTCACCGCGCAACGGCGCGAGGAGAAGCTGCAGGAAGTGCCGCTCTCCATCACCGCGGTCAGCGCGGAAGATCTCGATACGCGGGGGATTCGCAACGTTCTCGACCTGAGCGGCGTTGCCCCGAACGTGATGGCGCGCCCGAGCGCCGGCGCCCTCGGCATTTCCGTCATCAGCATGCGCGGCTCGGCCACGAGCCAGCCGGCGATCTGGGTGGACCCGCCGATTGGTGTGTATCTCGATGGCGTTTACCTCGGCAAGGCGCAGGGCAGCGTGCTCGACGTCGTGGACGTCGAGCGCGTCGAAGTGCTGCGCGGCCCGCAGGGTACGCTCTTCGGCCGCAACACCGAGGGCGGCGCGATCAACTATGTCTCGCGCAAGCCATCGGGTGAGTTCCGCGGCAAGGCGGAGATCGGCGGCGGCGAATACAACCACTGGATCGGCAAGCTGTCCATGGACCTGCCGAGGTGGGGAATCCTGAGCGCGAGCTTCGCCGCACGCAAGGAGAAGATGGACGGCTGGGCGGAGAACCTGACAGGTCCGGACGACCTGGGCGCGCGCGACCAGGAGGCGTATCGGGGCGCCCTGAGGTTCGATTTCACGGACGACTTCCGTGTCGATTATTCCTACGATTACTCCAAGGCCGACAACACCCCGGTCCCGACCAGCGTGTTCGCGCTGAGCGGCTGGTCCGGCACCTTCCCCAGCATCTTCGGCGCCGCGCTCGGCACCCAGATCCAGACCGCGATGGCCCCCTACGTCGCCACTTCGCGGCCGGACAAGGTGAGCACGCCCGCCGGCCTGCCGATGTGGGAACGCTCGGAGAACCGCGCGCATACGGTCGTCCTCGACTGGCAGGCCACCGATACGGAGAACTTCAAGTACATCTTCGCCGATCGTTCGATGGAGTACAGCGACCAGCAGTCGCTCAGCGGCGTGCCGTTCACCAGCCTCATGGTGACGCTGCCGACCGGCCTGCCGCCGCCGAACGACACCTTCACGTTCCCCTACAGCATGACCGCGTACTACGACCGCATGACGGAATACGAACAGCGCTCGCACGAACTGCAGTGGCTCGGCGACCACGGCAGGCTGCACTACGTCTTCGGCCTGTACTATTTCGAGGACGAGGGCGAGACGCAGGACCCGCAGAGCTTCGGCATGTTCGGCCAGCAGTCCGCCTTCTGGGTCAACCTTGCCGCCAACACCGAAGCCAAGGCCGTGTACAGCCAGGTCGACTGGGAGTTCGTCGACCGCTGGACCCTGACCGCGGGCATCCGCTACACCGAGGAAACGCGCGACGGTTTCACGCACCAGTGGCGCACGAATGGCTACGGCGGCCCCTTCGTGACCGACGATCCGGCCGCGTGCGGCGCCCTCCGTGTGGCCTGCCTGCCGCTGACCCGCTACAGCGCGGATTTCTCGGGCACGACGCCGATGGCGGCGCTGGCCTTCAAGTACAGTGACAACCTGAACTTCTTCGCGCGCGTGGCGCGCGGGTTCAAGAGCGGCGGCTTCAGCTCCGAGCTGATCCGGCCGCAAGTCACCACGCCTTATCGTCCCGAGTTTTCGACGGCCTTCGAGCTTGGCGCGAAGTCGACCCTGTGGGACGGCCGGGCGATCGTGAATGCGACGCTCTTCTATACCGACCTCACCGACCAGCAGGGCACGCAGCTGGTGCCGGGCACCACCTCATCGTTCCTCGTGAACGCGGGTGAAGGTACGCGCAAGGGAATCGAGCTCGAGACCCGTGTCCGGTTCGCGGAGGGCTGGACCTTCGGCCTCAACTACGGGTATCTCGACGCGAAGTACGACAAGTACCTCGACAACTCGTTCCTGCCGGGACGGCCGATCATCGACACGGCGAGCAACCGCCTGCCGGGCTTTGCGCCGGAGAACACGATCGGCGCCGTGCTGGACGGGCGCCTGCTCGCCTCGCAGTTCGGCGACCTGCGCCTGATCGTCGACTACACCTACCTCGACAGCTTCTACCTGTACGCGGTGAACAAGAGCCTGTCGGCGCCCAACGCGGGAGGCGCCTACACGGCCGCCGCTGACGAGGTGCCGGCGAGCAGCCAGGTCAATGCCCGACTGCTGCTCTCGGACATCCCGGCCGGTGCAGGCACCATGGACCTGTCCCTGCTCGTCAGGAACGTCGCCGACTCGGACAAGATGAACCAGGGCATCGACCTCAGCATGTACCGCACGGCCAACTGGCAGGAGCCGCGGACCTGGCTCCTGACGGCGGGCTACAAGTGGTGAGCCACGCCTGACCCGCCAGGCATGACCCCTCCCGGACGGGGCGTCGGCGCGAGCCGGCGCCCCGTCGTTTTTTCGCGACATAGTCCATTCGGACGTATTCGTTGCTTGCAGGGAGCGCAAGATACCCGGGTGCCGCTGGTGTCGTTGCGTGAAACAGACACCCGTGCGACATGCAACGGACAACGAGTCGGACACACTGACCGGGGGAAAGGGAATATGAGTTCATCGACCATCGCGCCGAAGCTGTGGCTGGGCGCCTCCGTTATGGCTTTTGCCGCTTACACGGGAGCGGCTTTCGGCCAGTCGCAGGATCAGCCGAAGGCTGTCGCGCTGGAGGAAGTCGTCGTCACCGCGCAGAAGCGCGAGGAGAAGCTGCAGGAGGTGCCGCTGTCGATCACCGCCGTCGGTGCGGCCGAACTCGAGACGCGCGGCATCCGCAACGTGCTCGACCTGAACAGCGTGGCCCCGAACGTGATCGCACGCGGCAGCGCCGGCGCCGTGGGCATCTCGGTGATCGGCATCCGCGGCTCGAACGCGAGCCAACCGGCAATCTGGATGGATCCGCCGATCGGCGTGTATCTCGATGGCGTTTACCTCGGCAAGTCGCAGGGCAGCGTGCTCGATGTCGTGGACGTGGAGCGCGTCGAGGTTCTCCGCGGACCCCAGGGTACGCTCTTCGGGCGCAACACCGAGGGCGGCGCGATCAACTACGTATCGCGCCAGCCGTCCGGCGAGTTCCGCGGCACCACCGAGATCAGCGGCGGCGAATACAACCATTGGGTCGGCAAGCTGACCATGGACCTGCCGAAATGGGGCATCCTGAGCACCACCCTCGCTGCCCGCCGGGAAAAAATGGACGGCTGGGCGGACAACCTCACGGGCCCGCAGGACATGGGCGCACGCGACCAGGAGGCGTACCGCGCAGCGCTGAAGCTCGATTTCACGGATGACTTCAGGCTCACCTATTCCTTCGATTATTCCAAATCGGACAACACCCCTGTCCCGACCAGCCTGTATTCCCTGAGCGGCTGGGCCGGCACATTCCCGAGCGTATTCGGTGCCGCACTCGGCACCCAGATCCAGACCGCGATGGCTCCCTACGTCACGACCTCACGGCCCGACAAGGTGAGCACGCCCGCGGGCTCGGTGCTCTGGGAGCAGGTCCACAACCGCGCCCACACCGTCGTCATGGACTGGCAGGCCATGGATACGGAGAACCTCAAGTACATCTTCTCCGATCGCACGATGGAATATTGGGACCAGCAGTCGATCGACGGCACGCCTCTCACGAGCATCATGGTGACGCTGCCGACCGGCCAGCCGCCGCCGAACAACACGGTCACGTTCCCGTACGGCATGACGGCCCTCTACAGCCGCCACACCGAATACGAGCAGCAATCGCACGAACTGCAGTGGCTCGGCGACCACGGCAAGCTGCACTACGTCGTCGGGCTCTACTACTTCAAGGACGACGGCGAGGCAAACGGCGCGCAGGCGTTCAGCTTGTTCAGCGCGGCACCCGCCTGGGGCAACTATGCGGCCAACACCAAGGCGAAGGCAGTCTACGGCCAGTTCGACTGGGAGTTCGTCGATCGCTGGACACTGACGGCGGGCATCCGTTACACGGAGGAAACGCGTGACGGCTTCACGCACCGATGGCTGACGAATGGCTACAAGGGTCCGTTCCTGATGGATGATCGGGCAGCGTGCGCCGCATTGCGCCAGTCCTGCCTGCCGCGAACCCCGTACAGCGCGGATTTCTCGGGCACGACGCCGATGGCGGCCCTCGCCTACAGGTTCAGCGACAACCTCAACTTCTTCGCGCGCGTGGCGCGTGGCTTCAAGAGCGGCGGCTTCAGCTCCGAGCTGATCGACCCGCGCGTGACGACGCCCTATCGGCCGGAATTCTCGACGGCCTATGAACTCGGCGCGAAGTCGACGCTGTGGGACGGCCGGGCGATCCTGAACGCCACGATCTTCTACACCGACCTCACCGACCAGCAGGGCACGCAGCTGGTCCCCGGCACCACCCAGTCATTCCTGGTGAATGCCGGCGAGGCGACGTACAAGGGGTTCGAACTCGAAACCCGTGTCCGGATCGCGGACGGCTGGACCTTCGGCCTGAATTACGGGTATCTCGACGCGAAGTTTGACAAGTACATGGACAACTCCTTCGCGCCCGGTCGCCCGATCATCGACACGGCGAGCAACCGCCTGCCCGGCTTCACGCCCGAGAACACGATCGGCGCCGTGATGGATGGCCGGCTCTTCGCCTCGCAGTTCGGCGACCTGCGCCTGATCGTCGACTACACCTACACCGACAGTCTCTACCTCTACGCGGTGAACAAGACGCTGGCCTCGCCGAATGCCGGTGGCGCCTACACCGCCGCGGCGGACGAGATGCCGGCAACGAACCAGACCAATGCGCGACTCCTGATGTCGGACATCCCGGCAGGCCCGGGCACGCTCGACGTGTCGCTGATGGTCCGGAACGTCACCGACTCCGACAAGATGGTCAACGGCATCGACTTCAGCATGTTCCGCACGGCCAACTGGCAGGAGCCGCGAACCTGGCTGCTGACGGCCGGCTACAAGTGGTAGTGATCGCCTGAGATCACCTTGATGAAGGGGCGTCGACAGCCGTCGACGCCCCCTTTTTTTTGCTGACCCTACAGCGCCGCGATCACCTCGGGTGGCGCCTGCACCAGTTCGATGAGCACGCCCTCGCCGCCCAGCGGGAACTGCTCATTGCCCTTCGGGTGCACGAAGCAGATGTCGTGGCCGGCAGCGCCCTTGCGAATTCCCCCCGGCGCGAAGCGCAGCCCCTGTGCCGCGAGCCACTCGACCGCCTTCGGCAGGTCATCGACCCAGAGGCCGATGTGATTGAGCGGTGTCGTGTGAACCGCCGGCTTGCCGTTCGGATCGATCGGCTCCATCAGGTCGACCTCCACCCGCGTGGCGCCCGAACCCAGGCTACAGATGAGCTCGTCCACGTTCTCGCGCTCGGAGCGGAAGCTGCCGGTCACTTCGAGGCCCAGCAGGTCGACCCACAGCGCGCGCAGACGCGCGCGGCTCGGCCCGCCGATGGCAACCTGCTGGATACCGAGGATGCGAAAGGGTCGATCCGCTGTACTCTTTTCCATTCGGACTCCGGTGGCGGTCATGGCGTGTTCAGCGCTCGAACAGGTCGAGCAGCGAGCGCGCGGCGGCGGAAGGCGCGAGTCGTGCCTCGCTGACGTCATTGAGTACCGCGGGAAGGATCCCGCGGACCTTCGCATGCGCGTGGAAATCCGCGAGCAAGCCCGCCCGGATGTTATCCCACATCCAGGCGAGCGCCTGGCCGCGGCGGCGATCATCGAAGGCCCCGTTTTCGCGCCGCACACCGATGATCCGCTCGATGCACGCCCAGAGCTCGGCAATCCCCTCACTCTTGAGCGCACTCAGCTGCATCACCGGCGGGCGACCCGTTCCCCGGCCGTGAAGCGCGAAGCCGCGCAGCGCATTCTCGATCATCCCGCACGCCCGCGCGGCGGCATTGGCATCGAGATCGCTCTTGTTGACGGCGATGACGTCGGCGACTTCCATCACGCCGCGCTTGATCGCCTGCAGGTCGTCGCCCGCGTTCGGCAGCTGCAGCAGCACGAAGAGGTCGGTCATCCCGGCAACGGTCGTCTCGCTTTGGCCCACGCCCACCGTCTCGACGATGACGATGTCGAAGCCCGCGGCTTCACAAACGAGCATGGCTTCGCGCGTCTTCTCCGCCACGCCACCGAGCGTGCCGCCCGACGGGCTCGGCCGGATGTACGCGGCTTCCTGAACGGACAACCGCTCCATGCGCGTCTTGTCACCGAGGATGGACCCTCCCGAGAGACTCGACGACGGATCGACGGCCAGCACGGCGACGCGATGCCCCTGGTCGATCAGGTGCAATCCGAGCGCTTCGATGACGGTCGACTTGCCGACGCCAGGGACCCCGGAAATGCCGATGCGGCAGGACTGCCCGGTCGAGGCCAGCAACGCATTGAGCAGCGCATCGGCGCGCACGCGATCGTCCCTGCGGGACGATTCGAGCAGCGTGATCGCTTTCGCCACGGCGCGCCGCTCAGCGCGACGCACCGCTTCGGCCAGCGCCGTATCGTCCGCCGAGAGACTCACGGGCGCCGCTTGAGGTGGGCCCTGATCTGCTCGAGCACATCCTTCGCGCTCACTGGGATGGCCGTGCCCGGGCCGTAGATCCCCTTCACGCCGGCCTGCCGCAGGTACTCGTAGTCCTGCTGCGGCACCACGCCGCCGACGAACACGATGATGTCGTCTCCACCCTGTGCCTTGAGGCTTTCGATGATCGCCGGCACCAGGGTCTTGTGACCCGCCGCGAGCGTCGACACGCCCACCGCGTGCACGTCATTCTCGATCGCCTGGCGCGCGCATTCCTCGGCGGTCTGGAAGAGCGGTCCGATGTCCACGTCGAACCCGAGGTCGGCGAATGCTGTGGCGACCACCTTGGCGCCGCGGTCATGGCCGTCCTGCCCGAGCTTTGCCATCATCACGCGCGGCCGACGCCCGTACTCGACCGCGAATGCGTCGATCTCGCGCTTCAGTTTCTCCCATCCGTCGGCGTTGTCGTATGCGGCTGCGTACACCCCGGTCACCTTCTGTGTATCGGCGCGATGCCGCCCGTATACCTTCTCGAGCGCGTCACTCACCTCGCCAATGGTGGCACGCAAACGGACGGCGTGCACCGTCAGTTCGAGCAGGTTGCCCGCGCCCGTCTTCGCCGACTCCGTCAACGCCTGCAATGCCGCCGCGACGGCTTTGCCGTCACGCGCGGCGCGCACCGCCGCGAGGCGCCGGATCTGGTTCTCGCGCACCGCATTGTTGTCGACCTCGAGGATCTCGATCTGCTCGCTGGTCGAGGGCCGGTACTTGTTGACGCCGACGATCGTGTCCGCGCCCGAATCGATGCGCGCCTGCTTCTCGGCCGCACTCGCCTCGATCCTGAGCTTCGCCCAGCCCGACTCGACCGCGCGGGTCATGCCGCCCATCGCATCGACTTCCTGGATGATCTCCCACGCCTTGTCGGCCATCTGCTGGGTCAGGCTCTCCATCGCGTAGCTGCCCGCCCAGGGGTCGATCACGTTCGTGATGTGCGTTTCCTCCTGGATGATGAGCTGGGTGTTGCGCGCGATGCGCGCGCTGAAATCGGTGGGCAGCGCGATCGCCTCGTCGAGCGCGTTGGTGTGCAGGCTCTGCGTGCCGCCGAACACCGCGGCCATCGCCTCGATGGTCGTGCGCACGACGTTGTTGTAGGGATCCTGCTCCGTCAGGCTCCAGCCCGAGGTCTGGCAGTGCGCACGCAGCATCAGGCTCTTGTCCTTGCGCGCCCCGAATCCCTTCATGATCCGGTACCACAGCAGGCGCGCCGCACGCATCTTGGCGATCTCGAGGTAGAAGTTCATGCCGATCGCCCAGAAGAACGACAGGCGCCCCGCGAACCCGTCGACGTCGAGGCCGCGCGCGAGCGCCGCCTTCACGTACTCCTTGCCGTCCGCGAGCGTGAAGGCGAGCTCGAGCGCCTGGTTCGCGCCCGCTTCCTGCATGTGGTAGCCGGAGATGCTGATCGAGTTGAACTTCGGCATGTGCCCCGCGGTGTGGGCGATGATGTCGCCGACGATGCGCATGCTCGGCGCCGGCGGGAAGATGTATGTATTGCGGACCATGAACTCCTTGAGGATGTCGTTCTGGATGGTCCCCGAAAGATCACGCTGCGCCACGCCCTGCTCTTCCGCCGCGACGATGTAGCCGGCGAGCACCGGCAATACCGCGCCATTCATCGTCATCGACACGCTCACCTTGTCGAGCGGAATGCCGTCGAAGAGGATTTTCATGTCCTCGACGCTGTCGATCGCGACGCCCGCCTTGCCCACGTCACCGGTGACGCGCGGATGATCGCTGTCGTAGCCGCGGTGCGTGGCGAGATCGAACGCGACGCTGATGCCCTGCGCGCCGCCGGCGAGCGCTCGTCGGTAGAATGCGTTGCTCTCCTCGGCCGTCGAAAAGCCGGCGTACTGGCGGATCGTCCACGGCCGCACGGCATACATCGTGGCCTGCGGCCCGCGAAGGTACGGCGCAAAGCCCGGCAGCGTATCGGCAAAGGGAAGCCGCGCCGTGTCGACGGCGGTGTACAGCGGCTTGACGACCAGACCCTCGGGCGTGCGCCAGTTCAGTGCATCGACATTGCCACCTGGCGCCGATTTGGCGGCAGCCGCGCGCCAGTCATCGAGATTCGTGGAATTTGGCAATCGCTCGTCTTGGCTCATCGTTGCGTTCCGCCCGGAATGAAGCCGGATTATAGGCAGAAAGGCGTCGGGTACCTCGCCTGAATAGACCGAGTCTTGACACTGCGCATGTGCACATCAAACCCTCGTCTTTATGGACTAAGACAACGGCCCATGTGGCTGATAGGGTGGCCTTAATGACGAATGGTCTGCGAAATACAACGCACCCGCGCGTCCGCGCGGGCCTGCATTCTCGATGAAACGTCGAACCCCACCAGAAGGAATGAACCCAATGGGCGACCGTGTCCGTATCCCTCTCCTTGTCAGCGCGATGGCCGCGACGTTTGCCGCCACCGCTCCCGCCCGGGCGGCAGCCGATGAGACCGCCGCGGAACCGGTGCTGCAGGAAGTCGTGGTCACCGCGCAGAAGCGCGAAGAGCGCCTGCAGGACGTGCCGGTGGCGGTGACTGCGATCAGCGAGCAGCAGATCGCGGACCGCGGAATCTCGAGCATCGCGGACCTCAGCGCCATGGCGCCGAACCTGCACGTGCTGCCCTCGGTCAACAACAATACGGGCATGCAGCTCTCGATCCGCGGAGCGATGCAACAAAATCCGGCGCTCTACTGGGACCCGACCGTCGGTATCTATGTCGACGGGGTCTACGTGGGCAAGAACCTCGGCTCGGTGTTCGACATCCTGGACCTCGCTCGCGTCGAAGTGCTGCGCGGTCCGCAAGGCACGCTGTACGGACGCAACACGCTTGCCGGCGCCGTGAACTTCGTCACCCTCCCGCCGTCGGGCGAATTCGGTGGCAAGGCGAGCGTGCGCTTCGGCAACTACAACCTGCGTTCGGCCAAGGCCTCGCTCGACCTGCCACGCTTTGGAATCGCGAGCATTTCGCTCGCAGCTCGCGCCGAGAAGCGCGATGGCACGATCAAGACCACCCCCGGGAGCTCGGTCAGTGAGCTGAACACGCGCGATTCCACGAGCGCGCGATTCGCCCTGAACCTCGACTTCACCGACACGTTCCAGGCCGCCTATCGCTTCGACTACAGCGATGCCGACCAGATCGTCAATCACTCCTATCTCTCGCGTGCCAATCCGGCGATCTTGCCCTTCCTGCAACCCTTCGTCACGCACGATCGCGACGCGCGGGTGGGTGTAGATGCACCGACCTTTGAGCGCAGCAAAGTGCAGGGACACGCATTGACGCTGACCTGGGACGTCAGCGATTCGAACACGCTGAAGTCCATCACTGCGTATCGCGAACTCGACTGGGACGATGTGCTCGACCTCGACGGCTCGCCGCTGCCGGTAGCCGAGACCTCGCGCCTGTCCGACTACGACGCTTTTTCGCAGGAACTGCAGCTGGTCGGCTCGACGGACCGCCTCAACTACGTCGGCGGACTGTACTATTTCAAGGATGACGGCTTCGCATTCAATCCGCAGACCTTCTTCTTCGGCACGGCAAACTACGACTCCCGCTACGGCTTCGGCACCAAGGCGTGGGCCGCCTACGGCCAGGTCGACTACAAGGCGACCGACGCGCTGACGCTGACTGCCGGCGTGCGCTACACGCGCGAGGAGCGGAACACGGAACGTTACCTTGCGTTCGGCAGCACGCCAGGCGTACCTCCGAATATCCCGCTGATCCCGATGGGCACGGCAGCCGATGACACCTTCAGCGACACGACTCCGGTATTCATCGTCGCCTACAAATTCACCGATTCCGTGAACGCATACGCGAAGTATTCGGGAGGATTCAAGAGCGGTGGCTTCAACGGGGAAGCCAACACGACCGCCGAGGCAGTTACGCCGTACCAGCCCGAGAAGCTCAAGGCCTACGAACTCGGCCTGAAGACGAGCTTCGCGGATGGCCGGGCGATCGTTAACCTGGCCGCCTTCCAGAACGACTCCGACGACATGCAGCTGTCAATCTTCACTGCGGCCGGAGCCTCGTCCTCGATCATCCGCAACGCCGGCAAGGCGACGACACGCGGCGCGGAGCTCGAGGCCATGTGGGCGCCTTCGGATGCCCTGCTATTGCAGGCGAACGTGGCCTGGCTCGATGGCGAATACGACAAATTCATCGACGAAGGCATCAACCAGGCGAACAACCGGGCGATGATTCACTCGCCGAAGAGCTCATTCAACGTGCTCCTCGACGGTCGCATCGCGCGCACCGGCTGGGGTGACATCCGCGGCGTGCTCGACTACAGCTGGACGGACGATTACTACACCTATCCGTACCAGCTCGCCTCGAGCGGCCCGCAGTACAACCCGCTGCGCCCGATTGCGGGCGACACCCTCGTCAAGGCCTACGGGGTGTTGAACGCGCGCCTTGCGCTTTCTGGAATCTCGCTCGGCGATGCGCAGGGTGAAGTGTCTCTCTGGAGCCGCAATCTCACCGATGAAGACCACATCATCAACTACATCGACTTCGGACCGTCCTTCGGCAGCCTGACGGATGCGTATTACCTGGAGCCCCGCACCTACGGCATCGAAGTGAACTTCAGCTGGTAGCAGTTCATTTCGGCACGAAACCCGATCGTGCGATTGGGAGTAATCGCAGAGCTGTGGCGCTATCCCGTGAAAAGCATGGGTGGCGAGCAGCTCTGCGACGCCTCGCTCGAGGTCGGCGGCCTGGCGGGCGACCGGCACTGGGCGGTCAAGGAGCGGCAGATCCGCACCGGCAAGCAGTGGCCGGCGCTGATGAAGCTGAAGGCCCGCTACCTGCGGGAACCGGGGGCGAACGAGTACGGCGCGCAGGTTGCGCCGGTCGAACTCGCATCGCCCGACGGTTCACGCTGCCGCAGCGACGACGCGGGAATCGACAAGTGGCTGGGCGACCAGCTCGGCAAGACGGTACATCTGGCCGCGCGTGAGCCGGCGAGCCGCCTCGATCATTACCGGCGCGCCAGCGCGGTCACCGCGGCCGATGCCGACGCCGAAATGGCGATGCAGCCGGGTGAAGCCCAACCGACGTATGAACTGATCCCGGCCGATCTGCTCGCGCTGTTGCACGAGTATTCGACTCCGCCCGGTTTCTACTACGACGCCTATCCGCTGCACCTGCTGACCACCAACAGCCTGCGCTTTCTCGCCGGGCGCAGCGGGCTCGACACCGACGTGCGCCGCTTTCGACCGAACCTGCTGATCCGCCCGGACAACGACGCGGCGGCGCTCACGGAGTTCGAGTGGATGGGCCGCGATCTGGCGGTCGGCGAAGCGGTGCTGCGGATCGAGTCGCGCACGGTTCGCTGTACCATGCCGTCGCGCGAACAGCCTTTGTTCGGGATTGCGGCGCAGCCGCCCATGACGCGCGCCATCGTCGATCACGTCAAGCGCGAGTTCGGCGTGAACGTGCGCGTGCGGCGAGCGGGGCACGTACGCGTGGGTGATACAGTGACCTTACTCGACCCGGAGGCAACTGCATGACGATCGAGCACGTACAACCACCCGGCCTCTTCAAGGCCGAGGGCTTCAGCCAGGTCGTGGTGGGCAGCGGGCGCCGGCTCGCCTTCATCGCGGGCCAGGGCGCCTATGATGCCGAGTTCAAGCTCGTCGGCCCCGGCGATCACCACGCACAGGCCGCACAGGCGTTCCGCAATCTCGCCAGGGCGCTCGAGGCACTCGGCGCAACGCCCGCACAGATCGTCTCGACCACGATGTACGTGGTCGGCCTTACGCCCGCAGTGCTCGAACAATTCTCGCGCGCGATGAACGAGGCGCTCGGCGGCAAGCCCTTCCCCCCGAATGCCGCGACCCTGGTCGGCGTCGAGAAGCTCGCCTTCCCCGACATGCTGGTCGAGATCGCCGCGATCGCCCTTCTCGACTGAGCGGCGAGGACACGACTCGTGAGCCAGGTGACGCTGACCGTACCCGCCCTGCTCGAGGCCTCGCGTGCGGCGACGGGGCTCACGGATTTCGGTGACGAGTGGTTCCTCGGCCCGCTCGAGCGGCTGGTCGGTTTCGTGAACCGCGACGCGGGGCTCGTGGCGGCCGATGCCGGCGGCGGCGGACGCATCGCCTCGGCACTGAACGACCGGCTGCAGCTCGTGCAGTACCTGAAAGACCACCCCGCCGTGCTCGAGGAGCGGATCGAGGTCGCGTGCGCGATCATCGGCCTGCCGCGCACGGGTTCGACGATGGTGCATCGGCTGCTCGCGAGTTCACCGCGGCTCACCGCGCTTTACTGGTGGGAGACGGCCTTCCCGCTGCCGCTGCCCGGCGAGGCCCCCGGCGATCCGACACCGCGCCAGGCGGCTGCCCGCGGCTTCGTCGATTTCCTGCTGAACGAGTGGCCGGACTTCGAGAGCATCGATCCGATGGATGCGATGGCGGTGAACGAAGAGGTCGTGCTGCTCGACCGCACCTTCCTCTCGAGCACCTACGACTCGATGATGCCGATCCACGAGTACGGCTATTGGCAGGCCGACCAGGACCACGAGCGCGCCTATCGCGAGCTCGAGCGCTGGATGCAGGCGATCCAGTACCAGCGCGCGCAGCGCGGCGAGCCGCGCCGCCCCTGGGTGCTGAAGACGCCGCACCACATGCTCGGCGGGATGAGCGGGCTGCTGAAAGTGTTTCCCGCCGCGAAGCTCATCTGGACGCATCGCGACGTGGGCCAGGTGCTGCCGAGCTATTGCAGCATGTGCTGCTCGCTCAGCATCTCGACCTCGACCCGCTATCGCAAGGACGCCGAAGGCGCGCACTGGACGCGGCGCTTTCGCACCGGGCTCGAGCGCTTCATGGCGCTGCGCGACAGCCTGCCCGAAGGCCAGGTGATCGACCTCCCCTACCAGGACACCGCGCGCGAACCCGAGGCGGTCGGCGAGCGGCTGCTCGCTGCGCTCGGCTTTACTGCAGACGAACAGGACCGGACTGCAATGCGCGAGTGCATCGCCGCCAACGCGCGCGAGAAGCGCCCGACGCACAAGTACGCCGCCGCGGACTTCGGCCTCTCCGCCGACGCCATCGCACGCGATTTCGCCTTCTATCACCGGAGATACCTATGATCCTGAAGAACAAGGTGGTGATCGTCACCGGTGCCGGGCCCGGCATGGGCCAGGCCATGTGCCACGGCGCCGCGGCGGAAGGCGCGAAAGTGGTGGTGTCGGCGCGGTCGGTGGAGGCTATCGAGCAGATCGCGCGCGACATCACCGCGCGGGGCGGCGAGGCCTTCGCGGTACGCTGCGACGTCTCGAACACGGCGGATTGCCACGCGCTCGCAAAAGCCGCGCTCGCGCGCTGGGGCCGCATCGACGGCCTCGTGCACTCGGCCTACTACCATCCCGATTGGGCCAACCTCGATTCGCACTCGATCGGGCAGCTGACGCAAGTGCTCGATGTCGTGGCGGTGGGAGGACTGCGCCTGGCGCAGGCGGTGATCCCGGCGATGAAGGCACAGAAGTCGGGCAGCATCGTCAACATCTCGACGCTGGCCGCGCGCAAGCCGATGCCGGGCGAAGGCGGCTATGCGATGGCGAAATCGGCGCTGAACCAGCTCACGCGCCAGCTCGCGGTGGAACTCGCCGGCACCGGCATCCGCGTCAACACGGCGCTCATGGGCTGGATGGACGGCGTGCCGCTGCAATCCTTCATGTCGAAGATGGACGATGGCGGCTCGGCTTTTCGCAAGCAGCGCGCCGGCGAGATCCCGATCGGCCATATCCCGCTCGACAGCGACTGCGCCAAGGCCGTCTATTTCCTGCTCTCCGACTACGCGAGCGAGGTGACCGGGGCGGCGCTCGACGTCAACGGCGGCGACTGGGTCGCGCCGTGAGCCAGAAGGAGGCGCCCGCGGTGGATCCGGCGCGCGCCTGGCGCGAGTTCTGCGCGCGCCTCGCCGAGGCGGGCGACATCGTGCTCGCACCCGACGTGCCGGATGATCCGTTGATCCGCGCCGAGGGCTTTCGCTATCTCTCGCGCCTCACCCGGCTCGGCCTCGAACAGTACCTCGAGGCGAGCGATCCGGACTTCCCGTTCTTCTACCAGTTGAGCCACGAGACGGCGAAGATCGGCGCCGACAATCCCGACAATGTGTACTGGAACGCCGCGATCCGCGGCGACTGCGACTACCGCATCACCGGCCGGCGCGGCTCGATGTTCTACTTCTCGATCGTCGCCAATGCGATGCGCTACCACATCGACGGCAGCGCCCATGCCACCGGGCAACTGCTCGATACTGAAATCGAGTTCGGGCCGGACGGCGAGCTCGAGATCATCGCCTCCTGCACCCCGCAGCCGCGCAACTGGCTGCGGCTCGAGCCCGACGCGAGCGTGATCGTGCTGCGCCAGTCCGCGCTCGATCGCGCGAGTGAGCGCGGCGGGGAATTCCACATCGAGCGCATCGGCGGTCCCGCGCAGCCGGCAGCGCTCACCGCCGGGCGCCTCGCGGGCGGCCTCGCGAACGCCGCACAGTTCGTCAAGGGCATCGCTGGCACCTTCGCCAACTGGACGCGGCTCTTTCGCGAGCATCCCAACACGTTCCCGGCCATCGACCAGGCGATGTTCCAGAAAGGCGGCGGCGCGAAGGACATCTACTACGCCCACGCTTACTGGCGCATCGCGCCCGACGAGGCCTGGGTGATCGAGGTCACGCCGCCCGAGTGCTACTACTGGAACTTCCAGCTCGACAACTGGTGGATGGAGAGCTTCGACTACCGCTTCCGCCAGATCACCGTGAACAAGCGCTCGGCGCGGCTCGAGCCCGACGGCAGCGTGCGCATCGTCTGCGCCGCGCGCGATCCCGGAGCCGGCAACTGGATCGACACCTGCGGCCATCGCGAAGGCACCGCGCTGCTGCGCTGGGCCGGCGCGACCGAGCACCCACTGCCGCGAGCGCGGATCGTCAAGCTCGCGAGCCTTTGAACCAATGGAACAAGCAAACATGAGATTCGGATTCCACATGTTCATGGTGCCGCCGGACGAACTGCAGCCGGTCGCACGCGCCGCGGACGAGGCGGGCTGGGACTGCGTGCAGGTCGCGGATGCACCGTTCTTCCCCGAAGTCACATCCGTTCCCTATCCCTATACGCCGGACGGGTCGCGCTTCTGGCCGCTCGACATGCCGGTCCTCGATCCGTGGATCGCCATTACCGCCATGGCTGTCGTCACCAAGCGCATCCGCTTCATGCCCTCGGTCCTGAGGCTCGCGGTCCGCCAGCCGTTGCTCGAAGCCAAGAACCTGTGTTCGGTGGCGGCCGTTGCCGATGACCGGGTCACGCTCGGCGTCGGTCTCGCGTGGATGCCCGAGGAGTTCAAGTGGCTCAACATGGACATGAAGACGCGCGGCGCGCGCCAGGACGAGGCCATCCAGATCCTGCGCCTGCTGATGCGCGGCGGCATGAACGAGTTCCACGGCAGGTATTACGATTTCGACCGCCTGACCATGGCGCCGGTGCCGAAGAAAAAGATCCCGATCTATGTCGGTGGTACGACACCCCCCGCCATGCGCCGTGCCGCACGCCTCGGTGATGGCTGGGTCAGCATCATCCACAACAAGGCCGAAGTCGCACAGGTGATCGCGCAGTTGAATGGCTATCGCCGCGAATATGGGCGCGACAAGGAACCATTCGACATCATGCTGCATTGTCCGGATGCGGAGAGCATCGACGACATCCGTCGCCTCGAGGATCTCGGCGTCACTGACCTGCAGGTCACGCCCTGGAGTTCACCGGGCATCCTGGCCGAGATGGGTGTCGGCACGATCCTGCAGCAGCAACCTTCCCTCGAGGTGAAGCGGGAAGCGATCAAGCGCTATGCCGACAAGGTGATCTCGAAATTCAGGTGACGGGGCGGACCCGCCTCAGTCGTTGAAACGCTCTTCGTCGGGCGCTTGTCTCGCCAGGCGCTCCGCCCGTTCCTCGCTCGCATCTTCCACCATCACGCGGTCCGAGGTCTCATCGAGAACGATCTGCAGGATCTTCTCCGCGCGTTCCAGCTGCTCCCGCAGCGTCGCCGTATCACCGCGCTCAGCCGCCGCCCGGGCCGCAGCGATGAGTTCCGTCGCCGGGCCCAGCCGATCGAGCAGCTGCATGCGTTCGCGGCGCAGCGTCGCGCGCTCCACGGCCGCATCGAGTTCCCCGTACTTGCCGAATCGTCGCTGCACCATGGCGCAACGTACTACCTGGAGTACGATCCGGCAATGTGCTATTCGGGTCAACTCGAGGCCGCCTATCGGCGCTATGTGCGCGCGACAGGCGCGGAAATCGACTTCGACCAGTTCGAGGAAGTCTACGGCTGGCGCGCCGCCGACCCGGCGATCCGCATCCCGCGTGCCATCGACCGCTGGTTCGAGGACCCGAAGTCGGCCCCCGAGCAGCGCATCCGCGAGCTCATCGACCAGTATCGCGGAGCGATGGTCACGAAGCTCGAAGCGGAGATCTTCGCGCAGCGTCGGCGTCTCGCCGACGCGGAACGCAAGCTGGCGGCAAAGCCGACCAGGGCGGCCACCGAGAGCAGGCGAATCGCAGGTGCGAAAATCGAGGCCGCGCTGAACCGCCTGCCGCTGTTCAGGGGCTGGCAGCCGACCGCACTCGATGACCGGATTTTTCCGTTCCATTTTGCGCCGATCGTGATGCGGGTCGAAGGAAAGGCAGTCGTGCGCCTCGCGCGCTATCACTGCCGGCAGGCGGGAAAGCCGGCGTCGATCGATCGGCAGTATCCCGGTCTCTACAATGCCCGGCGCGACAACCTGGAAAGGTTCTGGCGACGGGAGTTCGGCCATCGGCATGCCATGATGCTCGCCGCATCCTTCTTTGAGAATGTGCAGCGCCCCGAAGGCAATCGCGTGCTGCACTTCGTGCCGAGGCCGCCGGAAACGATGCTGATCGCCTGCCTTTATTCGGAGTGGATCGATCCCGCGGGCGGGCGCGGGCTCCTGTCGTTCGCCGCGATCACCGACGAGCCACCACCCGAGATCGCCGCAGCGGGCCACGACCGCTGCCCCGTGAACCTCAAGCCACAGAACATCGAGCGCTGGCTGGCACCGGAAGGACACTCCGCCGCGGAGCTACAGGCGATCCTCGCAGACCGCCAGACACCCTACTACGAGCACGAGGTCCTGGCCGCGTGAGCAGCGCTCGCGCCTAGAACTGGTAGACGAAATTCACCCCATACGAGCGGCGCTCCGCCCAGGCGATCGGCTGGAACGAAAACCCGGGCGGCGTCACCGCGCCGCTCAGCGGATCCTGCACCGGGACCGGCGATCCCGAGGCCACCACGTACAACGGCCATGCCTTGTCGGCGAGGTTCTTGCCCCAGAAATCGACTCGCAGCTGGTGATCATTCGCGAAATCCATCTGCCAGGACAAACGCCCATCGAGCAGGCCGAAGGCGGGGCGCGACGCCAGCAGATAGTTCGGCACGGCGGGACCTGCCCCACCGGTGTGGAAGGTGCGATCCTGCCAGCGGTAATCGAGGCTCGCGGTCAGGTCACCGTTCCCGAACTTCAGGAATGTCCACTTCGCACCGGCATCGACACTGTTCTCGGGCGCGTAACCGAAGGAGAACAGGTTCTTGACGTTCTGCCCGACCTGGTAGGGTGACGCCGGGTTCACCGCCGGATCGAAAATCGTTCCGGCTGGCGCGAGCACCTCGTCGTATTTCGGGTCGAGATAAGTGTAATTGACCGTGAAGCTCAGGTCCTGCATGGGTTGCCAGAGCGCCTCCAGTTCGAGCCCGCGGATCGACGCCTTGCCGGCATTCACCGCCAGCAGCACCGACAGGTCGCCGGGGTTGGTCGGGAAGAACAGCTGCATGTCCTCGTACTCGCTGTTGAACAGCGCAGCGTTCAGGCGGACCCGCCGGTCAAAGAGATAGGACTTCAGTCCCAATTCATAAACCTTGACGTCCTCGGGCTTGAACGTGAGACCGAACATGCCGACATCGACCGACTCGCTCGAACCCCCGGCCTTGTAGCCGGTGGCGACACGCAGGTAGGTGTTCACGTCGTCCGTCCAGTGATAGTTCGCGGTGAAGGACGGATTGAAGCGGCTCGATTCCACGTTGTTCGAATTGATGAGCCCGGGCGCGGGTTCCTGCGCGATCGGAAAGCCGAAGAACGTGGTCAGCAGCGTGCGCGTCGCCGCGCGCTCGTCCTTGGTGTAGCGACCGCCGAAAGTGAGTTCGAGCTGATCGTCGAGGATGGGCGGCGTCCAGGTGAGCTGGGTGTAGAACGCGCGCGACTTCGACTCCATCGACACGAAGCGATCCTTGTTCAGGAGCAACGGGGAGGAGCCGGGAAGCGCGTTGGTGATCACCGTATTCTGGAAATGCCAGCCGGCCTCTTCGAAGTAGTAAAGGCCCGCGACGTACTTCACGCGGTCGTCGAGCATGCTCCCTACCGCCTGCAACTCCTGCGAGAACTGGTGCGAGTGGATGTTGTCCTGGCTGCGGAAGCCGACGAAGAACGCCTCGGCATAGTCCTGGAAGTAAATCGTGTTGATGTCGCGGTACCCGGTCAGGGATTTCAGGGTCAGCGCATCATTCACATTCCACGACAACGTGAGGCCGTGCCCCTCGAACCGGCCCTTGCTCTCCGGCAGGTCGATCGCGCGATAGCTGCGATCCTCGGGCCTGCCGCGGTCGGAGTAGCCCGGAATGAGGCCGACGAGCGTATCATTCGTGTAATACGCCGGGGTCGAGTTGAGATCTCCCCGCTCGTAGAAGTAGTCCGCGGTGAAGGGCCCGCCGGTATCCCAGCGCAACGCCACACGCCCCGCGGTCTGGTCATCCTCGCCGAAATCGTGGCTCGGGCCCAGGTTCTCCACGTACCCGTCCTGCTTGCGCCTGATGAATGAGAACTTGGCGGACAGTCCGCCCCACTTCGGCAGGTCGAGCACGGAGAGGCTCCTGATGCGCCCGCTGCTGCCGAATCCGAGTTCCTGCTTGAAACCGAACTCCCCGGTCGGCTTCTTGCTGATGAGGTTCACGGCACCACCCGTGGTGTTTCGCCCATAGAGCGTGCCCTGCGGCCCGCGCAGCACCTCGACGCGCTCGATGTCCGCAAGATCGAAGGTGACGAGCTGCGCGCGCGAGATATAGAAGCCGTCCTGGTAGAGCCCGACCGCGGTATCGATCGTGATCTGGCCGGGATCCTGCACGCCGGAGCCGCGCATGAAGAGCGCCAGCGTGTTCGAGCTCGGGTTGTATGGCGTGAAAGACATGCTAGGCGTAGCCTTGACGACCCCTTCCAGGTCCGTGATGCCGCGATTGGCCAGCACGTTGGCATCCATCACGGAAAGCGCGATCGGGGTATCCTGCAGATTGCTCTCACGTCGCTCCGCGGTGACGACCACTTCCTGGATCGCACCCTGGGATTCCTGCTGTGGCTCGCCCGCTTCCTGGGCACCCACGCCGCCACTCCATCCCCAAACCAGCAACGTGGCGCACACCGCGAACCATGCCGGGCGTCCCATCTGGAAATCTCTGCTGCACATCTTCACTTGCTCCATTTGAATCACTTGCCGAGCAGCGCGTAGCTCGCATCGGTCCCGAGCCGGTTGGTCCGGAACCGGATCCCGGACTTGAACTGACTGCCCGTGATGGGCCGTGACCAGTCCGCGGAGTCCGGGTACTCGCGCATCCAGTCATAGATGACGACGCGACTGCGAATGCGCCAGTCCCCGTCCCGGCACTGGAACGAATCGACATATCTGCCGCCAACCACCAGGTCGTAGGGCTTTTCCGGCGCTCTCGGGACCCGGTGGTAGGCTTCGAAGTAAGTCTCGGTCCGGGCGTCATCGCCCTTCAGCTCGATCAGGATATTCTCGAGCTTGTGACTGGTCTGCTCCATTGCCGCCAGCACCGGAAGAACCCAATCGATGAATTCAGCGGCAGTTCCGCTGAAACTCCCGTGGTCATCCGTGGCTTCCGGCCAATAGACGCCTTCCAGGAGCGATCGATCCATGCGGTCGATGGCTCGTGCGTAGCGCATCAGGCAATCCCTGATCGCCTCCCGCGCCATCAGCTGCCGGATCGCCTCGGCCTGCTCCAGTTGCCCCACCTCTACACCCGCCGGAACCCGAAGTTCCTGCCGGCTGGCGACACGGGCATGCGATCCCGATGTCGGTCTTCACGTATCTTCACGATCAGCGCGCCCACTCCGAAAATCCGGCAAATCCCGCCCGTGATTTACACCAGACTGCCCGCGAAGGAATACTCCAAATGAGCTATCCGGAGTCGAAGCCGATCCCGGCGTCGTGTCACGGGCAGCGGTCTCGATGCCCGGCCGCCAGCCTCCCATCGGGCTCACCGGGGAGCCCGGATTCCTTCCATCCCATTCGCCATATTCCCGCCGGACCCGCGATTTCCCGAAAACGTGCGCTCCGTCCTGCCGCGCCGTCAGGCGCCCATTATGCTGCGCGCCCCCTGCTACTGCTGCGCCTGTCCGGAGTTCGATCGTGGAGTTCGTCCAGTTTCTCTGCATAGTCACGTTGGGTCTGCTGGTCGCCCAGATTGCGACCGCGATCGGCCAGCGGCTTTCCGGGAACGAATAGCCCCTTCGAGCGCCGCGGCGAGATCACCGTCGTCGGGGTGGATCTTGAGCGCCGCGCGCAGCGTGGCAATGGCCGCCTCGACTTGCCCGGCCTCCTGCAGCGCCACCGCGTAGACAAAGGCGAAGCGCGCATTCCGCGGCTCGCGCGCCGCCGCTTCCGCAAGCAGCGGCAGCGCCTCCGCCAGCCGCCCCTGCCGCACGAGCGAGAGCGCCAGCGCATGATGCGCACTGCCGCTCGTCCCGGCGTGCAGCAGCGCCGCGCGCAGCACCGCCTCGGCCTGCTGTTCGTCACCGTTGGCGCGATAGACATCCGCGAGATTGACGTAGGCCGGGAGAAAACCCGGGTCACGGTCGCGCGCGCGCTCGAAAGCCTTCTGCGCACCGGCAAGATCGCCACGACTGCCGAGAATGGTGCCGAGATTCACGAGCGACTCCGGCCGGTCGGCGTTGAAGCGCTCTGATGCCAGATACTCTTCCAGCGCTGCGTCCAGTGCTTTGCCTGCAGACGCATCGAGGCTGCCGGGTGGCAGGCTCGCGAGTGCCGCGGCGGCCTCGAGCCGCACGCTGCGGGTCGGATCGCGAAGCAGCGGCAGCAGCTCTTGCGGCGCCACAGCCGGGGAATCGATTGCGAGCGGCACGGCTGCACGGCGTATCAGCGGACTCGGATCGCCGAGTGCTGCACGCAAGGCCGTCGGATCGAGCGATGTCGCATTGCCCGCCAGGCGCGCCAGTGCACTCGCACGCACGATCGCGGGTTGCGCGGAATCGACTGCGATGGCCGCGACCCGGGCTGCCGCGCCGGATTCATGGTGTTCGAGCGCGGCGAAGGCGGGCCCGAAAGTCTGCAAGCCTGGCTGCGGGTGTGGATAGTGCTGGCGAATCGTCTGCGAGGCCCATCCGGCCGTGCGATCCACGTGGCAACTTGTACAGGCATTCGGCACGCCGAGGCTTGTCGTCAGATCCGGCCGCGGGATCCGGAACGAGTGGTCGTGGCGCCGATCGATCTGCATGTAGGTCGAAACGGGCATGTGGCAGGCGACGCACCGTGCGCCGGCTGACTCCGGCTGGTGGAAATGATGCGCGGGTGTGGCGAGTTTCGCGTCGTGACACTGCAGGCAGGCGCCGTCGCCCGTCACGCGCAGCTGCTCCGAATGCGGTTCGTGGCAGTCGCCACAGGTGACGCCTTGCGCATACATCCTGCTCTGCAGGAAAGAGCCGTAGTTGAATACCTCGTCGCGCATCTGCCCGTCGGGCCAGTAGAGCCCCGGCTCGAGCAGCGCCACGCGAAAGCCGTCATGCAGGGAGTCCGCCGCCGTGACATCGCCGGTGAGTTGGCTGCGGCGACTGTGGCAACGCCCGCAGACCTCGATCTCCCGATCGCTCTCACGCGGTGTGCTGCGCACCGGCGCGCCGGTCGTCGCGTTGCGAGACCAGGTCACGCCCCGGCGCTCGTGCAGTTCAACTTCCAGGCCGCGGCTTGCGGCGAGCGCGGGGTGACGCGCGGGCGCCTCGGCCCAGGTGACATGCTTCGAGCCCGGCCCGTGGCACGACTCGCAGCCGACGCCGAGCTCTGACCAGGTGGTTGCGTAGCGATCGGCCTCGACGTCGTAGTTCTTGCGCAGATTCGTGGCGTGGCAATCCGCGCACATGAAATTCCAGTTCTGCTCGAAACCCGTCCAGTGCAGCGGGTCACCCGCGCGCAGGCGTTCGCCCGGATAAAGGTGGAACCAGCGCTGGCCGCCCGCCGACGCGGCGCGCGCGTCCCAGGCGAACGGCAGCGCCTGCACATGACCACGTGGCAGCTCCACGAGGTATTGCTGCAGCGGAAAGATCCCGAACGTGTACTCGATGGCGAATTCCGCGAGCTTGCCGTCAGGACCATCGGTCGTGACGAAGTCGCGCCCATCACGATGCGCGAATGTCGTCGTGATGCCGGCATTCGTGAAGCGCGCATCGTTGAAGTCACCGAGCACATTCGCGCCGCGGGCCGGCTGCATGGCGCGCCGGTGTTGCGAGCGCTCCCACTCGCGCGCCTCCTGCGCATGACAGCTCGCGCAGCGTTCGCTGCCGACAAACGCGGCGCGCCCGGAATCTGCGGATGCAGGAGTTTCGCGGGCGCCCGGCTCACGCGTACAGCCCGCGAAAAGGACTGCGGCCGAGAACAGCAACGCGCCGGCGATCGACACGCGTCGCCGGCGCATGTCGATGCTACCCATCACCGCAAACGGACATCCACCTGCTCGATGCGTCCGCCGTTGAAAGGAAAGCCCGGCACGCTCGCAGCCGGGTAGCTGCCCGCCGCCGAGCCCCGGTCGATGCCGATGTCGAACGTCTCGTCGATCGAGAAAAACGCGGGCGGTGTGGCCGGCACATGACCGCTGCCGAGCGGCGCGCCGTCGAGCGAGAACCGCGCCGTGCCGCCCTTGCCGTAACCGTCGCCGTCGTAGTCGAAATCGAGCGTGAGCACGTGCAGGCCCGCCTCGAGCGCACCCTGGCCGGTGAGCTCGATGGCGCCGGCCGCGAAGGCGCGGTACGTGAACACCGGCCGGCCGCCGGCATCGAGGTACAGTGACCAGCCGGCAGGTTCTCCACCCATCGCGGCGATCACGCCGTGGGCACCCGTCGCCGGCACTTCGACCCTCGCCGACACACTCCAGGAGCGATTGAAAATCGGCGGTGCCTCCTTCTCTGGAATGCCGAGCGTACCCGGGAAGTAGGTGAAGGCCGTGCGTCCCTCCGTCAAGCTCGGCAGCTTTGCATTCAGCGTCTGCCCCCTGAGCGGCAACACCTGGTTGCGCCCGGCTTCCTCGAGGAAGAGCGCCTTCAGCGTCGCGAGCCGCGCGGGCTCCTGCGCCGAGAGATCATGTGCCTGGGAGAAGTCAGACCTCAAGTCATACAACTCCCAGTGATCGGCCTCGAAGGGTTTTCGGGACGTCGAGATGACTTGCCAGGGAAGACGGGTGTGGAAGGCGGAAGCGATCCAGCCGTCGTGATAGATCGCGCGGTGACCGAACACCTCGAAGTACTGCGTCGTGTGCCGCCCGGGTGCCTGCGCGTCATTGAAGGTATACACGAGGCTCGTGCCGTCGAGCGGCCTCTGGCGGATGCCGTCCACCACCTCGGGCATCGCGATCCCCGCCGCTTCGAGCACGGTGGGCAGGATGTCATTGACGTGCGAGAACTGGCTGCGCAGCCCGCCGTGGTCGCTGATGCGCTTCGGCCAGGTCACGACCAGCGGATTGCGGGTACCGCCGAAGTGCGATGCGACGCTCTTCGTCCACTGAAACGGCGTATCCATCGCCCACGCCCAGCCGGCCGGATACTGTGGATAGAGATCCGGCCCCCCGACGCGGTCGAGCTGCTCGAGCATCCGTGCCCGGTCCTCGGGCAGGCCCTGGATCGCGCCCATGTAGTTGAAGCTGCCGAGCAGTCCGCCCTCGGCCGAGCCGCCATTGTCGCCGACGATATAAAGGAAGAGCGTGTTGTCGAACTCCCCCGCCGCCTTCAGCGCCTGTACCAGCCGCCCGATCTGCGCATCGGTGTGCGCGAGGAACGCGGCATACACTTCCATCAGCCGCGCGGCGATGCGCTTGTCGCCCGCACTCAGGCTCTCCCAGGCCGGCAGCCCGGCCGGGCGCGGCGTGAGCACCGTGTTCGCCGGCACCACCCCGAGCTGCCTCTGCCGCGCGAGCGTCTGCTCGCGCAGCTGGTCCCAACCTTGGTCGAACCGCCCGCGGTAGGGCGCGATCCAGGCCGGCGGCACCTGCAGCGGGGCGTGGGTGGCGCCCGGCGCAAAGTAGAGGAAGAACGGCTTGTCGGGTGTCACTGAATGCTGCGCCCGCAGCCATGCGATCGCGCGGTTCGCGAGGTCTTCCGTCAGGTGATAGCCCGCACCAGCCGGGCGCATGATCGGGGTCGTGCCCTCGACCAGTGTCGGCTCGAACTCGTCGGTCTCCCCGCCGAGGAAGCCGTAGAACTTCTCGAACCTCTGCCCCGTCGGCCAGCGATCGAACGGCCCCGACTGCGAGATCTCCCAGTCGGGCGTCTGGTGCCACTTGCCGAAGGCGGCGGTGTTGTAACCGTTCCCGCGCAGGATCTGCGCCAGCGTCGCGGCATCCTTCGCGTGCACGCCGTTGTAACCGGGGCGTTCATCTGCCGAATTCATGACGGCGCCGATGCCGACCGCGTGCGCATTGCGCCCCGAAAGGAGCGACGCGCGGGTCGGCGAGCAGATCCCGGTCGTGTGGAAGCGGTTGTAGCGCAGTCCCTCGTGCGCGAGCGCATCGAGCGCCGGCGTCGCCGCCGGCCCGCCGAATGTCGACGAAGCGCCGAAGCCTACGTCATCCAGCAGCACGATCACGACATTCGGTGCGCCCGCGGGTGCACGCACCTGCAGGGGCGGCGCGGGTGAGGCGGCTACGGCGGCGAGCGGAAGGAGCGCCGCAGCGAGAACCGCAAGCTCTCGCGCTGGTCGAACGGGGTCTGGCATTGTCCTCACTCCGGATCAGTGACTGTTCGCCGATGCGCCCTGGTCGGTGGATGGCTCGACCGTCAGTTTGTGAATCGCGCCGCCAAAGTGACCACCATTCCTGTAGTCATCAGTGACCGGCGTATCGCCATCGAACCCGATATCAAACGTGTCGGTCATCTCGACGGTACGCACGATGGTGCGCTCGATGCGCCCCTGCCCCACTTCACGCCCATCGATGCTGATGCGCATGAGACCGCCGCGACCGACCCCCTCGGATGCAAACTCGTAGCGCACCGTGGATGGCCCGCGCGGCACGGCTTCTCCGGCTGCGACCCGGAAAATGCGGGCCGGCTGATTGGCGCCTGCCATGAGCACCGTGGGACGACCCGCCTCGAGATAAAAGCTCCAGCCCGCGAACTTGCTGCCGAGCGCCGCGAGCACGCCATCGTCGCCCGCGGTCGTGTCGATTTCGGCAGTAAGCGTGAAGGAGCCCCGGAACGTCGGTGCGAGATCGGCCGGTACACTCACGTCCTTGCCCCAGTAGGTGAACGATGAGCGCGGCTTCGGCCCGAGCGCCACCGCCCCCTGGAAGCGCGCCAGGTTCAGACGGTCGTCGAGCGGATAGACCTGGTTGCGCTCGGCCTCCTCGACGAAGAGTGCACGCATTTCGGCGAGCTTCGCCGGATACTTCTGCGCGAGATCGTGCGCCTGGGAGAAATCGTGCTCGAGGTCGTAGAGCTCCCAGTCATAGTCCATCGGCGTCGCCTTCTGTACCAGCGGTTGCCGCAGCCAGGTCGCGCGCGTGGGCGTCGTCGAAGCCATCCAGCCGTCGTGATAAATCGCTCGATTGCCCATCATCTCGAAGTACTGCGTCCTGCGTCGTCCCGCGGCCTGAGGCGATGCGAAGCTGTAGACCATGCTGATGCCGTCGACACGCTGTTGAGGCGTGCCGTCGATGACAGCGGGCTGCGGCAGGCCCACCGCCTCGAGGATCGTCGGCGCGATGTCGATCACGTGATGGAACTGCGAACGCAGGCCACGTTCCGCGATGTGCGCCGGCCAGGAAATCACGAGGCCGTTGCGCGTCCCGCCGAAATGCGAGGCGATCTGCTTGGTCCACTTCAGGGGTGTGTTCATCGCCCACGCCCAGCCTGCGGCATAGTTCTCCACGGTGTTCGGCCCGCCCAGCTGGTCGAGCAACGCGAGCTGGTCGGCCGCGGTCTCCACGACGCCGTTGGCGAACCCGCCCATCGGATTCGTGTTGCCGAACACATCGCCTTCGGCGGAGGCGCCGTTGTCGCCCTCGATGAAAAGAACCAGCGTGTTGTCGAGTACGCCCATGCGCGCGAGCTCATCGATGAGCCGGCCGAACTGATGGTCCTGGTACGCGAGCATGGCGGCATACACTTCCATCATGCGCGCCGTCGTGCGCTTGAGCCCGGGTGTAACTGTCTCCCATGCCGGAATGCCGGGAGGCCGGGCGGTGAGTTGCGTGTCGGCTGGTACGATGCCGAGGTGTTTCTGCCGTGCGATGCTTTCCTCGCGCAGCCGATCCCAGCCCTGGTCGAACTGGCCCCTGAACTTCGCGATCCAGTCGCGCGGCGCCTGATGCGGCGCATGCGTCGAGCCCGGCGCGTAATAGAGAAAGAATGGCTTTCCGGGCCCCGCCGCCTGCTGATCGTGCACCCAGCGAATGGCATCGTCGACGAGCGCCTGGTCGAGCATCTCGCCCGGCGGCGCCGCCACGCGCGAAACTCCGCGATACAGCGCCGGCGTGAACTGGTTGGTCTCGGCGCCGACGAAGCCGTAGAAATACTCGAAGCCGAGACCCGTCGGCCACTGGTCGAACGGCCCGGCCACCGACGAGGCCCCTGCCTGCACGTTGTGATGCTTGCCGAACATCGCGGTGTTGTAACCGTTCAGCTCGAGCACCCTGGCGATGGTCGCCGCGCTCTTCGGCAGGATGCCGGAATATCCGGGGTAGCCCGCCGCGAGATCGGTGACCACACCGCTCCCCACCGCATGATGATTGCGCCCGGTGAGGAGCGCCGCGCGGGTCGGCGAGCACATCGCGGTGGTGTGGAAGCGGTTGTACTTCAGGCCGTTCGCGGCAAGTCGATCGAGGTTCGGGGTCGGGATCGGACCGCCGAACGTGGACGAGGCTGCGAAGCCCACGTCATCGGTCATCACGAGCAGCACGTTCGGTGCGCCCGCCGGCGCGCGTACGGGTTGCGGAGCCGCTGGCTTCGAGTCCGCGTAAGTGCGCCCGATGGTGCCGGTGAACTGCGCCGCCGGTTTCGGCAGCACGACCTCCGCCGGAGTGGCGAGAGGCGCCTGCGCGCGAATGGGCGGAGCGATGAGAAATGCGATGAAGCCAGTGCCCAATATCCGCAGTGCATCCCAGGTCGTGCTCATGATCGTGCTACCACTTGCTGGCAATTGAAGTCCTCTTGGCCCCGGCAGCGATTCCTTCCGGCTTCGAAACCCGGTCACACCACGCTGCCGCCACGCGGTCGCGCGGCAGAAAAGGCGAGAAAATGGGGATTGGAGGAGGAAAGGAACCGAACACTACAGTATCAGGCTCCATGAAGGTGCGCCGTCAATGGAGTCAATAGCCCGAAAAAAACAACAATCACCCCGTCCAAACAATGGGTGATGCTGGATACACAGGCCAAGGTCACGTTGGCGGAATTGGTGCTGCATTCAGCTCTTTCTCACACAAGGTCTTTCGCGAGGCAGACGGCGAACGACCGGTCCATTTCCTGAAAGCCCGCGCAAAGTTCACACTATCACCAAAGCCGAGCCTCTGTGCTATTTCGCCGAGCGGCATGGCATGATCTTGCAGCAAATCGAGCGCTAGTGAATGACGGCAGCGATTCTTCAGATCCTGCAAACTGGTGTGCTCGTTCAAGAGCCGGCGCTTTAGCGTTGCAGAGCTGATGCCAAGTTGCGCCGCGATCTGTTTCGTTGTTGGCAGGGCCACGTGGTGTGCGAGCGCCATACCGAGAATAACGCGCACGCGCTCCGAAGTCGGCAGCTGCGATGAGACTGTCATGGTCAGATCAAATGGAAACTCCTGCAGAAGATCATCCAACTCGGACGTGCTGCGCACCACAGGCAAGCGGAGGAAGGAGGCTGGAAATCGCAGGAAATTGTCCGATCCTCGGTAGACAACGGGATGCGGCAACAACCACGCAACGACTTCGTCTCGCAAGAGCTGCCGGTAACAGACCTCGACACTGAGCGGAGCAAGTTCGGTGCCGATCAACCAGCCGAACAGGCGCGCATAGGTCGAGAGCCCTGTGAGATCCGAGAGAAGGGCGCTGGCATCACGTTCTTTATGGAACGTATGCATCCGAAATTTAGCACGCCCTGCCATGCACCGAAGCGAAAGCTCCCCAGCCCGACCACCGAGCATCCTGCAAAAATCGGCGGCACGCTGGATTGCCTGTTCAAGGGTACTGCAGCTGATGATGCAGTAGCAGAGCAAATCGACCTCTGCCTTGTTCATCGCCGGGCGGCCGGCCCGGCGGCCGATGTGAGCCTCGAGAGTTTGCGCGCAGTCCCGGAAGATGGCACAGATCTGCGCGTGCGATAACCGTCGCCGCAAATAAGCGAGCGAAAATGCGCCTGTCCTTGACTCGAGGCCCGCGCGTTCCAGAATTCCCTTGATATCACCCCCGACGTCGCGAACTCTCTCCAGGAGCTCGTGTACGACTGCTGGTGGAATCGAACTTGAATTCAGCCTCGCGATGTACTTGCTCATCGACGCTGGGGCATTCCATTGCCTGAGCCTAGCAGGCCGCTGAAAAAGTCAGGAACTTGAGCGTGCGGGGGCTGCCCAAAGGCAAGCGAGCGAAACGACGGACAAGCTGATGCGTGGACATGTGAATCCCCAATCGAAGATGTTCAGTTACTTTTCGCCGGACGATCGGGTACCAGCGCGGCATCCGCTGCGCTCGATCAAGAGCTACACGGATGCGGCGCTGAAGGCGATCCGCCCGACGCTTGATGGGATGTACAGCGACATGGGCCGTCCGTCGATTCCGCCGGAACGGCTGCTCAAGGCACAGTTGCTGATTGCGTTGTACTCGGTGCGCAGCGATCGATTGTTTTGCGAGACGCTCGATTACAACATCCTGTTTCGCTGGTTTCTCGACATGAGTCTGGAGGAGCCGGCGTTTGACGCCTCGACGTTCAGCAAGAATCGCGAGCGACTGGCCCGCGAGGAAGTCGCGTTGAAGTTCTTCGATGCGGTGGTGCGCCAGGCACGTCGACTCGAGCTGCTGTCCGACGAGCACTTCAGTGTTGATGGCACCCTGATCGAGGCGTGGGCCTCGATGAAGTCGTTTCGGCCGAAGGACGGCGGTGGCTCGGGCCCGGACGCCGGGGGTGATCGGGATTTCAAGGGTGAGCGGCGGCGCAATGACACGCACGCCAGTACGAGCGACCCGGAGGCCAAGCTGTTGCGCAAGGCGGCCGGCAAGGAAGCCAAACTGTGCTTTGCGGGTCACGGCCTGATGGATAACCGCCACGGTCTGATGACCGACGTGGCGCTGACCGTCTCGGTCGAGGTGACCGAGCCGCAGGCCGCGCTGGCGATGATCACGCGGCAACGCCGCAAGCATCTGCGCCCGAAGAGTGTCGGCGGCGACAAGGGCTATCACACCCAGCAGTTCGTCACCGGGCTGCGCGAGCACGGCACCGCGGCCCACGTGGCGTTCATGGAAGCGCGCAATGTCGGTCTCGGTGAAGGTGTGCGCGAGAGCGCCGGCTACCGGGCCAGCCAGATCGTGCGCAAGCGCATCGAGCAGTTCTGGGGTTGGGGCAAGACCGTCGGCGGGCTGCGCAAGACCCGCTTGCGCGGCGTGCGGCGCAACGCACCCCTGCTCGCGCTGAACGGTGCCGCTTACAATCTGCTGCGGATCAGCCGGCTGTGCCCTGCTACAGGATAGGAGTCTCTGCGGTGCACGCTGACCGCTCGAATGACGAGAATCACCATGCCGAACGGGTCGCGATGAGGGCGATCGCCGTCGAATCCACCAAGGCGAATTGAGCGAGCTACACGTCGAAGGGCGAATCATGATCGAAATATCGGCTTTTTCAGCAGCCTGCTAGGAAGTGGAGCGAACCCGTGGTCGAATCTGAAGTTTTCTAAAGGCCAAATTTCATCACCCTGCGCATCGACCTACGGCAATTGGACTTTGATAGGTCTATTCATCGTGATGGATACCACATCATTTAAATGCATCGGCGCGGTCCATTACAATGCCCAATGTTTTGTGCAATGCACAAGCGGGCTGCGAAAAACGGCCGAAGCACCGCTGCGCCACATATCACCTCCTTGGTGCGCAGGCCACTAAAGAGCCCGTCCATTTCGGACACAGTAGCGGGTTTCAATTCCAGTATGTACCGCCCGCCGAGGCGATGAATGTGCTTCTGGGAGACGTATTATTATTTATTACTGCAGCGAGATACGTATGTCCTCGACAATGCCTTCAAAACGGGCGGGCGCCACATAGTGAATGCTCACTGGCGAACCACGATCGGCGCCGATGTCAAAGGTGTCTATAGGAGACGGAATGCCGACCCGGCGCAATCGCCCCTCACCACTGGCTTTGCCATCAATGAATAAGCGAACTATACCGCTGCCCCAACGCTGGGAATCCGTGCGCTGCAGCTCGAAACCCACCTCGATACTTCCTAAAGGCAGCAAAGATTCGCTTCGAATCACCTTGGTCTCCATGCCAAAGAAGTTGTGCTCATAAACGAGGAAGCCGTTCTCCACGTAAAGTACAAAACCGCCGTATCGACCACCGTCAGCAATAATCACCCCCGACGTACCCACATCCGGCACAACCACTCGGGCGCTGACGCGGTGACTACCATTCAGTTTTGGTACAGCTGATACGACAGGCATGCGCGGCATGTCTCCGGGATAGACAAACTCCTTACGATTTCCGGCCACAGTGGGTTGTGCGTAAACGCTGGTGAACGTGCCCATCGTCGGATTCTGCAGTGGATAGACGTGATTGCGCCTCGCTTCGCGATCGAACAACTGCTTCAGATCGCGCAACTTCTCCGGATACTGCTTAGCGAGATCTCGCGCTTGACTGAAATCCTCTTCGACGTGATATAGCTCCCATCGATCACTGTCGAACCTCTCACCGGGTGGCGCAAAATCACCCAGAATCCAGTAGTGTGTCGCACCGGCCATCCATCCATTCTGGTAGATGGCACGGTTGCCAGCAATTTCGAAATATTGCGAGCGGGGCGGATTCGATGGGGTGCTATGGACGAAGCTACCCGCGAAACTGCGGCCTTCGATGGGCACCTGATTAGCGCCATCCACGACCTCCGACATTTCGATACCGAGTACATCGTAGATAGTAGGCGCGATATCAATGACATGCGTGAAGACAGTGCGCAGACTGCCTGGATCCTTGATGCCTTTAGGCCAAAAAACCACAAGCGGATTGCGTGTGCCGCCGAAATGCGCCGCATCGGTCTTGACACCTTGGAATGGTGTACTTAATGCGTACGCCCATGCGGTTGCCATGTGATTGTCCAAGGCCGGGCCACCGAGCGCATCGATATGACCCATTTGATCCACTAGCTCAGTGGGAATGCCCGCGAATCTCGCGATATTTTCATCGGAGCCCTCAGTACCGCCTTCTGCGCTGGGGCCGTTGTCACCCACGATATAAAAAATAAGTGTGTTGTCACCTCTCGGTCCGCTTCTTACTGCACTTAGCACGCGCCCGACTTCAAAGTCGGTCTGCTCGAGAAACGCGGCGTAGACCTCCATCTGGCGCGCGTACAGTCGCTTCTGGTCGCCAGTGAGGCTGTTCCACGCCGCAAGCTTCTTCGGCAGAGGATTAAGCACGGCATCGGCAGGAATAACACCCAGCCTCTTCTGCCGTTCGAAGATGTCGGCGCGCATCTGATCCCAGCCCTCGTCGAACTTGCCTCTGTAGCGCTCGATCCACGCCGCAGAGACATGGTGCGGAGCGTGCGTTGCGCCCGGCGCGAAGTAGAGAAAATAGGGCTGCGTCAGCGCAGACTGCGCATTCAACCATCTTATTGCGTCATTGGCGATGTCCGTGGTCATGTGATAGTACGGCGCAGGCGAGTGCTCCACTGGTGTAGTGTTGCGGTACATGGCCGGCTCCCACATGCTGCTTTCTCCTCCCATGAATCCATAGAAGTAGTCGAAGCCCAGGCCTGCCGGCCAGCGATCGAATGGTCCAGCCGGACTGATTTCCCAAAGAGGTGTGTTGTGCCATTTTCCGAACGCAGCTGTTCTGTAACCGTGCCGCCGCAACATCTCCGGCAGAGTCGCTACACTCTTAGGCCAGAAGGTGTTATAGCCGAGGCCGCCGCCAGAAATTTCGGTGACGGTGCCGAAGCCCACCTGATGATGATTGCGACCGGAAAGCAACGCCGCGCGTGTAGGCGAACAAAGGCCGGTAGTATGGAAGCGATTGTATCGCAGGCCTTCGTCAGCCAGCCGATTCAATGTCGGCGTAGCAATCGGGCCTCCGAAAGTGCTGCTGGCACCGAACCCGACATCATCCAATAGCACCACCACGATGTTCGGTGCATCGGCCGGCGCCTGCGGCGCCGTTACCCATGCCGCCTCGACCCGAGATACTGCAGAAGCAAGACACATCCCGGCTAACGTCACGACGAAGCTGCCAAGTCGCAAAGAACTGATGGTGCTCATTCATGTCCCTCCTGCATGCGCTTTCAGCTCTGGTTATCGGACTTCCCACGACAAGCCTACTTCAGCGTAACACGCACCCCCTCGAGCTCCCCGGTGAAGGGAAAGGCTCCCTCGATGGAGTCACTGATCCGCCCCGGTGGCGACCGACCAATCGTGAACAAGTCGAACTCATTGGTGAACAGCGGAGCTTCGAAGTACTCGAGCCTGGCCTGGGCGACCAGCTCACCATTGACATACAGGCTGCCTATTCCACCACCAGCTTTAGGGTTCGCATCGTACTCATAACTCACCTGTACACGGCCTTCCGGTAGCCGCTCCGATGCGCGAATGATCTGATGACGGCGCGCCCGGTAATTGTGTTCATACACCAGATAGCCATCCCGGACGTACAACACGAATCCACCCAGATTCCCGCCATTCGCGACAATCGTGCCTCGTACATCCCTTCGATTCACCGTCAGGTCTGCGGTGATGCGATGCGAACGATTGAAGTCCGGCCCCTCCATCGAAGGCATACCCGGAAAATTCGCAGCAAACACGAGTTCATCATGACCATCGAGCAATCGTGGCTGTTCCCCGCCAAACCCGTTCCTGGCGAAGGAGTTGTTCAGAGGAAAAATATTGTTTGCTCGCGCCTCTCGCTCGAAAAGCGCCCGCAGTCGTTGCAATTTTTCCGGGTACCTTGCAGCGAGATCCTCGGTCTGGCTGAAATCATCCTTCAAATTGTAAAGTTCCCAACGATCCTTCGAGAAATCCTCCTCGCGCCGAAACTCCCAAGGCACTGCATGCATGGCGCCTGCCCACCAACCATCGTGATAGATCGCACGACTACCCATTTGCTCGAAAATCTGCAACTGATGGCGCGAAGGAGCCTCCCGCTGGGTAAAGGTATATGCGAAACTCACACCATCCATCGGCAACTGCTCAACTCCATTGACAATCTTCGGAGCCTCGATACCGACTACCTCATAAAGTGTCGATGCGACATCGTTCACGTGCGTGAACTGCTGCCTCAACCCGCCATGCTCAGGAATCTTCGCCGGCCACGACACAATCAAGGGCGATGATGTCCCCCCCAAGTGTGACGCGACCTGCTTCATCCACTTGAAGGGCGAGGACATCGCCCATGCCCAGCCGGCCGAATACTGTGCGGCCAACTGCGGACGACCCAGCTCTTCCAGAAGTTTCACACGCTCGCTGATTGGTACCGGAGTCGTGCCGATCGGTGCAAGATCGCGCCCCCCAATTCCGCCTTCGCCGCTCGCACCATTATCACTGACGATGTAGAGAATGAGCGTGTTTTCACCTCCAGGGCTTGTACGTATGGCATCGATGAGCCGTCCCACCTCGTGGTCAGTGAACGCCAGAAAGGCTGCGAACACCTCCATTTGGCGCGCAAACAGCTTTTTTTCGTCCTCCGTGAGCGAACTCCAGGCGGGAATCTCCGGCGGTCGCGGCGTGAGCCTGGCGTCGCTCGGAATAAACCCGAGCTTCTTCTGGCGATCGAAGATGCGCTCACGCATCTGATCCCAACCGCCATCGAAGCGGTGTCGATACGTGTCAATCCAGTCCATCGGTGGCTGATGTGGCTCGTGGGTCGCGCCTGGTGCGTAGTAGACGAACCATGGCTTCCCCGGTGAGAGCGCACGCTGCGTGTCGAGCCATGCGATCGCCTGATCGGTAAGATCGCTGCCAAGGTTATAGTTTCCAGCTGCTGCGCGCGGCGGTTCGATTAGAGTCGTATTTCGCCAGAGCACCGGATCGAAGTGATCCATTGCTCCCGCCATGAAGCCATAAAAATACTCAAACCCGAGTCCCGTGGGCCAACGTGTAAAGGGGCCCGCGGGACTCACTTCCCAATACGGCGTGTTGTGCCATTTGCCGAACGCCGCGGTGCTATACCCATGCAGTTTCAGCACCTCGGCGATTGACGCCGCGCTTTTCGGCCAAACAGCGTTATAGCCAGGAAAGCGGCTCGCAGATTCGCTCACCGTACCGAAGCCGACGCGATGATCATTGCGCCCCGTCAGAAGGCTGGCACGCGTCGGTGAGCAGAGCGCGGAAACGTGGAAATTGTTGTACCGCAGCCCACCGGCTGCAAGGGCATCCATACCTGGCGTCGCCACAGGACCGCCAAAAGTGCTTGCGGCGGCATAACCGACATCATCGAGTAGCACGACGAGGATGTTCGGCGCACCCTTTGGCGCCACCGTGGCTCCTGGCCACGCGTCCTTCGGCCCCGCAACTGCCATACGGTCCTGCGCTGCGACTCTCTCGTGCACGACGTCGACGTCCCCGGCGTGGGCGCCCATTAGGCAAGACAGTCCCCAGAAGATGCCTCCCAAGGAAACAAGGTTTCGATACTTGGACATGATCAATGCTCTTTTGGATCCAGTCCCTGACCTTCACCATTTGTAAGTTGCAGTAACCATGTATGTGCGCGGCTCTCGGAACTGACCCACACGATACATGCTGAAATCGATGTTACTGCTCAGCTCATCTTCATCCGTCAGATTGCGGCCCCAAAGTGACACATCCATCGTGCCCGGCCCGATCAGCAGATCGCTCAGCAGCAACCGGGCATTCAGATTACGGGATGCTGGCACTGAATCGACGCCCGCAAGGTACTGCCCGCCAGCATTCGGTGCCGCGAGGCTCTTGTTCACCGGCATCATATGCATTTTCGACGTATAGGAGTAATCGAGCAGCACCCTCAGATCGCCCCAGGCGGCACGCAGCAGCCGACCCTCGAGATTCACGTTGAGTGTGTGCTTGGGCGAGTACGGCGGCTCACGGTTGCTGGCGGTGTCGATCAACGGACCACCTATCCCAACCGGTCCTCCGGGCGTCAATGGCGGCAAAAGCGCGTTATCCACGTACTTGTTGAATTTTGCATCAAGATATCCATATCCCAGTTGCAGTTGCCAACCGTCAGCGATCGACAGAGCTGCATCTACCTCAATGCCCTTGCGTGTCGACTCGCCCGCATTGACCATGAGCGACTGCGTTGTGCCGGGCAGGAGCTGTGTCATCTGTTGCTTGGTGATCTTCGTATGATAGAAGGCCAAGTTCAGCCGCGCTCGACCTTCGAAGAAAGAAGTCTTCATGCCGACCTCACTTGCTACTGATTTCTCCGGCATATATGGCGTAGTAACCCGCGGGTCGGCCACCTCGGGGCTAAATCCACCACTCTGAAAACCCGTGGCCACGCGGCCGTAGAAATTCAGATCCCTGTTCGCCCTGTAAGCCAGAGCCACCATCGGTGTGGTGGCACTGAAATCCTCGCTGTAGGCGATGAACGGTAGAATCTCCGCAGCAAATGCGCCACCAAAGCCATTCGTGCGAAAACGATGAGACCAGCCTCTCTTCTCCTCCTGCGTGTATCGGGCCCCGACAGTCGCTGTCCAGCGATCGCCGAACGAATAGTCGACCTGGGAATAAACCGCCTTCGCACGCGTGCCCAAGGCATAGTCGGCACGTTGCGGCGGACTCCCGAAGAGCGAGAAATCCTGGCTTCCCCTCGTTTCGCCATCATCGGTGAAATAGTAAAGCCCTAGCACGTACTTGAATCGCGCGCGATGACCGACCCATTGCAGCTCGTGCGAGTCCTGCTCATAGTGCGTATTTCGACTGCTATGCGCATGCAATCCCCATACGATCGGTCCGAGGGAAATCGTATCCAGCGGTGTTCCGTCGAGATCGTTCTGATCGCTATAGCGCATAGTGCGCCTGGCGAAGATGTACTTGAGCTCATCTTCGTCGCCCGCCTGCCATGTGGCGGTGAGCGCATGTGCATCACTCTTGCTCCGCTCATGGAGAGGATCCGCCCCGGCACCTGTGACGTCAAGCACGCTGGGCCGTGAAGTCGTAGCATAGGGAGTGAGTGCGGTCTGGATCGCCGTGCCGAGCGCCGGCCCGAAAAGAGCCGGGAATGTGCCTCGCCAGCCATTGAGCGCGTAGATTGGAATCGGGGCCGGCGTATTGGCTACGTCGGAATAGTCGAAATCGTATATCGCGTTGAAGTTATCCGAAAACTCGAGCATCAAGGAGGCACGCGCGGCCTCGCTATCCTGAGCGCCGAGGTCGGGGCCGCCAAGATTTTCCACCCATCCGTCACGCTTCTGCTTGCGCGCACCGAAAGCCAGGCTCGCGATCCCGACGCGCGGCAAGTCGAGACTGCCCCTGATCGCACGATGATCAAGGTTGCCAAGTTCGACTCCTGCGGAGCCTCGAAACTCTCCCGACGGGCGACGGGTGACAAAGTTGATCGCGCCACCCTCGGTATTGCGCCCGAAGAGTGTACCTTGAGGTCCACGCAGAACCTCTACCCGTTCGATATCTACGACATCGAAGATGTTGCCTTGGGATTTACCGAGATATACTCCGTTGAGATAAATTCCCACGGACGGCTCTCCGTAGATCGCCACTTGCCCGGGAAAGCTGCCGCGGATGCTTACGCGTGAAATCAGCGATCCGCCCGGGCTTTCTCGAAACATGAGATTTGGCGCGAGCGCATTCAGGTCCGCGAGGCCGGCAATGCCGCGGCTCTGAATTTGCTCCGCGCCAATAGCCGTGATCGAGATCGGCACATCCTGAAGATTCTCCGCACGTTTCTGGGCAGTGACGACGACTTCCGGCAATGCCATGCTCTCGTCTGCCGGTGGCGCCTCTTGTGCGACTGACGATGTTGACATGCCCCATGCCGCAAGCAGCGAAGCAGCAACTCGCACACTTCCGGCAGCGCCCGTTCGCGAGATCATCGGTCCTCTCCCTTTCTATCATGACCACAATCGGAGATGGCCACTCCCCTCGCTACTATCCACATACGTCATCAAAGTGAAATAGCTGGGTAGCTCAATCGGCAACATCAAAAGGCTCACTTGACGTGCCAGAGCGTCGACCGCAGCGAGAACACGTTGGATGCCGGCGCCCGTTGCCGGCTATGCTGTCGCAACCAATCGTGATCGAGGCTTTCGGCCGGCTTCAATGGCACCGCCCTATTTGCGCGCATCATGCAGGCTCATGGCCATGCTCCGGTAGCGGACCTTCCGGAAGCCCAATTGGAGTCAACCCGCTCGGCTGTCGACCGTCATCAGCTGAGCACGAGTCCACTCGGACTAGATTTCTTTTGACTCGCACACCACGTACCGCACCCGATCCGCACGTGTTCCACAGCCGCCGTCGTCTCGCCGACTTGACCACCCGAACACGATGACAAATCTGAAGGCCTCACGAGGACGCGTAAACTCCATGAACTCCGCCTCAATCGTTCTCCCAGACGCTGCCATCGCCCACTCGATTACCAGACGATCCTGAATGGGGCATCTCGATTTCAGCGTGCGCGCGGTGTCAGCGCACAATTTCAGTTGCAGCTCGATGGCATGGTAGATCTCGCTGATGCCTGGGGGACTATTCATTGCATCGGACGCGCGACAGGCCGCCGGCTTCCGGTGTCGCAGTCTCGAATATTTTTGCCAGTGCAGTTCCCGGCTCGATCGGTGAACTGGTGGCCGACGCGACGGGAGACAACAGCAGTGCCACATTCCGCTTCATGAGATTCAAGCTTGCAGTCAGATTTCCCGATCTGAAAATCAGGTATCGGGGATGTACGGTATCGATTACGGCGAGCCCCTCTGCCGCGATCTTTGATCCATTCTGCTGTTGCTGCGCATACTGCCCCGACGGATACTGCATCACAGCTCCAGGAAGGGATGATGGGCCATGCAAAAGCGACTCCCCCCACGCAAGGTTCTCTACGGCGGCGCAATGCTCGATCAAAAGGAGATCGACGCCGTGGTCAAGGTCATGCAGAAGGGCATGGCCATCGGCAAGCAGGTGCAGACGTTCGAGAAGCGCTGCGCAGAAGTCATGGGCCACAAGTACGGCGTGATGGTCAATTCGGGCTCCTCGGCTCTCATGCTGGCGATGCGCATGCTGAACCTGCCAAAGGGTTCTGAAGTGATCACGCCCGTGCTCACCTTTTCCACCGACGTGGCGTCCATCGTGCATGCGGGCTACGTGCCGGCATTCGTCGATGTGGAGCTCGATACCTACCAGATCGATATCGAGCGAATCGAACGCATGATCGGGTCGAACACGCGTGCAATGCTCGTGCCGAATCTCGTCGGTGGGACGCCCGATTGGGACCGTCTGCGGGCACTTGCAGACAAGCACAATCTCAAGCTCGTCGAGGACAGCTGCGATACCCTCGGCGGAACACTCCGTGGCACGAAAACGGGGCTCCGGGCGGATATCTCGGTAACGAGTTTCTCGATCTTCCACATCATCACCTGCCTCGGCAACGGCGGCCTCGTCGCCGTCGATGACGAAAAGCTCTGGGACTGGGGCCTGATGGCGCGTTGCTGGGGCCGTTCCTCGGAGAAATTCATGCACGGCACGCGCGTGAATGACAGCGACGGACGTTTTCTCGAGGATCTCGATGGCATTCCTTACGACGGCATGTTTATCTTCGAGGATGTCGCCTACGGCTTCATCCCGAACGAGGCGGGCGCGGCGTTCGGTCACGAGCAGCTCAACAAGCTCGACATGTTCTGGAAGCTGCGCGATCGCAATTTCCAGAGCCACCGTCGCTTCCTTGACAAGCACCCGGATCTCTTCATCCCCGCACGCCTCCTGCCCGGTGTAGATACCACCTGGATCTGCTACCCCGTGCAGCTGCGGCCCGAGACGGGCTGGAGCCGTCGTTCCCTGCAAGTGCATCTGGAAGATGCTGGCATCAACACGCGTGTGATCTTCTCCGGGAATATCACCCGCCATCCGATGATGAAAGGTGTCACCTACCGCAGCGATCCAGGGGGCTACCGCAACGCTGATCAGATCATGGAACAGGGCCTGATGCTGCCTTGCCATCCGACAATGACCGAAGACGACTGCAGCTATCTCTATCAGACCATCGAGGACTGGATCGCCCTGCAGCGCAACCGGAAGACAGCCTCAGGCTGACGGCCATGGAACTGCGCCCGCTCGGCCGGACGGACCTCCGCGTTTCCGTGGTAGGGCTCGGCGGCAACAATTTCGGCTGGAAAGCCGACCTTGCGGGCACCCGCTCGATCATCGACCGAGCACTCGCGTGCGGCGTGAACATTATTGACACCGCCGACAGCTATGGCCCCTCGGAGGACTTCATCGGCGAGATCCTGGGCGAGCGACGCAAGAACGTGGTGCTCGCCACCAAGTTCGGCTCGCCCATGGACACGGAGGGTCGGAAGAAAGGTGCTGGACGCGCTTACCTGATGACGGCCGTCGAATCGAGCCTGCGCCGCCTGCGGACGGACTGGATCGATCTCTATCAGCTGCACTACCCCGATCCGGCGACACCCATCGAGGAGACGTTGCGCGCGCTCGAGGATCTCATCACCCAAGGCAAAGTGCGTGCCATCGGTTGTTCGAACCTCTCGGCCGCGCAGCTCGGCGAAGCGCAGGAAACCGCAAGGCAGATCGGTCTCGCGGGCTTTGCGTCCACACAGAACGAATATAGCCTGCTCGTGCGGAATATCGAGAGCGAGCTCGGCCCGCAGATCGCGAAGTACGAGCTGGGGCTTCTGCCCTACTTCCCGCTCGCCAACGGACTGCTGACCGGAAAGTACCAGCCCGGGAAGCCGCCACCGGCCGAGTCACGCCTGGCCGATGCCCCACCGTTCTTCGACAGCTACCGCGAGGCGTCGAAATGGGAGATGGCTGCAAAGCTCCAGGCCTTCGCCACCGCGCGCGGGCACACTCTTCTCGAACTTGCGTTCTCCTGGCTCGCCGCGCAGCCAGGCGTCGCGAGCGTCATCGCCGGTGCGAGCCGACCCCAGCAGGTTGAGCAGAATGCGCGTGCCGCAGGCTGGAGACTCACGAGCGCCGAGCTGGCCGAGATCGACCGCATGACCAGGCCGGCGCAGTGAACGGGAAGAACCGCTTCGACTTCGTGATCGCCGGCGGCGGCTCGGCCGGCTGTGTGCTCGCCCGGCGACTGTCGGACGATCCGGCGCTGCGGGTACTGCTCGTCGAGGCCGGAGTGCGGGATCGCAGCCCCTTGCTCAGTGCCCCGGGCGGGTTGCTGCAAATCATGCGCTCAGGGTCCTACGCATGGCGCTACAGCTCGGTACCGCAGCGGCAGCTGAACGATCGCGTGCTCTATGTTCCCCGTGGCAAAGTACTCGGAGGTGGGTCTTCCATCAACGGCATGGTCTACGACCGAGGCTCGGCGCGCGACTTCGACCGTTGGAACGAGTTGGGCAACGAGGGCTGGTCATACGCCGAGGTGCTACCCTACTTCCGTCGCGCCGAGACCTACGAGCCGGGAGCAAACGACTTCCACGGCGGAGACGGGCCGATACATGTCAGCCGCCCGCAGGTAAAACACCCGCTCGCCCGCGCTTTCGTCGAGGCAGGCGCGCAGGCCGGCTACCCGCATAACGAAGATACCAATGGCGCCCGCCGCGAAGGCTTCGGGCCGGTCGATGTCACGGTCGGCCGCGGCCGGCGCTCGAGCACGTCGTCCGCCTATCTGCGTCCCGTGATGAATCGCCCGAATCTGTCGGTGATCACCGGCGCGCACGTGACACGCATCCTGTTCGAGGGCCGGCGCGCCGTCGGTCTCAGCTATCGGCGGGGCGGCAGGGACTACACTGTCCGCGCGGCGCGCGAGGTGATCCTCTCGGCCGGCGCGATCAACTCGCCGCAGATCCTGATGCTCTCCGGCCTCGGGCCCGCGGATCATCTGCGCGCGCACGGCATCCAGCCACTCCTCGATCTGCCGGGCGTGGGCGGCAACCTTCAGGATCACCTGGCCATCACGGTCAAACACCGCTGCCTGCAACCGATCTCGATGTTCAAGTACTTCAGCCCGTTGAAGGGCACTGCGGCACTCGCTCGATACCTTCTATGGCACGAGGGCCCGCTCGCGGATCCGGGCATGGAAGCGGCGGGCTTCGTGAAGTCGGAGACCCAGGAGCCCGAGCCCGACATCAAGCTGCTGTTCGTCATGGCGCTCTACCGAAACCACGGTCGCGATGTCATTCCCGAACACGGTTTCTACGCGCACATCAACTGCCTGCATCCCGAGAGTCGCGGTACAGTACGGCTCGCCTCGGCCGATCCCGCTGCACCGCCTCTCATTGATCAGAACTATCTGAACGAGCCGCGGGATCTCAGCATCATGCGCCGCGGCGTGCAGATCGCCCGTGAAATTTTTGCTCAGCGTCCTTTCGATGCCTATCGGGGCGACGAGCTCGAGCCCGGACCGGCCGTACTGAGCGATGCGGAAATCGACCGCTCCATTCGCTCGAACGCCGATGCCGACTATCACAGCGTCGGCACGGCGCAGATGGGCCGGGACGCGCAGACCGTCGTGGACGAGCGCCTGCGCGTGCACGGCATCGACGGACTGCGCATCGTCGACGCCTCCATCATGCCGAGAATCGTAGGCGCCAACACCAACATGGCTGTCATCATGATTGCGGAAAAGGCGGCCGACATGATCCTGGACCGCCCCGCCCTGCCGTGTGCCGATCCCGTCCGCGATCATGCCCCCTGACCCGCAGTCGATGAAAGCCGCGATGCAGGCCTATATCGATGGCCTCAATCGCGGCGATACTGACGCGGTGATTGCGCTATTCGCGGACGATGCGATCATTGAAGATCCGGTCGGCACTGAGCCCAAGCAGGGGCCGGCCATCCGTGAGTGGTTCCGCCAGGCTGTTGCGATGAGGGCACAACTCGCGCTCGCGACTCCCATCCGAGGATCGCACGGCAATGCGGCGGCGATGGCCTTCACCGTGACCACCGAATGGGAAGGCCGAAGCGTCCGAATCCGCTCGCTCGACGTGTGTACTTTCGACGAGGCGGGCCGCATCAACCGTCTCGAGGGATACTGGGGACCCGACGACGTCGAGGGTTGAGGGGACAATGCAATGCGTGGCTTGAGAGACAAGGTGGTCGTGATTGCTGGCGGCGGCAGTGGCATCGGCGCGGCCACGGCACGGCGGCTGGCCGAGGAAGACGCGCGGGTCGTGATCGGAGACCTGTCCGCCAACGCCGCCCGATCGGTCGCGCGCAGCATCGAGTCGGCGGGCGGACGAGCGACCGGCCTCGCCTTCAATGTGAGGGACACGGCCTCCGTGGCGCGCCTGATGCAGGTGGCGATGGATGCCTTTGGTCGGCTGGACGCGTTACACGTCAACGCCGCCGACATGGGCGCGATCCGCGAAGATCCGGACGCCGCCGAAATCTCCTTCGAGCTCTTCGATCGCACGATCGCCGTGAATCTTCGCGGCCATCTGCTGTGCACCCAGCAGGCGCTGCCACACCTGTTGCGCAGCGCCGGCTGCGCCATCGTCTACACGACATCCGAGTCTGCCTACATCGGAGAGCCGACTCGCGTGGCCTATGCCATGAGCAAGAGCGGCTTGAACGCGCTCATGCGTCACGTCGCCTCGCGCTGGGGTCGCCATGGCCTGCGCGCCAACGCCGTAGCCCCGGGCCTCACCCTCACCGAGGAAGTCGACCGTTCGCTGGATCCCGAGCTGCGCGACAAGTCCCTTGCCGAAGTGCACAGCACGCGCCTCGTGTCACCGCAGGATGTCGCGGCGACGGTGGCTTTCCTGCTTTCTGATGATGCCGCTTCCATCAACGGGCAGGTCATCAGCGTCGATGGTGGGCGGACGATGCGCGCATGACCAGCGATATCGATCTCATCGCCAATTGCTGGACGATCGCGGGAGATTTCCTGCCCGCACCGGGGCGCAGCGCCTGCCCGATTCCTCTCGAGGAACGTCTCGCTGCCGCTGCCGAAGCCGGCTATACGGGAGTCGGGTTTTTCCACGGCGATCTCATCGCGTATCTCGATCGGGGCGGCAGTTTTCGCGCGCTTCGCAGCCGTCTCGATGCCCACGGCATCCGCCATGTCGAACTCGAGTATCTCACCGACTGGTTCGCAGACGGCGAGCGCCGACAACGATCCGATGCGATACGGCAAGATCTGTATGTCGCAGCGGATGCGCTACGCGCTCGGCACATCAAGGTCATGCCACCTTTCGGCAACGAAGGCTGGTCCCGGCAGCGGCTGATCGACGAATACGGCGAGCTCTGTGCCGAGGCTGAGGACCACAACCTCCTCATGCCCATCGAGATGATCCCATTCTCAGACCTGCCGACACTGGACGCCGCCCTGTCGATTCCGGCGGGCGCGGAAGCCGCAAACGGCGGGCTTCTGATCGACGTCTGGCACGTAGTGCGTTCGGGTGGCTGCTTCGAGGACATCCAGCGCGTGCCTTCACGCTACCTCCTGGCCGCGGAAATCGACGACGCCGACCGCGTGATGCGCGGTGAAATTCGCGAAGACACGATGCACCACCGCAAGTTCTGCGGCGAGGGCGATTTTGACGTACCGGCCTTCATCGCCGCGATGACTCGCGCGGGCTATCGCGGACCTTATGGCGTAGAGATCCTGTCCGACGAACTGCGGCGCCTGCCGCTCGCAGAAGCCGCTCGGCGCAGTTTCAGGACGGCGAGGGCGCAGTTCCGATGAAGGCGCCGCGGCTACTGAATGTACGGGCAGCGGTCTGTCACGGCGTCGGTGAACCGTTACGGCTCGAAACCGTCCAACTCGCACCGCCGGCCGCGGACGAAGTGCTGATCGAGATCAAGGCGAGCGGTCTGTGCCATTCCGACTATCACCAGATGACCGGTGTGAGCACGCCATACCCGTTTCCGGTCATCCTCGGCCATGAAGGCGCAGGTGTGGTCGCTGAGTGCGGCGCCGCCGTCGAGACGGTGCGCCCCGGCGACCATGTGGTGCCGCTGTCCATCGGCGAGTGTGGCCACTGCCGCAACTGCCGCTCCGGCAAAACCAATCTTTGCCTGGAATTCTTCGCGGGAATGCAGGCGCCGCCCCGGCGCTTTTCGATCGACGGCCGACCGGTCGCCGCCTACGCGAACAATGGCACTTTCGCCAGCTTCATCGTGATGAAAGAGCGGAACGTCGCCCGGATCCGCCGCGATGTTGCCTTCGATCTGGCCTGCACCATCGGCTGCGCCGTCGCCACAGGCGTTGGCGCCGTGCTCTACACCGCGCGCGTGGAGCGCAACGCCAGCGTCGCGGTTTTCGGTCTCGGCGGTATCGGCCTGAATGTCGTGCAGGGTGCCAGGCATGCCGGCGCAACCATGATCATCGGCATCGATGTGAATCCGGCACGCGAGGTGCTCGCACGACGCTTCGGAGCCACGCATTTCATCAATCCGCAGCAGCAATCGGGCAATGTCGTCGAGCACCTGCGTGCGCTGACTGGCGGCGGAGTCGACTACAGCTTTGAGTGCGTCGGCTCGACACAGCTGATGTTCCAGGCGCTCGAGTGCACGCGTGCTGGGTGGGGCGTATGCACCGCACTCGGTGTGCCGCCTGATGGCGAGAGGCTGCCCATACTGCCCTTCGATCTGCAGCTCGGACGCACTTTGAAGGGCTCTTTCCTGGGCAACGTCAAGACGCGCAGCCAGCTTCCGGGATTGCTGGATCTGTACGCCGACGGCGAGCTCAATCTGGCCGATCTCGTCACCCACCGTTTGCCCCTCGAGCGCATCAATGAGGGATTCGATCTCCTGCGCGAGGGTCGCTCGGTACGGACGGTTGTGACATTCTGAGAGGTCGCATCACCCGAGCGCACGCCGGTAAGCCGAAGGCGAGCGCTCTGCCCAGACCCTGGATGCGCGCGTGAAAGTCGCCACGTCGCTGATGTCCGGATGCGCGGCGACACCGTAAAGTTGGCAGTCATCTTTGCAGATGTGAATAGATCATATTTGCCAATGCACGAGCATGACCACCCCAGTCAATAATGGGGCTCAGGTGTCAGGACTCCATGGATAGCGGTCAAATGCGCCTTTCCCGCCTGCCGGAATGTCAAGCTTGAGCACCAGAAGCACCTTTGATTTTGTCGAAGCGCCCGCGATCGTCCATGCCGACACGCTGGACTGGGAATTTGCCGCCGACGTGATCGTCGTGGGCCTGGGAGCCGCCGGCGCCGCTGCAGCGATCGAAGCGGCCGACCACGGCGCGAGCGTGCTCGTGCTGGACCGGCTGAATGGCGGCGGCGCATCCGCCCTGTCGGGCGGGGTGATCTATGCCGGCGGCGGCACACGGCAGCAGCGCTAGGCCGGAGTCGCGGACGATCCGGACAATATGTTCCGTTACCTGAAGGAGCAGGTCGCGGGGATCATCAGCGACGGGACGCTGCGGGATTTCTGCAGGCAGAGCGCGAGCGGCCTCGCCTGGCTCGAGGACCAGGGCGTGCGCTTCTCGAGTCGAATGATGACGGGGAAGAATTCCTTCCCCGGTGGCGCCTGGGGCCTCTACTTCTCGGGCAACGAAGCCAACGCGCCCTACTCCGATCGGGCAGTTCCGGCACCGCGAGGGCATATCGTGCAGGCACGCGGGTATGCGACGGGCCACGGCCTGATGAAGGCCCTGATCGGCACGATCGGGCGGCGCCTGCGCGGCCGAGTCGCCGTCGTCGATCATTGCGAAGTGTTCCAGCTGCTGGTGGACGCCCGGGGAACGATCCTCGGCCTGCGCTGCCGGCGCGTGAAGAGCCGCATCGCCCGCGGACTGTGCCGCTTCGTCAATCGCATCGCCAACGGTTTCATGATGGGTATGCCAGGGACCGGCAGCGCCATCCGTCGATTGGCGCGGCATTTCAGCGGGCGCCGGGAAGTCATGGCGGTCCGGGCAGGCCGCGGTGTGGTGCTCGCGACCGGTGGCTTCGTCTTCAATCGCCCCATGGTGGAGGCCGCGACACGGGGAAGGGTCTACTCGCCCATGCCATTGGGTGAGGAGTGCCACGGCAGCGGGATCGCACTCGGGCAGAGTGTGGGCGGCACCGTCGACCGCATGGACCGCCTGACCTACTGGCGCTTCTTCGCGCCTCCCGTGCATTTCCTGCATGCGATCCTGGTCGGACCTGATGGGGGGCGCATCTGCAACGAAGCGCTGTACGGCGCGACGGTCGCCGACCGGATGATCGAGCGCTCCGGGGGTCGCGGCTGGCTGATCCTGGACCATGCGACCTTGCAAGAGGTACGTGCGGACCTGAGGAAGAGAATGCCCGTCGTGCAGAAGATCCTCGGCTGGCTCTACTTGAATCGCTGCCGGACCAGCGCGCCGGATCTGGCGGCGCTGGCGGACCGTCTCGACATCGACCCCACGGCATTGGCGGGAACCGTCGCCGACTACAACCACCGCATCGAAGCAGGCCGCGGCGACGAATTCGGCAAATCGGCCGCCTATCGCTCGGTGCTCGCCGTGGGGCCCTGGCACGCCGTGGACGTCAGCATCGGCGCGCCTGGCAATCCCTGTTTCTCACTCACGCTGGGCGGCCTGCGGGTGGAAGAGGCAAGCGGCCAGGTGCTCGGTGAAAGCGGCGTCATCCGCGGTCTGTACGCGGCCGGGCGCAGCGCCGTCGGCATCTGCTCCCACACCTATATCAGCGGCCTCTCGCTCGCGGACTGCGTGTTCAGCGGTCGCCGTGCGGGTCGGCATGCGGCGCAGCAGTGAGCCAAGCATCGCCTCGAGAAGGGCCCGGAGTCCTGTCCGCCCCTCTTATTCACCGGTGTCCGGGATGGCAACGTAAGCATGGGGAGGAATCACCGGCGGCGGCAGCAGATCCCGGCCGTCCAGCGAATGCACCGGAAGCTGCATGGCCAGCGGGAAGTGCAGGCTGTACGCCACGAGCCCTGTGCGCTCTGCGGCGGGCCGATGGCACAGCGCCAGGGCGGTTTCCGCCAGATACTCGACAGGTTCAGTGGGGTAGTCCGCCGGCGTCCAGCGATCGGCACCCGGGGTGCGGATGGCCGTGCTCGGTGAGACGGCATTGACCGCGATGTTGTCCGCCTGCAGTTCGGCGGCGAGACCCTGGGTGAAGCGATGGACTGCGGCCTTGGCGGCGGCATAGAGGGTGGCGCCTCCCAGGCGCGCGAAGATGTCGTAAGGCCTGGCGGGGGGCAGCGCGGTGCAGGAGCCGAGCATCACGATCCATCCGGCGCCGCGCTTGCGCATCTGCGGTACTGCCTGCTTGACGAGCGCGAACGGGGCGCGCAGATAGTGGTCGATAGTGGTGTCGAACATGGCCATGGGCATCTCGACCGTGGGAGCGTAGTCGGCGATGCCGGCGTTGTTCACCAGGATGTCGAGGCCGCCGGCCGCTTCGACCGTGCGGTCCACCAGGCTGTCGCGTTCGACGGGCTTTTCCAGATTGGCAGCCAGTGCGATCGCGCGCCCTCCGGCAGCTTCGATCAGGGACACCGTTTCCATCAGCGTCCCGGCGAACTCCGTCGCGCGATCCAGGCTGCGCGCCGTGACCACCACCGTGGCGCCCTCACTCGCGAGGCGCCGGGCGATGGCCCGGCCGATGCCGCGGCTCGCGCCAGTGACCAGGGCGATCCTGCCTTGTAAAAGGTTCATCGTCTCTCCCCACTACGGGGAGGCAAACCCGGCCTGGTCCGGCAACGCGAACGCCATGACGTAGTCGCCGATCTTCGTGCCCATGAACTGGTGGCCCCCGGCGGCGATCACCACGTACTGCTTGCCCGTGCGCCCGGATACATAGGTCATCGCGGACGCCTGCCCTCCCGCCGGCAACCGCCCCTTCCAGAGCTCACGACCGGTCGTCACGTCGAAGGCACGCAGGTAGTTGTCGATCGCAGCGCCGATGAACACCACGCCGCTGCGGGTGACGGTCGCTCCGCCGATGCTGAATACGCCGCGCACCGAAATGCCTAAAGGTGCGGTATCGCGCGTCGTGCCGAACGGCTCCTCCCAGAGCAGCTTGCGCGTGTCGAGATCGACCGCGGCGAGCTTGCCCCATGGCGGCGCATGGCAAGGGAAGCCGAGACGTGACAGGAACGGACCGAACTCCGCGCCGTAGGGTGTGCCGAACTGCGGCGCCACGCTGAGGCCGCTGCCATGACCGTTGCCCGAGACCTGCATCCGCTCCACTTCCGCGCGCGGCACGAGGCGGTTGAGCAGCGGCATGTAGGAGGCGTTCACGATCATGATCCGCCGCCCCTCATCCACCGCCACACTGCCCCAGTCCATCGCGCCGAAGTTGCCGGGATACTGGATCGTGGGCGTCGTCGACGGCGGCGTGTACAACGCCTGGTAGCGCCGCTTGCGAAACTCGATGCGGCAGGCGAGCTGGTCGAGTTGCGTCGCGCCCCACATGTCCCGCTCGGTCAGCGGCTGCGGCGCAAAGCTCGGCATGCCGACCGAGAACGGTTGAGTCGGCGAGTAGCGCTCGCCGGGCACATCGCCCTGTGGCACCGCGCGTTCCTCGACTTTCGCCAGCGGATGACCATCGCGCCGGTCAAGCAGATACACCTCGCCCTGCTTCGTCGGCTGGATGAGCGCCGGCACCGTCTCGCCGTCGATCGGCAGATCGACGAGCACGGGCTGCGAGCCGACATCGTAGTCCCAGAGGTCGTGGTGTGAGGTCTGGAACGACCAGCGCAGCTTGCCCGTCGCGGCCTCGAGTGCGATCACCGAGCTCGAGAAGCGATCGAACGACGCGGGACGCTGCGCGCCGTAGAAATCGGGCGGTGCATTGCCGGTCGGAATGTAGACGAGTCCGAGCGCGGGATCGGCGCTGAAGAGGCTCCAGGCATTCGGCGAACCGCGCGGATAGATCTCCCCTTCTTTCAACGGCCCCATTTCAGCCGGTCGCGCGGCATCCCAGGCCCACAGCTGCTGCCCGGTGATCGCATCGAACGCGCGCACCACGCCCGAGGGTTCGTCTGTGGAAACTCCGTCGAGCACGAAACCACCGACGATCGCCGCATCGCCGACGATGGATGCCGGTGAGGTGACGAACTGGAAACCCGGAGTGACTTCCCCGAGATCGTAGCGCAGGGATATCTCGCCGTTCTTCCCGAAACTCTGGCAGCGTGCACCGGTCGCCGCATCGAGGGCGATCATGCGCGCGTCCAGAGTGGCGACAAGGATGCGCCGCGGACAATCGGTCACGGCAGTGCGTGCCTCGTGGTAGGCGACGCCGCGGCATACCGCCATGACGACTCCCGTGACATCCACTTTCGGGTCGTGGCGCCACTTCTCCTTGCCCGTGTCGGCATCGAGGGCGACCACGATGTCACGCGGCGTGCAGAAATACAGCGTATCGCCCACCTTCAGCGGAGTCGCCTCGAAGAGGTAAGCGGGCTGTTTGCCCGGGTAGTTCTCCGGCAGGTCACCCGAACGGTACTGCCAGGCCAGCTCGAGTCGATGCACGTTCTCGGGCGTGATCGCGGTGGCCGTCGAATAGCGCGTGCCGGATTCACTCGCGCCATACGCCGTCCAGTCGGTGCCGCCCTGTGCCTGCGTTGGCGAGGGCTGCGCCGTCGACGCAGCCGATGCTGCCGGCGGATTCAGCATCCGGCTCGCACGCCAGCCGAGCCCGAGCACGACGAGCGCGGCGAGCACCACCAGCGTTGCTGCCGCCGACGCGGCGCCGCGCCGGCGCCCGTGCGGCGTCGTCTTGCCGATGAAGGCACCGCGCACCCAGGGCATCAACATGTAGAGCACGAGGGCGAGTGGCAGACCGAGTCTCGGGACCAGTTGCCAGAAATCGAACCCGACTTCGATGATCGCCCAGAGCAGCGTCGCGGCCAGCAGGCCGGCCGCAATCCACGCTGCGGACCGGCGTGCACGCCACGCGAGCACGCCGGCCACGAACCACGCGAGCCCCGCGAGCAGGTAGTACCAGGAGCCGTCGAGGCTCGCGAGCCGCGCCCCGCCCACGATGAGACAGGTTCCCACCGCGAGCATGACAAAACTCAATACTTTCAGGCCAATCTGTCGAATCTTCATTGCACGACTCCTCGATAATGCAAGCCTACCTCGTTTCAAGGCGCGCGGAGGTACCGCTCATGGCGATCGAGTTCACTCGGCGGACTTTTCTCACCGGGGCGGGCGGCGCAGTCGCACTCTCGCTGGGGTATCTAGGCTGGCGGGTCTCGCAACCGAACGGCACATCGGCCGTACCGCCGGCGAGCGGCACGCCCGGGAGCCCCATTCCGCGCATCGCCTACGCGAGCTACGAGGATATCTGGCGCGCGAAGTGGCGCTGGGACAGCGTCGCGAAGAGCACGCATTTCGTGAATTGCTGGTACCAGCGCGGCTGCAACTGGAACGTGTACGTCAGGGACGGCATCGTCTGGCGCGAGGAGCAATCCGGCACCTACGAACAAATCGACGCGAAGATCCCCGACTACAACCCCCGTGGCTGCCAGAAAGGCGCGTGCTACTCCGAGCGCATGTACGACGGCGCGCGCCTCAGATATCCCCTGAAGCGCGTCGGTGAGCGTGGCGAAGGAAAATGGCAGCGCGTGAGCTGGGACGAGGGCCTGCGCGAGGTCGCCGATCGCATCATCGATGTGCTCACCTCCGACGGCCCCGGCGCCATCACCTGGGATCCCGGCACCGCCAACACCGGCGGCTGCAACGGGATCGGCACGTTGCGCGCCGCGCACCTCCTCGACACGCCCGTGATCGACGTCAACGCCGACGTGGGCGATCACCATCCGGGTGCCCAGGCCACGGTCGGCAAGATTTCCTTTTCGGCCTCGATGGATGACCTCTTCCATTCCGACCTGATCCTCATCTGGGGCGGCAACCCGATCTACACGCAGATTCCGAACGCCCACTTCATCACGGAAGCGCGCTACAACGGCGCACGCATCGTCACGATCGCCCCGGACTACAGCGCCTCGGCGATCCATGCCGACGCCTGGATACCGGTGAATCCCGGCAGCGATGCGGCGCTCGCCCTTTCCATGGCCCATGTCATCGTGGCGGAGAACCTGCACGACACGGGCTTCATCCGCGAGCAGACCGATCTGCCACTGCTCGTGCGGCTCGATACGCGCAAGCTCCTGCGCGCGAGCGATCTCGAGCGCGGCGGGCGCGACGATCGATTCTGGATCTTCGACACCGCGACCCGGCGCCTGCAGCCTGCGAACCACAAGACGCTGGCACTCGGCGAACGACTGCCCGCGCTCGAAGGCGAGTATCAGGTCGACACGCTGCAAGGCCGCGTGAGCGTCACGCCGGCCTTCGCGCTGCTGCGTGCGCAGCTCGCGCAGAACTCGCCGGAGAAGGCGGCGGCGATCACCGGTGTCGATCCGGACGTCGTACGGGATCTCGCCCGCCGGATCGCGGCCGCGCGGGCCGCAACCTGCCTCACGCAGTCCAACTTCTCCAAGTACTACCACGGCCTCGAAATGGAGCGCTGCCAGATCCTCGTGCTGACTCTGTGCGGACAGATCGGGCGCAAGGGCAGCGGCATCACGGGCTTTCCCGCCATGGCCGCGAGCGGCATCGATGCCGTCTCGGCCGCGCCGGGCTCGCTGACTCCGAAGCTCGGCGCGATGCTGCTCGAGATGAAGGCGATGCCTCGTGCCCTGCAGGCGAAACTCGCGGGCCTCACCGACGAAATGATCGCGTACGAACTGATGCGCGATTTCTATCGCAGCGGCAATCTCGTCTCCGGCAATCTCTTCTGGCATCAGGTGGGGCTCGGCGATCTCTACGGCAGTTCCGCCCGCTGGGACCCGAGCATGAAGCGCGAACTCTGCGCCTTCCTCGAGGATGCCTTCAGGGAAGGCTGGCAGATCCAGCCCTCGACGACGCGCCAGCGAATCTTCCTCGAGGTGGGCGGCAACATCCTGCGCCGCACACGGGCCTACGACCGGCTCCAGGAAAGTTTCATCGCCGGCCTCGACCTGCTGGTGACGCTCGACTGGCGGATGAGCAATACGGCGTTGCACAGCGACTATGTGTTCCCGGCCGCCGGCTGGTACGAAAAGGACGATATCACCTGGGCGACGCCGCTCGCGCCATATGCCCACGTGGTGACGCGCGCGGTGCCGCCGCTCGCCGAATCGAAGTCCGACTGGGCGTTCAACGCGCTCCTGATGAAAACCGTGCAGCAGCGTGCACGCGAGCGCGGCATCCGCGACTTCACCGATCGCGCCGGCAAGACGCGCCGCCTCGACGAGGTGTTCGACCAGTTCAGCTTCGGCGGTCGCTTCGACGAACTCGGCGAAGAGAAGATGATGCAGGAACTGATGTCCATGGTGGACAACCTCGGCGGCATCAGCTGGGAGGAGATCAGGAAGAAGGGATATGCGCGCTACACCGGTCTCGGCACGCAGTTCCTGAACCTCGGCAACGCCACCGACATCAAGGCCGACGAAACGATCACCGCCAACACCTGGCACACTGAGAAGAAGCAGCCCTGGCCGACGCTCACGCGGCGCATCCAGTTCTATATCGACCATCCATTCTTCCTCGAGCAGGGCGAACAACTGCCCTCGCACAAGGACAGCCCCGCGATCGGGGGCGCCTACCCGCTGCGCATGACCTGCGCGCACGCGCGCTGGTCGATCCACGCGAGCTGGCGCGATGACAAGTACCTGCTGCGCCTGCAGCGTGGCGAACCCGAGATCCAGATCGGAACCCGGGACGCGGCGCGCCGCGGCATCGTCGACGGCGACCGGGTACGCGTCTACAATGACATCGGCTCCTTCAAGACGCTGGCGAAAGTGGTACCTGGACTGCGCCCCGGGCAGGTGCTCGTCCATCACGCCTGGGAACCCTTCCAGTATGAGGACGGCAAGTCTTACGCGACCGTGACAGCCAACCCTCTCAATCCGCTGCAGCTCGCCGGTGGCTATTTCCACCTGCAGCCCCTGCCGAATGCCGGCACACCGGGACCGGCGGACCGGGACACGGTCGTCGAGGTCGAGCGCATGATATCGGCATGACGCGGACGTCTGCGCGCGCGGAGATTCGGGATTTCAGCCAGCTGCTGCTGCGCTTGCACGAAGGCGCGGCCGACCCGGGACGCTGGCGCGAGTTCCTCGAACTCATCGGGCGACGCCTGCGGGCGAACTATGCGACGCTGGTGCTGCGCTCACCTGCTCTCGGTGAAAGCGGGTTGCTTTACACATGGGGAGCAGGCACCGAGGGTACGGCGGCGTACACAGGGCACTACTACGCGCTCGATCCGTTCGTGCATCTCCCGGAGGGCCAGGTCGTGACGCTGCACGAATTCGTCGGCAGGGAACGCCTCGAGACGAGCGAGTTTTTCCGTGAATACATGCAGCCTGTCGACGCGATCTACATCCTCGGCATCGACTTGCACCAACCGGGCCAGTACTACCTCAAATTCCGCGTCTGCCGCTCCGCGCGCACCGGTGAGTTCGAGGCGGCTGCGCGGCGGTTCTGCGAATTGCTGATCCCGCACTTGCGCACGGCCATCCGCACGCATGCCGTACTCGATCTGACACGCACCGAGCGCAGCATCTATGCGGATGCGATGACCGACCTGATGCTCGCCACGATCATTCTCGACGAGGACGCGCGCGTCGTGCACACGAACGAACTCGCCCGGAAAGTCCTGGGTGAACGCAGGGGCATCGCTCTCGAAAATGCCGCGCTTGTCTTCGACGACCGCAGGCTTGCGCAGCGCTTCCGCGCCGCCTTCGCGCGCGCCCTCGAGGCGGGCCGGACCGGTTCATCCGGAATCGTGGAGGCCATACGCGTGCAACGAGTGCCCGCCGAAAGCCAGCTCGGCATGATCATCCGGCCGGGCTGGCCCCGCCTGCGCGAGTCGGACTCACCCATGACAGGCTCGGTCGCCGTTTTCCTGAGCACCGACACCGGCACCCGTGACGCCCCCACGGCGAGCGTGCGCGAACTGTTCGGCTTCACCGAGAAGGAGGCGCAGCTCGCCCTCTCGCTCGCCAATGGGCGCACCATCCAGGAGGCCGCTGTCGATCTCGGCATGAGCCTGCACACGGCGCGCACCCATCTGCGCGCGATCTATGCCAAGACCGGGATCGATCGCCAGGCGAAGCTCGTGCGCGCCATCCTGCGCAGCGTGGCCGCGCTCAGCTGAGCGCGCTCACACGGCGACCGACATCTGCGTCACCGGCAGGCTTTCCGGCATTCCGCCGAGGCTCACGGCGCAGCGCGAAAGCGCGTGGAACGTCGTGAGCCCGATCGCCATGTGTGCGAGTTGCTCCGGCGTGAACTCGCGTCGCAGCCGCACGCCGAGCGCCGCGTCGACCTCTCCCGGCGTGCGCAGGTAGAGATCCGCGAACGCGAGCACGAGCTTCTCGCGCGCGGACAGGGCGCTCGCGGCGAAATCGTCGTCGATCTGCTCCACCTTGTCTTCGGTCAGCCCGTCGGCGAGCGCGATGTCGTAGCGCACGCTCTTGCAGAAGACGCAGTTGACGGTGCGGGCACTGCGAAGGCGCAGCATCTCCATGACCGCGGGGCCGATACTCGCCTGATGCCACATCGCAGCCTGCAGGTCGATGACCGGCTGCAAGGTCTCGGGCACGAGGCCGAGACTGCTGTCGCGGATCACATGGCCGCTCTTGTGTTCAGGCGTTCCCGCACGCAAGCCCTCAGCCATGACTGCCTCCCGGCGGCAGCAATTCTCCGATCATCATCCCGAGCCGAATACGCCCGTCGATCACGCCCAGTGCCTCGATCAGCGCGACGAGCCCCGCATCCGAAAAGTGCGCCTTCACCGCTGCCGCCAGCTCGTCCGTGATTGCGCCGGGATCCTGGCCGTACACTTCGGCAAACTCGAGCGCCGCGCGCTCGGCGGCCGACAGCCGTGCATCGCGTGTCCAGTTGCCGCTGAGCAGGATCGCGCGCTTCCCGGCATCGAGACCCGCGCACAGCCCGGCAGGCGGCTCGACGGCCAGTTCCCGCGTCGCGCCGTGAAGCTGCGCAAGCCGCAACCGGCAGAGCTCGAGTATCTGCGCGGACACGTGTGGCTGTTGCCAGAGCGAGTGCCACAAGACTTCGTGGCGGCGCGCGAGTTCGCCGCCCGGCCGCCCCAAGGCGGCAGTCAGCGAGAAGCTGTCGAGCGGACTCGGGGAGGTGCCTGACATGTCAGCCACTTCGCAATCATGACGCCGCGAGCAACGCCAGCCAGTCGCGGCTGCGATCGGCATAAACAACGAAGTGCGGATTCAGGATATCCGCCTTGGCGTTGTAATCGAGCGGCTGGCCGTCGAGCCTCAGCACGAGGCCTCCGGCCGCACACACGACCGCTTGCGCGGCTGCGGTATCCCACTCCGAAGTCGGCCCGAGACGCGGATAGATATCCGCGGCGCCTTCCGCGACCATGCAGAACTTCAGCGAGCTGCCCACCGGCACGAGCTCGTGCGGGCCGAGTCGCGCGAGAAATGCGTCGAGCGTATCCCCGCGGTGCGACTTGCTGCCGACGACCCGCACCGGCGAGGCCGCATGCGACTGCACGCGAAGTGGCTCGGCGGCACCCTCGTCTCGCCTGCGCCAGGCGCCTGCTCCCGACCGCCCCGAGTACGTCGTGGCTCGCACGGGTACGTGCACCACGCCGAGCACGGGCGTGTGATCTTCGATGAGTGCGATGTTGACCGTGAACTCGCCGTTGCGCGACAGGAACTCCTTGGTGCCATCGAGCGGATCGACCAGCCAATAGCGCTGCCAGCGGCGACGCTCCTCCCACGGCACCTCGTCGGCCGATTCCTCGGAGAGCACCGGGATCTCGGGTGTCAGCTCATGCAGCGACTCGACGATCACGCGATGCGCGCGCAGGTCCGCGAGCGTGAGCGGGGAATCGTCGGCCTTGGTACGCGCTCCGACATCCTGCGAGGCGTAGACGTCGAGGATCTCGGCACCGGCGCGCCGTGCGATATCGACGACGGAATCGAGGAGTGCTGCGTTCATGTGGGACTCAGCATACCCGCCTCGGTGAGGAAGGCGACGATGCGATCGGCGGCCTGCTCGGGGGAGGTGGAGGTGGTCTCGAGGTGGATCTCGGGGTGCTCGGGGGCTTCGTAGGGGGAGTCGACGCCGGTGAAGTGCTTGAGCTCCCCGCGGCGGGCCTTCTGGTACAGCCCCTTCACGTCGCGCCGCTCGGCCTCGGCGAGCGGGGTGTCGACGAACACCTCGAGGAACTCGCCGGGGGCGAGGAGCTCGCGCGCCATGCGCCGCTCGGCGCGGAACGGGGAGATGAACGAGACGAGCACGATGAGCCCGGCATCGACCATCAGCTTCGAGACCTCGGCCACGCGGCGGATGTTCTCGACGCGGTCCTGGGCCGTGAAGCCGAGGTCCTTGTTGAGCCCGTGGCGCACGTTGTCGCCATCGAGGAGATAAGTGTGCCGGCCCATCGAGAGGAGCCGCTTCTCGACGAGATTCGCGATCGTCGACTTGCCCGCACCCGACAGGCCCGTGAGCCACAGCACGCAGGCCCGCTGCCCCTTCTGGCGCGCGCGCGTCGCCTGGTTCACATCGAGCGCCTGCCAGTGCACGTTCTGCGAGCGCCACAGCGCAAAGTGCAGCAGCCCCGCCCCGAGCGTGGCGTTGGTGAGGCGGTCGATCAGGATGAAGCCCCCGAGCGTGTGATCCTCCCCGTAGGGGGCGAACGGGATCGGCCGGTCGAGCTTGAGCTCGCACACCCCGATGTCGTTCAGCTCGAGTGTCTCGGCCGCCAGGTGCTCGAGCGTGTTGACGTTGATCTTGTACTTCAGCGGCGCGATCGTGGCCGAGGCCGTGCGCGTGCCGATCTTGACGAGATAGTCGCGGCCCTGCAGCAGCGGGGCATCGTGCATCCACACGATCGTCGCCTCGAACTGGTCCGCCACCTGGGGCGGGGCGTCGGCCGCGCCGATCACATCGCCGCGGCTCACGTCGATCTCGCTGTCGAGCGTGAGCGTGACCGACTGGCCGGCGACCGCGCGCTCGAGGTCGCCGCCGGCCGTCACGATGCGTGCCACGCGGCTCTCACGCCCCGAGGGGGCGACGCGGATCCGATCGCCCGGGCGCACGGTGCCGCTCGCGATCAGTCCGGCAAAGCCCCGGAACTCGTGGTTCGGGCGGTTCACCCACTGCACGGGCAGCCGAAACGGCTTGCCCGAGTCCTCCTCCCCCACCTCCACGGTCTCCAGGTGCTGCATGAGGGTGGGACCGTGGTACCAGGGCATGTTCGGGCCCGGCTCGAGGATGTTGTCGCCGTAGACGGCCGACAGCGGGATCGCGGTGATGTCGGTGAGGCCCACCTGGGCGGCGAAGTCGTGGTACTCCTGCAGGATCGTCCTGAACACGTCCTCGGCATAGCCCACGAGGTCCATCTTGTTGATCGCGAGCACGATGCGGCGGATCCCCAAGAGCGACACCAGGAAGCTGTGCCGGCGGGTCTGGGTGAGCACGCCCTTGCGCGCATCGATCAGGATCACGGCGAGATCCGCCGTCGAGGCCCCCGTCACCATGTTGCGCGTGTACTGCTCGTGCCCCGGGGTGTCGGCCACGATGAACTTGCGCCGCTCGGTCGAGAAGAACCGGTAGGCCACATCGATCGTGATGCCCTGCTCGCGCTCGGCGGCGAGCCCGTCGACCAGCAGCGCAAAGTCGATCTCCCCGCCCCGCGTGCCCACCTTCTTCGAGTCCGCCTCGAGCGCGGCGAACTGGTCCTCGAACACCATCTTCGACTCGTACAGCAGCCGCCCGATCAGCGTCGACTTGCCGTCGTCCACCGACCCGCAGGTGATGAAGCGCAGCAGGCTCTTGTGCTCGTGCGCCGTAAGGTACCCCTCGATGTCGCGCGCGATCAGTTCGGATTTGTGTGACATCAGAAGTAGCCCTCCTGCTTCTTCTTCTCCATCGAGCCGGCGGCATCGTGGTCGATGAGGCGCCCCTGGCGCTCCGAGGTCGTCGTGAGCAGCATCTCCTGGATGATCTTCGGCAGCGTGTCCGCCTCGCTCTCGATCGCCCCGGTCAGCGGGTAGCAGCCGAGCGTGCGAAAGCGCACGGTCTTCATCTCGGGCTTCTCCCCCGCCTTCAACGGCAGCCGCTCATCGTCCACCATGATCAGCATCCCGTCGCGCTCCACCACCGGGCGCGGGGCGGCAAGATACAGCGGCACGATCGGGATGCCCTCGAGGTAGATGTACTGCCACACATCGAGCTCGGTCCAGTTCGAGATCGGGAACACCCGGATGCTCTCCCCTTTCCCCTTGCGCGTGTTGTACAGGTTCCAGAGCTCGGGGCGCTGGTTCTTCGGATCCCAGCGGTGCGCGGCCGAGCGGAACGAGAACACCCGCTCCTTCGCCCGCGACTTCTCCTCGTCCCGCCGCGCCCCGCCAAAGGCGGCATCGAAGCCGTATTTATCCAGCGCCTGCTTCAGCCCCTGCGTCTTCATCACGTCCGTGTGCACCTGCGAGCCGTGCGTGATCGGGCCGATCCCCTGCGCCAGGCCCTCCGGATTGACATGCACCAGCAGCTCCATGCCGCTCTCGCGCGCCATGCGGTCGCGAAACGCGTACATCGCCTTGAACTTCCACGTCGTGTCCACGTGCAACAGCGGAAACGGCGGCGGCGCGGGGTAAAACGCCTTGCGCGCCAGGTGCAGCAGCACCGAGGAGTCCTTGCCGATCGAGTACAGCATCACCGGCTTGTCGCACTCGGCCACCACTTCGCGAAAGATCTGGATGCTCTCCGCCTCGAGGCGCTGGAGGTGCGTGAGCACATCCGCACGTGCATGCTGGGTGGAAGAGGTGGTGGTAGCCGAAGCGACTCGATTCATGGGCGAAGGGTCTCCTTCGAGAGCGACAACTTGACAACCGCGGGGGCAGAGTCTATCGAGTATTCAACGCCCGCCCATCGTCCGAATTGGGGAGTCGACCATGCATCGCACCGCTCGATCGTACAGCGCGGCAGCCGCCGCATTGGCATCACTGCTGACTTGCCCACTGGTCGCCATCGTGCACGCCGACGAGGCGCACACTCCGCCGCCGGCAACGGTCGTGTCCCTGATGACCCGGGACCTCGCCAACGCACCCGGCAAGGAAGCCGTGATGCTCACGGTGGAGTATCCCCCCGGCGGCGCCTCCCCGGCGCACCGGCACGACGCCGAAGTATTCGTGTATGTGCTCGAAGGCAGCCTGACCATGCAGGTGGACGGCCAGCCGGCCGTCACGCTCACGGCCGGGCAGACCTTTCACGAGGCGCCGGGCGACGTACATCGTCTGTCCGCCAATGCGAGCCGGACCCAACCCGTGAAATTCCTGGTGTTCATGGTGAAGGACAAGGACAAGCCCGTCACCCTGCCCGTGACGCCCTGACACGACCGCCGCCGAGGCGCCAGCCTCGCACTCACTTCATCATTCGATCGATCACCGAACGGTAGCGTTTGCCGAAGGGCGGCCGCATGCCGAAGAGATCGGTGAGGTTGATTCTCGATTGCACGTAGACGGCGCGCGCGTGCGAGAAGCGCTTGAATCCTTCGTACCCATGGTAGGCGCCCATGCCGCTCGGGCCGACGCCACCGAAGGGCAGATCCTCGCACCCCGAGTGCGCGGCGATGTCGTTGACGGTCACGCCGCCGGACTGCGTTCGCGCGATCACGCGCTCGAGTTCCGGTCCTCCACGTCGGCCGAAGTAGTACAGCGCGAGCGGATGATCCCGGCCATTGATGTAGTCGATCACCTCGTCGATGTCGCGGTAGGTTCGAATCGGCAGCAGCGGCCCGAATATTTCCTCGCGCATGATCGGCTGGTCATCGGCCGGATTGATGACCAGCGTGGGCGGCAGCTTGCGCGCGGGCGATCCGCGAAACGATTCGTTCGCCGGATTCAGCTCGATGACCTCGGTGCCCGCGGCGGCGGCGGCGTCCCGGTAGCCCTGCAACCGCGCCAGGTGGCGCCCGTTGATGATCGATGTGTAGTCCGGATTGTCGAGGAGGCGCGGATACATGCGTCCCACGGCGGCGCGCAGTGCCTCCACGGTGTCGCGCAACCGCTCCTCGGGGACGAAGAGATAGTCGGGGGCGATGCAGATCTGCCCGGCATTGCTCAGCTTGAAATCGACGATGCAGGCCGCCGCCCTGTCGAGCCCCATCGGCAGCTCGCGACTCACGATCACCGGTGACTTGCCGCCGAGTTCCAGGGTCACCGGGACCAGATGCTCGGCCGCCGCACGCATGACGTGGCGCGCGATCGTGCCGGCTCCCGTGAACATCAGATGATCGAAGGGTAGCGCCGCGAAAGCTGCGCCAATATCGAGTCCTCCGGGGAACACCGCCACTTCCTCCTCGCTGAAGTAGCGCGCGACGAGTTCGGCGAGCAGTGCGGAATTGTGCGGCGTGAACTCCGAAGGCTTGATCATGGCCCGGTTGCCGGCCGCCAGGATATCGGTGAGCGGCGTCACGGCAAGGTTTACCGGGAAATTCCACGGCGCGATCACGCCGACGACGCCGAGCGGCTGGTAGCGTATGCGGGCTCGCGCGCCGAACAGCGACGGCAGGAAGGCGACCTTGCGTCGCTCGTCCCGCATCCACACGGAGAGGTGCTTCTGCGCGTAGCGGATCGCGGAGACCGGGTAGGCGATCTCCGTCATCGCGGCGTTCTGGATCGAACGCTCCCCGAAATCCGCGCGCAGCGACTCGCAGAGCGCGCGCTCATTCTCCTTCAGCAGCGAGGCGAGTCGCTCGAGGCGATCGATGCGCGTGCGCAGGTCGGGCGCCCCCTGCGCACGCTGCGCGGCTTTCTGCCGCTCGAGCGTTCGGCGCAATCGGTCGGCGGAATCGACTTCGTTGCCGCGTGCATCGATCACGAGGGAACGCCCTTGCGCGGGCTGCGCGAGGCGGGGCCGTGAACCGTCTCGAGCTGCTCGAGATCGGCCGCGAGACAGCGCTCGAGCAGATCGACGAGCCCGGCGTAGAACGCCATGGGCCTGCGGGCCTCTAGCTTGCCGCGCATCATCGGAATCCAGCGGCCCGGGTGGCGCGCGATGAAGTCGCGCCGCCCGAGCTGGTAGGACGAAGGATCTTCGCCCTGGTCGATCAATTCCGCCTCGCCGTACGCGAGCACGTGCAGGAACTCGAGCTCCGCCGACAGATGATCCGGTGTGTCGCCGCCCTTGCCCGTCGGCGTGAGCCCGAAGTGCTGGTAGAAACGCAGCACTTCTTCCATCGTCGTCATCTGCGGTCCGACGTGCAGGCCGCCATAGAGCGAACACGGGGATGCCGAGGTGCCCGCATCGAAAAGCCGCGTGTACTCGGTGGCGAGGGTACCCTCGCCGTCGCCCCCGACTTCCGCGAGAGCGTGCAGGTCGATGGGGCCAGGCAGCGGGGGTTCGAGCTTGCCGAGCCATTCCTCGAAGCGCGCGGCGAGCACGCCCGCGCGGATCGCCTCGAGCAGCTCGCCGCGCGGATAACCGAATGCCTCGGAGAAGAGCGCGTAGAGGGCACTGCGCGCCGCGGCAACCCGCGCAAAGGGCAGCTGCAGCTCACCGGTCATCCCGCCACCCGTACGACACGCGTTTCGATGGCCGGCACTGGAAGGCTCGTGCGCGACCAGCGCAACATCATCATCCCCTCGGCGTGCCCGCACGTATCGATCCAGTTCGGCGCTCCGGGGTTGCGATCCGAGAGGATGATCCTCACGGACCCATCGGCCTCGCGCACAGCGGTGTGGTTGTTGACATGCGAGCGGCCCGACGGCCAGGAAAGCGGCTCGAACCAGTAGTTCGTGACATCCACCCCCCAGTACGGCACATCGGCGGGCGCAAAGCGAATCTCGAGCGCTTCGCCTGCTGCCAGCCGAAAGTGCCCCGAGGCGAAACGATGACCGGTCGGCATTTCCGGCGACGGTTCCTTTTCCACGAACGGAATCACCCGATTCGGCGGCGCCAGCCGAGCCTGATCGACGATGGCCGCCCAGATCGCGGCGGAACGCGCGACATAGCCGGCGGTGCGCGGCAGCGCGGCCACGACCTGCGCGAGCGTGACATTCGGTCGTTCGCCTTCGACACCGCGTTCGCGCATGTGGAAGGTCGCCGAAGTCGTGCGGCTCCAGTCATGGGAATACTGGCGGATGAAAATGCAGTTCGCCTCGGGCGTGGTGCGGATCCAGTTTCCCGCCTGTCGTTCGGGCGAAAGCACGATTTCGTAGCGGCCTGCGCCGTCGACCTGCAACTCCCGCTCGGTGAGGGCGCCCACTTGCGCGCTGTGCGCATCGAGCCCGATCTTGCCGGCGTAAACCGTGAACTCGATGAATGGCGCCTCACCGCGCGTGCCGCTCAACACATAGGTCTTGCGCCCGTCGAGCAGCGCCTGGTGGTAGCGCGCGTCCGATGTCTCACCCTCGCCGAGAGTCGTCGGAGTGACGAGCGGATACACCTCGGGATGGCCCGTGTCGGCGTACTCGAGCGTCGCCTCGAAGCCCATGCGGATGAGTCGCACGAGCTTGCGCAGGCCTTCCGCCTGCGAGAGATCGTCGCGCGGCGTCGTCGGGCGCGCGAGCACGGCGCCCGCCGCCTTCAGCTGTTCGCAGAATTCTTCCCAGGCCTTGACGGCCGGCAGTGTGTCGCTGCTCATTCCTCGGCCACCTTGAAGAACTCCTGGTAGAAGCGGTAGCGCTGCCGCTCCCGGGCACGATCGAGCCCGAACTGCTCGAGCGTGTAGCGATGCGTGCCGTGGCGGTCGCGCGGATTCCCGGCGATGAACGCGCGCATGCGCGTGAGCACTTCCTCGCTCATCGGCATGCCGAAGTGGGCATAGATGCGCTGCGCCATGCCGACCTGGTCGCGCAGCATTTCCGTGAAGTGCATGTCGAATGCGTTCCGCGCGGCGGGCAGGTCACTCTGGCGAAACGCGACGCCGCGACGCATCGCCTCTTCCCACGACTTGCTCCAGATCTGCCCGATCTCGTGCCGGTCGACCTCGTCGCTGCCCATCGTGCAGGCCATCGCGACCAGCGAGCAGTGCGAGGCGATGAGCTTCAGCGGATCGCGATGCGTCATGACGATGCGCGCGTCCGGATAGACCTTGCAGATCGCATCGAGCGCCCAGTGATAGCCCGTGCTCTTCAGTACCCAGCGCTCGCGCGGATTGAGCCACTGCATGTACTGCAGCTGGCGCTTGTGCGTGCGGTAAACGGAAATCGGATCGCTTTGCTCCACCCAGCGCTGGTAGGCCGGTATGCGGAACTGGTTGGCGAAGATGATGCTCTTGAAATCGAAGGCGTTGAGCATCAGGCATTCCTGCGCCAGGTGCGCGCCCATTTCATGCAGCGCCTGGAACTCCGGAATCAGCGCCCGCGAGGTGCGCTCGAAGTGCGCCTCGCAGATCGCGATGCGGGGATCGGTCTCATAGGTCGCGCGCTCGGGCGGCGGCGACATGAGATGGCATTCCCAGGTCATCGGCACGCGGTTGGCCGGATCCTTTGCCAGCAGGTCGTGCATGATGGTCGAGCCGGTGCGCGGCAGGCCCACCATGAAAAGCGGCTTGACGATCTCGACGTCGAGGATTTCGGGATGACGTTTGATGTCGTCCGTGACGCGCAGCCGGTTCTCGAGATGGCGCAGCAGGTCGTTGAAGGCGATCAGCCGCCCGACGGCATTCAGTCGCGCCTCCTCGTTCAGGCTCGCGAGCAGGCGCTGGAATCCCTCGCGCCAGTCGGCCTCATTGCCGAAGTCCGTGAGCCCCGTATTGCGGCGTGCACTGTCGAGCAGCGCGGCTTCGGTCAACTGCACCTGGGGAACGGAGTCGGACGCCTGGCCTTTGGCCGCACCGGTGTTCATTGGCATACCTCCGGATTCTTCATCCGATTTTCTCGATCTCTACGCGCGTCGCCCGATCGGTCGAGCCCGGACTGAACACCGCCGGCATCGGCTGCAGGTGGTAGTAGCCGCCGGCGAGCTGGACCGGATTGATCGGATTCGGCGTGAGTGTCGAATAGCTCTTGCGGTTGGGGTACATGAACGGCTCCCAGGCGTGATAGCAGGTCGCCTGGCCCGGGCGGTGCGCCGCCGCCACTTTGACCTGCATCTCGCTCGAGTTGATGTCGTTGAATACCCGCACGCGATCGCCGTCTTCGATGCCGCGTGCGAGCGCATCCTCGACGCTCATGTAGATGACCGGCTGGCCACGATTGAGGCGCAGCATGTACTTGTCATCGCGCCAGCTCGCATGGATCGACCAGCGGGTATGGCCACCGGTCATGTAGAGCGGATAGTTGCCGCCGATGTTCGGCTGGTCCTTGTGCACCGGCAGCCGCTCGCCGAGCTCCTCATAGAAGGGGTGGTCGATGCAGAACTGCAGCCGGCGGGTGAGCGTGGGCCAGGGCATTTTCTTCTCGGTGTGCCACAGGCCCGCCGTGATCGTATCGTGCTCGCTGACGTCGGTGGCATTGCCGATATTCATGAACCCGTTGTCACCGAGCGCCGTGAAGCGCTGGAAGCCCTTCTCCTTCAGCTTCTTCCAGTCGACATCGCCGACATTGGTGGACACGTCGAGGATGAGATCCAGCAACTCTTCGACGTTGTCCTCGTGGTAGCGACCGTCGAAGGTGAACTGATCGTAGACGTCGAAGCGGCGCTCCTCGCCGTGGCGATCCTTGAATGTCCCGATGCCACGCTCGGCGGCGCGCCGTTGTATCGTCTTCAGCAGCAGGCAGTGGATTTCCCAGTCGGGTTTCGCTTCCGCGATGGGCTTCGCCGCGCGCGTCACGACCTGGGAGAAGGGCGAAAGCGGCGTCGCCCAGGTGATATCGTCCTTCTCGTACCAGGCCGCCGCGGGCAACACATAGTCGCTGTAGAGCGCGGTGTTGCTCATGCGCCAGTCGATCGTCACCATCAGATCGAGGGTCGGCAGCAGCTTCTCGATCATCACGTCGTAGCCGCGGAAGCGTCGCAGCACGTTGCCGCCGGCCTCCATGAAGATGCGCGGCCGGGTCGCAGGCTTGAAATGCCAACCCTTCTCGATCGCTTCATCCATGAAGGACGACAGCGGGCGCTTCATCGCCGGGTCCCACTTTTCCGAACTGCCGTAGAGCTCCTTGTAGCCCCCCTGGTGGTAGAGCCACAGCAGGCTCGGCGGAAAAGCGCCGTGGCGAAACTCGTCACGCGCGAGGTCGTAGATGGTCATTTCCTTCGTGTGCCCGCGCAGCTTGTCGGCGATGAAGCGCGGCGCCATCTTCAGGCCGAGCGCCGCGAGCTGCAGCTTCGGATTGCCCTGCCCCTTGAGGTTCGCGAGGGCATCTGTTCCATCCACCGACAAATAGGGGAACGCCATGTAGCCGGCGCCCTTGCGGCCCATTTGCCCGGCGAGCGCAAAACACAGGATCTGCGCGCGCTCCATCTCGATGCCATGGTAGTACTTGGAGAAATTCGACTGGGCGATGCAGGTCGCCGCGCGCGCCTTCGCGAGATCGCGGGCCAGCTGCCGGATGACCTCCGGGTCAACCCCGCAGATCGCCACGGCCTTTTCGGGCGCGTACTGCTGCAGGTGCTCGCGCAATTGCGCAAACACGGGTCGCACTTTCAGCTTCCCGTTCCAGGTATCGATCTCGAACTCGCCCTCGAGCGCCGGATCGAGATCGCCCAGGTCCAGGGTCCGCTGCGAGATTTCGACGCGCCGGCCCGTGGCGCGATCGAAGACATGGAACCGGTCGTCGGCACCGCCCTGCTCCACATCCGAGCCCCGCAGGAGCCGGCCGTTGTCGACGCGCGTCAGCAGCGGCAGATCGGTCTGCTCCTGGACATAGCGCTTGTTGTAGATGCCTTCCTCGATCATCACGTGCGCCATCGAAAGGCCGAGGGCGGCGTCCGTCGCCACTTTCACCGGCACCCACTGGTCGGCGTGGACCGCCGAGGCCGAGTAGTCCGGCGCGATGGTGATGACGCGCGCCCCGTTGTAGCGCGCTTCCGTGATGAAATGGGCCTGCGGGATCTGGGTGTAGAAGGGATTGCCGCCCCAGATCAGGATCAGGTCGGAATGGAAGAGATCGTCCGACGAACTGCAATGCACCATCTTGCCCGTGGTCACGCAGAAGCCGGGGCGGTGATCTCCGATTTCCGTGTTGACATCGAGCACCGGCGTGTCGAGCACGAGCGACGTGCGCAACATCGCAAAGCCGGCGCCACCGTTCGTCTGGGCGGTGCCCTGGTCCCAGATCACCGAACCGGGGCCCTCCGCGGAAATCATGGCATCGATCAGCTTGTCGGCGATATCGGTGAGCGCTTCATCCCAGCTCACGCGCTGCCATTTGCCCGCGCCGCGCTCGCCGGCGCGCTTCAGCGGATAGCGCATGCGCGCCCCGTCGTACATGCGCTCGGAGTAACAGGCGCCCTTCTGGCAGCCGCGCGGATTGTAGTCGGGAATCTTCGGACTGATTGGTTCGTAGGTTCCGGACTGCTCTTCGCGCCAGACGATGCCGTCCTTCACGTACACGTTCCAGTTGCAGCCGCGCTGGTACCAGCAATTCACGAAATGCGTGCTCTTCGCGACGCTGTCCCAGCGCCACTTGGCGCGCCAGATGTCCTCATAGCTCTCGTAGGCGACGCGTGGAATCGGGCTGCCGTGCCCGCCCGGGGTGGCCGCGCCGATCGACGCATCGCCGGGTTGCGCCGCGCGCCAGCCGAGATAGCCGAGCGAGAGCACCACCGCGCCACCGGCGCCGGTGAGGAATGTCCGTCGTGTGAGCTCGATTGCCATGACCGGAGTCTCCTCTTCCTCAGAGCGTCGCCGGATCTTTCGTGAAGTCCGGGAAGATGTCCTCGGGCCAGCGATAGACAATCAGGATGTCCATGAGCTCGGACTCCTCGCCTCGGGCCTTCTTCGCCTTCTCTTCGTCGATGATCGCGAGCGACTCCCTGACGCGCGGCCCGAACAGCCGCTCGAGGTACTCGGTCGGAATGCGCGGCTTCGATGGATCCGGCTTGCCCGTTTCCGTCACGCTCGGCGGCGAGAGCGGCGGCACATAGAAGACATTCGGATCGGTACCGAATTCCTCGTGCAGCGGCAGGGCCACCTTCCACTTGTGCACGAGCTTGTGGATGGGTCCGTTCTCGTCATCGAGATAGCCGACGAAGCGCATGCGTCCCGGACACTGCCGGGCGCAGGCTGGTGCAACGCCCTGGTCGATGCGCGGGAAGCAGAAAATGCACTTCTGCGACACGAGCTTCACGTGGTTGTAGTAGATGCGCTTGTACGGGCAGGCCTCCATGCAGAAGCGATAGCCTTTGCACTTCTGGTCATCGATCAGCACGATCCCGTCCTGCTCACGCTTGTAGATGGCGCCCCGCGGGCAGGCTTCGAGGCAGGCCGGATGCGTGCAGTGATTGCACAGGCGCGGCAGATAAAAGAAGTGGGAGTTCGGGTACTCGCCGCCACCCTCGTCCTCGTCCCAGTTCGGCCCCCACTTCGGCTTCTCACCCTTGAAATTCGTGGGCTGCAGATAGGCCTCCTTGCCCCCGCCGTCGAACAGCACTTCCTTCTGGTTGAACTGCCAGGCGTCGCCATACTCCTCGCGCCCCGGGATGCGGCTCGGGCGCGCGAGACCATTCGCCTCGAATCCGCCGCCCATGGTTTCGTAGTCCTTCGGCGTCCCCTTGCCCGGCGCGGTATTGACCACGGCCCAGTACATCTCCTCCATGCCCTCCTCGCGGGTCCACTGCGTCTTGCAGGCGATCGAGCAGGTATGGCAGCCAATGCATTTGTTGAGGTCGAACACCATCGCGAGCTGGCGCCTCGGCTTGACGACCTTACCGTCGATTTCGCGCCCGATCCGCGCCGCCTGGTCCAATGGATTCATGTCTTCAACCCTCCAGCGAAAGTTCGACCCACACGGGGGAATAGGCCTTGAGGCCCGCGCGCTCGGAGTTCGCGCCGCTCCAGAGCGCCACCGCGAGGCGGTAATCCTTGCCCGGTTCGAACTTCGCCACATTGCCGGTCGTCGGCGCGTCGGCCGCGGCGGCCAGCGCCCGCCGGAAGACCAGCGACCAGCGCCCGTCGGCGTGCGCGCCCTGCGTCGTGATCAAGGGTGAGCTGGTCAGGCGCGAAGTGCCGATGCCGTCGGCCACATTGTTGAGTCCCATCTTTGGCTGGTCCGCACGCCAGTACCAGATGTTCACCGGCGCACCCTCCATGCCCATGATGAGCGGCGCGTCTTCCGTCAGCGGAAAGAGCAACGCCGCGGCGTCGGCGAACTGATCGTTGTCATTGATCGTGGTGACCGACTTCTGGCACTCCCACTCGAGGCGAAAGGCGAGCTCCTGGCCGTTGTGGGCCGCCTGCAGCCCGGCCGCGCTCGTGTGGCCGAACTCCCCGTCACGCCACTTCGCCATGATGTACTTCGAGGGCTGCATGCCCACGGGCGTCGGCACGAGCGCCACTTTGCGCGCCGGGAAGCGCTCCCACATCGATGCCCCGGGATCCCCGAGCGCGTCCGCACCCACATCGACTCGTTTCGCAAGCATCGTTCAACTCCTGGGCACGTACGTGCGGTGAGCGGCATCGAGCGCGTAGACGGCGCTGCCATCGGGTCCGGGCAAAGCGCCCATCTTCTGCAGATCGGTCTTGCGCAGCTTGAAGGTCGAGGTGATGTCCGCCTCACCCAGGATGCGCACGAACAATGGTCGAGCATAGGCCGGCAGGCTCGTGCTCGCCAGCTCATAGAACGATCCGGGGTCGAAGCTGCGGCCCGGCTTCAGGGCAATCGCCGCCATGCCCGCGCGTCCCTCCTCGCCCGGCAGTTCCACGCCATAGACGGTGATCGACTCGATATCCGGGTGGGCCCCGAGCGCCTCGGCCACTTCGGTGGTCGAGACGTTCTCGCTCTTCCACCGGAAGGTATCGCCGGTGCGATCGACGAAGTAGTAATAGTCGTCTTCGTCGCGGCGAAACAGGTCGCCGCTTCGAAACCACGCATCCCCGGGCCGGAACACGTTGCGCAGGATCTTGCGCTCCGTCGCTTCGGAGTCGGTGTAGCCGTCGAAGCGACCCGCACCGATGCCCGGGAGGCGCACGATCATCGCGATCAGTTCTCCCGTTTCGCCCGGCTCACACTCGATCAGCGTGCCATCCGGGTTGCGTACGTAATCGCCGGTTTCCGGATCGACGCGCACGAGACGCGCATTGCTGCGTTCCCTGAACGGCAGGCGGCCGCAGCTGCCGATCCTGCCTTCGAGGTTCATCAGCCCGCAGTTGATCTCCGTGCCGCCGTAACCCTCGACGAGATGCGGGACGGCGAAACGCTGCTGGAATCGCCGCCAGATATCCGCGTTGAGTCCCGCGCCGGACATCAGTCTCAGGCCATGCTCGCGATCATTCGATCGCGGCGGCTGATTGACGAGATAGCGGCACATCTCGCCGCTGTACTGGGTGACGGTCACGCCGTAGCGACGCACATCGTCCCAGAAGCGGCTCGCGCTGAAGCGTCGCCGCAGCAGCATGCGTCCGCCGCAGGCGAGCACCTGCGACAGCAGCGACATGCCCGCGGCCACATGGTAGAGCGGCAGCACGCAGTAGAAGACATCGTCGGGCCCGTGCCGAAAGAGCGCGGTCCACCCGTCGCCCACGGCGAGCCAGCGCATGTGGGTGATCACCGCGGCCTTCGGCAGGCCCGTCGTGCCCGAGGTGAACACGAGACAGAACGTGCTCTCGCCGATGATGCCTTCGCGCAGCGCCCGCGGCGGATTCGCCTCGTTCGCGGGCTGCGTCCGCATTCCCTCGATGTCACCCGCGGCGTCGACTACCAGCACCGGCAGGCGCGAAGCCATGCCGCTGGCGCCCCCGGCACTCTCCAGTTGCGCGAGGCACTCCTCGCCCACGAACAAGGCCTTGCTCTGCGTGCTCGCACCGATGGCATGCAGCAACGCATCTCCACCGATGTGCGTGTTGATCAACGCGGCAACGCAGCCGATCTTCGTCAGCGCGAACCAGAGATAAAGGATCTCCGGCCGGTTCTCGAGCATCACGGAGACGGTATCGCCGGGCGCGAGATTCCGCGCTCGCGCGAAATGCGCGTAGCGATTCATCGCCCGGTTCGCGGCACCGTAACTGATCTCGCAGTCCTCGAAGACCAGGAAGGGCCGATCCGGGTGCGCGGCGGCGAGCGCCTCGAAGCGGTCGGCGACCGTATACGCCTGTTCCGGCGTGTGTTTCAGTACCGCGGCGGAAAGCACATCGAGCTTGCGCTGTGTTTCCTCGCGACTCGCCACCACCCCGGCTCCGCTCACATCGAAATGCCGCCGCCACACACCGGCAGGATTTGTCCGGTCACGTAGCTCGAGGCGGCACTCGCGAGGAACACCACGGGCCCGACGATTTCGTGCGGTTCCGCGACGCGCTTCAGCAACGTCGTCTGGACGGTGAAGTCCATGAAGCCTTCGGTGCTGCCGGCCAGATCCTTCAGCATGTCAGTCATGAACGGGCCCGGGGCGATCGCATTGACGCGAATGCCGAGAGGCGCCCATTCCTCCGCCATGCTGCGATTGAGCGAGCGCATCGCCGCCTTGCTCGAGCAGTACATGGAGAGATAGCCACCCGGCTTGATGGCGCCGAAGGTGAGGATGTTGACGATCGAACCGCCACCACTTTGCGCCATGCGCTGCGCCACGAGACTCGCGAGGCGCATCGGACCGCGCGTGTTGACGTGGAAGAAGCGATCGAACATTCCCTCATCCACGTCGGTGAGCGGCAACGGATCGTGCGCGATGCCGGCGTTGTTCACCAGCACGTCGAGCCGGCCGAACGAATCGCACGCCGCCTTCACGAGAGTGTCGATGTCGGACCAGCGCTCCATGTCGCAGGGCACGACCTGCGCGCGTCGACCCTGCGATGCGATCTCGCCTGCCACCGCCGCACCCGCCGCCTTGTCCCGACACGCGATGATGACATCGGCGCCCGCTTCGGCCAGTCCGATCGCGATGGCGCGGCCCAGCCCCCGGTTCGCGCCGGTCACGAGACAGACTTTTTGCGAGAGATCAAATAGCGCTTTGCTCGCAGTCATGGTGTGCTCAGTCAAACAGGATGAGGCCGCGCGCATTGCGCCCCGCTTCGAGGTCGGCGAACGCCCGCGGCGCTTCCTCGATGCCATAGGTTCGCGTGATGAGTCCCTCGAGATCGAGACGCTTCGCCTGGTAGAGCGCCAGCAGGTTCGGCATGTCCACGCGGAAATTCGAATTGCCGTAAAAGCAACCGAGGATCCGTTTTGCTTCGCCGGCGAGCAGCAGCGCATTCAATTGCATGGCTTCGGTGTACCGGCCGACGCCCACGATGCACACGCTGCCCCCGCGCCGTGCCGCCGCGTAGGCCTGCTCCATCACGGCGGGCCGCCCGGTCATCTCGAAGCTGTGGTCCACGCCGAGGCCACCCGTAAGCGCCTTCACTGCCGCGACCGGATCCTCGCTCGCGTTCACGCAATCGGTTGCACCGAAGCGGCGCGCGTATTCGAGCTTGTTGTCGGCCAGATCGATGGCGATGATCTGCTTCGCGCCCACGAGTCGCGCACCCTGGATGGCCGCGAGGCCGACGCCGCCGCAGCCGAAGATCGCGACGGTCGAGGCCGGTTCGACTCCCGCCGTGTTCGCCACCGCGCCCACGCCGGTCATCACCGCGCAACCGACCAGCGCGGCACTCGCGAACGGAATCGACCGGTCGATCGCGATGACATTCGCGGCGGGCACCACCGCGAACTGCGCGAGGCACCCGAGCTGCGACATGGCCCCGAGCTCCTGGCCGCGCAGCTGCAGCCGGCTCGTGCCATCCCACATCCGCCCAGCCGCATCGCAGTGCACGCACAGATGGGGCTCCTTGTGTGCACAGAACCAGCACTCGCCGCAGTTTGGCACGAAGGAAAGCACGACATGGTCGCCGACTTTGACATTTGTCACACCCGGGCCGACTTCCGTGACAACGCCGGCGCCCTCGTGCCCGAGCACCATCGGCAGCGGCATCGGCACCGTGCCGTTGGCCACCGAGAGATCCGAGTGACACACCCCGGCGGCCTTCATGCGCACACGCACTTCGCCGGCGCGCGGTGATGCGAGATCGACCTCTTCGACCGACAGGCGATTCAGTTCGAGTGCGACCAGAGCCTTCACGTTCACCCCCGTGGGCCGGCTGTCGATGCCACAGCGACCGGTCGATCTTAGCCAGCAGGGCGAGCAGCGCCTTACGTGATTACCGACTGGTCAATTCTGATTAGGCCTTTCGCGCGATCGCGCTTTTGTCGAGACTCCTGCGTGTTAAGGTCCGACGACCATGGAAAAACTGATCTACGCCTTCTGGCGCGGCAACGAGTCGGCCGATGCCCTGCGCCGGCGCCTCATCAAGGACGTGCAGCCGCAGCTCCTCGCATTCGGGGTCGATCGCTTGCAGGTCAATGTGGCCGACCTCGACCTCACGGGCGCCGTCGAGCACATGCGGCTCAGCACCGGCGCGGGCGCGAAGCCGGACGGCATCGTGAGCTTCTGGCTCACGAGCGCGTATCGGCGCGCACCCGCCGAGCAACTGCTCGCGAAAACCTTCGCGCGCATCGCGGGCTACGTCGTCGCCGAGTCGACGATCCTGCAAAACGTCGATCATCCCGCACCGGCGGGTGAGCGCACCTGGGGCTTCAGCCAGGTGAGCTTCCTGAAGGTGCCGGCGCGCCTCGGGTTCGACGAATGGCGGAGAATCTGGTTCGAGCGACACACGAAGGTCGGCATCGAGACGCAGGCCAACTTCCGCTATGTGCAGAATGTCGTCATCCTGCCGCTCACCGCCGACGCCCCCGCGTGGCGCGGCATCGTCGAGGAAGGATTCCCGATCGAGGCGCTACGCGACCTGCGCGTCTTCTATGACGCGGTCGGGAATGAGGCGAAATTCCAGGCCAATCTCGCGCTGATGATGGAAAGCTGCGGGCGCTTCCTCGACGCCGACGGAACCGATGTCGTCGCCACGAGCGAATATGTGCTGCACTCGGCGCCCGAACCGAAACTGTGACGCTTATGCGCTCTGCATGCCCCCGAGCAATTGCCCGAGCTGGGCCGCGATCTTCGCGTATTCCCAATACGCCTTGAGCGAGACGATCTTGCCGCGCGCATCGACCCGGTACACGACGACGAGGTCGGTTGCGATCTCGAGGCCATTCGGCATGCGATTCACGAACGTCGCGACGTTCGCACACTCATCGCCCGTCGGGTAGGACTCGCGGATCCGGGTATCGAGTTGTCCCGGGGCGATCGCAACATCCCAGAAGCGCCCGATCGCTTCCTTGCCGCGGTGCCCGAGCCCCGACGGATCGAGAGGCGAGACACCTACCGGATCCTGGATCACCGCATCGTCCGCGAAGAGATCGAGCCAGGCTGCCTTGTTCTTCGCCCGCACGGCCGCGAGGGACTCCGCGCCTGCCTGCTGGGCACGATTGGTGAATTTCTCCGCTGGCATTTCTCTTGCTCCGCCGGCTGAACCCGGTGTCACTATACTGGCCCGGACGGAGAAAGGGCCACATGAAACGACTTGGGAATCGCGTCGCGGTCATCACGGGCGCAGGTGCCGGCATCGGCAAGGGTATCGCGCGCCGCTATGCCGCCGAGGGCGCCACCCTCGTTCTCGCCGAGTACGACGCGACCACCGGCGCGCAGGCCGCCGAAGAAGTGCGTCGTGAATTTGGCGCGACGGCGGAGTTCGTGCACGCCGACGTGACCCGGCGCCCCGAGGTCGAGGCGATGATCCAGACGGCGCTCCAGCGCTTCGGCAAGGTCGATATCCTCGTGAACAACGCCTGGGCACGACGCCGGGGCGGTCCGTTCGCGGCACGCGTCGAGCAACAGACGCAGGCGGATCTGGATCACGCCTGGCGCATCGGCGCCCTGTCGGCGCTCTGGGCCATGCAGGCAGTGTTTCCTTCGATGCGCGCCCAGCGCTGGGGGCGCATCGTGAACCTGTGCTCGCTGAACGGCGTCAACGCCCACCCCTTCACTGTGGACTACAACATGGCGAAAGAGGCGCTGCGCACCCTGACGCGCACCGCGGCGCGCGAGTGGGCGCCGTACCAGATCTGCTGCAATGTCATCTGCCCGGGCGCGGCGACCGAGGCCTACCGGAAGTTCGCCGAGGCGAATCCGGAGAACGCCGCCGCCATGCTGAAACTCAATCCCATGGGCCGCATGGGCGATCCCGAAATGGACATTGGCAGCGTGGCGCTCTTTCTCGCGAGCGAGGATTGCCGCTACCTCACCGGCAATACCCTGTTCGTCGATGGCGGCAGCCATATCAACGGCGTTCCCTGGTCACCACCGTTGCCGGAGTCACCCGTACCCGCCTGAAGAGGCGTCCGCACCCGGCTCAGGGTCGATTCACCGACGCGCCGCCATCCACGTAGAGAATCTGGCCGGTGATGAACGATGCGCGGCCCGAGGCGAGGAACACCACCGCCTCGGCGATCTCCCCGGGCTCGCCGAGCCGGCCGAGCGCCGCGGCGGCATTCAGCTCCTCGGCCCGCTGTGGATAGGCCTCGAGGTACTGCGCGACACCGGGCGTACGAATCACTCCGGGCGCCACGGCATTGATGCGGATTCCGTCCTTCGCATACTCGGCGGCCGTGCTCTGCGTCAGGACATTCACGCCGCCCTTGGCCGCCGCATATGGCGTGTTGCAGGGGTGACCATACTGCGCCGCGCGCGACGAGATGTTCACGATCGCCCCACCCCGGCTCGCGGTGAGCATCGCCTGCAGTTCGTACTTCATGCACAGCCAGGTGTTCGTGAGGCACCCAGCCACGGTCTGCGCAAAATCTTCGTGGCTGAACTCGTGGATGAACCCCTGGCCGCGGCTCGCGGCCGCATTGTTGCAGGCGATGTCGATTCGTCCGAAGTGCTTCACCACCGCCGCGATCGCCGCCTCGACCTCCGCTTCGACGGCAACATCCGCGCCGACTGCCAGCGAATCGCGCCCCTGCGCGCGGACGAGTGCCGCGGTCTCCTCCCCGGCGTCCGCCTCCCTCTCGAGGATCGCGACGCCGGCGCCCTCGCGCGCCAGGGTCAGCGCGATCGCGCGTCCGATGCCGCGACCGCCGCCGGTCACGAGCGCCACCTTGCCTGCCACTATTCCTGAATCCACATTCACTTTTCGATCCTCGAGCCACCGACGCCGCTTGACGGCTGCACACTTGCAACGCATCTTCGTCGGACGCGCATTGTGACACCTCTTGCGCAACGAACATGCAACCCGGTGCGCCGCGGGATTGACCGGCTTGACGAGGAACCTGTCGATGACGAATGCCGCAATGGATCTTCCGCTTTCCGGCAAGTCCGCGCTGATCACGGGTGGCTCGGGCGCCATCGGCTCCGGCAGTGCCGCGGCACTGCTGCGCGACGGCTGTTCGGTGACATTGCTGGCGCGCCGCCAGGATGCCCTCGAGCGGGCGCGTGCGCGGCTGCTGCCGCTCGCCCGTGGTGGCGCAACCATCCGCCTCGTATCGGGCGATGCGCTGGTGGGCGCCGATGTGCAGCGCGCATTGGGCGTCGCGAGTGGACAGCGCGGCGCAGTCGACGTGTGCGTCGCAACCGTCGGCGGCACCACCTGCCGGCCGCTGCTGCTGCACGACGGGAAGAGCGTCATGGACGAATTGGCGCTCAACGTCCAGTCCGCCTTCCTCGCGATCCGCCACTGCATCCCGGGCATGGCGGCGGCCGGCGGGGGCAGCATCGTGCTCATCTCTTCCGAAGCCGCGGTGATGCCGCCCGAGTGGTTCGCCATCTATTCGACCGCGAAGGCGGCGGTGGATGCGCTCGCGCGCGCGAGCGCGCAGGAACTCGCTCGCTTCCGGATCCGCGTCAATGCCATCCGCCCCGGCCTGACGCGCGCCGAATGTTCGGATTTCATTTTCGGCTCGGAGGACACCCGGAACTGGGCGACGAGCAAATACCCGCTCGGCCGGCTCGGCGAGCCCGAGGACATCGGCGCAGCCGTGCGCTACCTCGCGGGGCCCGAGTCGTCGTGGGTGACAGGGCAGAGCCTCTCGGTCAGCGGCGGCGCGGAACTGCGTTCACCGCTCGACTTCACGCGGGTGCTGGCGCCGCTTTATGGCGAGGCGACGGTGGCCCGGGTCATCGCGGGTGAAGACCCGCTCGCACAATCCCGGGCGCAATGATGGTCACGATGCTTCAGCGGGTTCATGCATTGCTCCTGGCCGCAATCGGCCTCGCGATGCTCATCGGCGGAGCGAAGCTGCTGCGTCTCGGCGGCTCGGCGTACTATCTCGTCATCGGGCTCCTGCTCGTCGCGAGTGCGGTGCTGCTGTGGCGCCGCCGCCGAAGCGGTGCCTTGCTCTACGGCGCGATTCTCTTCATCACGCTGGCATGGGCCATCCGGGAAGCCGGCTTCGACGCCTGGGCCCTCGCGCCACGCCTCGGCCTGTTGTTCGTGCTCGGCGCCTGGCTGCTGCTGCCGATCGCGCGACGGGGATTCATGCCGCCGACACAGAGTTCCTCGCGCGCCCGCGGGCTGCGAATTCTGCCGAGGTCGCTGCGCCTCATCGGTGCCGCCGTGCTCGCGATCCTGATCGGCTGGGGATTGCGCATCGCCGGGCCCGCCGCGCCGGCTGATCCTGCCTATCAGGCCGGCGTGCGCGCGCCACAAGGCATCACGGGCACAGCCACGAGTGCGCGCCCGGGTGCAGACAGTTGGGCGTCCTACGGTAACGACCCTGGAGGCTCGCGCTTCAGCGCTGCCGCGCAGATCACGCCGGCGAACGTCGGTCGGCTCGAAGTCGCCTGGACCTACCGCGCCGGTGCACCTTCGCTGCCCGGCTACCTCAACTTCGAAGCCACGCCGCTCAAAGTGGGTCACTCGCTCTATCTGTGCACCGGCTACAACGACGTCATCGCACTCGACGCCGACTCCGGCCGCGAGATCTGGCGCTACCGGGCCCACGTCGACACGACCGACGTGACGGCCTTCACCTGCCGTGGCGTGGCGTACTACCGCATTCCAGGCGCCACCGGGACCTGCGCGGCGCGCATCTACACCAACACGGTCGACGCGCGACTCATCGCCCTCGATGCCGGCGATGGTCACCCCTGCGAGGATTTCGGCACCCATGGCATCGTCTCGCTGCTGGCGGGCATGGGCGAAGTCACACGCGGGTACTATCTCGTGACATCTGCGCCCACGGTGGTGCGCGGCCGGATCGTGCTGGGCGGCTGGGTGACGGATGGCCAGTTCTGGGGCGAGCCCTCCGGCGTCATCCGCGCCTTCGACGCGCAGACGGGCGCCCTCTCGTGGGCCTTCGACATGGGCCGACCCGACCGGCACACCGAACCGCCGCCGGGCGAGACTTACACGAAAGCGACGCCGAATTCCTGGGCGCCGATGAGTGTCGACGAAGCGCTCGGTCTCGTTTACGCCCCAACCGGCAACGCCACACCGGACTACTACGGCGCGCAGCGACGCAGCTTCGATGATCGCTATTCGTCGTCCGTCGTCGCGCTCGATGCCGGCACGGGCGACGTCCGCTGGTCCTTCCAGACCACGCACCACGATGTCTGGGACTACGACGTCGCCTCCCAGCCGACGCTGGTGGACCTGCCGACGGCGCAGGGCGTGCGCAAGGCGCTGGTCCAGCCGACCAAGCGTGGCGAAATCTTCGTGCTCGATCGCATCACGGGCGAACCCATCAAACCGGTCGAGGAACGCGCGGTGCCGCAGCGCGGTGCGGCCGCGGGCGAGCGTCTCTCGAAGACCCAGCCCTTCTCGGTCGGCATGCCGTCGTTTCGCGGCCCGGATCTCACCGAACGAAGCATGTGGGGACTGACGCCTCTCGACCAGCTCTGGTGCCGCATCCGTTTCCGCGAAGCCCGCTACGAAGGGACACTGACACCGCCGGGTTTGCAGTGGGCCGTGTTCTATCCAGGGTCGGTGGGCGGCCACAACTGGGGCAGCGTCAGCGTCGATCCGGATCGGCACATGATGGTGGCCACCTCCAACCGGATCGCGAACTACGTCCGCCTGCTTACGCGCCAGGACGCCGACGCGCGCGGGCTCAAGCCGCGCCGCCCGGGCAGCAGCGAAGTGGTCGGTGCCGCGGCGGCGCAGGAAGGCACGCCTTTCGGGGTAGACGTGCGCCCGTTCCTCTCGCCACTCGGCGTCCCGTGCCAGCCTCCGCCGTACGGAATGCTCTCCGGAGTCGATCTCGAGACGGGACAACTCGTCTGGCACCACGCGCTGGGCACCGCCCAGGACAGCGGTCCGCTCGGAATGCGGCTGGGCCTCAAGCTCCCGTTCGGCCCGCCGAATGCCGGCGGCGCGATTACGACCGCCGGCGGCCTGACTTTCGTCTCGGCCTCGCTCGATGCCTACCTGCGCGCCTTCGACACCGCGAGCGGGAAGCGCCTGTGGGAGGCGCGCCTGCCCGCCGGCGGCCAGGCTACGCCGATGACCTACACGACCGACAGCGGCCGGCAGATGGTGGTCATCGTGGCCGGTGGCATGGCGGCGTTCAACACGCTCACCGGCGATTACGTCGTGGCCTTCGCGCTGCCGAAGGAGCGTCCATGATCAAGGCGATAGCCCTGCTCAAGGCCCGCGCCGATCTCCCGCACGAGGACTTCGTGGACTACTACGAGACGCGCCATGTGCCGCTGATTCAAAGCCTCCTGCCCGAGACGCTGGATTACCGGCGCAACTACCTTCGGCTCGAAGGCGCCGTCATCTGTGAGGGTGCGAGCGCGCCGGACTTCGACGTCATCACGGAAATGCGGTTCGCGGATCGCGCGAGCTTCGAGCGCATGATGGCGATCGCGACGCGCGCCGACATTGCACAGCGTATCGCGGAAGATGAAGAGCACTTCCTCGATCGCAGCCGCACGCGCATGTTCCTGGTCGAGGAGCGCGGCGCCGGACCGCCGCGCTGAGCGGACTCCATCGAAGACATGAACCGTGCGATCGCCAGGCCGGCGGTCGCGCTGCGCGTGCGCGTCAGCTTCTCTCGACCCGCACCAGTCGTTCATCGCGCAGCGCCGACCGGCGCACCTTGCCCGCCTCGTTGAACAGCGGCCGCGTCACACGCTCGAAGCTGTGCGGCCACTTGTAGCGCACGAGGCGCGGTTCGAGGTGCGCACGCAGTTCCTCGTCGGAGACGGCCGCGCCGCCGGTCTCGACGATGGCATGGATGCGCTGGCCGAGATCGTCGTCCGGAAGGCCGATCACCACGCTCGCGCGGATCGCCGGATGCGCGTTGAGCGCGGCCTCGATCTCGGCCGGGTAAACGTTGCGTCCACCGCAGAGAATCATGTCGGTACGCCGGTCGGCAATGTAGAGATAGCCGTCCTCGTCGAGCCAGCCCATGTCGCCGACCGACTCCCAGCCGTCGTCCGTCACACGCCGCTCCGCGCCACGATAGTGAAAAGTGCTGCCCGCGCCGCCAGGCGGCAACATGTAGATCTCGCCGACTTCGCCTTGCGGCAGTTCACGGCCGTCGCCATCGAGGATCTTCAGGCGGCAGCCATCCACCGGGCGTCCGACCGAACCCGGGTGCTGCAGCCACTCGCTGCCGGAGATGAAAGTGCGCCCGATGCGCTCGCTCGGCCCGTAGCCTTCGAACAGCCGCTCGGGCCCGAGCCACTCGATCCACGCGCGAAACAGCCACTGCGGGCACGGCGCCCCGCCCGTGCCGACGTACTCGAGTGAAGAAACGTCGTAGCGTTTGCGCACGGCCTCGGGCAGGCGCCAGATGCGATTCAGCATCGTCGGCACGAAGAACACCTTGTCGACCCGGTGCTGCTCGATGAGCTGCAGGCACCGCTCCGCATCGAAGCGGCGCATCACGACGCTCTTGCCGCCCGCGAAGATGCCGCCCCAGGCGGCGCTGAACGGCCCCGCGTGATACAGCGGACCCGGCACCAGCATCGCATTGCGCGGCTTGAACAGCGACATCGCCCGTTCGGTGTCGTAGAGCGCAGGGTTTGCGGGGATGATCAGCTTCGGGCGCCCCGTGCTGCCGCCCGACGCCATCGCGCGTTCATGCGGCGCGACGAGCTCCGGCAGGGGCCCATCAGCGAATTCGGGGCCGGGTTCGTAACCGGCGGGCAGCGTGCGGCGCCCCTGCACCGGCTCGTCCAACCCCACGATCAGCGTCGGATCGGCTTCGGCGATCAGCGCGTCGCGTTCCATGCGCGGCATGGCGGGCGCGAGCGGATTCGGCACGGCACCGAGCTTCCAGGCCGCGATACAGGCATGGAAGTACTCCGCACAGTTGGGCAGGCAGATCGAGACAAAATCGCCCTCGCGCACGCCTTGGGCCGCATAGGCTCGTGCCAGCCGGTTCGAGCGTCGCTCGAGCTCTGCGCAGGTGACGGGCACGTCCTCGATCACGATGACGGTGCGTTCCGGCGTGCGCTCGGCGAACTCGCGGATCAGGCGGACGTAGGGGATCTTTGCCATGGACGGTCTCGGAAAGATGGTAGCGAGCCATCCCCCGGCTTGCATGCGCTTGCTGGATGCGTAAGCTGCCCGCAGCATGTCATTTCCGGCCGGCCCCACGGTGAACGGCGCGAAAACCGCCAAAAGCAGCCTGCTCGCAGTCAACCGGGTCGCGTTCTATCTGGCACGCATGGGTGCCCGGGGCATCCCCGCCGGGCAGGTTCTCGCAGGCACGGAACTGCAGCCCGAACAGGTGCAGGGTGTCTTTCGCGGAACACCCGCGCACTACCGCACGATCATCGCCAACATGCTGCGGCTCACGGGTGATCCGTTCCTCGGCATCGCGCTCGGTGACGAATTTCGCATCAGCGATTTCGGCGTGCTCGGATATGCCATCCTGAGCAGCGCGACGCTGCGCCAGTCACGCAGCGTGATGGCGGAGTATTACACGCTGAATGAGCACATCATCCGCCCGGATGTCACGATCGACGAGCGGCGCTGGTGCATCGAGATCTCGGAAACCTTCCCGCTGGGGCGCCACCTCCCCTTCGCGGTCGAAGAATATGTCAGTCGCGCCACGGCGCTCGCGTGCACGCTGACCAATCAGCCCTTCCCCGTCAAGTCGCTGCACCTTGCGTATGCGGCGCCGGCAGACCTGACGGCATATCGGCGGCGATTCGACTGCCCGATGTACTTCGATCAGCCGAAGACACTCGTGCATTTCGACGTCGCCCGCCTCGAGACGCCGATCAGCCTCGCGAACGAAGAGGTCTTCCGGGTGTGCGAACGCCAGTGCCATCTGACGGCTGATCGCATCGCCGGCGGCAGCTCCCTCGCCACACAGATCCGCGATGCGCTCATCGGGGCGCCGGGCGAGTTCCCCACCATGGACGCCATGGCGCAACGACTGAAGACGACCCCGCGCACACTGCGCCGCCGGCTGGTCGGCGAGGGGATCAGCTACCAGAAAATCCTGGACGAGACGCGCAAGGACCTCGCACGCCAGTATCTCGAATATACGCGGCTCACACCCAAGGAAATCGCTTTCCTGCTCGGGTACAGCGACGTGAGCAATTTCCGGCGGGCATTCCGCAGCTGGACGGGGCGCAGGATTTCCGACTACCGCTGAGCGGCCTCCTCGAGCGCCTCCCGATAGGGCCGCAGGCACGCCTTGAGCACCAGCGCCCCGGCGGGGCAGAACACCGCTCCGATGATCGCCAGCGAATACCTGACCGCGGCATCGTCCTGAAACACGAAATCGGTGAGTGCCGCGGTTATGGAGGCCCCCAGACTCATCCCGACGATGTTGCCGAAGAAAATCTGCAGGGCAGTCACCTGCGCGCGCATCTGGTTCGGGGTCACGAGCTGCATCACGGCACCAGTCGTGCCGTAGTAACTGCACTTGAGGAAAGTCGTCGGCGCGAGCAACAGCAGCGCGAGCGCCGCGTTTGGCATCAGCGGTCCGATCATCGCTGGAACCGTCATCGCGAGCGCAGCGAACATGGTGAAGCGCATGTGCGCATCACGGCGGCCCCGGCTCTCGAGGCGCTCGGCGAAGCGCGCACCCCAATAGGTGCCGAGGGGGCCGAACACGAGATACGTGAGACCGAACCACAAGCCGGCCTCGCCCATCGACATGCCGTAGGTGCGAATGAGAAAGGTCGGATACCAGGCCATCATTCCGTAGCTGAAGACTCCAAGCAGTGCCGTCCCGATCGGAAAGCCGAAGTAGAGTCGACGCCGGTCGAGCAGGAATCGCCACACGAAGGCGAGCGAGACGCCTTGCGCCCTGCCCGACGCATCGCGCAACTGGCCGCGCCGCTCGGGCTCCCGAATCCCGTACATCAGGAGCGCCACCAGCAACCCCGGCGCACCGACGATGAGGAAGACCGCCTGCCACGGTCGCAGCACGCCAATGAGGGGCAGGACGATGTCCTCCGCCGTGCTTACCGCCTCGATGACCAGGCCCCCGATGAGGTAGGCCGCGCCACCACCGACGCTCAGGCCCATGGTGAAGATCGCGAGCGCACGCGCAATCCGTTGCGGCGGAAAATAGTCGCTCAGGAGTGAATAGCCCGGCGGGGAAAGCGCCGCTTCGCCCACTCCCACCCCGACGCGCATCAGGAACAGCGTGCCGTAGGAACGCGCGAGGCCACAACCCACGGTCATCGCGCTCCACAGCGCGATGCCACAGGCGATGATCGTGCGCCGGTTCGCCCTGTCCGCCAGCCAGGCGATTGGCAGCGCCATGACGGAATAGAAGAGCGCGAAAGCCCAGCCCTGCAGCAGGCTCATCTCGAAATCGCTGATTCCGAGGTCTCGCCTGATCGGCCCGACGAGCAGGCTCAGTATCTGCCGGTCGATGAACGAGAAAATGTAGGCGAGCAGCAATACGCCGAGTACGTAGTGCCGATACCACGGGCGCTCGTGCCACCGCAGTGCGGCGGGGCGGACCGCACCTCGCGCGGATTCGCCCGCCGCAGCGGATCTCACCGCATCAGAAGGTGAGGGAGACATTGGCGCCATAGGTCCGCGGCCAGCCAAGCGTGCCGCCGCGGAAGCCGCCAAAATCGACCACGTTGTCGAAATACTCCTTGTCGGTGAGGTTCAGACCCCACAGCGAGAACTGCAGCCGCGTACGCTCGCCGAGTGCGATCTTCGACAGGGTCAGGCGTGCGTCCAGGAGTCCACGCGCATCCAGTCGGGAGTTGGGTGCTGCGCCAGTCGCCTTGATGGCAATCGCATCGGCTTCGTCCTGGTAGTTGTAGTTCAGATGCAGGGACAGATCACCGAAGCCAAGGCTCGGGAAGCCATAGTCGAGACCCAGGTTGGCGCTGCTGCGCGGCGCGTTGTTCAGGCGCGCGCGATCGGAGACGTCGCCGATGATCGGGCCGAGATCGAACTTGTCGAACTTGTAGTGCAGGTAGGCAAGACTCAGATTGACGCGCAGGCGCTCGGTCAGCAACGCCACCGCCTCCAGTTCCGCTCCCTCGATTTTTGCCTTGCCCGCGTTGAGCGTTGCCGACACCGTGCCCGTGAACGACGTCAACTGCATGTCCGTATAGTCGCTGTAGAACGCCGCCAGATTCGCCTCCAGCCGCTCATCGAGCCAGCGCGACTTCAGGCCGATTTCGTAGGCGGTGAGTTCTTCGGACTTGAAAGGCACGGCCGCCGACGCCGCGGAGGATGCCTGGCCGTCATAGCCGCCGCTGCGAAATCCCTCGGCATAGCGAAAATAGACATTCACCTCGTCGGTGAGCCGGTAGCTCGGCGAGAACATCAGGGACGTATTGCTGAACTCCAGAGTCGGCAACACGAGATTCGGACCAGGGTCGCGAATGTCGAAAGTTCCGGTACCACCGGGATAGGTCCTGATGAAGCGCGCCATCTCCTTTTCTTCCTCCGTGTAGCGCGCACCGAAGCTCAGCGTCAGGCGATCGAGTGCCGCCGGCGTGTAATCCACCTGGCCGAACACCGCCTTGTTGGTGTTCTCCATATAGGAATTGTTGTCGCGGTGGAGGGTGGCATTCGAAAACTGCTGGACCCGCAGGCTGTCGATCTTCTCGTTGAACCAGTAGAGGCCGAGAACGTACTTGAACTGCCCCGCACTGCCGAGGATCTGGAGTTCTTCCGAGACCTGCGTGCCGTCGTAGTCGCGCGCCGACTCGTAGTAGCCGACGTCGCTGCCATCGAAGTCCTGCCCGTCGACGGACTCCATTTTCCGGTAACCGATGATGGACTTGAGCGTGAGCCAGTCGTTCACGTCCCAGGTGGCCGTCAGCGCATGGGTGTCACTCAGGGTCTGGAAAAAGGCCGGCTCGTTGGCGCTGCCTACCGAGGGCTGCCCGCCGGGGATGTACCCTTCGAATCCCGCCGGCATGGTGCCCGGCCGCACCACATCGATCACCTGCATCAGACGCTGGTTGTCATCGGCCTCGAAGCGCGAGTAGTCATACGAGAGCAACAGGCTTTGGAGCGGTTCCCAGTCAACTGCCGCATGCACGCCGCGCCGATCCATGTCGCCGAAGCGATCGAAGTCGGCAATCGGACGCGCCGTGGCGGCGAAATTCTGCTGCACGTTCTCCGTGAAGCCGTCGCGCTGGCGGAGAAAATAGCTGAACCGCGCCTTGAGAGTTCCGAGGGCGGGTAGATCGAGATTCACATTGGCCGAGCGCAGGTCTTCGTTGCCGAGCCCGAGCTTCACCGTCGTCCCGAATTCGCCGCTGGGGCGCTTGCTGATGATGTTGACGGCGCCGCCGATGGTATTGCGACCGTACAGCGTACCCTGCGGCCCGCGCAGGACCTCGACCCGTTCCACGTCGTCGAGATCGAACAGCGAATTCACTGTCTTGCCGGCGTAGACACCATCCAGATACATGCCGACGGCGTTCTCGAAACCCGGGTTGCCGGGATCATTGTTGCTCACGCCACGGATCGCGATGGTAATGACCCCGGTCGTGCCTTGCTTGATATGCAGGTTGGGCACGGACTTGGCAATGGAGTCGGTGTCCGTGACGCCGCGAACCTCGAGCGCCTCGGCATCCATGGCCGTGATGGCGATGGGGACCTCCTGGAGATTCTCCGAGCGCTTCTGTGCCGTGACGATGACTTCCTGCAAGCCGACGGTGTCGGTGCCTTCCTGGTCTTCGGCCGCAGCGGCAGCTGCGACTGCGGCGACAAGAGCGGTGCTGCCGACGAGGGCAATCAACATGGGGAGGCTGCGTCGGTTCATGGGCTTGCTGATCCTCTCGGGACTTGCGCAATGGCGGCGATGGCTGCTGAGGATAGATACGCGCGCAAGCCGCCAAAACCGGCCCGAAGGATCAAATCCGGTCAGGATGTGTCAGCCGCGTGCAGGCGCTGCCCCGATCGCGACGCCTCATTCGAACACGCCGAGGATGTTCTGATACTTCTCGATGTACCAGCGATTCTCGCGGTTGTAGCGGGGAATCGCGACCGGGCGGATGCCATTGTCGGTCTGGTGCCAAACGCACGGGCAGTTCACGCCACCTTCCCGCGATGGCTCGCCCGCGCGCCGCAGGTCTTCCAGCCGGACCCGCATTCTCCCGAGGACCCGATACAGCTTCGCGACATTCCGCGGTCCGCCGTTGTAGCCGGCGACCGGGAAGATGCCGAGCACCGCCGGATTGGCGCGGTACGCGAGGCGAATATCCTCCCTCATTTGCGACAACTCGATGTCGAGCAGGCAGATCGCCGCCTTCATCGCATTCTGCAGGTTCGTCGCGCCGCGCTCGAAATTCGGGTCGAGCCCTGCCCCGGCACATCGCCTGACCACGAGCGCGTAGGTGCCGTTCCCGCGCCGGTTCGTGAACTGCATCGGGCCGAGCGCCGCCGCGCTCGAGACGCTGTATCGATACGCCTCCTGCCGCTTCAGTCCGTACTGGCTCAGCACCTGCTCGACGGCGGTGGCGCCGTCCTCTCGGAAATCCGTATCGTCCGTCTGCTCGATCACCGCGAGCGTGGTGATCACTTCGGCGGGAATCACGTCAGCGAGCAGCTCGCCCGGAAACGCCGCGCTCGGCACTCCGGCGAGGCGCAGCTCTTCGCCCGCCTTCCGGGCGGTGTCCAGCAGAAACTGGCGCCCGCTCCCGACGAACGCCGGATCGAGCGTATCGTCGGTGAACGGAAGGTAGACGATCGGCCTGGCGGTCCGGGCCACGTCGCGCCAGCGCCTCGCCCGAAGCAGCGCGTTGTCGAACACGGGAAACTTCCTCCCGTAAACCTTCAGGTCTTCACCATCCTTCGTGAAGGCAAACATCAACCGCTCGGCGCCGGTGCCCTTCACGTGGCGGGCGCGAACCCCGGACGTGCGCACGAGGAACTGCAGCGGTCTTCGCCCGGGTTTCCACCTGACCGGCGGGCGGGGGATTTCAACATGTGCGATCGTCCACTCCTGCCGCGACTCGCTCCACAGTGCGAAGGCGACCGGGCGCCCGCGCAGCACTTCCCGGCCACGTTGCCTGACGAAGAAATATTCGAGCTCGACATTGCGAAGCAGCGACTGAGCTTCGGCCACGCGGTCGCGGATCAGATCGCTGCGATCCGGGATCCGGCCCTCGACGACAACCTCGGCAAGTCCGCCGGTGGCGGGAGCGGCCTCATGCTGCTCCGACTCCGCGACCGCGAGCGGAACCTCCTGCTCTCCTTCGGGTGCAATCGTGGCCGGTGCCTGCTCGATCGCATCTTCAACCGGGACCGGTGGCTCTTCGTCTCCGGGGGTGCCTGGCGCCGTCGCGCATCCTGCAGCGATCAGCAGGCCGAGCAAGGACACGGTCCAGGCGGCGCGCCGCGGCGCTTGAACCCTCAACATCCTGGCTGTGTGAATTCCGGCCGGCGCGGTATCAATGCACCGCTCGCATAGGCCAACTCGAGTGCAGAGATGAGCCAGGCCAGTCTTTGATCCGGCGTGCGGCGCTGGAACGACCATTGCCGCAGTGCCTCTGCATCCTCCCACGTCCCCCAGCCGACGGGCTCACCCTTGTCGTTGAATTTCAGCATCTTCCCAGGTCATGCCTTGCGCGATTGCAGACGCTCGACGTCGGCGAGATCCTGTGGCCTGCCGGAAGCACGCTTGATGCGAATCAGGTGCTCACGCGAAACAACGCGAACATTCACGCCTCCCAGCTCGACCAGGGCTGCGTTGGTCCAGAGTTCTTCGAACGGCAGCGGCGATTCGAGAAAAATATCGATGGTAGGCTTGGTGTTCGTGGAATCCCAAAGGCTGAAGACGGTCATGTTCCGGTCGCGCCGCCACGCTTCCCGGATTGCGGGATCTGCAAGCTGCATCGGATCGACAGGCGCCATCGGCCGATAGCCGATGCGCGTGAGCGCTGCGATCGCAGCGCTCACGGACTCCGCGGTGAGTTCGAGGGCGATGTCGAGGTCTGCCGTGAGCCGATCGTGGCCATGCAGCACGACGGCAACACCACCCGCTATCACGAAACGCACGCCGGCCTGCGCGAGTGCCTGGATGATTGCGTGGAAATCCGTCGGCATGGCCTGCGAGCGCGACTCTCCCGTGAGAATTGGTCGGAGCGCCGAGATTTGAACTCGGGACCCCTTGCACCCCATGCAAGTGCGCTACCAGGCTGCGCCACGCTCCGACACGATGATTCTTCGGCGCGAATGATACCACTCGCCGCGCCGCGCGGTCGCGCGGCGGCCGCATTTCAGCGGCGCAATACCCGCAGCATGTCCTCGAGTTCCATTCGCACCTGGCGCACGATCTGCTGGCTCTGCATGGTGTCGCTGCGCGCCTCCTCACCCGTGAGCTTGTTGCGTGCGCCGCCGATCGTGAATCCCTGCTCGTAGAGGAGGCTCCTGATCTGGCGGATCACGATCACGTCCTGGCGCTGGTAGTAGCGGCGATTGCCGCGCCGCTTGACCGGCTTCAGCTGCGGGAACTCCTGCTCCCAGTAACGCAGCACATGCGGCTTCACGCCGCACAGGTCGCTCACTTCGCCGATCGTGAAATAGCGCTTGCCCGGGATCGCGGGCAGCTCGTCGTTATTCTTTGGTTCCAGCATAGGCCTCGACCCGAGCCTTGAGCTTCTGCCCCGGACGGAATGTCACCACACGACGGGCCGTGATGGGAATCTCTTCTCCTGTCTTCGGATTGCGACCCGGCCGCTGGTTCTTGTCGCGCAAATCGAAATTGCCGAAGCCCGAGAGCTTCACCTGCTCACCGTTCGACAATGCCGCGCGCACTTCCTCGAAAAGAAGATCGACGAGCTCGCGCGCTTCACGCTTGTTCAGCCCCAGCTGATTGAACAGCGCTTCGGCCATTTCCGCCTTGGTCAGGGCCATCCCTACTCTCTTGTTTTCGCGTCCAGCGCACCGGACAGGTCGGCCACGATCGCCGCCACGAGCCGGTCCGCATCCACGTCAGTCAGCGTGCGAGAATTATCCTGAAAAATCAAGCCTAAAGCGACGCTTTTTCGTCCGGATTCTATGCCGGGCCCCCGGTAGACGTCGAAGACTAGAAGTTCGCGCAGCAGGCTTGAACCCGACAAGGTTACACGTTCGCGAATCGCGCTTAAAGGCGTCGCCTCGTCGATCACGATCGCAAGATCGCGGCGCACCTGCGGAAAGCGGGAGAGCTCGCGAAACTGTGGCTTTTCCGCCGAAAGTGCGACGAATTCGACTTCGAACAGCACCGGGACATATGTCAACTCGAGCACGCGCACGAGCTCCGGATGCAGCTCGCCGAGCCAGCCGATGCCTCGTCCGTCGCGTGTGATGCGCGCCGCGCGCCCCGGGTGGAGGCATGGCAGCCGATCGGCGACGAACGTGAAGCGTCCCGCGCCACCGGTCGCCGCAAGCAGTGATTCGAGATCGCCCTTGAGGTCGTGGAAATCGACCGTCTCCTTCGCGCTGCCCCACTGCTCCGGCCATCGCGCTCCGCACGCCACGCCCGCGAGCATGTCGACTTCGCGTGTCCTCGTGCCATCCGGCAGGAACACGGTCCCATGCTCGCAAAGGCGCACGCGGTCCTGCTGGCGATGCAGGTTTTCACGCACGGCGCGCAGCAGGCCGGGCCAGAGTGACACGCGCATCACCGCCAGATCGCTCGCGATCGGATTGGCGAGCGCGACGGCCGGGATCCCGGGAAAGATCTGCTTCTGCAGGGCCGGATCGACGAACGAGAAATTGATCGCCTCGTGATAGCCGCGCGCCGCCAGCAGCTCGAGCACGCGGGATTCGTCCGGTATCGAAGACGCAGCCGTGCCGATCCGCTGCGCCGCCTCGAGGCGTACCGCCGGAATCGTGTCGAAACCCGCGAGGCGCGCGATTTCCTCGATCAGATCCGCCTCGATCGCGATGTCGAATCGGTAGCCGGGCGGCGTGACTTCCCACCCGTCAGCGACCGGCTCAACTGACATGCCGAGGGCGCGAAGGTGCGCTTCCACGGCCGCATCGGCGGGCGCGAGCCCGAGCAGTCTCGCGAGTCGCGTGCGCCGCAGGCGCACCGACGCGCGTCGCGGCAGAAATCCGGGCTCTTCGGCAATTTCGGTCGGCCCCGCCGAGCCGCCGGCAATTTCGATCAGGAGCGCGGTCGCGCGTTCGAGCGCCCGCGCCTGCCCGTCAGGGTCGACGCCGCGCTCGAAACGCTGGCTCGCATCCGTGTGCAGGCCATGGCGGCGCGCGCGCCCCGCGATCGCCTGCGGGCTGAACCAGGCACTTTCGAAGAACACGTCCGTCGTGGTCGTACTCACGGCGGTACGTTCGCCGCCCATGATGCCCGCGAGGCCCACGGCGCCTGCGCCGTCGGCGATCACGAGTTCATCGCCAAAGAGCGTGATCGCGCTGCCATCGAGCAACGTGAGCGTTTCGCCGACGAGCGCGCGTCGCGCCCGCACTTCGCCCTGCAGCTTGGCGAGATCGTAGGCGTGCATCGGCTGCCCGAGATCGAGCAGCACGTAGTTCGTCACGTCGACCACCGGGCTGATCGAGCGCTGCCCGGCGCGGCGCAGACGCTCGCGCAACCAGGGAGGCGATTGCCGCGTGTTGTCGACGCCGCGGATCACGCGGCCCACGAATCGTGGCGCCGCCTCGGGCCACTCGAGCCGCACCCTGCGCCGTTCGCCGCTCGCGGGCGGCACAGGCTGCAACGCCGGCCCGGCCACGCGGCGACCTTCACCGAGTATCGCCGCCACCTCACGCGCGATGCCGAGCACCGACATCGCATCGCCGCGGTTCGGCGTCACGTTGAGCTCGAGGATCTCATCGTCGAGGTCGAGCCACTCACGCAGATCGCGGCCCGCCGGCGCATCGGCAGGCAGCTCGAGGATGCCCTCGGAAGTCTCCGCGAGCCCCAGCTCCTTCGCGGAGCAGAGCATCCCGAAGGATTCGATCCCGCGCAGCTTCGCCGCCTTGATCCGCAGCTCCCCCGGCAACGTCGCACCGACGACCGCGAGTGCGGCCTTGAGGCCCGCACGCGCATTGCGCGCGCCGCAGACGATCTGGACCGGATCGCCCGAGCCGGTCGAAACGCGGCACACCTGCAGCTTGTCCGCCTGCGGGTGCGGCTTCGCCTCGAGAATCTCCGCGACCACGACACCGGAGAACGGCGGCGCCGCCGGCGCGAGCCCCTCGCGTTCGAAGCCGGCGAGCGTCAGGCGCGAGCCGAGCGTGCGCGCATCGATGCCGACCCGCACCCGTTCCTCGAGCCAGGAAAGAGGTACTTTCATTCAGGCGCTCGCGAACTGGCGCAGGAAGCGCAGGTCGTTCTCGAAGAAGAGGCGCAAGTCGTTGACGCCGTAGCGCAGCATCGCCAGGCGATCGATGCCGAAACCGAAGGCGTAGCCTGTCCAGCGCTCCGCATCGAGCTTGCACTCGCGGAACACGTTCGGGTGCACCATGCCGCAGCCCGCGACTTCGAGCCAGCCCGTGTGCTTGCACACGCGGCACCCTTTCCCGTCACAGAACACGCAGGTCATGTCCACTTCGGCCGAGGGTTCCGTGAACGGGAAGTAGGACGGCCGCAGGCGCAGCGCGAGATCGCGCTCGAAGAAACCCTGCAGGAAATCCTGCAATGCCGCCTTCATGTTCGCGAAGCTCACGTGCTCGCCCACGACGAGCCCCTCGAGCTGATGGAACATCGGCGAGTGCGTGAGGTCGTGGTCGCAACGGTACACGCGCCCCGGCGCAATCAGCGCGAGCGGTGGCGCCCGCTCGAGCATGGTCCGAACCTGCACCGGTGAGGTGTGCGTGCGCAGCAGGCGCCCATCCGGAAAATAGAAGGTGTCGTGCATCGCCCGCGCCGGGTGATCGGGCGGGAGATTGAGCGCGGTGAAATTGTGGAAGTCGTCTTCGATTTCCGGACCAGCCTCGATCGTGAAGCCCGCGCTGCGAAAGAGCGCTTCGATGCGCAGGCGCGCGAGCGTCACCGGATGCAGCGTGCCGCGCGTCTCGCCACGCCCCGGAAGCGTGACATCGATACGGCCGGCGACGAGCGCCTGCTCGACCGCGGCGCGCTCGAGCGCCGACCGGCGCGCCTCGATGGCGTCCTGCACGCGGCTCTTCGCATCGTTGATCCGCTGTCCCGCCGCGGGCCGTTCCGCGGCCGGCAACGCGCCGAGCGATTTCAGCTGCTCGGTGAGCACGCCCTTCTTGCCGAGCCAGCGCACGCGCGCGGCGTCGAGCGACGACAGATCGTCGCTCGCGCCGATCGTCGCGAGCGCTTCCTCGGTGAGACGGGCGAGCTCCGTCACAGCGACTTACGCCGCTGCGAGTGCCGCTTTGGCCTGCTTCGCGATCGCCTCGAAGGCCGGCGCATCGTGCACGGCGATTTCCGCCAGCACCTTGCGGTCGATCGTGATGCCGGCCTTGCGCAGGCCGTTCACCAGCTGGCTGTATGAAATGTCGTACAGGCGCGCCGCGGCGTTGATGCGCGTGATCCACAGCGCCCTGAACTCGCGCTTTTTGGCGCGACGATCGCGGTACGCATACTGGCCCGCCTTGATGACCGCCTGCTTGGCGGTGCGGTAGACCTTGCGGCGGGCGTTGTAATAGCCCTTCGCCTTGCCCAGGACCTTCTTGTGACGGCGCCCGGCCGTCACGCCACGCTTGACTCGTGCCATGACTCGTTACCTCGTGCCGTTACTTGTGGTTGGGGAGCAGTTGCGTGAGGCGACCGACATCGCTCTCGTGCACGAGGCTGCTGCCGCCCGAACGGGCGTGGCGCTTGACCTTGGGGGCCTTGTGGCCGAGGTTGTGGCGACGGCCGGCGGCATAGCTCTTGAAGCCCTTCGCAGTTTTGCGAAAACGCTTCGCTGCCGCCCGGTTGGTTTTCAACTTGGGCATGCTCATCTCCTGTTGTAGCCAAGGCTCGCAAAGCCCCGAAGGGCTCGCTTGCCTGCGGATCCGGATCAGCGGCGCCCTTCGGGCGACCGCCGCATGCGGATCACTTCTTTTTCGGCGCGAAGACCATCACCATCTGGCGCCCCTCCATGAGCGGGTTCTGCTCGATGCTGCCGACGCCGGCGAGGTCGAGCACCACCCGATCGAGAAGCTTGCGCCCGATCTCCTGATGCGCCATTTCCCGGCCGCGGAACCTCAGGGTCACCTTGGCCTTGTCACCTTCGGTCAGGAAGCGGACGAGATTCCGCAGCTTGACCTGGTAATCGTTCTCGTCCGTCCCGGGACGAAACTTCACTTCCTTGACCTGTATCTGCTTCTGCTTCTTCTTCGCGGAATGGGCCTTCTTGTTCTGCTCGAACAGGAATTTGCCGTAGTCCATGACCCGCACCACCGGCGGTTCCGCCGTGGGCGAGACTTCCACGAGATCGAGCCCAGCGGCCATTGCCATCTGGAGCGCGTCGTACCGGGACATGACTCCTGCCTGGGACCCGTCGGCTGCGATGACCCGCACTTGCGGTGCGTTGATCTCGTCATTGCGCCGGACGCGCTTGCTTGCAATGGCTATAAATCAATCCTCCAAAGTTCGGCGCCCACGGCTCTCGAGCTCGTTGCGAAGGCGGCTTGCGAACGCCTCCGGCGACATCGTGCCCAGGTCCTTGCCGTTACGGGAACGCACGGAAAGCAGGTCCGCGGCGACTTCTTTGTCGCCCGCGACCAGCAGGTACGGCACACGCTGCAACGTGTGCGCGCGAATCTTAAAGCCCACTTTTTCGTTCCGCAAGTCGCTTTCGACCCGAAATCCCTGATTTTTAAGCAAATCCGTGACTTTTCGGGCGTAAGCGTCCTGGCGCTCGGTGATGGTGCACACGACGGCCTGCACTGGCGCGAGCCAGGCCGGCAGGCGGCCGGCATGGTGTTCGAGCAGGATCGCGTAAAAACGCTCCAGCGAGCCGAAAATCGCCCGGTGCAGCATCACGGGCGTGCGCTTGGCGCTCGCCTCGTCGATGTAATGCGCGCCGAGACGACCCGGGAGATTGAGATCGACCTGCCAGGTGCCGCACTGCCAGTCGCGGCCGATCGCGTCCTGCAGCACGAACTCGAGCTTCGGTCCGTAGAAGGCACCCTCGCCCGGGTTCAGCGTGTATTCGATGCCGGCGGCCCTGGTCGCGGCGATCAGCGCCTGTTCGGCACGATCCCAGATTTCGTCGTTGCCGACCCGCTTCTCGGGGCGATCGGAATATTTCACCTTGACGTCGTCGAAGCCGAAATCGCGGTAGATGGAGAGCAGCAACTCGATGCCGCGCACCGTCTCCTCCGTGATCTGCTCTTCGGTGATGAAAATGTGCGCATCGTCCTGCGTGAAGGCCCGCACGCGCATCAGCCCGTGCAGCGCGCCCGATGGCTCGTAGCGATGCACCTTGCCGAACTCGGCGAAGCGGATCGGCATGTCGTGATGACTGCGGATGCCCTGCTTGAAGATCTGCACATGCCCCGGGCAGTTCATCGGCTTGATCGCATAGAGCCGCTCGTCCGGCGTCTGCGTGAGGAACATGTTCTCGCCGAATTTCTCGAGATGCCCCGACTGGCGCCACAGCTCGGCGTCCATGATCTCGGGCGCATTCACTTCCTCGTAGCCGGCGGCGCGCTGCTTGTCGCGCATGTACGCGATCAGCGCCTGGAAGATCTGCCAGCCCTTCGGATGCCAGAAGACGGCGCCCGGCGCCTCTTCCTGCATGTGGAAAAGATCGAGCTCGCGGCCGATGCGCCGGTGATCGCGCTTTTCCGCTTCCTCGAGGCGGTGCAGGTAGGCATCGAGGTCTTTCTTGTCCGCCCAGGCGGTGCCGTAGATGCGCTGGAGCATCTCGTTGCGCGAGTCGCCGCGCCAGTAGGCGCCCGCGACTTTCATCAACTTGAAGACCTTCAGCTTGCCGGTCGAGGGCACGTGCGGCCCGCGGCACAGATCGACCCAGTCACCCTGGCCGTAGAGGCTGATCTCCTCCTTCTCCGGAATGCTCGCGATGATTTCGGCCTTGTAGTGCTCGCCGAGGCCCTTGAAGAACTCCACCGCTTCGTCGCGCTGCATCACGCGCCGCGAGACCTTCTCGTCGGCCTTCGCCAGTTCCGACATGCGCTGCTCGATCGCCGCGAGATCCTCGGGCGTGAACGGGCGCGAGTAGGCGAAATCGTAGTAGAAGCCGTTCTCGATCACCGGCCCGATCGTCACCTGCGCATCCGGGAAGAGCTGTTTGACAGCCTGCGCGAGCAGGTGGGCAGTCGAGTGGCGCAGGATTTCGAGACCGTCCGGATCCTTCGACGTGACGATGGCGACTTGCGCATCGCGGTCGACCACGAAGCTCGTGTCGACGAGCTTGCCGTCGACACGCCCGGCAAGCGCCGCCTTGCGCAGGCCCGCGCCGATGCTGCCCGCGATCTCGTCAACCGAAAGCGGACGGTCGAAATTTCGCTGGCTGCCGTCGGGCAGCGTGATGGAGAGCACGATGCGGCTCAATGGCCGACGCAGGACTGGCAGCGATCCGCATACGGGACCGCCGCGAGGCGCGTCATTTCGATGTCGTTGCCGCAGAGCACGCAGATGCCGTACTCGCCGCGCTCGAGCCGCGCGAGCGCGGTATCGATCTGCGCGATCTCGGCGCGCGCCGCTTCGTCACGCGCGCGCTCGGCGCGCTCGAGCAGTTCCTCGCGACGCAACTGCAAGGTCTCCTGGACGCCGGCGGAACCAATCATCGCTCGTTACTCTCTTGCACCACGGAGAGATGGTAGGCGCGAGTGGGATCGAACCACCGACCACTTCCATGTCAAGGAAGTGCTCTACCACTGAGCTACGCGCCTGTGGGGGCGCGAAAGATACCGTAGAGCGGCGCCCGGAAGCAACCGAAAGCACGGTATTTCAAGGCGTTACCGACCCCGCCTGCCTCAGCCCGCCTGCGTGCCGGGCAGCCCGAGCTCCGAGCGCTTCAGGCGCTCGATTTCATCGCGCAGCCGCGCCGCCTCCTCGAACTCGAGATTGCGCGCCCGCTTGAACATCTCGGCTTCGAGCGTGCGGATCCGCCGCACGATCTGCTCCGGGCGCAGCGCGGTGACGTTGCCGCCGGCGCCCGTGCGCGCACCCG
>JABAQN010000049.1 GCA_019187495.1 Steroidobacteraceae bacterium
GTTGCCGGACCGTCGATCGGCGCGGCGGCCTGCGCGGCCGGGCCGGCCGCGCCTTCGGCCGCCGGCGCCGAGTCGGCCACAGTGGGCGGCTCTTTCCTGCCGCAGCCGGCGAGCATGAGGAGCGCCATTGCGCAGCCGGCGAGAATCAGCCCTTTGGTGGCCATGATCGCCCCCCCCTGTCATGCGGTGCCTTCGCCGCGCGGATTATGCACCTGCGCCCGCGTATCATGCGCGCCATGCCCGTCGCCCCCCGCATTCCCAAGGTCGGCTTCGTCAGCCTCGGCTGCCCGAAGGCGCTCGTCGATTCCGAGCGCATCCTCACGCACCTGCGCGCCGAGGGTTATGTCGTCGCTCCTGCCTATGACGATGCCGATCTCGTCGTCGTCAACACCTGCGGCTTCATCGACGCCGCCATCGACGAATCGCTCGACGCGATCGGCGAGGCGCTCGAGCAGAACGGCCGCGTGATCGTCACCGGTTGCCTCGGCGCGCGCCCCGAAAAGATCCTCGCGCGCCACCCGCGCGTGCTCAAGGTCACCGGCGCACAGGCCTACGAGGACGTGATCGGCGCCGTGCACGAGCACCTGCCGCCGCAGCACGACCCGTTCCTCGACCTCGTGCCGCCGCAGGGCGTGAAGCTGACGCCGCGGCACTACGCGTACCTGAAGATATCCGAGGGCTGCAACCACAAGTGCAGCTTCTGCATCATCCCCTCGATGCGCGGCCGGCTCGCGAGCCGTCCGATCGACGAAGTGCTGCGCGAGGGCGAGAAGCTCGTGCGCGCGGGCGTGAAGGAACTGCTGGTCATTTCGCAGGACACGAGCGCCTACGGCTCGGACCTCAAGTACATGAAGCGCCCGTGGCGGGACCAGGAACGCGAGACGCGCTTCCTCGACCTCGCGCGCGGCCTCGGCGAACTCGGCGCGTGGGTGCGACTGCACTATGTCTACCCCTACCCGCACGTCGACGACGTGATCCCGCTGATGGCCGAGGGCAAGGTCCTGCCCTACCTCGACGTGCCGTTCCAGCACGGCAGCCCGGCGGTGCTGAAGCGCATGAAGCGCCCGGCGCATGCCGAGAACACGCTCGCGCGCATCCGCGCGTGGCGCTCGGTGTGCCCGGAACTCGTGATCCGCAGCACCTTCATCGTCGGCTTCCCCGGCGAGACCGAAGCCGAATTCGAGGAACTCCTCGAGTGGCTCGACGAAGCGCAGCTCGACCGCGTGGGCTGTTTCGCCTACTCGCCGGTCGAGGGCGCCACGGCGAATGCGCTGCCGGGCGCGGTGCCCGAAGAAGTGAAAGCCGAACGACAGGCGCGCTTCATGGAACGCGCGCAGGCGATCAGCACGGCACGGCTCGCGAAGCGCGTCGGCACGCGCATGCGCGTGCTGATCGACCGGATCGACGGCGACATCGCCGTGGCACGCGGGCCGGGGGATGCGCCGGAAATCGACGGCGTCGTGCGCGTGCGTTCGGGCGGCAGGCTCAGGGTGGGCGATTTCGCCGACGTCGGGATCACCGCGTCAGACGCTTACGATCTCGACGCCTGCGTCGCCACTTGAGAAGCAGCTGGCCAGCGAGCAGCGCGTAGCTGGTCCATTTCGCGCGGCGCAGCACCGTGGCGCGCGAAACGAGCGACGCGCCGGCGAGCACCCACGTGATGCCCTTCGCGCCCGCGAGCGTATCGACCGACGCGCGCAGCGTGCGTCGCTGCAACTCCGCCTCGAGCTCAAGCAGCTTCGCGCGTTCTTCCAGGCTCGAGGGCATCACTGTCACGTTTCAGCGTGTCGATCAGGAGCGCGAACAGGCGTTCACGGCGTTCGAGGCCGCGCCGGAACAGCATTGCGCAGGCGATGGCGACCACCGCGAGCACGCCCGCGAGCGCGCCGAGCACGATGAAGCGGGTGCGCGGCTCCATCGCGGGGGCGGCCCACAGGATCGCGGCGAATACCGCGAGTGCCGCACTCGTGCCGCAGGCGACCGCGAGCGCGAGCGCGCGCGCGAGCGTCGCCTTCTCGCGCGCCAGGTCGACCGCGAGGATCTCGAGGCGGGTCTGCGCGATGCGCAGACCCTGTGCGCCGAGGCTGAGCGCTTCCTCGAGCACGCGCTGGGTCGGCGAGGCCACGTCCCGCGATCCGGCGCGCGTCAGTTGCGGCGCGACAGCAGCGCGCCGACGATCACGCCGGCCACCGCCGCGATGGCGACGGCCGCCCACGGATTGGTGCGCACATACCGATCGGCGGTGTCCGCCGCTTCCTCCGTGAGCGCGCGCGCATCGGTCTCGATCGAGGAGAGGCGCGAACGCGCACTCTTCACGGTGGCCTCGACGCGCTCGCGCAACCGCTGGGCGGCCTCCCCCGTCTGGCCGCTCAGCGAATGCAGCATCGCTTCCGCCTGCGCGATCAGGTCACGCAGCTCGTCGCCGGCCGCGCCGTCGTTGGCCGCGTCGTCGTGCGCGCCGCTCATGCCGACGGGGCGAGGCCCAGCAGCTTGAGCACTTCGTCGCCCTTGTCCTTCACGGCCTGCGCTTTCGACGCCGCGTCGATCGCATCACCGGAGTTGAACGCATCGTTCGCCGCAGCCCATTGCGTCTTCATCCAGTCGAGACCGGTCTTCGCGTTGTCGAACGCCTCCTTCGAGACGTTTCTCGGCAGCCGGCGCGCCTTGCCGAGGATATCGACGCGACTCTGGATCGCATCGACCATTTTCGGCAGGTCCGTGGCATAGCCGGTCCACTTCTCCTTCGCGGCCGCGGTGGCCGCTTCCCACTCGGCCTTCTTGGCCGCCGTGGCATCACGCAGCGCCGCGACCTTGCTCCACAGGTCGGGGGATGCCGCCACCACCGCCTTGTAGTCACCCTTGGCGAAGTTGTCCTTCATGCCGGTGAGCGTTGTTTCGAGCTTCGCCAGGTCGTCCGGCAACAGGCGCGCGGCATCGTCCTTGAACGCCGAAATTGCGGCTTCGGCGTCGGCGATGGCCTTGGTCGCGGGGCCCTTCTGGCTCGCGCAGCCGGCGATGGCGAGCATCGCAACGGCGGTGATCAGCAGACTTCTCTTGAACATGATGTCCTCCTCGGGGGTCGTGCAGGAGTTCAGGGAATCCGGAGCTTCTGCCCCGGCTTGATCCGGTTCGGGTCCGTCAGGATGTCGCGGTTCGCCTCGAAGATCTTCGGGTAGAGCAGCGGATCGCCGTAGAACTCCCCGGCAATCTTCGACAGCGTGTCGCCCTTTTTCACGACGTAGTGCTGCGTGTAAGGGTTCTGTTCGTCTGCCATGGCATTCCTCCGTCGAGCGGCCGGAATTGCCAAGGTTACTCGACCGTGACGCTTTTCGCGAGGTTGCGGGGCTGATCGACGTCCGTGCCCTTCAGGATCGCCACGTGGTAGGAGAGCAACTGCAACGGCACCGTGTAGACCGCCGGCGCCTGGAAGTAACTGACATGTTTCGGCATTTCGATCACCGTGACACCGTCCGACGGCTCGAGGCCCGAATCCGGGTCGGCGAACACGATCAGTTCGCCGCCGCGCGCGCGCACCTCCATCAGGTTCGATTTCAGCTTCTCGAGGAGATCGTTGTTCGGCGCGACGGTGATCACGGGCATGCCGGCGTCGACGAGCGCGAGCGGGCCGTGCTTGAGTTCCCCCGCCGGGTACGCCTCGGCATGGATGTAGGAGATCTCCTTCAGCTTGAGCGCACCCTCCATCGCGATCGGATGCAGCGCGCCACGCCCGAGAAAGAGCGTGTGCTGCTTGTCGGCGAAACGCTCGGCGAGCTTCAGGATCACCGGGTCGAGCGTCAGCGTCTTCTCGATCAGGCCCGGGATCTCGATCAGCCGCGTGACGAGGCCGCGCTCGCGCTCGGCATCCGCGCCGTGGTATTTCGCGAGCGCGATGACGAGCATCGACAGCGCCGTCAACTGCGTCGTGAAGGCCTTGGTCGATGCGACCCCGATCTCCGGGCCGGCGCGCGTCAGCATCACGAGTTCGGATTCGCGCACCAGCGAGCTTTCCGGCTGGTTGCAGATCGCGAGCGATGCGAGATAGCCGGCCTGCTTCGCGAGGCGCAGCGCGGCGAGCGTGTCGGCGGTCTCGCCGGACTGCGAGATCGTCACGAACAGCGAATTGCGCAGCACGACCGGATTGCGGTAGCGATACTCGCTCGCGATCTCGACCGAGCAGGGCAGCTTGCAGATCTGTTCGATGAAGTAACGGGCGACCGCGCCCGCGTGGAAGCTCGTGCCGCAGGCGACGATGTGCACGTGCTCGGTGCGCCTGAAGATCTCGCTCGCCGCCGGCCCGAACGCCGCGTCCAGCAGCCGCCCGTTCGCGACCCGCTCCTGCAGCGTGTTCGCGACGGCGCGGGGCTGTTCGTGGATCTCCTTCAGCATGAAGTGCCGGTACTGGCCCTTCTCCGCGGCATCGGCCGACAGCTCGCTCTCGTGCGCGGGCCGGTCGGCGACATTGCCTTCGCGGTCGATCACGCGCACGGAGGTGAGGCTCACCTCGGCGACATCGCCCTCCTCCATGAAGATGAACCTGCGGGTGACCGGCAGCAGCGCCGCGACATCGGAGGCGACGAAGTTCTCGCCGACCCCGAGCCCGATCACGACGGGACAGCCCTCGCGCGCGAGGATCACCCGGTCGGGCGCGGCGCTGCTGACCACCGCGAGCGCATAGGCGCCCTCGAGCTCGGCGACGGTCGCGCGTACGGCCTTGAAGAGGTCCTTGAGCCTCGCGAGGTGGAAATGCACGCGATGCGCGATCACCTCGGTGTCGGTCTCGGAGGTGAACTGGTATCCCGCGCGCGTCAGGTCCGCGCGCAGTTCCTCGTGGTTCTCGATGATGCCGTTGTGCACGATCGCGAGGCCGTCGCGCGACACGTGCGGATGCGCATTGCGCTCGCTCGGCACGCCATGCGTGGCCCAGCGGGTGTGCGCGATGCCGAGCTTGCCGGCGAGCGGCTGCCTGTCGAGCGCCTGCTCGAGCATCTTCACCTTTCCGACCGTGCGCACGCGTTCGAGTTGCTGTGTGCCGCCCAGCACGGCGAGCCCGGCGGAGTCGTAGCCGCGGTACTCGAGGCGGCGCAGGCCCTCGATCAGGATCGGGACGACATTGCGTTCGGCGACGGCTCCGACGATTCCGCACATGGGCAGCTAGCTCTCCGGTCAGGGTCGCGTATTTTGCCTGAATGCCCGCGGGTCTGCTGTGGCACGCTACACAACGCCAACGGGGTCCCGCCATGAAAACCATCATCGAACCCTTTCGCGTCAAGGTCGTCGAACCGATCCGGATGACCACCCGGGCGGACCGCGAGCGGCTGATCGCCGCGAGCCACTTCAACCTGTTCGGGCTGCATTCGGACGACGTGCTGATCGATCTCCTCACCGATTCCGGCACCGGGGCGATGAGCGCCGCGCAGTGGAGCGCGGTCATGCGCGGCGACGAGTCGTACGCGGGGTCGCCGTCGTTTTACAGATTCCTCGCGGCAGTCCAGGACCTGATGCCCTTCCGCCACGTGATCCCGACCCACCAGGGCCGCGCCGCGGAAGCGATCCTCTTTTCGATCCTGGGCGGCGCCGGGCGCGTGATCCCCTCGAACACCCATTTCGACACCACGCGCGGCAACATCGAGGCGACCGGCGCCGAAGCGCTCGACCTGCCCTGTGCCGAGGCGGCCGACTTCTCTGGCACGTATCCTTTCAAGGGCAACATCGACCTCACCGCGCTCGCGAAGCTGCTGCGGGAGCGTGGCGCGGCGGTCCCCTGCGTGATGATCACGCTCACGAACAACGCGGGCGGCGGCCAGCCCGTCTCGCTCGAAAACCTGCGCGCGGTCCATGCGCTCGCGCAGCGCCACGGCAAGCCGCTGATCATCGACGGCTGCCGCTTCGCGGAGAATGCCTGGTTCGTGAAGCAGCGCGAACCGGGACAGGCAACGCGCGCCGTGCGCGACATCGTGCGCGAGACCTTTTCGCTCGCCGAAGGCATGACCATGAGCGCGAAGAAGGACGGCCTCGCGAATATCGGCGGCTGGCTCGCACTCAACGACGACGACCTCGCGCTCGCCGCGCGCAACCGGCTGATCCTCACCGAAGGCTTCCCGACCTACGGTGGCCTCGCGGGTCGCGACCTCGAAGCGATCGCGGCCGGCCTCGCCGAAGTGGTCGACGAGGAGTACCTGCACTACCGGGTGCGTTGCAACGAGTACATCGGCGAGCGCTTGCTTGCCCTCGGCGTGCCGATCGTGCAACCGGTCGGCGGGCACGCGGTGTTCATCGATGCGCGCGCCTTGCTCGCGCACATCCCGCCGCTCGCCTATCCCGGCCAGGCCCTCGCGGTGGCGCTCTACGAGATGGGCGGCGTGCGCAGCTGCGAGATCGGCACGGTGATGTTCGGCCGCCGGCCCGACGGGCGCGAGGTTCCCGCGCGCTTCGATCTCGTGCGGCTTGCGATCCCGCGGCGCGTGTACACGCAAAGCCACGCCGACTACCTGATCGAAGTGTTCGGGGAGATCGCGCGGGAGAAGACCCGACTCCCCGGCTACCGCATCGTCGAGGAGCCGCGGCTGATGCGGCACTTCACCGCGAAGTTCGCGCGACTCTCGTGAAGCCGTAGCGCGCGAAGACCGCCGCACCGGCGGGGCTCCCGAGGAAACCGAGGAACGCGGCGCCACCCGGCTTGCCACCCGCGGGTACCGCCGCCGGATAGGTGATCGGTGCGTGCGTCGCCGCGGGAAACACGCCGACGACCTGCACGTGCTTCTCGATACGGGCGTCGGTCGCGTACACGATGCCGAGCGGCGCCTCGCCGCGCGCGACGAAGGCCAGCGCGGCCCGGACATTGTCGGCGTTCGCGAGGCGGCTCTTCACGCTGTCCCACACGCCGAGTTGCGTGAGCGCGGCCTTCGCGTAGCGCCCCGCCGGGACGGTGTCCGGATCCGCAACGGCGAGACGGCCGTCGCCGAGCGCCGCGCGCAGCGGAAAACCGGGCGCGATCGCGAGCGAGACATGGCTGTCCGCCGGCGCGATCAGCACCAGCGCATTGCCCGCGATGTCGCGCCGGCTCGCGGGCATGATGAGTTTGCGCGCGGCGAGATAGTCCATCCAGGCCTCATCGGCCGAGATGAACGCATCGACCTGCGCACCGGCTTCTATCTGGCGGGCCAGCGCGGAGCTCGCGCCGAACGACAGCGTGACGGCGACGCCTGTTTCCTTCGTGAATGCCGGCGCCAGGTCCTGCAGGACATTCGTCATCGAGGCGGCGGCGAAAACCGTGATCGACTCGCGCCCTTCCCGCCCGGTATCAGCCGCGTGAAGCGAAGCCACTGCAAGCAGTCCCATGACGAGCAGGAACCGCCGGCGAACGCGTACACGCAGGAGAGTCATTGATCCTGCCTGCGCAACTCCCAGCGCCATACCTTGCCGACCTCGGTGTTGGGCAGTTCCCCCACGAACACCATGCCGACCTTCCTCAGGACGGCGTTCGACGCGTTCTCTTCCGCGAGGGTATGCGCGACCACTGCGCGAACCTGCGGATGCCGAAACGCGCTCTTCAGCATCGTCTCGGCCGCACGCGTGGCAAGGCCGCGGTTCCGGAGTGTCGGTGCGATCTCGTAGCCGATCTCGACGACGCCCCCGGTATCCGGCGGACCGGCGAAGCCGCCACTTCCCACCAGCGTCGATCCGCCGCGCCAGATGAAAAGGTACGCCGGCCATTCGGCGTTTGTCAGATCCGGTAGCGCCGGGATGCCTGACGGCGCCGGCAGATCGAACGCTTCCGGGAACTGCGGCCATCCGTCCGGGATCGCGACAGCGAGGAGCGCGGCGAGATGCTCCCGACCTCGGTGAAACGCCTCCTTGTGCGCGGGGAGCAAGGCGAGAAGCTCGAGGTCGGCGGTCCACTTCACATGCGAGTCCTGATACCCGGCATCGTCGCGCGGCTGGGCCGGAAATCGCGGCGGTTCTTCAGGCGGCAACTTCTACGTACCCAACCCGGCTCTGCGGCGGGGGAACGGGCGCGCCATCATCTCGCAGCTCCCGTTGCGACGCAGCCTGGAAGATCGGGGACATGCGCGGAGCAATTGCCGTCCGCCCACTCAATGACGATTGCATAGCGCATTCAATGTTCCCGTCTCTCGAGGCCGGATTGCTCGAGGATACTGTCCAGTGGTCCCGGTGCCAAATCGCCGGCTCACCGGGTGCCTGCCGCTCGAACGAGGTTTGTCCTGCGCGGCGCGACGTCGCGCGGAACGGAATGTCATTGCGCGTGCCTTCGACGCTCGTCATCCCCCGCGTCGGAAGCCTCGAGCTGGCAGCACGCGGCAGGAGGAGAAATGACCACGACGCTCCCTTCGGACTCGCCCGTCGCAGCAGCTTCGCCTTGAAACGGATCGTCGCCGGGGTGGCGCTCACGTCGCCACCCTGTCAGGCCGCAACAGCCGACGCACATCGTGACAGGCAGCAGGTTCACGGAAACGGCAGGCTGCGCAACGACACCGTCTTCACGAGCGCCCACACCTCGCCACCCGGCCGGAGCGCGAGCGCCGCGACCGCATCGCGCGTCACGTGCGCGACGATGCGCGCGCCGCCGAGGTCGACCAGCGTGCGGCACGCCTCGTCACCCTGCGGATCGATCGACACGACGCGGCCGCGCAGGGCGTTGCGTACGCTGAGCCCGGCGGGCGCGCGGTCGGAGAGGATCACGTCGCGCGCCAGCACCTGCACGCGCACGTGCGCACCGGGGACGGCGTCGGGCGCGCGGAGTTTCAGCTCGCCGCTTCTTCCGACCCGCACGCGCGTGAGGCCGGAGGCCGCGTCGCGCTCGAGCACCTCTGCGTCGAGCACCGCGCCAACGGCCGCGGGGCCGACGATCGCGGTGAGTGTCGGGTCGAGGCTCACTTCGGTGAGCGGGCCCTGCGCAACGACGCGGCCCGTCTCGAGCACGACGAGGTGCGTCGCGAGGCGCAGCACCTCATCGAACGCGTGGCTCACGTAGATCATCGGCAGCGAAAGGCGCAACCGCAGTGCCTCGAGATAGGGCAGCACTTCCTCGCGCCGCGCCGCATCGAGCGAGGCGAGCGGCTCGTCGAGCAGCAACAGGCGCGGCTGTGCGAGCAGCGCGCGGCCGAGTCCGACGCGCTGGCGCTCGCCGCCCGACAGCGAATGCGGCCGGCGATGCAGCAGCGGCGCGAGCGCGAGCAGCGTGACGACTTCGTCGTATTCGATCACGCGCTGGCGGCCTCGGCTGCGCTTCAGGCCAAAGTCGAGATTCGCGGCGACGGTGAGGTGCGGGAAGAGCCGCGCGTCCTGGAAGACGTAGCCGACGTGGCGATCCTCGGGCGCGAAGTCGCGGCCGGCCGCGGTGTCGAGCAACGTTTCGCCGCCGATGTCGAGGCGGCCGCGATCGGGACGCAGGAGACCGGCGATCAGGTTCACGAGCGTGGTCTTGCCGCACCCTGAACGGCCGAAGAGCGCGACGACGCCGGCCTCGGGCGCCTCGAAGCGCGCGTCGAGCGTGAAGTCACCGCGGCGGAGCGCAACGTCGACGCGGATCATGCGTTTACGCCTGCCCGAGCGTGCGGCGCACGCGGTGCGCAAGCCACTCGGAGATCGCGAGCCCGGCGAAGCCGAGCACGAGTGACAGCCCCGCGATGCGCGCCGCCGCCGCATCCCCGCCCGGCGTCTGGATCGCGGTGTATAGCGCGAGCGGCAGCGTGCGCGTTTCACCCGGGATATTCGAGACGAAAGTGATCACCGCGCCGAACTCGCCAAGGCTCGCGGCGAATGCGGTGACCGCGCCCGCGAGGATGCCCGGCAGCATCAGCGGCAACGTGACAGACAGGAAGCGATCGAGCGGGCCCGCGCCGAGCGTGCGCGCGGCGTCCTCGAGCCCGCGGTCGACCGCCTCGAGCGACAGCCGTATCGCGCGCACCATCAGCGGGAAGGACATCACCGCGGTTGCAAGCGCCGCGCCCGCGGTCGTGAAGGCGAGCTGGATGCCGAACGCCTCGTGCAGCCAGCCGCCGAGCACGCCGCGGCGGCCGAAGAGCACCAGCAGCAGATAGCCGACGACGACCGGCGGCAGCACGAGCGGCAGGTGCACGAAAGCGTCGAGCACGAAACGGCCGCGAAAGCGCCCGCGCACGAGCAGCCAGGCGATCAGCGTCGCGAGGGGCAGCGAGAAGAGCACGCTGCGCGCCGCGACATTGAAACTGAGCAGCAGCGCATCGAGTTCGGCGGGCGTGAGGCCCATCAGCGCGCTGCCCTGTCAGGTCTTCTTGGTCGGCCGTTGCCAGCCATCGATCGTGACCTGCTTCGCGCGCTCGAGCGTGAGCTTGTCGGGCGGCGTGTCGTGCGTGATCACCGATCCCGCGCCGATCGTCGCGCGCGCGCCGATACGCACGGGCGCGACCAGCATCGCACCGGAACCGATGAAGGCGCCGTCGTCGATGTGCGTCTGCGACTTGTTGACGCCGTCGTAGTTGCAGGTAATGGTACCGGCGCCGACATTGACTTTCGCGCCGACCACCGCATCGCCGAGATAGGTCAGGTGGTTCGACTTGCTGCCTTCGCCGAGCACGCTGTTTTTCACTTCGACGAAGTTGCCGATGTGCACGCCGCGCGCGAGCTTCGACGACGGGCGGAAGCGCGCGAACGGGCCGATGTTGCAGGCGGGCCCGATCGTCGCGCGGTCGATCACGCAGTTCGGGAACACCTGCGTGTCGTCGCCGATCTCGGTGTCGCGGATCACGCAGTTCGGGCCGATGCGCACCCGGTCGCCGAGGCGCACCGTGCCCTCGAAGACGACGTTGACATCGATCTCGACGTCGCGGCCGATCACGAGCGGCCCGCGCACGTCGACGCGCGTGGGATCGACGAGCGTGGCGCCCGCCTCCATCAGCTCGCGCGCGCGACGCGCGCGATACGCCGCCTCGACCCCGGCGAGCTGCAGCTTGTCGTTGACGCCCTGCACTTCGGCGGGCGAAGCGACGACGAGCGGCGCCACCTTGATCTTCTCCTTCACCGCCATCGCCACGATGTCGGTGAGATAGAGCTCGCCCTGTGCGTTGTTCGTGCGCAGGCGCGCGAGCCAGCGGCGCAGCAACTTCGCGGGTGCGGCAAGGACACCGGTATTGCCCTCGCGGATGCGCTGCACGCGCGCGGTGGCATCCTTCTCCTCGACGATGCGTTGCACCTCGCCACGTGCGCTGCGCACGATGCGGCCGTAGCCGGCGGGATCGTCGAGTTCCATCGTGAGGAGCGCGACGCGCTTCGGGCCCGCGAGCGCAACGAGCTGCCTGAGCGTGTCCGCGCGGATCAGCGGCACGTCGCCGTAGAGGACGAGCACCAGGTCGCGATCATCCACCTGCGGCATCGCCTGTGCGACGGCGTGCCCGGTGCCGAGCTGCTCGGCCTGCAGCACCCAGGTCACCGGCGCCGCGGCGAGCGCCGTGCGCACGCGGTCGCCGCCGTGGCCGTAGACGACCTGGATGGCGGAGGGCTCGAGCTCCCGGGCCGTCGCGATCACATGCGAGAGCAGCGGCCGGCCGGCGAGCGGCTGCAGGACTTTCGGCAGGTCCGAGCGCATCCGCTTTCCCTGGCCGGCGGCGAGAATCACGATCGAAAGTGGCATCGGGCGATTGTATCCGAGCGTCGCGTGGAGGTAGGACGAAGCCGGGACAGGCGGTCGGTACGGGCCGGAATCGGCTGTCGGAGCCGCGGCGACGTCGGGGCGCCGAGACGGGCGCCCGACGCGGGAAATTCAGGCCCGGCGCGCGCTTTCGCGCGTAGGACAGACGCGGCCGGGCTCACGCCTGTCGCCGCTGCCGGACATTTCACCGGTCCTCTCCCGGCAGTACGGTCAGCGCGCACACTCAATGAGCCCAAAGGAGAGGGGACATGAAACATCTGATCATCGCAGCCGCCGCGCTGCTCGCGGGCAGCGCGCTCGCCGCCGAATCCACCACGGCCTCGGCGTCCTTCGAGGCGCTCGACAAGAATGCCGACGGCCAGATCACGGCGAGTGAGGCGGCCGGCGACAAGGGCCTCGCCGAGAATTTCTCTGCCGTGGATGCGGACAGCGACGGCGCCGTCTCGAAGGAGGAGTTCGCGAAATGGAAGGCGTCTGCATCGCCGCAGTCGGCTCCGGTCGAGCCGGACCAGGCGCAGTAATACTGCCGTCCTGCCCGGGCGCATTCCCCGCGGGTCCGGAGCGGCCCGCGGGGAATCGCGCCGCGCGGCGATCGCGGGACCTCAGCCCTTCAGCTTGCGCAGCTTCTCGATGAGCTTCAGCTGCGCCGCAGCCCGGGTCAGCTCGGCGAGCGCCTCGGCCTGCGAGATCTTGTCGACCTTGTCCTTGAGCGCTTCCTCGGCGCGGTGCTTGGCCGCGAGCGCGGCAGCCTCGTCGATATCCTTCGCCCGCAGCGCCGTGTCGGCGAGCACGGTGACCTTCTTCGGCTGGATCTCGAGCACGCCGCCGCCGACGAAGATCAGGTGCTCGGTGCCCTCGGGCGTCTGGATGCGCACTTCGCCCGCCTTGAGCAGCGACAGCAGCGGCGCGTGGCGCGGCGCGATGCCGATGTCGCCCTCGCTCGCCGGCACGAACACCATCTTCGCGGGACCGGAGAAGATCTCGCCCTCGGCGCTCACGACATCGACGTTGATGGTATCGGCCACGCTGGCTCCTTACTGCAGGCTCTTCGCCTTCTCCACCGCTTCGTCGATCGAGCCGACCATGTAGAACGCCTGCTCGGGCAGGTTGTCGTACTCGCCGGCGAGGATGCCCTTGAAGCCGCGGATCGTGTCCTTCAGCGACACGATCTTGCCGTCCTGGCCGGTGAACACCTTCGCGACGTTGAACGGCTGCGACAGGAAGCGCTGGATCTTGCGCGCGCGGAACACGGTGAGCTTGTCCTCTTCGGAAAGCTCGTCCATGCCGAGGATCGCGATGATGTCCTGCAGTTCCTTGTAACGCTGCAGCACCGCCTGCACGCCGCGCGCGGTGTTGTAGTGGTCTTCGCCGACGACCAGCGGATCGAGCTGGCGGCTGGTCGAGTCGAGCGGATCGACCGCCGGATAGATGCCGAGCGCGGCGATCTGGCGCGACAGCACCACCGTCGCATCGAGGTGCGCGAACGTGGTCGCGGGCGAGGGGTCGGTCAGGTCGTCCGCGGGCACGTACACGGCCTGGATCGAGGTGATCGAGCCGGTCTTGGTCGAGGTGATGCGCTCCTGCAGCACGCCCATTTCCTCGGCGAGCGTCGGCTGGTAACCGACCGCCGACGGCATGCGGCCGAGCAGCGCCGACACTTCGGTGCCGGCGAGCGTGTAGCGATAGATGTTGTCGACGAAGAACAACACGTCGCGGCCCTTGCCGCCGTCCTCGCGCACTTCGTCGCGGAAGTACTCGGCCATCGTGAGGCCCGTGAGCGCGACGCGCAGGCGGTTGCCCGGGGGTTCGTTCATCTGCCCGTACACCATCGCGACCTTCGAGTTCTCGAGCTTCTCGAGGTCGATGACGCCCGACTCCGCCATCTCGTGGTAGAAGTCGTTGCCCTCGCGCGTGCGCTCACCGACGCCGGCGAACACCGACAGGCCGCTGTACTGCTTGGCGATGTTGTTGATCAGCTCGAGCATGTTGACGGTCTTGCCGACACCGGCGCCGCCGAACAGGCCGACCTTGCCGCCCTTCGCGAACGGCACGAGGAGATCGATGACCTTGATGCCCGTGACGAGGAGGTCGCGGCCGCCCGCCTGCTCGTCATACGACGGCGCCGGACGGTGGATCGACCAGTGTTCCTTCGCGCTCACCGGACCGCGGTTGTCCTGCGGCGCGCCGAGCACGTCCATGATGCGGCCGAGCGTCGCGGCGCCCACGGGCACCGAGATCGGCTTGCCGGTCGGCTCCACGACGAGGCCGCGCTTCAGGCCCTCGGACGAGCCCATCGCGATCGTGCGCACGACGCCGTCGCCGAGCTGCTGCTGCACCTCGAGCGTGAGATCGGCATCCTTCAGCTTCAGTGCTTCGTATACCTGCGGGATCGCCTCGCGTGGAAACTCCACGTCGATGACCGCGCCGATGATCTGGGTAATCTTGCCCGTAGCCATGATCGTATCCTCAAGCGAAATCGTTCAAACCGCCGCGGCCCCGCCCACGATCTCCGCGAGCTCTTTCGTGATCGCCGCCTGCCGCGCCTTGTTGTATATGAGCTGCAGCTCGTTGATCAGCTTGCCTGCGTTGTCCGACGCGGCCTTCATCGCGACCATGCGCGCGGCCATTTCGGACGCCACGTTCTCGACCGCGCCGCGATACACCTGCGATTCGATGTAGCGCATCAGCACGCCATCGAGGATGCCGGCCGCGCTCGGCTCGTAGATGTAGTCCCAATGCTCGGCGAGATCGGATGATTTCACCGGCTCGACCGGCAGCAGCTGCTCGACGACCGGCTTCTGCGTCATCGTGTTGACGAACTGCGCATTCACCATGAAGAGCCGGTCGATCCGGCCCTCGCGGTACGCGTCGAGCATCACCTTGACGGTGCCGATCAGGTCCTTCACGTGCGGCCGGTCGCCGAGGTGCGTGACATTGGCGAGGATCGGCAGCCCGAGCCGGCGGAAGAAACCGACGCCCTTCGAGCCGACCAGGCACAGGTTCACTTCGGCGCCCTTCTGCTGCCATTCGCGCAGCAGGTAGATCGTGCTCTTGAAGAGGTTGGCGTTGAGACCGCCGCAGAGGCCGCGATCGGTCGAAATCACGATGATGCCGATCGACTTCGCCTCGCGCGCCACGAGGAACGGATGCCGGTAGTCCGGGTTCGCGAGCGTCAGGTGCCCGATCGTCGCGCGCATCTTGTCGGCATAGGGACGTGCGAGGCGCATGCGGTCCTGGGCGCGGCGCATCTTGCTCGTCGCGACCATCTGCATCGCCTTGGTGATCTTCTGCGTGCTCTTGACGCTCGCGATCTTGGTGCGGATCTCCTTCGTGCCGGGCATCAGTGCGCTCCGCGCGGCGAACGGCGAGCAGCGGGCAGAGAGCAGCCAGACGCGTCACGGAGCGCTTCTGGCTGTCCGCCGTCCGCCGTCCGCTGTCCGCTACTCTTCACGAATAGGCTCCGGTCGCGAGAAAGTCATCACAGATCTTCTTCAGTGTCGCTTCGTGCGCCTTGAGCTCGGGCTTCGCGTTGATCGCATCGATCGAGGCCTGGTAGTTGCCCTTCGCGAAACGCTGCAGCGCCGTCTCGAAATCGACGACTTTCCTGCGCTCGACCTTGTCCATGTAGCCGTTGTTGACCGCGTAGATCGACAGCGCCATCTCGGCGACCGACATCGGCGCGTACTGCTTCTGCTTCATCAGCTCGGTGACGCGCTCGCCGCGCTCGAGCTGTCGACGGGTGGCCTCGTCGAGGTCGGAGGCGAACTGCGAGAAGGCCGCGAGCTCGCGGTACTGCGCGAGCGCGAGGCGGATACCGCCGCCCAGCTTCTTGATGATGTCGGTCTGCGCGGCGCCGCCGACGCGCGACACCGAAATGCCGGCGTTCATCGCGGGACGGATGCCGGCGTTGAACAGGTCGGTCTCGAGGAAGATCTGCCCGTCGGTGATCGAGATGACGTTCGTCGGCACGAACGCCGTGACGTCGCCGGCCTGCGTCTCGATGATCGGCAGGCCCGTGAGCGAGCCGGTCCTGCCCTTGACCGCGCCCTTGCTGGCCATCTCCACGTATTCCTCGTTGACGCGCGCGCTGCGCTCGAGCAGGCGCGAGTGCAGGTAGAACACGTCGCCGGGAAACGCCTCGCGGCCCGGCGGACGCTTCAGCAGCAGCGAGATCTGGCGGTAGGCGACGGCCTGCTTCGAGAGGTCGTCATAGATGATCAGCGCGTCCTCGCCGTTGTCCATGAAGTACTCGCCCATCGTGACGCCCGAGTAGGCGGCGAGGTACTGCAGCGCGGCCGGCGTCGAGGCGGAGGCCGCGACGACGATGGTGTGGGCCATCGCGCCGTGTTCCTCGAGCTTGCGCACGACGTTCGCGATCGAGGACTGCTTCTGGCCGATCGCGACGTAGATGCATTTGATGCCGGAGGACTTCTGGTTGATGATCGTGTCGACCGCGAGCGCCGTCTTGCCGGTCTGGCGATCACCGATGATCAGCTCGCGCTGGCCGCGGCCGATCGGCACCATCGAGTCGACGGCCTTGTAACCCGTCTGCACCGGCTGCGACACGCTCTTGCGATAAATGACGCCCGGCGCCACGCGTTCGATCGGCGCGGTGCGCGTCGCCTTGATCGCGCCCTTGCCGTCGATCGGATTGCCGAGCGCGTCGACCACGCGACCGAGGAGCCCGGGGCCCACCGGCACTTCGAGGATGCGACCCGTGGTCTTGACGGTATCGCCCTCGCGGATCCCCTTGTATTCGCCGAGCACCACGGCGCCGACCGAATCCTGCTCGAGGTTGAGCGCGAGGCCGAACACGCCGCCCGGATACTCGATCATCTCGCCGTAGCGCACGTCCGCGAGGCCGTGGATGCGCGTGATGCCGTCCGTGACCGACACGACCGTGCCGACGTTGCGCGCCTCGGTCGCGGACGAGAATTTCTCGATCCGCTGCCTGATCAGGTCGCTGATTTCCGATGCTTTGACTGACATGGGGTGGGATCCTTGGGAATCAATTCGTCATGGTCTGGTCGAGCCGCTCGAGCCCGCCCTTCAGCGAGCCGTCGAGCACCAGGTCCCCGGCGCGCACGATCGCGCCACCGATGAGTCCCGGGTCGACGCTCGGATGCAGCCGCACGATGCGGTTCAGGCGCCGCGTCAGCGCGCGCGTGAACTTCTCGGTGTCGGCCGGGGTGAGCGCGATCGCGGAGACGATCTCGACATCGACCGTGTTCTCGACTTCGGCGCGCAGCAGCGCAAACTGCGCCGCGATCTCGGGAAGGAGCGCAAGCCGCTGGTTCTGCGCCACGAGCTGCAGGAAGTTGCGACTGTTCGCGTCGGCCTTGTCGCCCGCGATCTCGAGCACGAAATCGGCGAGGGCGGCCGCCGTCACCTTCGGGTTGCCGAGCAGCGCCGCAAAGCGCGCATCGCGCACCACCATGGCCGCGATGTCGAGCAGCTCGTTCCAGCGTCCGAGCGCCTTCGCGCCCTGCGCGAACTCGAACGCGGCGCGTGCGTAGGGACGGGCGACCGTCGCGCTCTCAGCCACGCGCGATCTCCTCGGCGAGCTGGTCGAGGAGCTGTGCATGCGCCTTCGCGTCGATCTCGCGGCCGAGCAGGCGCGAAGCGCCGGCCACGGCGAGCGCACCGACTTCGCGGCGCAGCTGGTCGCGTGCGCGCGACGTTTCGCTTTCGGCCTCCGCGCGCGCGCTCTCGAGCACACGCTCGCCTTCCGCGCTCGCCGTCTGCTTCGCGCTGTCGATCATCTCGTTCGACCGGCGGTTCGCCTGGTCGAGGATCTGGCTCGCCCGATCGCGCGCCTCGCGCACGACGGCGTCGGCCCGCGACTTCGCCTCGTCGAGGTCCCGCTGGCCGCGTTCGGCGGCGGCGAGGCCCTCGGCGATCTTCTTTTGCCGGTCGTTGATCGCCTGCGCAATCGGCGGCACGATGAACTTCCAGAAAAACCAGAGCAGGATCGCGAAGACGATCATCTGCCCGATGAAGGTCGCATTGACGTTCATCGCCCGACTCCTTGTGCCCGGATCAACCGCCGGCGAGCTTTTCGAGGAGCGGATTCGCGAATGCGAACAGCATCGCGAGGCCGACACCGATCAGGAACGCAGCGTCGATGAGGCCCACGAGCAGGAACATGCGGCCCTGCAGCATCGGCGTGAGTTCCGGCTGGCGCGCGGCGGATTCGAGGAACTTCGAACCCATCACGCCGATGCCGATGCAGGCGCCGATCGCGCCGAGGCCGATGATGATGCCGATGCCAAGCGCCGTGTACGCCTGGACCGTTGCGATTGCTTCCATCTCAAGTACTCCTGGTCAAATCGATAAATGCAGCGAAACGAAACTCAGTGATGCTCTTCGGCCATCGCGATGTAAACGACCGGCAACACCATGAAAATGTAGGCTTGCAGCACCACAATCAGGATGTGGAAGATCGCCCACGCGGTGCCCATCAGGATCTGCCCGATGAAGGCGGCGACACTGCCACCGGTCGCGCCGACGACGAGGAAGCCGAGCAGCGCGATCAGCATGAAGAGCAGTTCACCGGCGAACATGTTGCCGAACAGTCGCATGCCGAGCGATACCGGCTTCGACAGCAGTTCGACCGCGTTCAGGATGACATTCGGGATCCAGAGGAGCGGATGGCTGCCGAAGGGCGCCGACACCCACTCGTGGAGGTAGCCGCCGATGCCCTTGGCGCGGATCGCGGCGACGATGATCAGCAGCAGCACCACGAGCGCCATCGCCATCGTGCCGTTGATGTCAGCGGTCGGCAGGACGCGAAAGTACTGCGCGCCGAACAGCGATGCGATGCCGCCCGGCAGGTCGATCGGCAACAGGTCCATCGTGTTCATCGCGACGATCCACGTGAACAGGGACAGCGCGAGCGCGACCATGAAACGGCGGTCGCCGTGGTAGATATCGGCGACCTGGCCGTCGACGAACTCGTAGACCCATTCGATGAAGCCGACGAACTTGCCCGGCACCCCGGCATTGGCGCGCCGGGCGGCGGCCCGGAAGACCCAGCCGGTGAGGAACGCGAGCGCCGCCGATATCAGCAGCGTGTCGAAATGCCAGGTCCAGAACCCCTCGCCGACTTTCAGGTGCGTGAGGTGATGAACGATGTAATCGGTTGGCGTCGTGCCGTGTTCTGCGCCGTGTGCGGTTGCCATCGCGAGTCGAACTACCTGTACCCTGCCCTCACCCCATCGACCGTGGCGGCAACCGGGGCCCCGCCATCGCGGGCACTGCCCAGAACACCACCAGCGTCGCGACATAGGTCGCGATGACCGGCGGCCATGCCGCCTTGCCGGTGCGCGCGACCGCGACGAACATCGCCACGGTCAGTGCGACCTTCACGAACTGGCCGAGCAGCACCCGGCCCAGCACCAGGCCGGCGCCGCCGCCCGGGCGCAGCGCCGTCAAGGTCATAAACAGGTTCGCAATGAAGCCGATCGAACCGCCCGCGAGTGCCGACGCCCCGTGGCGGGCGCCCCAGATGCCGTAGCACAGCGCAGCGAACACGACCGTGATCGCCACTTGTCCGAGCAGGATCCGCGCGGCGAGTCGCCTGACGTCAGGAGCGCGCGTCTGGATCACGGTCGGACGGGTGACGGCCTTCAGCCCAATTTTCGTTGCACGGCAGCCACTTAGGGCCCCGTTTGCGAAGCGCGCGGATTATACGGGTGGACCCCGGTGCCAGCAAGGAAAAGGCGCTGGTGCCGGGTTTTCGGTTGTTCGGTTATTGCGCATTGACGGCGCAATAACCGAACAACCGAAAACCCGGCACCAATGCTTCAGTTGATGTGCGCCAGGATGCCGTCGAGTTCGTCGAGGCTGTTGTAGCTGACGACGAGCTTGCCCTTGCCGCCCGCGCCGTGCTGGATCGCAACCTTCGCGCCGAGCTTCTCCGACAGCTCGCCCTCGAGGCGCGACACATTCGGATCCGGCGCGCGCTCGGGCGCCGGGGCGTGCGGCGTCGTCAGGCGCTTCACCAGCGCCTCGGTTTCGCGCACCGAGAGCCCCTTGCGCGCGACGAGCGCGGCCACTTCCGCCTGCTGGCGCCGCTGCGCGAGCCCGAGGAGCGCGCGCGCATGGCCCATTTCGAGCTCGCGTTTCTCGACGAGCTCCGACACTTCCGGCGCGAGTTCGAGGAGGCGCAGCAGATTGCTGACCGCGGCACGCGAGCGCCCGACGGCATCGGCCGCCTGCTGGTGCGTGACACCGAATTCCGCGATCAGCCGCTCGAGCGCCCGCGCCTCTTCCAGCGGATTCAGGTTTTCGCGCTGGATGTTCTCGATCAGCGCCATCGCGATCGCCGCCTCGTCCGGCACATGGCGGATGACGGCCGGAATCTCGGCGAGTCCCGCGATCTGCGCGGCGCGCCAGCGGCGCTCGCCGGCGATGATCTCGTAGCGCTGCGAAGCGCCTTCGCCCGCGCCCGCGAGCGGGCGCACGACGATCGGCTGCACGATGCCCTGCGCCCTGATCGAATCGGCCAGCTCCTGCAGCGATTCGGGCCGCATGTCGGTGCGCGGCTGATAGCGCCCGCGCTGCAGCAGCTCGAGCGGCAGCCGCGCCAGTTCCTCCCCGACGCGTGCGGCGCCCGGCGGCGGCGGAGTCGCCTGCGCGCGCTGCGTGGCCTGCCCCAGCAGGTCCGCGAGGCCGCGGCCCAGGGTTGTCTTCTTCTGCGTCATGACACGGATGATAGCCGTTCGGGTGCGCGCGCTTCGTCCTCACGCCGCAGCATCTCGCCCGCGAGCGCGAGATAGGCGAGCGCGCCCCGCGATTCCCGGTCGTGGAACATCGCGGGCCGGCCGAACGACGGCGCCTCCGCGAGCCGGACGTTGCGCGGCACGACGGTCCGGAACACCTTGTCGCCGAAATGCTCGATCAGCTGTGCGCTGACTTCATTGGCGAGATTGTTGCGCGGGTCGAACATGGTGCGAAGGATGCCCTCGATCTCGAGGTCGGGATTCACCGCGGCGCGGATCTGCCCGATCGTCGAGACGAGCGCCGACAGCCCCTCGAGCGCGTAGTACTCGCACTGCATCGGGATCAGCACGCTGTCGGCGGCGACCAGCGCATTCACGGTGAGCATGTTGAGCGCGGGCGGACAATCGATCAGCACCTGGTCGTACTGTTCACGCACCGTGCGCAGCGCATTGCGCAGCTTCAGCTCGCGGCCCGTGATCATGGTCAGCAGGCGCACCTCGACCGAGGTGAGGTCCTGGTTCGCGGGCAGCAGCCACATGCCGGCAGGATCGATCGGCACGATGGCGCTTTCGATGTCGCTCTCGCCGAGCATCACCTCGCAGCTGCCGCGCACCACCTGCGATTTCTCGACGCCGCAGCCCATGGTCGCGTTGCCCTGCGGATCGAGGTCGATCAGCAGCACGCGCCGCCTGGTCGCGGCGAGCGAGGCCGCGAGATTGACGGCGGTGGTGGTCTTGCCCACGCCGCCCTTCTGGTTCGCGACCGCAATGACGCGCTTCATCCGCGCGAGTTTAGCGGCTCGCGTCGCCGGCCGCTTCCAGTTCCGCGATCCAGCTTTCGAGCCACCGTCGCATGGCCGGCGAGCGGGCATGACGCGCCGCACGGGTCGCTGCCGCGATCGCCGCCGAACGGCGCCCGAGCTCCGCACAGAGACTCGCTTCCGCCAACGCGAGATCCGATTGCGTCGGATAGCGCCCGGCAGCCAGCCGGATCGACGCGAGTGACTCTTCGGGCTTGCGGTCGCGCAGCAGGTGATCGATACCGTAGACCAGGACCGTCACCCCGAGGCCCGCATCCGCATCCGCCGCGACGGGAAGCAGTTGCGTGCGCACGGCCTGCAACAGCGCAACCTGGTCTGCCGATGGCTGCGACCTGTCTTCGTCCGGCGACAGCTGCGCATCGATCACGTCTTCGACTTTCGCATCCTCTGCCGGAACCGGCCGCTTCGGGCGCAGCGCACGTTGGACGACCTGCCACTGCACCTTGCCGGCCGCGAGCAGCGTCGCCGCATCACCCGATGCGGTGGCCATCGCCTTGCGCGCCAGCTCGAGCGCCTCGCTGTCGCGGTCCTGGCGGAAGCGCACGCCCGCGAGCGCGGCTGCGGCGAGCGGCAGCGCGGGATCGAGTTCGAGCGCCCGGCGCGCGCGTTTCTCCGCATCATCCACTCGCCTGCCGAGTTCGATCCCGGCAAGGGCGAGGCGTGACAGCGCGACGGGCTCCGCCAACGGCCGGATGACGACGTTCTTCGCGTCGGGCAACAGTGCGCTCAGCGTCAGCCGGAACCCCCTGATCCTGCCTTCGTGCCGATAGGCGCGGATCTCGGCATCGAGATCATCGATCGAGATGCCGAAGGCGGCCTGTACCGCATCGGGCACCGGCGTGCCGGCGGCAAGCTCGCGCAGGTAACGCGGCACCTGCCGGCCGCGCTCGGGCCGGCCGATCAGGAAGTAATGCGCGGTGAGCCACGACTGCGCGTAGAACATCGGGGCGATGCCGTGCTGTCGATAGGCGGGCGAGTCGCGATCGACGCCGAGCAGCATCGAGGTCGGCATCAGGTCGAACCAGGCAAAATTCGCCTTGCGCGCCCGGGGCGTCAACCCGAAGTCGATCTTGCCGTCGCGTTCGCTCAGTGAACTGAACACTTCCGCCACGCCCTCGTCCCACCAGGCCGGCAGCGGCAGGTCCGAGCCGTGATACAGCACGTAGTGCATGTACTCGTGGTAGACAACTTCGCGCGACAGCATGCCGGCCGGCGTGCGATCGAAAATGATCAGGTTCGAATCGACCCGCGGCGAGAAGAAACCGGCGACCTGCGGCCCGGGCGCGAAACTGCGCCAGTTGCCCGAATCGAGCGCGAACATCTGCGTCGGCATCCGGGGTACGCCGCGTGTAAGCGGCGCGAGCACGCCGAGCGCCTGCCTGAACACGGCGAAATCCCGCAATGTGTTCCTGGCGTACACCTCCTTTGCGTCGGTGACGAGCACGAAATCGTCGATCCGGGCCTCGACCCACTGCGCGGCCGGCGAGCGCTGCGCCACGCCGGCACAGATCGCCACCGCGAAAACGGCCGCGACCCCCCTCGTTTTTTTCGTCATGCCGGCAGTCTTACCGCAGCCGGGCGTCCGCTTCAACGCCCGCCTTCGCTCACCCCGGCGAGCCGCAGGACCGCGAGTGCCCGCCCCGCCTCGAGGCCCGGCACCTGCAATGCCACGGACTTCCCGAGCCGCCAGTCCGGACCCAGCTCGCGCAGTTCCTCGTCGAGCCGTGCGCTTTTCATCGCGAGCACCCGGGTCGCGGGCCCGCACAACCCGCGCACCTGCGCGAGGAGGCGCGGCAACGGCGCGAAAGCGCGCGCCACGACCGTGTCGAACGGCGCAGCCGGCTGCAACTCCTCGACCCGTGCCTGGAGCGGCTCGACATTCCCGAGCCCGAGCGTGCGGGCGACGTGCGCAACGAACCGGATCTTCTTGTTGTTCGAATCGATCAGCGTGTAACGGCGCCCGGGATCGACGATGGCGAGCGGCAGGCCCGGGAACCCCGCGCCGGTGCCGACATCGGCCACCGTCCGGCCGGCCAGATGCGGCGCGATCGAGAGGCTGTCGAGAAGGTGATGCGTCAGCATCGCATCGCGCCCCTCGATCGACGTCAGGTTGTAAGTCCTGTTCCATCGCACGAGTTCGTCGAGGACGCGCCCGAGCCGGATGGCCTCCGCGTCACCCATCGATACCCCGAGCGCGGCGGCTCCGCGCACGAGGCGCGCGCGTTCGTCTGCCTGCGCGTCGGCGCCCATGCCGTCAGTTCCTGACCATCGCCGCGACGAACTCCTGCACCGGCAACGCATCGAGGGCCGTCGGCTCGGCGAAGAGCGCGATGATCGCCGCGGCCTGCTTCGCGGCGAAATGCGCCGCCACCGCCGACTCGAATTTCCGCACGAGCGGCGGCAGGGCCTCCAGGCGCCGCCTGCGGTGACCGAGCGGGACATCGATCTGCACGCGCGCGGTCGAACTGCCATCCCTGAAAAACACCTGCATGGCGTTGCCGATGCAGCGCTTGTCCGGCTCGTAGTACTCCCTCGTGAAGGTGGCATTCTCCCGCACGTCCATCACCGCACGCAGCGCGTCGATGCGCGGATCCCGCGCGATCCCGTCCTCGTAATCAGCCGCCGTCAGGCGACCGAAAAGGAGCGCCACCGCCACCATGTACTGGATGCAGTGGTCGCGGGCGGCGGGGTTCGCGAGCGGCCCGGTCCTGTCGATGATGCGCATGGCGGGCTCCTGCGTCTCGATCACGATCCGCGCGATGTCCTGCACGCGATCCTTCACCCGCGGATGCAGCTGCAACGCGCACTCGACCGCGGTCTGCGCATGGAACTCCGCGGGGAAGCCGGGCTTGAAGAGCACGTTCTCGATCACGTGGCTGCCGAGCGGCTGCGCGATGGTCACGGCGCGGCCCCCGAAGAGCGCGTCCTGGAATCCCCAGGTCTTCGCCGAGAGCGCCGCGGGATAGCCCATCTCGCCGCTGCGCGCGATCAATGCGTGGCGCACGGCGCGGCTCGCCGCATCCCCCGCGGCCCAGCTCTTGCGCGATCCGGTGTTCGGCGCGTGCCGGTAAGTGCGCAGCGGCCCGCCGTCGATCCAGGCATTGCCCAGGGCATTCACGATCTCCTCGCGCGTGCCGCCGAGCATCGACGTGACGACCGCCGTCGAGGCGACCCGCACCAGCAGCACGTGATCGAGCCCGACGCGGTTGAAGCTGTTCCCGAGCGCCAGCACGCCCTGCACCTCATACGCCTTCACCATGGCGGCCAGCACATCACCCACGACGGGCGGCGTGCCGCCTTCCATCACCGCCTGGCGCGAAAGGTAGTCGGCGACGGCGAGGATGGCGCCGAGATTGTCCGAGGGATGCGCCCATTCGGCCGCGAGCCACGTGTCATTGAAATCGAGCCAGCGGATCATCGCGCCGATGTTGAATGCCGCCTGCACCGGATCGAGTTCGTAGCTCGTGCCCGGCACGCGCGCGCCGCCCGGCATCGTCGCACCCGCAACCACGGGCCCCAGCAGGCGCGTGCACGCGGGATGGGCGAGGGCCATGAATGCGCAGGCGAGCGAGTCCATCAGGCAAAGACGCGCGGCGTCGCGGGCGGGCTGCGACTCGACGACGTAGTCGCGCGCGTAGGCCGCGATGTCGGCGAGCAGCGGATCGGGGGCGCTCATCGCAGGCAGCTGCGGGCCGCGCGCGCCCTCACGGCCGCCGGTCGATCGGCACGAACGCGCGCTGCTCCGGCCCCACGTAGTTCGCGCCGGGGCGGATGATCCTGCCATCCGCGCGCTGCTCGAGCACGTGCGCGGACCAGCCGGTCACGCGCGCCAACGCGAAGAGCGGCGTGAACATCGGGGTCGGTATCTGCATCATGTGGTAGGCCACGGCGCTGTACCAGTCGACGTTCGGGAACAGCTTCTTCGCATCCCACATCACCCGCTCGAGCCGCGCGGCGATGTCGTACAGCTTCGTGTCGCCGGCTCCCTCAGCGAGCCGTCGCGCGACGGCGCGGGTCGCCTGGTTGCGCGGATCCGCCAGCGTGTAGACGGGATGGCCGAAGCCCATGACCGCCTCCTTCGCCGCGACGCGCCGGCGGATATCGGCCTCCGCCTCATCGGGTGTGGCGTAGCGCTGCTGGACCCCGAGCGAGGCTTCGTTCGCGCCCCCGTGCTTCGGGCCGCGCAGCGCGCCGATCGCGCCGGCGATGCACGAATGGATGTCGGCGCCCGTTCCCGCGATCACGCGCGCCGTGAAGGTCGAGGTGCCGAACTCGTGTTCGGCGTACAGATTGAGTGAAGTGTGCATCGCGCGCACCCACGGCGCCGGCGGCGCCTTGCGATGCAGCAGGTGCAGGAAATGGCCGCCGATCGAATCGTCCTGCGTCTCGACGTGCACGCGGTGACCCGAATGGCTGTAGTGGTACCAGTAGCAAAGCATCGAACCGAGCGAGGCGACCAGCTGATCGGCGATCTCGCGCGCTCCCGATTCGCCATGGTCGTCCTTCTCCGGCATCGCGCAGCCGAGCGCCGACACACCGGTGCGCAGCACGTCCATCGGGTGGCTCGAGGCCGGCAGCGCTTCGAGCGTCGTACGCACGACCGCGGGGAGGCTGCGCAGTCCCTGCAGCTTCGTGCGGTATGCGGCGAGTTCGGCGCGGTTCGGCAGTTTCCCGTGGATCAGCAGATGGGCAATTTCCTCGAACTCGCACACGTCGGCGAACTCGAGCAGGTCGTACCCGCGATAGAAGAGTTCATTGCCCGTGCGGCCGAGGCTGCAAATCGCCGTATCGCCCGCGGCGACGCCCGACAATCCCACGGACTTTTTCGGTTTCGGACCGGTGGCCTGCTTTGTCTCCGTCATCGATTTTCTCCCCTGCTCAGCGGACGGCGACGACCGTACGCCCGACGCCGCGCCCCTCGAGCAGCGCGGCGAGTGCGCCCGGCAGCGCGTCGAACGGAATGATGCCCGTGCGGATCCGCTCGAGGTGCCGCGGCGCGAGATCGCTTTCGATGCGCTGCCACACTGCGCAGCGCAGCTCGCGCGGGGTTGCGGACGAATTGATGCCGAGCAGGTTCACGCCGCGCAGGATGAACGGCATCACGGTCGTCTCGAGCTTCGGGCTGCCGGCGAGCCCGATGCTCGCGATGTTGCCCCGGAAGCCGACCGTGCGCGTGAGCCAGGTGAGCATCTCGCCCCCCACGTTGTCGATGGCGCCGGCGAAGCGCTCGGCTTCGAGCGGCCTCGAGCCGTAATCGATGTCCTGGCGCGCGAGCACGGTGGTCGCGCCGAGGGCGCGCAGGTAGTCGGCATGCTCCGCCTTGCCGCTGACCGCCACGACCTCGTAGCCGCGCCGCGCGAGCATGTCGATCGCGAGGCCGCCGACACCGCCGGTCGCGCCCGTCACGACGACGGGTCCCTTCGCGGGCGTCTGGCCGTTGTGCTCCATCTGGTGGATCGCGAGTGCCGCCGTGAATCCCGCGGTGCCGAGCGTCATCGCGGCGAGCGCATCGAGGCCGCGCGGCATCGGAATCACCGCATCGCCCTTCACCCGCGCGATCTCCGTGTAACCCCCATCGACAGTCTCGGACAGGCCGCATCCCGTGACGAGCACCGGGTCGCCCGCCGCGAAGCGCGGATCGCCCGATGACTCGACCGTGCCCGCGAGGTCGATGCCGCCCACGAGCGGATAACGGCGCAGGATGCGGCCCGCACCCGTCGCGGCGAGTGCATCCTTGAAGTTGATGTCCGAGTGCGAGACGCGGATCACGACTTCGCCCGGCGAAAGGTCGGCGAGCGTCAGCATCTCGAAGCGCGCGACGACCTTGCGGTTCTCCTCGTGGATCCGGAAGGCCTTGAAGGTGTCGGGCAGGCTCATGGCGGGTCTCCGGGGTCAGCCGCGCGCGCGGCGTTCGAGCCACGCGACGAGGCCGTCGGCGTTGAGATCGAGATCGTCCGCGAGCAGCGCATCGAAGCGGGCCTCATCGAGCGCACAGCCATGCGCGCCCACGCGCTCGCGCAGCAGCGCGCGCAACTCCTTGCGGATCCGCTCGCGGCGGTCGGGCGCATCCGCGTGGTGCAGCGCGAGCGCCGCGAATGCCCGCACCTGCTCCGTCATGTCGGCCGCGAGCCTTCCCACGTCGCCGACCCGCGCGTAGTGCGTGAGATGCACGGCGGCGGGACGCCACGCGGCGATCCGTGCGACCGAGGACTCGAGCTGCAGCGGGTCGAACTGCGTCGGCGTCGTCGTCGGGAAGATGAACGGACCCGCCGCGCTGTCGAGTTCGCGGTAGGAAAGGCCGAACGTGTCGCCGGTGAAGACGGTGCGCGAGGCGTGGTCGACGATCGCCTGGTGGTGCATCGCGTGACCTGGCGTGAACCAGAATTCGAGCTCGCGCCCCGCGAGCGACAGCCGTTCGCCGTCCTCCGTCACGTGCACGCGCGCCGCGTCGACCGGCACGATCTCGCCGTACAGCGAGCGATAGCGCGCCTCGCCGTACACGGCGATCGACGCCAGGATCAGCTTCGACGGATCGATCATGTGCGGCGCGCCGCGCGGATGCACGACGAGCGTCGCGTTCGGCAGCGCGCGCATGAACGCGCCGGCGCCACCCGCGTGGTCGAGATGCACATGCGTCAGCAGCACGAACTGCACCGCGCCGGGCTCGTAACCGAACGACTCGAGCGCCGCCAGCGCCGCCGGCACCGAATGGCTCGTGCCGGTATCGACCAGCGCCGCGCGACCGCGATGCCCGATCACATGGATGGCCGCCATGCGCGGGCGCACGTAGTGCGCGTCGATCACGTCGATGTCGTCGGGGCCGCGCACCTCGCTACGGCGCCGCCTGCTGCATGGCGGGCGTGACGGCGAGCGCCGGCGTCGTGGCCAGCGCCGCCAGCGCGATCAGCAGGGCTTTCATGTGTGTCACCATATCGGGATGCGACGATCATATCCCGCTCTGGTGCTCGCCGCCCTCGTGGCGATGAGCGCCCAGGCCGCGCGCGAAGAGCGCGGCACCCTGGTGCTCGATGGCGTCCCGCCCGTCTCCGCGACGCTCATCGAGCGCGCGCGGCCGTGGCTGCAGGGCCGCGCCGCGCGCTTCAACGGCTGGCTGCCGGACGGCTCGATGCTCATCACGACCCGCTTCGCCGACACGGAACAGCTGCACCGGGTCGCCGCGCCGCTCGGCGCGCGCGAACAGCTCACGTTCGCGGACGACGCCGTACTCGAAGCGACCGCCTCATCGGCGCCGGGCGCGGCGGGCGTGCCGTTCCTCACCGCGGGCGCAGCCGGCGCACCGCCGCAGCTGCGCGCCTGGCGCATCGCGGACAACAGCACGCGACGCATCGCCGCGCCCGTGGCGTTCGGGGGGCCCTTCGTCTGGTCGCCCGACGGCAAGGTCGTCGCCTTTTCGGGCGCGGCGGTGGATGGCGTGCACCGGGATGTCGTCGCATTCGAGCCGGGCCGGACGCAGGAGGCACGCCTGCTGGTCGCGGCCGGCGCGAAGAGCTGGCGCGTGCTCGACTGGTCGGCGGATGGCGCGCGACTGCTGCTCGTGAACGAGGCGAATTCGCTGCAGGGCGAACTCTGGCTGGCCGACGCCGCGACGGGCGGCATCACCCCGGTTCCGTTCGAAACGGCGCCGCGCCGCATCCGGTCCGCGCGCTTTGCGCCCGATGGGCGCGGCATTTATCTCGTCGCGGATTTCGGCGGCGAGTTCGCGCAACTCGCTTATCTCGACCCGGTCGCGAACACGCTGCGGCCGATCACGGCCGAAGTTCCGTGGGACATCGAGCGCTTCGCGGTGTCGCCCGACGGCCGCTACCTCGCCTTCGTCGCGGACGCTGCGGGCGTGAGCCGCCTCACGGTGATCGACCAGATCGCCCGCAACGAACTCGCGCCGGCCGGACTGCCCGAGGGCCGAATCGGCGAGCTGGCATTCGATCGCGACGGCAGGCGCCTCGCGATCACGGCTGAATCGCCGCGCGACCCGCCCGACGTGTATGTCTACGAGCCGGCGGGCAACTCCCTGGCACGCTGGACGCGAAGCGAACTCGGCCCGATCGACGCCGCCGCGCTCACGGCGCCCGAGCTGATCGGCTTTCCGACGTGGGATCGCGCCAACGGCGGCGCGCGCGTGCTGCCGGCGTGGGTTTACAAGCCCCGGACCCCGGGCCCGCACCCCGTGCTGGTGCGCATCGCGAGCGGCGCGGGCGAGCAGGCGCGCCCCGTGTTCGATACGTTCACGCAGTTCGCCGTGAATGTGCTCGGCTACGCCGTCGTGACACCGAACGTGCGCGGTGCCGCGGGCTACGGGCGCAGCTTCAGCGCACTCGGCGAGACGCGGCGCGAGGATGCCATTCGCGACATCGGCTCATTGCTGGTCTGGATCGGCGTGCAGGGCGATCTCGATCGCAGCCGCGTCGTGCTGATGGGCGAATCGCAGGGCGCGTCGGTCGCGCTCGGCTCGCTGGCGCAGTACAGCGATCGCGTGGCCGGCGGCATCGTGCTCTCGGGCGTGGCGTCGTGGTCGCGCATTCCGAACGCGCGTGCGCTGCGCAAGCCGCTCCTGGTCGTGCACGGCGTGCAGGACACGGTGGCCCCGGTGTTCGAAGCCGAGCGGCTCGTCGCGGGCGCCCGCGCCAATGGCGCCGAGGTGTGGTATCTCGCGGCGAAGGATGAAGGTCACGAGATCCGCGCCAAGGTCAACCGCGACGCGTGGATGACCACCGCCGCGGCGTTCCTCACGCGGCTGGCCGGGCGCTGAATCCTCAGCGCGCGCTGAAGCGGCTCGCCCGGCGCGGGACGATCTCGAGCCCGGGCTTCTGCCGGCTGTAGTAGTCGGCGATCACCTTGATGTCGGCGGACGTCAGGGTCGAGGCAAAGCCCGCCATGATCGGATTCTTGCGCGCGCCCTTCTTGTATTCCTCGAGCGCACGCTCGAGGTAATCGGCGTGCTGGCCGGCGAGATTCGGATACTCGGGCAGCATCGCGACGCCCTCGCTGCCATGGCACGCGACGCAGACCTGGGCCGCCTGCGGGGCCTCGGCCGCGGGCGGATTGCCCGAAGCCTTGAGCGGATCGCTGCCGAGATACGCCGCGATGTCCTGGATGTCCTGCTCGCTGAGCGACGCCGCCTGCGCATGCATCGTGCCGTGCGAGCGCTCACCCGACCGGTAGCCCTGCAGCGCGGCGACGATGTACGCGGCGTTCTGGCCACGCAGCATCGGCACGCTGTAGGTCGGGTAGACGTTCTTGTAGTCCTCGATCGCGTGGCAGCCGAGGCAGGTGTAGGCGAGCTCCTTGCCATGCGCCGCATTGCCGTCGGCATGCGCGACACCGGCGGCACCTGCAACGACGGCGGACAAGGCGGCGACGGTGGCGATCCGGCGGGCGAACGACATGGGGAACCCCTGCAGACTGGAACGCTGGATGTTACCGGTTTGCGCACGCGGATTGCCACCTTCGCTTCCCCGCAGGGCGGCCAGGTGGCACGATCGGTCGCGCATGATCGCCCTGATCCAGCGCGTCAACCACGCCGAAGTATCCGTCGGCGATCGCCTCGTCGGGCGCATCGGGCGCGGACTCGTGGCGCTGATCGGTGTTCAGGCCGCGGACCGCACGGCTGCGGCCGCGCGGCTGCTCGAGCGCCTGCTCGCCTACCGCGTTTTCCCGGACGACGAGGGTCGCATGAACCGCTCGCTCGCCGACATCGACGGCGGGCTCCTGCTCGTGCCGCAGTTCACGCTCGCGGCGGACACGCGCAAGGGCAACCGTGCCGGCTTCAGCACTGCCGCGCCGCCCGCCGACGCGCAGCGCCTGTTCGAAGGGCTCGTCGCGGCGGCTCGTACCCGCCATCCACGGGTCGCGACCGGCGAGTTCGGCGCACACATGCGCCTTGCGCTCGAAAACGACGGTCCGGTCACATTCTGGCTCGAGGCGCACGCCGACTGAGACCGAACTTTCCCGGTCCGCGGGCGTCTTTTGGCCTATCATCCGCCTACATGCGCACGGGTGCGCATTGTCGAGGTTTCTATGGGTATCGGGATGCGCGAGCTGATCGTCATTCTGCTGGTGGTTCTGCTCGTATTCGGCGCCAAGAAGCTGCGGACCATCGGGTCCGATCTCGGCGCGGCCGTGCGTGGATTCAAGAAGTCGATGAATGAAGGCGAGGCCGAGGGCAACGCCGACGACGTGAAGCAACTCAAGGCGGGCGAGAAGGACGCCGAGTTCCCGGAAGTCGCCAGGCGCGACGCCGACAGCAAGATCGACCGCGGCGCCTGAGCGCGCGCCGCAATCCTCCGCGATGTTCGAGGTCGGCTTCACCGAGCTGCTGCTGATCTTTGCGCTGGCATTGATCGTGCTCGGCCCGGAAAAACTGCCGCGTGTCGCCTCGCAGGTCGGCCGCTGGCTCGGCCGCGCGCGCGCCATGGCGCGGCAGTTTCGCGAGCAGCTCGAGGAAGAGACGATACTCGAGGAAACGGCCCGGCGGCCGTCCGCCGCGAAGACCGCGCCGCCGGCTGCGACGCCCGGCGCAATGCCTGATGCGCAACCGCCCGCGCCGGCAGCTCCGGCGACCGGGAAGTATTACCAGCCCGACGACGATGTCGCGCGCGCCGATGTGAGCCACGCGGATGCCGGCGCCGCGCCGCCCACGGAGTCCACGCCCCGGGCGGCCACCGCCGAACCGTCGTCGCAAGCCTCGGACCATGAGCGAGGAACCTGAACGACTCGCCGAAGGCACGCTGATCTCGCACCTGCTCGAGTTGCGCGATCGCCTGCTGCGCGCCTTCATCGCGGTCATCATCGTGTTCATCCCGTGCGCGATCTATTCGAATGAACTGTTCACGTTCATCGCGCAGCCGCTGATCGACAAGCTCCCGAAGGGCGCGACCCTGATCGCGACCAGCGTGATCTCGCCGTTCATGACGCCGTTCAAGCTCGCCTTCTTCGTCGCGCTCTATGTCGCGATGCCGGTCGTGCTGTACCAGATATGGGCTTTCGTCGCACCGGGACTCTACCGGCGCGAAAGGCGCTTCGGGCTGCCGCTGCTGCTGTCGTCGATCGTGCTCTTCTATGTCGGCACCGCGTTCGCCTACGTGGCGGTGTTCCCGGTGATGTTCGAGTTCTTCGCGAAGACGACACCCGCCGGTGTCACGATGATGACCGACATCACGAGCTACATGGATTTCGTGCTGACGATGTTCTTCGCCTTCGGCGTCGCATTCGAAGTACCGGTCGCGGTCGTGCTGCTGGTGCTCGCGGGGCTCGTCAGGGTGGAGAAGCTGGCCGAGGCCCGCGGCTACGTGCTGATCGGCATTTTCGTCATCGCGGCGTTCCTCACGCCGCCCGATGCCGTCTCGCAGAGCATCATGGCGATCCCGATGTATCTTCTCTATGAAGGCGGGCTCGTGATGGCCCGCGTCATGCAGAAGATGCGGCGCGCCGACGCGGAGCAGTCGTCCGGCTCGCCATAAGGCGCCCCGGGCCTCGCCTTGCTGGCGCAAGGCAACATCGGTCACACTCCGGCGCCATCGCGGCGCTGCGCGCGCCAGCCACATGAAGAGAGCCTGGAAATGGCGGATTCAATGTCGACGACGGTGGTCGCGGGGGATTCGGGCCGGTCATTCTTCGGGCACCCGCGCGGGCTCGCCACGCTGTTCTTCACCGAGATGTGGGAGCGCTTCACCTACTACGGCATGCGGGCGATCCTCGTGCTGTTCCTGGTCGCCTCGATCGAGGAGGGCGGACTCGGGATCGACGACCGCACCGGCAACGCGATCTACGGCCTCTATATCTCCGGCACCTATCTGCTCGCGGTCGCGGGCGGCTGGATCGCCGACCGGCTGACCGGCGCGCAGCGCGCGGTGTGGTGGGGCGGCATCCTGATCATGGTCGGCAACGGCCTGCTCGCGGCCGGCACGACGCAACTGTTCTTCCTCGGGCTCATGCTGATCGTGTTCGGCGTCGGGCTGCTGAAGCCGAACATCAGCGCGATCGTCGCGCAGCTCTACCCGGAAGGCGGTTCGCGACGCGACGCGGGATTCACGATCTTCTACATGGGCATCAACGTCGGCGCGTTCCTCGGCTCCTCGATCGTGCCGATCCTCGCGGCGCGCTACGGCTGGCGCATGGGCTTTGCGGCGCCCGCGGTGGGCATGCTGCTCGGGCTCATCCAGTTCGCGCTGACGCGCCATTTCCTCGGGCATGCGGGCGTCGAGCCCGGCATGTCGCACCCCGATCCCGCCGCGACCCGGCGCGCGTGGTGGATCGTGTCCGCGGTGGTGGCCGCGATCATTGCCGTGGTGCTGCTCGCGATCGCGGGGCAGATCCACATCGATCCGGTGGACCTCCTCGAGAGCTCCTTCTGGGCGATCAGCGCGTTCGCGGTCGGCTACTTCGCCTATATGCTGTTCTTCGCAGGACTCGAGACCGTCGAACGCAAGCGCGTGCTCGTGATGATTGCGCTCTTCATCGCCTGCGCGATGTTCTGGGCGGGGTTCGAACAGGCGGGCGCCTCCCTCAACATCTTCGCGGACCGCCATACCGACCGGCAGATCGGCAGCTGGCTGATGCCGGCCGGCGTGCTGCAGAACATCAATCCGCTGTTCATCATCATTTTCTCGCCGGTGTTCGGCGCGCTGTGGGTCGCGCTCGGCAAGCGCAATCTCGATCCGTCCGCACCGGTGAAGTTCGCCTTCGGCCTGCTGCTGATGGGCATCGGATTCGTCGTGATGTTCTTCGCCGCGCAATACGTGGTCGCGGGCGAGAAGGTGCTGCCGACCTGGCTGATCTTCACCTATCTCTTCCACACCTTCGGCGAACTGTGCCTGTCACCGGTCGGGCTCTCGTCGATGTCGAAGCTCGCGCCGACGCGATTCGTCGGCCAGGCGCTCGGCGTGTGGTTCCTCGCGACCGCGATCGGCAACAATCTCGCGGGCCAGTTCGCGGGCGAGTTCGACCCGAACAATCTCGCCGCGATGCCGCGCCAGTTCCTCGGCATCTTCTGGTGGGGCGCGATCGGCGCCGCGGTGATGTTCCTGATCTCGCCCTACGCGAAGCGCCTGATGGGAGGCGTGAAATGAAGCGCGCCGCCGCAGTCGTCGCGTTCGCCGGCGCCCTCGCACTCGCGGGCTGCACGAAACCTTCGACGCCGCCGGGCAGCGGCCCCGGGGCGGCGCCGACGGCGGATGAATTCATCGCGCAGGTCAACGAGCAGCTGAAGCCGCTGCTGCGCGAGAGCGCCGCGGCGCAGTGGACGCAGGCGACCGACATCACCATCGACACGCAGTACCTGAACGCCCGCTCGAACGACCGCTACCTCGAGTACCTCGGGGCGACGATCGACAAGTCGAAGTCCTACAAGGATGCCCCGGCGTCGCCCGCGACGGCGCGCAGCCTGATGCTGCTCAGGCTGCAATCGTCCGCGCCCGCGCCCGCGGACCCGGCGAAGCGGGCGGAGTTGTCTGCCCTCCTCGCGAGCCTCGATGCGATGTACGGCGAGGCCAAGTACTGCCCGGGCGGCCCGCAGACCTGCCGCAATCTCGATGAACTCTCCGAGACGCTCGCGACCAGCCGCGATTACGCGGCGCTCGAGGAGGCGTGGACCGGCTGGCACGACGCCGCGCGGCCGATGCGGCCGAAATACCAGCGCTTCGTCGAACTCGCGAACGAAGGCGCGCGCGAGTTCGGCTTCGCCGACCTCGGCGCGATGTGGCGCTCGGGCTACGACATGCCGCCCGACGAATTCGCCGCCGAGACGGCGCGGCTCTGGGGCGAAGTCAAGCCGCTGTACAGCGCGATGCAGTGCTACGCGCGCCGGCGCCTCGCGCAACGGTACGGCGAGGACAAGGTGCCGGCCGGCAAGCCGATCCCCGCGCAGCTCCTCGGCAACATGTGGGCGCAGACCTGGAACAAGATCTACGACGACATCCTGAAGCCCTATCCGGGCGCGAGCATCGAGACGGCCGACCGCGGGCTCGTGCGGCAGAAATGGGATGCCGTGCGGATGACGAAGTCGGCGGAGACCTTCTACACCTCGATCGGCTTCCCGGCGCTGCCACAGACTTTCTGGGAACGCTCGATGCTGGTGCGGCCACGCGACCGCGAGGTCGTGTGCCATGCGAGCGCGTGGGACATGGATGATGCCGACGACGTGCGCATCAAGATGTGCATGAAACCGAACGAGGAAGATCTCTTCACGATCTACCACGAGCTCGGCCACGTCTACTACTACCTCGCGTACAACGACCTGCCGCCGCTGTTCCAGAACGGCGCGCACGACGGCTTCCACGAAGCGATCGGTGACACCGTGAACCTCTCGGTGACGCCGGCCTATCTGCACCGGATCGGACTCGTGGGCGCGGTGCAGCCCTCGCGCGAGGCCGTGATCAACCAGCAGATGAAGATGGCGACCGAGAAGATCGCGTTCCTGCCGTTCGGCAAATTGATCGACGAGTGGCGCTGGAAGGTCTTCTCGGGCGAGATCACCCCCGCCCACTACAACGAGGCGTGGTGGAAGCTGCACGAGCAGTACCAGGGCATCGCGCCGCCGGTGCCGCGCACCGAAGCGGATTTCGACCCGGGTTCCAAGTACCACGTGCCCGGCAACACGCCGTACACGCGCTACTTCCTGTCGTTCATCATCCAGTTCCAGTTCCAGAAGGCGCTGTGCGACGCGGCCGGCTTCAAGGGGCCGCTGCACGAATGCTCGATCTTCGGCAGCAAGGCCGCGGGCGAACGCTTCGCGGCGATGCTGAAGCTCGGGCAGAGCGAACCGTGGCAGGACACCTTCGAGAAGCTCACCGGCACGCGGCAGATGGACGCGGCGGCGATCCTCGAGTATTTCCAGCCGCTTTCGGCCTGGCTCGCGGAGCAGAACAAGGGGCAGGTTTGCGGGTGGTAGAGTGCGCGAAGTTGCGCGCGGCGGGGCGTTAGCCAACGGTCGATTCTGGCCTTAAGCTCCCGACTCCAGGCCAAAGAGCAATAAACGGGGGCTCCATGACCTCAACCGCCCAGCTGTCGGTACGCGCGATCGTGCTCTCCGTGCTGCTCGCGATGATCCTCGCGGCGGCGAACACCTACCTCGGCCTCTTCGCCGGCCTCACGATCGCCTCGGCCATTCCCGCGGCGGTCGTGTCGATGGGCATGCTGCGCCTGCTCGGCGGCGGCACGATCCTCGAGAACAACATCGTCGCGACGGGCGCATCGGCCGCGGCGTCGATCGCGGCGGGTGTCATTTTCACGATTCCCGCGCTCGTGATCCTCGAGTACTGGACCGATTTCCGCTACTCGTGGGTGCTCACGATCGCGGGGCTTGGCGGCATCCTCGGCGTGCTCTTCTCGGTGCCGCTGCGCCGCTCGCTGATCATCGAGCAGAAGCTCAAGTTCCCCGAGGGGCTGGCGGCCGCCGAAGTGCTGAAGACCGGCGCGAATCCCGCGCAGGGCCTCAGGATCCTGACCGGCTCGGCGATCGGCGGCGGGCTCGTGAAACTGCTCGCGGGCAGCGGCATGCGCCTGATCCCGGATACCGCGGCGATCGCGGGTTTCGTCGGCAAGGGGATCGCCTACATGGCGGTGAACCTGTCGCCGGCGCTGCTCGGCGTCGGCTACATCGTCGGCCTCAACATCGGCATCCTGATCGTCGGCGGCGGCATCATTTCGTGGAACATCGCGATCCCGTTCTATGCGGCGAACTACGCGGCCGCCGATCCCGCGCTCGCGGCCACGCTGCAGGGGCTCTCCGCGGGCGATGCGGCCTACGCGATCTGGGCGGCGAAGATCCGCTACATGGGCGTCGGCGCGATGCTGATCGGCGGCATCTGGGCGGTGATCAGCCTGCGCAGCTCGCTGCTCTCGGGCGTGAGGAGCGGGCTTGCGGCCACGCGCGCGGGCGCCGCCGCGGCCCTCGCCGAGACCGAACGCGACTTGCCGATGAATCTCGTGCTGATCGGCATCGTGCTCTTCACGGTGCCGCTCGCGCTCCTCTACCACGCGATCGTCGGCAGCTGGGGCGTGAGCCTGCCGATGACGATCATCATGATCGTCGCGGGCTTCATTTTCTGCTCCGTGTCCGCCTACATGGCGGGCCTCATCGGCTCATCGAACAATCCCGTGTCCGGCATCACGATCTGCACGATCCTCTTCGCCTCGCTCGTGCTGTGGCTCTTGATGGGGCGCACGGCGCCGCTCGGACCCGTGGCGGCGATCATGATCGGCGCGGTCGTGTGCTGCGCGGCCGCGGTCGGCGGCGACAACCTGCAGGACCTCAAGTGCGGCCAGCTCGTCGGCGCGACGCCGTGGCGGCAACAGGTGATGCTCGCGATCGGCGCGGTGTCGTGCGCGCTCGTGATGGCGCCGGTGCTGAACCTGCTCAACGCCGCGTACGGCATCGGCGGCGCGCCGACCGCCGCACATCCGACGCCGCTGCTCGCGCCGCAGGCGACATTGATGGCGTCGGTCGCGCAGGGGATGTTCGGCGGCGCGCTGCCATGGAACATGGTGGCGATCGGCGGCGCGATCGGCGTCGCCATCATCGTCGCCGACCAGGTCCTGAAGGCGCGCGGCGCGCATTTCCGGATGCCGGTGCTCGCGGTCGCGGTGGGCATCTACCTGCCGCTCGAGTACACGACGCCGATCTTCCTCGGCGGCCTGCTGGCGCATTTCGCGGATCGCGCGCGCGGGATCGCGCCCGGTGCGAGCGAGGCCGAACGCGCGAGCGACAAGGGCGTGCTGTTCGGCGCCGGCATGATCACGGGTGAGGCGCTGATGGGCATCGTGATCGCGATCCCGATCGTCGCGACGGCCAATCGCGACGTGCTGGCGCTGCCCGACTCGCTGCATTTCGGCGCCTGGCTCGGGCTGCTGCTGGTCGCCGCGCTCGGGTGGTGGATGTACCGCATTGCCGTGCGCGCCGCAGAGGTCCGCCCGCCGCGATGAAGGCACCCGCGAGGAATTACGACGTGGCCGCATTGCGCCGCTACCTGCGCGGGCACATCCCGCTCGCCGCGGCGATGGACATCGACGTCGTCGCGGCGGACGAGCGCGCGGTGCGGATCGCGGCGCCGCTCGCGCCGAACATCAACCTGCACGAGACCGCGTTCGGCGGCAGCGTCGTGTCGCTCGCGATCCTCGCATCGTGGTCGCTGTTGCACCTGCGCCTGCAGGCCGACGGGATCGGGAATCGCCTCGTCATCCAGCGCAATGTCATCACCTATGAGCGGCCGATCGCCGGCGCGTTCAGCGCGCTCGCATCACTCGCGACAGGCGAGGCCTGGAAGCCGTTCGTGCAGCTGCTGCAGCGTCGCGGCAAGGCGCGGATTGCGGTGCACGCGAAGCTGGAGTATGACGGCGCGATCGCCGCGCGGTTCGAGGGAGAATTCGTCGCACTCTCCGCCGGCTGAACGGCAGCGCGCATGACCGGCATCGCACTTTTCGACACGCCACACGGCGCCGTGGCAACCAAGCGACGTCTGCTCGAGATCGAAGGCGCCCTCGCGATCGACACACTTCCGCTGTTCAGGGAAGCCAACCATGGCATATGAAACATCGGCGCAGGGCGGTTGCAGTTGCCGCGCCGTGCGCTACCGCCTCACCGTTTCGCCGCTCTTCGTCAACTGCTGCCACTGCAGCTGGTGCCAGCGCGAGACGGGCTCCGCATTCGTGGTGAACGCGATGGTCGAGACCGACCGCATCGAACGGCTGTCCGGTGTGCCGGCGACAATCGATACGCCTTCGGCGAGCGGTCGCGGACAGCAGATCGTCCGCTGCCCGCAGTGCCAGGTGGCGCTGTGGAGCCACTACGCGGGTGCGGGGCCGGGTATCGCGTTCCTGCGGGTCGGCACGCTCGATGAGCCGGCGCGCTTTCCGCCCGACTTCCATATCTACACATCGACGAAGTTGCCGTGGGTCGTGCTGCCCGAGGGCGCGCGAGCCGCCCCCGGGTACTACGACGCGAAGGCAGTCTGGCCGGCGGCCAGCCTCGAGCGGTTTCGCGCGGCGAGGTCACGGCCGACAGGCTGACTGTGGCAGCATAGCGGCCCGCATGACCGCCACCGCCGCTTTCCGCACACGCATGATCGTGTGCTTCGCGATCATCTACATCGTCTGGGGCTCGAGTTATCTCGCGACGTCGGTGGGCGTGCACCACCTGCCGCCGTTCCTGTTCGCCGGCGTGCGCTTCACGCTCGCCGGCCTCGCGCTCATCGTGATCGCGCGCGCGCGCGGCGAGCGCATCGCATTCGACCTCGATGACCTGAGGCAGCTGCTCGTGATGGCGCTCGCATGGGTGGTGATTTCGAACGGCTTCAATGTCTGGGGGCTGCAGTGGGTGGCTTCGGGACAGGCCGCGCTGCTGAATGTCACCTCGTCCTTCTGGATCGCGATCTTCGGGATGTTCGGCGCACGCGGACAGCCGATCGACCGCCGCACCGCCGTCGGACTCGCGCTCGGCTTCCTCGGTACGCTCGCGATCGTGTGGCCGCGCGCGGGCTTCTCGACGGCGCACCTCGTGCCCCAGTTCGGCATCCTGCTCGGCTGCATGGGCTGGGCCGCCGGCACGATCTATTACCGCAGCGTCCACACGCGGCTCGGCATCCTGGCCTTCACCGGGCTGCAGATGTGCCTCGGCGGCCTGCTGATGGCGTCGCTCGGACTCGGCCTCGGCGAGCAGCGGGAGTGGGCCTGGAACTGGCCAGGGATGCTCGCGATGGGCTACCTCACGGTGTTCAGCTCCTGCCTCGCCTACGCCGCCTACGCGTGGCTCACGCAGCACACGACGCCGGCGCGCGTCGCCACCTACGGTTACGTGAACCCCGCGATCGCCGCGCTGCTCGGCTGGCGGGTGCTCGACGAGGAGCTGTCGGCCGTCGCCCTCGGCGGCATGGCCGTGATCCTCGCCGGGGTCGTGCTCGTCAACTGGCCCGAGGAAGTCTCGGCGCCGGAGTCGCCGGGGTGATGCCGCGGCCTCAGCGCCTGATCGCCTCGACCTTGAGGCTCGAGCCGATGAACCACGAGCCGAGCCACGACACGACGCTCACGACGAGCGCGCCGAGCACCGCCGGCCAGAATCCCGCGATCGTGAAATCCGGCAGCACCCACGCGACGAGGCTCACCATGCCGGCATTCACCACGAGCAGGAACAGGCCGAGCGTGACGATGGTGATCGGAAAAGTCAGCACGATCGCGATCGGCCGCACGACCGCATTGACGACACCGAGCAGCGCCGCGGCGATCAGCAGCGTCGACGTGGTCGTGATCGAGAAGCCGCCGACCCACCGCGACGCGAGCCACAGGCCGCCGGCCGCGATCAATGCACGCAGGATGAAGCCGGTCATTTCGCCTCCTTGTCCATCTGCTTTTCGAGGAACACCTTGAGCCGCGCGAGCGCACGCTCCCAGCCGGCGCGCAACCGCAGGAAGTAGGGGTCCCAGGCCGCGTCGTCCGGGAACCCGGAGCCGAGCAGGCGCACGATCGTGCCGCTGCCGTCCGCTTCGAGCAGGAAATCGTCGATCAGCGTCGCGCCCCGGGCCGGAAGATCGGGTTGCTCCATGTGGATCAGTCGCAGGCGGCGGTTGGCGTCGAACACGTCGATGTGCGCATCGATCGTGCTCACGCGATCGACGCTCGCCCGGAAGCTGCCGCCCTGGCGCGGCCTGATGTGCGCGCGCGGCGCGCACCAGCGCGCAAGCGCCTTCGGTTCGATGAACGCCCGCCAGACGCGCCCGGTGTCGGCGTCGATGTCGATGCGGTGAGCGTAGCCGCGCAGCTTGCCAGCCATGGGCGCTATTCTGCCATCACCCGTTGCGCGCCGCCGCGCGCATCAACGAGAATCGGCCGATGGCATGGGTGCACCTCGTGATCGCGCTGGCGCTGGTCGAGTACCTCTGCTTCGGAATGGCGGTCGGGAACGCCCGCGGCCGCTACGGCGTGCGCGCGCCGGCGATCACCGGGAACGCCGATTTCGAGCGCTACTACCGCGTACAGGCGAACACGCTCGAGCTGCTCGTCATCCTGATCCCCGCGATGCTGCTGTTCGCGCTGTACATCGATCCGCTGTGGGCCGCGGGGCTCGGCGGCGTGTACGTGATCGGCCGGCTCGTCTACTTCGTCGGCTACACGCGCGCGGCGGAGCGCCGGCACATCGGCTTCGCGCTCTCGATGCTGCCGACCCTGGCGCTGCTCATCGGCGCGATCTTCGGAGCGCTGCGCGCTCTCGCCGCGCACGGATGAGCATCAGCCCCATCGGTATCACCGATACGACGATGATCAGCACGGTGACGAGACCGAAATTGCGCTTGATCCACGGCAGGTTGCCGAAGAGGTAGCCCGCGGCGATGAAGGCCGCGACCCAGCCGGCGCCGCCGGCGATGTTGTAGGCCTGGAAGCGCCAGTACGGCATGCGACCGATGCCCGCGACGAACGGCGCGAAGGTGCGCACGATCGGCACGAAGCGCGACAGCACGATCGTCATCGGCCCGTAGCGGCGGAAATAGTCCTCGGTCTCGCGCAGGTATTCGACCTTGAGGAAGCGGTAGCGGCCGCTGAAGGCGGGCGGGCCGATGCGCGCGCCGATCGCGTAGTTGGCCGTGTTGCCGAGGATGGCCGCGGCGCCGAGCGACAGGACGAGCGCGGTCGGTGTCAGCGTGCCGCTCGTGTCGACGGCCGCGAGCGCGCCGAGCGCAAACAGCAGCGAGTCGCCCGGCAGGAACGGCGTGACGACGAATCCGGTCTCGGCGAAGACCACGAGGAAGACGATCGCGTAGATCCACACATCGAAACGCACCAGCAACTCGACCAGGTGCCGGTCGAGGTGCAGCACGAAATCGACGAGCGCCTGCAGCAGTTCCAATCGTCAGGGCGCGGCGCGCGCGAGACGGCGCCGCGATTTCAGCGCATCGAGCGCGATGCGCACTTCCCGGTCTTGCGCGGCGACCGCGGTATCGGGCGTGGTCTCCTTGCCGTCGATCACGATGTCGGGCGCGATGCCCTTGTCCTGGATCGAGGCGCCGGAGGGCGTGAAGTAGCGCGAGGTCGTGAGCTTCACCGCGCGACCGTTCGACAGCGGCATCACGGTCTGCACCGACCCCTTGCCGTAGGTGGTGCGGCCCGCGAGCAGCGCGCGCTTGTGGTCCTTGAGCGCGCCCGCGAGGATTTCCGCCGCGGACGCCGATGCACCGTTCACGAGCACGACCATGGGGGCGCCGGCCAGGTCATCACCCGGTGAGGCCTCCATCCGGAACCGCGAATCCGGCGTGCGCCCTTCGGCCGTGACGATGATGCCTGAGTCGAGGAACGTGTCCGACACCTCGACGGCCGATTCGAGCACGCCGCCCGGATTGTTGCGCAGATCGAGCACGAGGCCGGAAAGGGCGCCGTGCGAGGCGCGTTCCAGGTCCGCGAGCGCGCGATGCACGTCGCCCGCCGTCGTCTCGCTGAAATTCGTGATGCGAAGATATCCAAAGCCCGGCTCGAGCATCGCGTGCTCGACGCTGTGCACCGCAACCTGGGCGCGCTGCAGCGGCACTTCGATCGGCGCCGGCGTGCCGGCGCGCGCCAGCGTGAGCGTCACGCGGCTGCCGGCCGGACCGCGCATGCGCTCGATCGCGTGATCGACGTCGGTGCCGATCTTCTCGCCGTCGATCGCGACGATCAGGTCGCCGGCGCGGATGCCGGCGCGGAAGGCCGGTGAACCCTCGATCGGGCGCAGCACCTGGATGCCGGACGATCCCGCCGTCACCTCGATGCCGACGCCCGGATAGGAGCCGGTCGTGCTCGCCCGGATCTCTTCATACTCATCCGCATCGAGGAACGAGGAGTGCGGGTCGAGCGCGCCCACCATGCCGCGGATCGCATTGTCCATCAGCGTGTGATCATCGACGCCGTCGACATAGTCCCGTTTGACTCGCTCGAGCACCTCCGCGAGGAGGCGCGCATCTTCCCAGGGCAGCACGGAATCCGCCGGCACCGGGGCGCCCCGCAGGTCGGCGAGCACGTTGCCCGTCATCGAGGCGGAGAAGCCGAGAACGGCTCCCGTCGCCAGGGCCAGGATCGTGCGGGAACGGACGTGCATGGTCTGATTACTACACAGGCGGCGACCGGCGGCAAGTTTCCGGGGCGCGGTCCAGGCAAGACCCCTAGTGCAGCCCCGGGGCGGGCTGCGCGACCACTTCGGGGAGCGGCGCGGACACCCGATCGAGCGCCGCGGGAAGGTCGGCGAGCACGTCCGTGAGCGGCACCGGCCGGCCGATCGAAAAGCCCTGTCCGTAGTCGACGCCGAGCGCCGCGATGCGCTCGCGGATCGGGTCGGTTTCGACATACTCGGCGACGGTCACCATCTGCATCGACCGCGCGAGCTGCGCGACGGCCTGCACCAGCGATTCCGAACGCACGTCGCGCAGGATGTCGCGCACGAAGCTGCCATCGATCTTGAGCATGGACACCGGGAGCTGCCGCAGGTACGCGAGCGAGGACAGTCCCGTGCCGAAATCGTCGAGCGCGACGCCGCAGCCGAGCTTGCGCAGTCGCCGCATCAGCACTTCGGCGCGCGCGAGGTTCGCAATCGTCGCGCTCTCGGTGAGCTCGAAGCACAGGGAAGCCGGCGGCAGGCCGCTCGCCTCGATGCGCGAGACGAGTTCATCGGCGAACTCGGGGTCGTTCAAAGACTGCCCGGAGAAGTTGATCGCGAACACCGCCTGGCTCGCCGTGATCGCGGCGGCGTGCGTGCGCAGTTGCGCGAGCGCGTGCTCGATGACCCAGCGGTCGATCGTCGGCATCAACTGGTAGCGATTGGCCGCCGACAGGAAACGGTCGGGCCCGACCGTCTGGCCGTCGTCATCGATCATGCGCAGCAGCAACTCGAAATGCGGCGGAAAGCCCCGCGCGGCATCGAGCGGCTGGATGAACTGCGCGTCGAGGCGCAGGCGGTCTTCGGCGACGGCCGCGCGCAGGGACGCGGCGATCGTGATGTCGGTGAAACGCCGCACGACGCTCTCGTCCGTGGCCTGGTAGGCCTCGGCGCGGTTGCGACCACGATCCTTGGCTGCCTTGCACGCGGACTCGGCCGCCGCGAGGGCGTGGGTCAACTCGCCGTCCGGCTGCGCAAGCTCGGCGACCCCGATGCTGAGCGAAACGCGCGAGCGCTCGTCTCCCTGTACGGCCGCGAGCTGGGTGGCCGATTCGCACCAGGAGCCCGCGAGCTCGAGCGCGGCCTCGAGACTGCCCGGCATGGCGACGGCGAAGCGGTCGCCCGAAATGCGCGCCGCCACCGCGCCCGGCGGCAGGCGCCGGCGCATCATGTCGGCGAGCATCGAGAGCAGCAGGTCGCCGACGTGCATGCCGAAGTTCTCGTTGACGAGATGCAGCTGGTCGACGTCGATGTACAGCACCGCGAGAACCTTGGGCCTGTCCTTGCGCGCCAGCATGTCGCCCACGCGCAGCTCGAACGCCGGGCGATTCAGCAGCCCGGTCATCGCGTCGTAGCTCGATTCGATGATCATCGATGCCTTGCGGGTGAGGACATCGACCAGCCGCGCCTCGCGATCGGTGAAATCGGCGGCGACCTCGTGCCGATAGAGCGCGAAGATGCCGATCGGCCGCCCCGCGGCGTTGCGCAACGAACAGGACAGGATCTTGTAAGGCAGCGTGCCGAAAGCGGAATTCTGCGCCAGCCGGTTCATGATCAGCGGATCCCGGCGCACCTGCGCGAGCGACAGCAGGTGACGATGGGTCTGCGCCAGCAGGCGGCCGTCCGCCGGATCGGCCTGCGACATCCGGAACAGCACCAGGCTCTTTTCCGGCACGAGCACGGCGGCGAGCGCACAGCCGAGGTGCGCAACCGCGTTCTCGAGGATCACTCGCAGCACCGACGAGTCATCACCGGGACGCGCGCCATCGCGGCTCGACACCGCCAGCACGAGTTCGAGATCCCGATCCCGCGCGGTCAGGTTCTCGGTCAGGTAGTCGATGCTGTGGCGCGAGATCAACTCGCGGCGCAGGCACTCGAGCGCCGGCCGGATGAGCGCGTGCACGAACGAGAACGAGCGCTGGTCGCCCTCGTTCGACGCACGGCACTGGATCGCGACCACGGCAACCAGCCCGTGCGTGCTCTCGTCACGCAGCCAGCACAGGTAGAGTGGGACGTCGCCTTCGAGTACCCGCAGCTGGCCGTGCGCGGATGCATCGCCCGCGGCATCCGCGAGCGTCTGTTCCACCGCCTGCACGAGTTCGGGCCAGATCGCCGTTTCGTTCGACCAGCGCAGCGTCGCGTGCACGTCGAACACGGCGATGCTCGCGGCGCGCGGCATCAGCGAACGCACGAGCTGTGCGTACGGTTCGAGCGACGCCCAGCGGTTCGAAAGCTGGTTTTCGGCTGGCGTGGACATCCTGCTGCTTCCCTGGCGTGGGGCGCACCATGACATACCGCGCCGCATCGGCGTGTTGATCAAGTTGGCGTTTCGTCGCGACGGGATCGTCCCGTGATTCTCGCCGCCGCAGGCCGTTCGGGTGGCATGCCGAATCGGGGGAGAATGACCGGAAATGTGTGAGGGGGATCACATGACGGGGCGAACAGCGGGCGGCGGACAGCGGGCAGCCAGAACCGCGCTGCGCGCGTCCGGCCTCCCGCAGCGCGCGAGCGCGCTCTGGCTGCCCGCCGTCCGCTGTCCGCTTCCCCTTACGGCCTCGCTTGCCGGAACCAGGGCGCGGGATCGATCGGCTTGCCGCCGCGGCGGATCTCGAAATAGAGCTCCGGGCGACTGCGGCCCCCGCTGTCGCCGGCGGCGGCGATCGTGTCGCCGGGCGCAACGCGCTCACCCACCGCCTTGTAGAGCTGGTCGTTGTGGCCGTAGAGACTGAGATAACCGCCGCCGTGGTCGACGATCGTGAGCAGACCGAGCCCCGGCAGCCAGTCGGCGTAGGCGATGCGGCCGCTCGCGATGCTGTGCACCGGCGCACCGCGTTCGGTCGCGATCATGACGCCGTCCCACTTGATGGCGCCGGCCCGCACCGTGCCGTAGGTCGCCACGAGCTTGCCGGCCGCGGGCCACGCCAGCTTGCCGCGCAGCTTCGCGAACGGGGCTGTCGCGTCCACCGGGAACTGTTCGAGCGCGCGGCGCAGCTCGCGGACCAGCTTCTCGAGCGCGCCTTGCTCGCTGCGCAGTTGCGCGAGCGTCGCCGCCCGGGAGCGCGACTCCGACTCGAGTTCGGCGAGCGCGCGGCTGCGTTCGGTGCGCGCGGCCTCGAGGCGACCGAGCTGTGATTTCTGTTGCGACTCGAGCCCGGTGAGCCGTGCCTCTTCCTCTTCGAGCCTCGCATCGAGCGCGGCGATTTCCGCGACGCGCAGCCGGATCCCCGCGATCCGGTCGGCCCGCGCGCGACCGAAGTAGCTGTAGTAGGCGAACATGCGCCCGGCGCGGGCCGGATCCTCCTGGTTGAGCAGCAGCTTGAGCGGCTCCTCGCGGCCGATCAGGTACGCCCCTCGCAATTCGTTGCCGAGCTCCTGTTGCTCGGCCTCGAGCGCGGCGACCCGGTCGGCCCGGTCGCGCGCGAGCGCCGCACGCCTCGCGGTGCGTTCGGCCCGCTCGCCCCGCAGCCGGGCGAGCTCGGCGCGCGCATCGGCAACCGAGACTTCCGCCGCGCGCAGATTGCGCGTCAGCTTGTTGCGATCGACCGAATCACGCTTCACCTGGGCGGCGATCTTCGCGATCTCGGCCTTGACTTCCTTGAGATCGGCTTCGGCCTGCGCCGCCTTGCGGCCCGTCTGCGCCCCGGCCGCCCCCGCCGCGACGAGCGCGAGCAGCAGGGCGCAGAGGGACGGCAGAACCACGGGATTTCGCATCGAGTCTAGTCTAGCGCAGCGCCCCCGCTATAATTCGCGGCCCTTTCCCGAGGATCGCGCCCGTCATGCAGCAGCTGGTCGAGTACGCCGCCCGCCATCCGTGGCTCGTGAGTGCGACGGCGCTCATGCTCGTGATGGTGATCCTCTACGAATTGCGCGAGCGCTCCAACGCGTTCGCGGCGGTGTCGCCGCAGGATGCGATCCGGCTGATGAACCAGCATGCGCTCGTGCTCGATATCCGCTCGCCCGAGGAGTACGCCGCGGGCCATGTCGGCGGTGCGAGGCACCTGCCGTCGGCCGACATCCTGAAAGCCGGTGAAACCCTGAAAAAGTACCTCGAGAAGCCGGTCATCGTCTACGACGAGCGTGGTGGACTCGGGGCCGCCGCCGCGCGCCAGCTCGCGGCGCAGGGATTCAGGAAGGCGGTGACCTTGCGGGGCGGCCTCGCCGCATGGCGCACCGAGAACCTGCCGGTCACCAAAGGCGCGAAGTGACGACGCCGAAGGTCGTGATGTACGGCGCGAGCTGGTGTCCCTACTGCGCGCGGGCGCGTAAGCTCCTCGCCGCGAAAGGCGTCACGTTCGAGGAAATCGATGTCGATGCGACGGGGCGCGAGGAGATGATCCGTCGCAGCGGCCGGAACACGGTACCCCAGATTTTCATCGGCGACACGCACGTCGGCGGATCGGACGATCTCCACGCGCTCGAGGCCGCCGGCAAACTGGACCCATTACTCGGGAGATCCCCATCGTGAGCACTGAACCCCCCGCCACCACGGCCGATGAATCCGCACCGCAACTGGCGCTGCAGATCGTGTACCTGAAGGATTGCTCATTCGAATCGCCGCAGGGGCCCCGCGTCGAGGACAACTGGAATCCGCAGATCAACCTCGACCTGAACACCACGGTCAACGTGCTCGCCGACGACCTGCGCGAAGTGCTGCTCACCGTCACGGTGTCGGCGAAGCAGGGCGACAAGACGGCGTTCCTCGTCGAGGTGAAGCAGGCGGGCGCGTTCGTGATGCGCAATCTCTCCGAGGAGGACATGAAGCGCGCACTGTCGAGCGTATGCCCGGGCGTGCTGTTTCCGTATGCGCGCGCGGCGGTGTCGAGCCTCGTGACCCAGGGCGGCTTTCCGCAGTTCCTGCTGCCGCCGGTGAACTTCGAAGCGCTCTACGCGCGCTCGCTCGCCGACGCGCTCAAGGCGACGAAGAACTGACGTGGCCGCGGCCACGACGCCGCGCGCGCCGATCGCAGTGCTCGGCGCAGGATCCTGGGGGACCGCGCTCGCGATCCAGTTCGCCCGCGCGGGACACGGGGTACGTCTCTGGAGTCGCGATGCGGCGAGCCTCGCCCGCATGGGCAGCGCGCGTCACAACGCGCGCTACCTGCCGGACGCGCGCTTCCCGCCGGACCTGCACGTCGAACCCGATCTCGGCCTCGCGCTGCGTGGCACGCGTGACGCGATCATCGTCGTGCCGAGCCACGCCTTTCGCGGCGTGCTCGGCCAGGTTGCGCAGCGTATCGATCCGGACTGCGGCATTGCGTGGGCGACCAAGGGCTTCGAGCTGTCGACCGGCCTGCTGCCGCACCAGGTCGCGGGCGAAGTGCTGGGCGCACGCCGCAAGCTCGCCGTGCTGTCGGGACCGACGTTCGCGAAGGAAGTCGGCGCCGGCCTGCCGACCGCGATGACGATCGCCTCGCTGGACGAGGCCTTCGCGCTTCGCCTCGCGGAGGACATTGCGTCCGAGAAGTTCCGTGCCTACACGTCCACCGACATCATCGGCGTCGAGACGGGCGGCGCCGTGAAGAACGTGCTCGCCGTCGGCGCAGGACTGTCGGACGGCCTCGGATTCGGCGCGAATACGCGCATCGCACTCATCACGCGCGGCCTCGCGGAGATGATGCGTCTCGGTGTCGCGCTCGGCGCGCGCAGCGAAACCTTCATGGGCCTCGCCGGCCTCGGCGATCTCGTGCTCACCTGCACCGACGACCAGTCGCGCAACCGCCGTTTCGGATTGCTGCTGGCGGGCGGCGCGACCGCCGACGAAGCGCTGGGCCGGATCGGCCAGGTGGTCGAAGGCTATCCGGCTGCCCGCGCGGTGTACGCCGTCGCGCAGCGCAAGGGCGTTTCGATGCCGATCGTCGCGGGCATACACCGCACGCTCTACGACGGCGTGCCCGCCGCGGAAGTGGTGCGGGAGCTGATGACGAGGCCGGTGCGCGCCGAAGTTGACAGCGAATAGCGCGCAGCGAACAGCCGGCAGCCAGAGGCACGCCGCGCCCGCATCGCGCTTTCTACCGGTCTGGCTGTCCGCTGTCAGCCGCCCGCCGTTCGCTTCTTCCAACAATCCCCGCCACCGCGACATCCGCCGTGACATTCGAAACCGTGCGAAAGATGTCCGGCACCACTTCCACCGCGAGCAGCAGCGGCAGCAGTTCGAGCGGCATGCCCATCGCGAGCGCGATCGGGACGGTGCCGGTGAAGAACGATGTCTGGCCCGGCAGGCCGACAGAGCTCAGGCTGTTCACGAACGCGACGAGCATGCCCGCGGCGAGCGCGGTCATGCCGACCTCGATGCCGTACACATGCGCGACGAACAGCACGACCGCGAGGTTCATCGACGGGCTGCTCACCCGAAAGAGCGTGACCGCGAGCGGCAGCACGATCGAAGTGATGCGCTCCGGGAGGCCGAGTCCGTCGCGCGCGCCGGTGAGCATCGCCGGCAATGATGCGAGCGACGACTGCGTGCTGAATGCGACCGCCTGCGCGGGGGCGATCGCGCGCGCGAAGCGGGCAAGCCGCACGCGCGCGAACCAGGCGGCGCAGGGATAAGCCGCCAGGGCGAGCAGCGCACCGAGACTGCAAAGGAGCACGAGGTAGCAGGCGAGCCCGCCCGCGGCGCTGACGCCACCGCGCATCCCGACACCGAGCGCGAGCACGAACACGCCGACCGGCGCCGCCCACAGCACCCAGTCCACGATCACGAGCATCGCCTCGCCGATCGCCTGGAAAAAGCCGACCAGCGGCGCGCGCTGCGTCGCCGGCAGCCGTGCCGCCGCGAAACCGAAGAACACCGCGAACACGACGAGGGGCAGGATCGTCCCCGACGCCGCGCTTGCGACCGGATTGACGGGAACCAGGCTCGTGAGCCAGTCGGACGGGGGCGGCATCGGCGGCACGATCGTCGCGTCGGCGCGGGCACCGGCGCGCAGCGCGACGCGCACCGCCTCATCGAGCGGCCACAGGGCGAGTGCGCCCTGCGTGAAGACCGCCCCGATCACCACCGAGCACAAGTAGCCGGCGACGAACAGCGCAATCGCGCGCCCGGCGATCCGGCCGGAGGCCGCCGTCTCGACCGCGGATGCGATCCCCGTGATGAGCAGCGCGACGACGAGCGGAATCACCGTCATCCGCAGCGCGTTCAGCCACAGCGTGCCGGCAGGTTCGAGCGCCGTGCCGATGCGCGCGAGTGTCGTGGCGCCGGCCGCGGCGATCGCGATGCCGCACGCCAGGCCCGCCAGCAGCGCCAGCACGATCCACGTGGCATTGATGCGTCCGCCGCGGCTACCCATAACTGCATTGCCTCCATGCCTCGTAGACGACCACGGCGACGGCATTCGACAGGTTGAGGCTGCGATTGCCGGCCCGCATCGGCAGCGACAGATGATGCCCGACCGGGATCGTCGCGAGTACCGTCGCGGGCAGGCCGGTGCGCTCCGAACCGAACAGCAGTGCGTCCCCCGGTGCGAAGGCCGCTTCGCTGTGGGTGCGCGCGCCACCCGTCTCGATCGCGAACCACCGCGCGCCGTCGAGCGCCGCGCGGCAGGCGGCGAAGTCCGCGTGCACGGTCACGGTCGCGAGGTCGTCGTAATCGAGCCCCGCGCGCCGCAGCGAGCGTTTGTCGAGCGTGAAGCCGAGCGGCCGCACGAGGTGCAGCGCGGCGCCGGTATTGGCGCACAGGCGGATGATGTTGCCGGTGTTGGGCGGAATCTCTGGCTGATGGAGGACGATGTTGAACATGGCGTAGCCCGCGGCGCGGAGCCATATACTTGCATCATGCCCCCCACCGCCACCACACCACCCGATCCCGCGCTCGCGCTCGACTTCTGCGGCCTGCACTTCGCCTCGCCCGTCGTGCTGCTCTCGGGCTGCGTCGGCTTCGGCGAAGAGTACACGCGCATCGAGGGCTTCTCGAACCGCGACGCCGGGGCGATCGTGCTCAAGGGCACGACCGGCAAGGCGCGGTCCGGCAATCCGCCGCATCGCGTCTGCGAGACGCCGATGGGCATGCTGAACGCGATCGGGCTGCAGAACCCCGGCGTCGATCACGTGGTCGCGAAGATCCTGCCGGGGCTCGATTTCTCGGAGACGCGCTTCGTCGCGAACGTGTCGGGCTCCACCCTCGACGAGTACGTCGAGGTCACGCGCAAGTTCGACGCCTCGCCGATCGATGCGATCGAGATCAACATTTCCTGCCCGAACGTCAAGGAAGGCGGCGTCGTGTTCGGCAATTCGCCGGAGATGTCGGCGCGCGTGGTGGCGGCCTGCCGCGCGGTCACGCGCAAACCGCTGATCACGAAGCTGTCGCCGAACCAGACCGACATCCGGGAGAATGCGCGCCGCTGCATCGAGGCGGGCACGGATGCATTCGCCGTGATCAACACCGTGATGGGCATGGCGGTCGATGTGAAGACGCGCCGGCCCGTGCTCGGCAACGTGCAGGGCGGCCTGTCGGGGCCGGCGATCAAGCCGATCGCGCTGCTCAAGGTGCACCAGGTCCACGAAGTCGCCGCACCGCATCGCATCCCGATCATCGGCCAGGGCGGAATCGTCAGTGCGAACGATGCGATCGAGTTCCTGATCGCAGGTGCGACCGCCGTCGGCATCGGTACCGCGCTCTTCTACGACCCGATGGCCTGCAGGAAGGTGAACGCCGGGATCGCGGACTACCTGCGCGCCCATCGGCTCGGATCCGTGCGCGAGCTCATCGGCACCCTCCGGACCGGACGCGAGGTCGTGGACACACCGGTTTCCGGGTAGCGCGATGGACCGCGCCGCGGGGCTGCTGTGTCTCGGCGTCACGCTCGCGCTGCTCACGGCCTGCAGGCCCGCGCCCGACGAAGCCGGCGTGGTCAACGTGTACAGCTGGCCCGGCTACATCGCGGGCGACACGCTCGCGAACTTCGAGAAGCAGTACGGCGTGCGGGTCCGCTACAACGTGTTCGACTCGAACCAGATCCTCGAGACGAAGCTGCTCGCGGGCAGGTCGGGCTATGACGTCGTGGTGCCGAGCGCCGCCTACGTCGAGCGCCTGAGCCGGGTCGGCGCCCTGCGCAAGCTCGATCGTGCGCTGCTGCCGAACCTCGCGAACCTCGACCCGGACATCGTCGCCGCGGCGCATGATCGTGCCGATACGCACGGCGAGTACGGCGTGCCTTACGTCTGGGGCACGAACGGCTTCATGTACGATCGCGCGAAGATCCGCGCCCGCCTGCCGGATGCACCGGTCGACAGCTGGGCGATGCTGTTCGATCCGCGGATCGTGGCGCACTTCGCCGATTGCGGGGTCGTGCTGTTCGACACGCCGATCGCCGTGATACCCCATGTGCTCGCCTGGCTCGGGCGCGACCCGAACAGCGAGGACCGGCGTGACCTCGAGGCGGCCATCGATGCCTTGCTCGCGGTCCGCCCCTACATCCGCTACCTGTCGAACGTCCGGCAGTTCTCCGCGCTGCCGAACGGCGACATCTGCCTCGCGATCGCGAGCAGCGGCGATGCCTGGCAGGCGCAGCAGGCGGCGCGGCGGGCCGGCACCGGCATCGACATCGCCTACTCGGTGCCGCGCGAGGGTGCGCAGGTCTGGTTCGACATGCTGGCGATTCCCGTGGACGCGCCGCACGTGGCGAACGCGCATCTTTTCATCAATTACCTGCTCGATGCGCACGTGGCGGCGGACATCGCGAATGCGACGGGGCTCGCCTCGCCGAACGCGGCTGCGCGGCCGTACATCGCCGCCACACTGCTCGACGATCCCGCCCTGTACCCCTCGCCGGCGGAGCGCGAGCGGCTCTTTCCGGACCCGATGAAGTCCGATGCCTACCTGCGCGAGCGGCTGCGGATGTGGGCGCGCTTCAAGGCGGCGCATCCCTGATCTGGCGCTGCGTCGGATAGGCGAACTCGATGCCGCGCCCGGCGAACGCCTCGAGCAGGGCGAGATTGATCGCGTGCTGCGTGTCGGCGAACAGCAGGTAGTCCGGGCCGAGCACGAAGTACACCACTTCGAAATCGAGCGACGAAGCCGCGAAGCGCAGCAGGTGGCAGCGGTCGAAGCGCGTCTTCGGCTGCGCGCGCACGATACCCTCGACGATCGCGGGCACTTCGGCGAGGCGCTCGCGTGGCGTCTCGTAGGTCACGCCGAGCGTGAAAACGTGGCGGCGCTCCTGCATGCGCTTGTAATTGCGGACGCGCGACTTCAGCAGGTCGGCGTTCGAGATGATGACTTGCTCGCCACCCAGGCTCCGAAGGCGGGTGCTCTTGATGCCGATCCGCTCCACCGTTCCGGAAATGTCGTCGACGTTGAGCGCGTCGCCGACTTCGAATGGTTTGTCGAGCGTGATCGACAGCGAAGCGAACAGGTCGCCGAGCACCGTCTGCACGGCGAGCGCGATCGCGATGCCGCCGATGCCGAGGCCGGCGAGCAATGGCTTGATCTGCACGCCGAGGTTGTCGAGCGCGACGAGCAGCGCGAACGTGTAGACCGCGAGCCGCGCGACGAAGATCAGGACTTCAAAGGATCCCGCACGCGCCCCGTCGGTCGCCCTTCCGGGGGGCAGCTGCCGGTCGAGCCAGAAGCGGACGGCCTCGACGCCCCAGCGCGCGGCCTGCAGCCAGAACGTCACGACGATGATGAGCGTGAACAGGCGATCGAGGCGCGGCGGCAGGTCGAGGATCCGGGTGGCGAACCACAGCGCGAGCGTCAGCAGGAACAGACGCGAGGTTTGTCGCAGCAGCCGCCCGTGGAACGCGATGCCGCCCGGCACGGGCTCGCCCCGGCGCTGGTACTTCTCGACCGTCGCGCGCTGGCGGCGCACCACGAAGCTGCGCACGGCCGGCACGATCACGAACGTGAACGCGAAGGCGAGCGCGGCGATGCACCACGCGCGCAGCGTATTACCGAGGATTTCGTGTTCCAGCAGCGTCCGGATCGATTCCATGGCCGCGCATTATAGTCAGGGCCCGTCGTCGCCGAGATCGAGCTCCCGCAACTTGCGCGTCAGGGTGTTGCGTCCCCAGCCGAGGATTTTCGCCGCGTCCTGCTTGTGGCCCCGCGATCTTCGCAGCGCGGCGCGGATCAGCGCGCGCTCGAATGCCGGCAGCGCGCTGTCGAGCCATGGCGCACCATCCGCCGTCGGCTGGCGCTCTGCCCATTGCGTGAGCGCGGCGGTCCAGTCGGCGTCGCCGGGCGCGCGCGCGCCGCCGCCCATTTCGTCCGGCAGGTCATCGACATGGATCTCGGTGCCGGGCGCGAGCACGCTGAGCCGGCGGCAGAGGTTCACGAGCTCGCGCACGTTGCCGGGCCAGTGCCAGTCCGCGAGCCGCGCCGCCGTTTCCGCCGACAGCGATTTCGGCTCGACGCCGAGTTCCTGCGCGGCGACGCGCAGGTAGTGCGCCATGAGTTCCGGCACGTCCTCGCGTCGCGCGCGCAGCGGCGGCAGCTCGATCCGGATGACATTGAGCCGGTGATAGAGGTCTTCGCGAAACCCGCCTTCGCGCACGCGTGCGGCGAGGTCCTGATGCGTCGCGGCGATCACCCGCACGTCGACCTGCAGCGGCGACTGGCCACCGACGCGATAGAACTCGCCCTCGGCGAGCACGCGCAGGAGCCGCGTCTGCAGCGGCGTCGACATGTCGCCGATCTCGTCGAGGAACAACGTGCCGCCGTGCGCCTGTTCGAAGCGGCCGCGGCGCAGCGCGTCCGCGCCGGTGAACGCGCCCTTCTCGTGCCCGAACAGCTCCGACTCGAGCAGCTCGGACGGGATCGCCGCCGTGTTGAGCGCGATGAACGGCCGACCCGCTCGAGGGCTGTGCTCGTGCAGTGCGCGCGCGACCAGTTCCTTGCCGGTGCCCGACTCGCCGGTGATCAATACACTGACACTCGATCGCGACAGGCGGCCGATGGCGCGGAACACCTGCTGCATCGCCGGCGCGCGCCCGAGCAGCGAGGGCATGTTGCTCGCACCGGCAGGTTGCCCGTCGGCACGCTGGTGCGCCGTGGCTGCCCGCCGGACGAGCTCGACCGCCTGGTCGACATCGAACGGCTTCGGCAGGTACTCGAACGCGCCGCTCTCGAACGCCGAGACCGCGCTGCCGAGGTCGGAATGCGCCGTCATCACGATCACGGGCAGTGCGGGCCATCCGTCCCGGATACGCGCGAGCAGATCGAGGCCGCTCGGCCCTGGCATGCGGATATCGGTGACCAGCACATCGGGCGGGGCGCCGCGCAGGGCTTCGAGCGCCGTGTCGGCGGACTCGAACACCCGCGGTGCCATGCCGCCGCTGCGCAACGCGCGCTCGAGCACCCAGCGGATCGACGCATCGTCGTCGACGATCCACACATCGAGCGGTCGCGCGTTCATTCGGCCTCCAGGATCGGCAGGAGCAGCGTGAACACCGTGTGGCCCGGTGCACTCTCGAACTCGACGATGCCGCCGTGGCGGGTCGCGATCTCCTGCGCGACGGCCAGCCCGAGACCCGTGCCGTTCGCGCGCCCGGTGACGAGCGGCAGGAACAATGTCTCGCGCAGCTCGTTGGGGACACCCGGCCCGTTGTCCTCGACCTGCAGGCGCATCACCAGCCGATGGCGTGCGGCCCCGATGGTCACGCCCGACAGCGCGCGCGAACGCAACGTGACCCGGCCGCGCTCGCCGACCGCCTGCAGGGAATTGCGGCCGAGGTTCAGCAGCGCCTGGATCACCTGGTTGCGATCGAGGACCGCATCGGGAAGGCTCGGATCGTAGTCACGCTCGAGGAGCACGGCGGAGCGCGCCTCACTGCGCAGCAACGTGAACACGTGTTCGCACAACTCGTGCACGTTCGTCGGCGCCTTCTGCGGCGGGCGCATGGAACCCGACATCGAGTCGACCAGCGCCGTGAGCCGGTCGGCCTCCCGGATGATGACGCCGGTGTATTCGCGCAGCGCCGGTCGCTCGAGTTCGCGCTCGAGCAGCTGCGCCGCGCCGCGCAGGCCGCCGAGCGGGTTCCTGATCTCGTGCGCGAGCTGCCGGACCATCAGGCGGCTGCCCTCGAGGCGCGCGAGCAGATCCGCTTCGCGTGCGATGCGCCGGCGCTGCGTCGCATCCGCGAGCTCGAGCAGCAGGTGGGATCCCGTCACCGTGCCTTCGAGCGGCGTCACGGTGAGATCGATGATGCGCGGTTCGCGTGCGCTGCCCGCGGGACGGAACGCGAGCTCGCGATCCGCGAAGGCCTCGCCGTGCTCGATCGCCCGACGCAGTATCGACCCGAGCCCGTTCGCCTCGGCGAGGAGGTCGGTGAAGGGACGGCCGCGTGCGCGTGCGAAGCCGGCGCCGAGCAGGTCCTGCGCCGCGATGTTCGCGTACACGACGCACAGTTGCCGATCGAGCACGACAATGCCCGTGGCGAGCGCATCGACCAGGTCGGCCGGATCGAAATGCGAGAGCGGCGAATGCTCAGCGGCCATCGGCGGCTCCCGAAGCGGAGCGCGCGCGGCAGCGGCGAATCAGTTGCGCGGTGGCGCGGGTCTCGGTCGCGGCGCGGGCGCGGTCTTCCGCGTGGGCGACAACAACGATGGCTGCAGCACGTGGAAGGTGACCGCGGATGACTGGCAGAGGCCCCGCCCGTTCGGGTCGACGACGCTTACCATCAGCGTGTGCGTGCCGCGGTCGATCGGCGTGATCGAGAAGCTCGTCGCGGTGGGCGACACGCCCTGCTGCAACTTGCCATCGAGCGCGAGCGTGACACGGTCGCCGGACCGCAGCGCGGGCTCGATGCGCCACGCCACCGACACCGCGAACGCATTCGGCAGCGCCTGGTCGTTCGTCGGCCTGGTCAGCGCGCAGCTCGTGTACCTGAAGGGCTCCGCCGCGGCGGCGGACGAATCCGCAACCGGCGCCGGCGCATTCGCCGGCGAGGCGCCCCGCGGCGGCGCGGCATCGATCTGCAGTTCCGTCGCACCGGGTGCCGGCTGGCTCGAATAGTGGATCGTGCCCTGTGCATCGACCCACTTGTAGATCGTGCCGGCCGATGCCATGCCGGCGGCACACAGCGTTAAGGTAAATGCGAGGCGTCGCATACCGGGCCAGCATAGCCCGGTCGCGCGTGCGCCACCAAACGGCGGTCACAACTCGCGGCATCGGCGGCGTCGCCCGCGTGGGTGCCGCCGTCCGCCGCCCCTGTCCCGTCAACCGGGACACCCCTCGTACCCCGTCATCAGCAGCTGTAGTACATGTCGAGCTCGACCGGATGGGTCGCCATGCGAAAGCGCGTGACTTCCTGGTTCTTCAGTCCGATGTAGGCGTCGATCAGGTCGTTGGTGAACACGCCGCCGCGCGTCAGGAACTCGCGATCCTTGTCGAGGTGCTCGATCGCCATGTCGAGCGAGTGGCAGACGGTCGGAATCCCCTTCGCCTCCTCCGGCTCGAGATCGTAGAGGTCCTTGTCGGCCGGATCACCGGGATGGATCTTGTTCTGGATGCCGTCGAGGCCGGCCATCATCATCGCGGCAAACGCGAAATACGGGTTCGCCGACGAGTCCGGGAAGCGCACTTCGATGCGCCGCGCCTTCGGGTTCGACACCCAGGGAATGCGGATCGACGCGGAACGGTTGCGCGCCGAATAGGCGAGCATGACCGGTGCCTCGAAGCCCGGCACCAGGCGCTTGTAACTGTTGGTGCCCGCATTCGTGAACGCGTTGATCGCCCGCGCGTGCTTGATGATCCCGCCGATGTAGTAGAGCGCGAGGTCCGAGAGACCGCCGTACTTGTCGCCCGCGAACAGCGCCTTGCCGTCCTTCGACAGCGACTGGTGCACGTGCATGCCGGAACCGTTGTCGCCAACGAGCGGCTTCGGCATGAAGGTCGCGGTCTTGCCGTACGCATGCGCGACATTCAGTACCGCGTACTTCAGGATCTGCACCGCGTCGGCCTTCGCGACGAGCGAACCGGCGCCCACGCCGATTTCGCACTGGCCACCGGTCGCGACTTCGTGATGGTGGACTTCGACGGTCTGCCCGAGCTCCTCGAGCGCGTTGCACATCGCGTTGCGGATGTCCTGGAATGCATCGACCGGCGGCACGGGGAAATAGCCGCCCTTCACGCCCGGCCGATGGCCCTTGTTGCCCTCCGGGTACGCCGTGTTCGTGTTCCAGGCGCCCTGCACGGAGTCGATCTCGTAGGAGCAGCCGCGCAGCTCGTTGCTCCAGCGGATGCTGTCGAAGATGAAGAACTCGTTCTCGGGTCCGAACAGCGCCTTGTCGGCGATGCCGGTCGACTTGAGATAGGCCTCGGCGCGCTTGCCGAGAGAGCGCGGATCACGCTCGTAGCCCTGCATCGTCGCGGGCTCGATCACGTCGCAGCGCAGGTTGACGGTGGCCTCCTCGATGAACGGATCGATGACCGCCGTGGCCGCGTCCGGCATCAGGATCATGTCGGACTCGTTGATGCCCTTCCAGCCGGCGATCGATGAGCCATCGAACATCTTGCCGTCCCGGAACAGGTCCTCATCGACCAGCTTCGCGGGGACGGTCACGTGCTGCTCCTTGCCGCGCGTATCCGTGAAGCGCAGGTCGGCGTAGCGGACGTCCTTGTCCTTGATGAGTTTCAGAACTTCGCTGGGGGTCATGAATGTCTCCGAGGCCTGGGGGAATGGGCACAGTCTTAGTGCAGGAGCCGTGCCAAGCCTTCCGGTCCTGTTCTGTCAATGAGTTACGATCTCGTCGATAGGCGGATCGCACAATAATAGTGCAACAACTCACCACAGTCGCCACATTATTGGGCACGCAGGCGATGCTGCACCGCCACCGTGCGGGCCTGAATCACGGTTTCCGTGATAGAGTCCTGCGATGCGCAACGTGACGATCAGTCTCGACGATGACACCGCGGCCTGGGCACGCCGACTGGCAGCCGAGCGCGACACGAGCGTTTCGGCGCTGGTCGCCGAATTACTGGAGGAAAAGCGGCGTTCTTCGGACACCTATCAGGCCGCCATGCGCCGCTTCTTCGCGACCCGGCCGTCGAGGCCACTCACCAATCCGGGCGATCGGTACCCGACCAAGGATGAACTGCATGACAGAACTGTGCTTCGTCGACGCTAACGTCTTCGTGTACTGGCGTGATCCGGCGGACACCGCCAAGCACGCGAGAGCCGGTGAATGGCTGGATCAGCTCTGGTCGAGCGGCACCGGACGCACGAGCACACAGGCGCTTTCGGAGTTCTACACGACGATCACTCGCAAGGTTGCGCACCCGATACCCCGGCACGAGGCCTGGGACCACGTCGCGTCACTTCTCGCCTGGCGACCACAGGCGATCGACACGCCGGTCCTCGAAGGCGCGAGGCGTGTCGAAGATCGCTATCGCCTGCACTGGTGGGACAGCCTGATCGTCGCGGCCGCGGAGGCGCAGCACTGCGTGCTGCTCCTGTCCGAAGGCCTGCAGGATGGCGCGGTGTACGGCGCCGTCACGGTCCGCGACCCGTTTCGCCTGACCGTCGCAGAGGCGATCGCCACCTACGGGGAGGCGCCGAAGCCGCGCTATCGGAGGCGGCCCTCGGCGATGCGGGCGTAATGGCCGGGGAATCGGTATCATCGGCCGCTTTTTCGCCCTGTCCCGGAGTTCCCGAAACGTGGCCGGCATCACTGCCCCCGAGCGCACCCCGAACGCCGTTCGTTCCCTGGTCCAGGTCTCGATCGACCTGATCCTGCTCGGCGCTTGCATCGCCGGTGTGATCCTCGCGCCGCTGCCCGGAAAGATCGCCTGCGCGCTCGCGCTCGCCGTCGTGCTCGCGCGGCTCTTCGTGCTCGGGCACGACGCCTGCCATGGCAGCCTCTTCAGGAGCGGGAAGGCGAATGCGTGGATCGGCCGGCTCGTGTTCCTGCCGACGCTCACGACTTTCAGCCTCTGGCATGTCGGCCACAACATCGCGCACCATGGCTTCGCGAACCTGAAGGGCCGCGACCAGGTGTGGGTGCCCTTCAGCCCCGAGGAATTTGCCGCACTGCCGAAGTGGCGGCAGCGCCTCGAGCGCCTCTACCGCTCGGTGTGGGGCTTCGGGCTCTACTATCTCGTCGAGCTGTGGTGGAACAAGCTCGTGTTTCCGTCGCGCAGGCACGTCGGTTCGCGCCGCAAGATCTTCATCGCCGATTCACTGCTCGCGGTCACCTTCGGCGTCGGCTATCTCGCCTTCCTCATTGCGATCGCGTTCGTGACCGACCAGCCATGGTGGCTGCTCGCGCTGTTCGGCGGCGTGCTGCCGTTCCTGCTGTGGAACTACATCATGGGCACGGTGATCTTCGTGCACCACACGGGGCCCGAGATGGTGTGGTTCGACAAGCGCACCGAGTGGCTGCGGCTGCGCAAGGTCGACGACCTGACGCGCGACGTGCATTTCCCGTTCCGGCTCGAGAAGTTGCTGCACGGGATCATGCTGCACCGTGCGCACCACTACGACCCGTTCATCCCGAACTATCGCCTCAAGTCCGCGACGCAGCGCCTGATCGCGCACGGCGTTGCGAGCGCGAAGGCGACGGTCGCGGGCTGGAAGTACCTGCGGGAACTGTCGCGCCGCTGCGCGCTGTACGACTACCGCACCAAGGCGTGGCTCGCCTTCCCCGCGCGCGGCGCTACTGCGCCCGCGGCCGCGTGACCGCGTCGAACAGGCGCAGGAAATTCCCGCCGAGCACCTTCACCACGTCGCGTTCACTCATGCCGCGCGCGAGCAGCGCGGCGGCCAGCAACGGGAAGTCGGCGTACTCCGTCAGCACCGGCTTGTAGTTCGCGTCCATGTCGGTGCCGACGGCGACGTGATCGATGCCGACCGCATCGACCAGCGCCTGGATCTGCCCGACGAAGTCCGCGAGTGAGCGGCTGCCGATACCCGCGGGCCAGGCGCCGATGATGCCACCCGATCCGCTGACCAGCCGCGCATGCTCCACCGGGATGAGGCGCGGGGCCGGGTCGGGTCCATGCCGCAGGGCGCTGTGCGACAGCATCACCGGCACGCGCGATTCGGCCACCACGCCGGCACAGGTCGCCTGCGTCGCATGCGCGACGTCGATGATCATCCCGAGACGATTCATTTCGCGGACGACTTCGCGGCCGAAGCCGGTCAGGCTCTGGTGCACCGGCGCAACTGTCTGCACGTCCCCGAGCCGGTTCACGTGATAGTGCACGAGTGTCACCGAACGCAATCCCGCCGCGTACGCCGCCGCGAGGCGCTCGAGGCGGCCCTCGAGGAAGTCGCCCCCTTCGCTGCAGAAGACCGCGGCGCGCTCGCCGGCGCGGTGCGCGGCGCGAATGTCGTCCGGCGTGAGGCCGGGCCTGACCAGCCGCGTATCGACCAGGCTTTGCAGGCGGGCGAACTGGCGATTGAAATCGCGCCACGCCTCGCCGGCCCCGAACTCGCGCGCCGCGCGCAGGCCACCGCCCTCGAGCGCGAGCAGCGGCAGGTCGGCGACGACCGCGAAGAGACTTGCCGTCACATGCGCGCGACGCATGTCGGCGATGCGATCGGCCTCGAAGCCGTCGCGCATCAGGCGAATGAGGAGGCTGTCGGGTTTCGCGCCGACGAGGAACGAGCGTCCCGGATGGGCGTGGATGTCGATCACCGGATGCTCTGCGACGAGTGCCGCGCCGCGCGCGAGGAATTCGTCGGCGATCCGCATTCCGAGGGGCGGCTTGCGGCCACGCCACCACCAGGCACCACCCGCCGCGGCCACCGCGACGCCGCCCGCAACGAGGCCACGACGTGTCAGCCTACGCATGCGCCACCGCGCGGTGCGCGGCGCCGCACACTTGCGCGAGGTAGTCGATATGCGCCTCGAGCGCCCGCTGCGCCGCGCGCGGGTCACGCGCGACGAGTGCTTCGACGATGCGCCGATGGTTGCGCAGCAGCCGCGCGACCGAGCCGGCCCCGGTCACGCGTCGCCGCGTCGCCGCGCCCAGTGCATCGAGGCTCTGCACCGCGCGCGTCAGGACCGGATTGCCGACGGCGTCTCCGATGATCGCGCGAAACTGCGCCGCGAGCGCATCGAGCTCGTGGATATCCGGCTTGCCGCGACGCGAGCGGGCGATGAGGTCCCCGAGTTCGTCGAGGTTCGCCTCGAGCCGGCGGATCGTGCCCGCGTCGATGTGGCGCGCGACGAACGCGAGCAGCGCGCCTTCGATGACCCGGCGAGCCTCGAAGATCGCGTCGAGCCCGAGGCGATCGGCATCGATGAACGGATACGCCGGTCCGAGCAGCGCATCGGGCCCGGGTTCGTTGACGAACACGCCGCCGCCGTGGCGGATATCGAGCACGCCGAGGAGTTGCAGCGCACGCAGCGCCTCGCGCAGGGTCGGCCGGCCCACACCGAGGTCGGCAGCCAGCGCGCGTTCCGCGGGCAGGCGGTCGCCGGGCTTCAGCTGGCCGGCCCGCACGAGCCCGAGGAGTTGCCGGACGATCTGCTCCGGCAGCGCCTCACGCTTGATGACGGACGCGATGATCGGCGCGATGTCGGAGGCCTTCTGCTTCATGTAACGCCCGCCGTTGACGCACCGGGCAACTGGTCATACCATTTTTCCATTCTAATCAGGGGCGGGGAGTGCGGCAATGATGCGCGGAAATTCGTACGGCGGTGTCGCCGTCGCGGCGGTGTTTTGCATGGCGCCAATGCATGTCGGCGCGCAGGAGGAGGGCTTCGCCATCGACGAGGTCGTCGTGACCGCGCAGAAGCGCACCGAGCGGCTGGTCGACGTGCCGGTCGCCATTTCCGTGTTCAGCGCGAACTCCATCGAGCAGACGGGCGTACGTGAACTGAAGGAGATCTCGGGCTACATCCCGAACATGCAGATTTCCAAGGGCAACGACTTCCGCTCGACCGTCACGATCCGCGGCGTCGGCGCACAGAGCCGCAATATCGGTTTCGACTCCCGCGTCGGCGTGTACATCGACGGTGTGTACGTCGGCCAGTCGCCGGCCATCAACCAGGAATTGCTGAACCTCGAACGCGTCGAGGTGCTGCGCGGGCCGCAGGGCACGCTGTTCGGCAAGAATACGGTCGCGGGCGCGATCAACCTGATCACGAAGAAGCCGGATGGCGAACTGCACGGCTCGACGAGCATCGACGTCGGCCGGTTCGACTACCGCGAAATCAGGGGCTACGTGAACCTGCCGCTCGGCGACACCGTCAGCACCGCGTTCACGGTGTCGAAGACGGACCGCGACGGCTACGTGCGCAACATCGTGACCGGCAATGACCTGAACGAGCGCGACGTGTGGGCGTACCGCGCGCAGCTTCGCATCCAGCCGAACGACCGCTTCGAGATCAACGCATCGTTCGACGGGTTGAACAGCAACGGGCGCATCCTCGTCGGCGATCCGGTCACCGACATGCTGGCCATGCGGCCGGTGCAGGTCGCGCCGAAGATGGGCGAAGTCGCCTTCAGCTTCGATCCGTCCGACAAGCGCGACATCTACGGCGGCAGCCTCGACCTCGCCTACGAGCTGAACGGCGGCAACACGCTGAAGAGCATCACGGGTTATCGCACGACCGACGCCGTGTACAGCAACGCGACCGATTACTCGCCGGTGGACATCGTCTCGATCGAATACCAGGACAAGTACGACGTGCTGTCGCAGGAGCTGCAGTTCATTTCGTCGACCGATCATGCCTTCAGCTATACCGCCGGCCTCTACTACTACCACCAGAAGGCAAAGACCAACCGCGACGTCGTCCTGGGCCGCGATTTCGTGAACTATTTCATCGGGCCGCTGTACGCGTCGGGCGCACTGACCCCGCCGCTCCCCCCGCCGCCGGCGCTGCCGAATGCGCTCGTGTCGCAGCTGATCGGCTTCGGCCCGCCGCTGTCCAAGGTCTTCAATCGCGGCGAAGTGATCACCGAAAGCTATGCGGCCTATTTCAACGGCGCCTACCAGCTGACCGGGCGCCTGAAACTCGGCGTCGGCGTCCGCTGGTCCACCGAGAAGAAGGACGTCGACTGGCTGCTCGATGGCCGCAATTCCGGCATTTTCCGCATCGGCTCCACCGGCCCGAACCCGATGAATCCGACGCCGATGATCAATGACCGCACCGACAACTTCGTGGCGCCGGCCGCTAGCCTGTCGTACGCGCTCACGAAAGCGTCGAACGCCTACCTGCGCTATGCCGCCGGCTACAAGAGCGGCGGCTTCAACCTCGACTACATCAACGCGGCCGAGCTCGCGGCGAACCAGGGCCTCGAGTTCGACAAGGAAACGGTCGACAGCTTCGAGCTGGGGCTCAAGGGCAACTACCTCGACGGGCGCCTCGCGCTGAACCTCGCCGCGTTCATCGCCAACTACGACGATTACCAGGTCAACCAGTTCGTCGACCTCGGGGGCGGTCGCACTTCGATCCGGATCAACAACGCCGCGAAGGTCGAGACCACCGGTTTCGAGGCGGAATCGACCTTCCGCGTCACGGAAGACTTCACGCTGCAGGCGTCGGTCGGACTGCTGAAGGCGGAGTTCGACAGCTTCCCGGGCGGCGGGACGGCCGGCGCGGATGTCTCGGGCAACGAACTGCCGAACGCGCCGAAGCTGACCTATGCCGCCGGTGCGACCTGGTACCGGCACCTGCCGGCGTGGCAGTCCACACTGCTGCTGCGCGGCGACGTGACCCACACGAGCGCCGTCTACACGACGGCCGACAATGCGACCACGACGCCGTACAACAGCGCCTACCCCGGCACGATTCCGTTCGGCAGGCTGAAGGCGCGGACCGAGCTCAACGCGCGCGTCGGCCTCATGTCGGACGGCGAGACCTGGGAAGTCTACGCGTGGGGCCACAATCTCACCGACGAGACCGACCCCGTGGACGAGTTGCGCGACTTCTTCGGCACGATCGCCAAGCTCCCGGGCATGCCGCGCACCTATGGCGTGAAGTTCGTCTGGAATTTCCACTGAGACCGGCGGGCCGATCGTGGTGATCCGCTCCCCGATTCGCGGCCTCACGATCGGCGCAGCCGTCCTCGCGACCCTGGTCGCCGGCTGCGCCGCGCTCCGCCCGCCGGTCCGCAGCGTCTCGATCCAGCGCACCGCACACGGGATCGCGCACATCGAGGCGCCGGACCACGAATCCCTGGCCTTCGGGGTGGCCTACGCCTACGCAGAAGACAACTTCTGCCAGAGCGCCGACCAGCTGGTCACCATCCGCGGCGAGCGGTCGCGTTACTTCGGGCCCGACGCGAAGGCGCTGCTCGGCCTGCGCGAGCTGCAAAACGACGAGATCGACATCTTCGTCCGCAGCCACATGGACGACGCGGCGCTCGCGGCCGCGCTGCGCGCGGCGAGCCCCGGCACCCGCGCCCTCTATCGCGGCTACATCAAAGGTTTCAACCGCTACCTGCACGATCACGCGGGCCGCCTGCCGCGCGCCTGCAACGGCGCACCCTGGGTGAGGCCGATGTCGGAAGCGGATTACCTGCGCCTGCAGGAACTCCTGATGGTGCAGCTCGGCGTCGCGCTGCACGCCGACGCGATCGCCGGCGCGAGTCCGCCCGCCGCCGGTGAACCGGTCGCGGCCGCGCCCGGCGTGCAGGAAGCCGTGGCGGCGCTGCAGCGTTTCCATGCGAACGAGCCGCTGCTCGGTTCGAACGGCTGGGCCTTCGGCTCGAAGGTCACCCGCAATGGCCGCGGCGTACTGCTCGGCAATCCCCATTTTCCGTGGCAGGGCGTCAACCGCTTCTGGGAAGTGCACCTGACCATTCCGGGTGAGCTCGACGTGATGGGCGCCGCCATCGGCCACAGTCCCCTGGTGCAGATCGGCTTCAACCACGACGTCGCATGGACGCACACGGTGTCGACCGGCCGGCGCTTCACGCTGTTCGAGCTCGCGCTCGCGAAGGATGATCCGCGCAGCTACGTGCTCGACGGCAGCATCGTGCCGATGACCGCGCAGCGCGTGAGCTACGAAGTGGTCGATGCACAGGGCAAGGTCACGACGCGCGAGCACACGGTCTGGCGGACGCGCTTCGGCCCGATCGTCGAGGCACCGAAGGCGGGTCTCGCGTGGAACCGTACGCACGCCTACGCGCTGCGGGATGCCAATTCGCTCAACCTGCGCGCGCTGGACATCTGGCTCGGCTTCAGCCGCGCGAGGAACGTCCGCGACATGCGCGCGGCGCTCGCCGGCCTCGGCATGCCGTGGGTCAACACGATCGCGGCCGACCGCGCGGGCCACGCGATGTATGCCGACGTGAGCGTCGTGCCGGATGTCGACGCGGCGCAGCTGCAGCGCTGCGCGCCCTCGAAGGAAGCCGCGGCGCTTTTCACGGCCGCCCGGATCGTCGTGCTCGACGGGTCGCGCAGCGATTGCGACTGGCAGCGCGACCGCCATTCGCCGGTGCCGGGCTGGCTGCCGATCGAGCGCATGCCGGTCGCCGTGCGCCGCGACTGGGTGCAGAACAGCAATGACAGCTTCTGGATGAGCAATCCCGCCATCGACTGGCCGGCGTTTTCGCCGCTGATCGGCGAGATCCGACATCCGCAGAGCCTGCGCACGCGCTCCGGGCTGCACGAGATCCGGCAGCGGATTGCAGGCACCGATGACATCGCCGCCGATACGAAAGTGGGGATAGCCGATCTGCAGGCGATGCTGTTCGGGAACCGCAACCATGCCGCCTACCTCGTGCTCGACGACTTCCTGCCGGTCTGTCGCGAGGCGACGGACGAGGCGCTGCGCGCCGGCTGCGCCGTGCTCACGGCCTGGGATCGACGCGACAATCTCGACTCGCGCGGCGAACAGGTTTTCCGTGAGTGGTGGCGCGCGGCACGGAAAATCGACGGCGTGTGGCGCCGCCCCTTCGATCCGGCCAACCCGATGGATACCCCCGCGGGCCTCGCCACCGACGATGCGCGTGTTCGCACGGAGCTCCTGCGGGCGCTCGCGAAGGCGATCGAGACGGTTCGCGCCGCCGGCTTCGCGCTCGATGCTCCGCTCGGTGAGGTACAGGTCTACACCACGAAGCACGGCCCCGTTGGCCTGCACGGCGGACCGGAATTCGAGGGCGTGCTGAACAAGGTCGAAGCAGCGGGGCCGGACACGCTCGCATCCGGTGGTTACCGGATCGACTTCGGCAGCAGCTACATCCAGACGGTGACCTTCGACGATCGCGGCCCGGTCGCCGAGGCGATCATGGTGTACGGGCAGTCATCGGACCCGGATTCGCCGCTCTCCTTCGACCAGCTGCCGCTCTACACCGGCAAGCGCTGGATGCGCCTGCCGTTCCATGCCGAAGATGTCGCGCGCGAGCGCGTGGGTGATGTGCAGCACCTGACGCTCGATTAGGCTCGCGCCCGCGCATTCGCGCGCGGCGCCCTCACAGCGCCGCCGCCAGCCGCGCTCCCTGGTCGATCGCCCGCTTCGCATCGAGTTCAACGGCGACATCGGCGCCGCCGATCAGGTGCACCTCGATGCCGCGCGCGCGCAGCGGCGCCGCGAGCTCGCGCCGCGGCTCCTGGCCCGCACAGATCACCACGTTGTCGACCGCGAGCACGCGCCGGTCGTTGCCGTTTGTGATGTGCAGGCCCGCGGCGTCGATGCGCTCGTAGGTCACGCCCGCGAGCATGTGCACGCCGCGATGCTTCAGCGTCGCGCGATGGATCCAGCCCGTCGTCCTGCCGAGCCCTTCGCCGGGGCGCGAGGCTTTCCGCTGCAGCAGCCAGATTTCGCGCGGGCTCACTTCCTTCACCTGCGCACGTTCGATCCCCCACACGGCACGGAAATCGTCGATGTCGACACTCGGATGCGTCCCTTCCGGGTGGCTCAGGAACTGCGCGACATCGAAGCCGATGCCGCCGGCGCCGATCAGCGCCACGCGTCGCCCGACGGCAGCGCCGTGCAGCAGTACGTCGACGTAGCTCAGCACGCCCGGATGATCGAGCCCGGGAATCGCCGGGCGGCGTGGTGACACGCCGGTCGCGAGCACGACGGCGTCGAAGCTCTGCGCGAGCGATTCGACCGATGCCTCGGCCCCGAGCCGCACGTCGACCTTCTTGATCGCGAGGCGGCGGTCGTAGTAACGGAGCGTCTCGTGGAATTCCTCCTTGCCCGGGACGCGCTTCGCCATGTTGAACTGGCCGCCGATCGCGGTCGCGCGCTCGAACAGCACGACTTCGTGGCCACGCTCTGCCGCGAGCGTCGCGCAGGTGAGGCCCGCGGGGCCCGCGCCGACCACGGCGATGCGCCGCCGCCGGGTGGCGGGAAGGTAATTCAGCTCCGTCTCGCGCGCCGCGCGCGGATTGACGAGGCAGGTCGCGTATTTCTTCTCGAACACGTGGTCGAGGCAGGCCTGGTTGCAGGCGATGCAGGTGTTGATCTCGTCGGCGCGGCCTTCGGCGCACTTGCGCACGAACTCGGGATCGGCGAGCAGCGGCCTCGCCATCGACACCAGGTCGGCGCCGCCTGCCGCGAGGATGCGCTCGGCAACGTCCGGGTCATTGATGCGGTTCGTCGTGACGAGCGGCAGCTGCACATGGGGCCGCAACCGCGCCGTCACCCACGCGAACGCGCCGCGCGGCACCATCGTCGCGATCGTCGGCACGCGCGCCTCGTGCCAGCCGATGCCGGTGTTGATCATCGTCGCGCCCGCGGCCTCGATTTCGCGTGCGAGCTGCACGACCTCGTCGAAACTGCTGCCGTCCGCGACGAGATCGAGCATCGAGAGGCGGAAGATCAGCACGAAGTCCGCTCCGACCGCCGCGCGCGTGCGGCGCACGATCTCGACGGCGAAGCGGATGCGATTCGCGTACGCGCCGCCCCATTCATCGGTGCGGTGATTCGTGCGCGCCGCGATGAACTGGTTGATCAGGTAACCCTCGCTGCCCATGATCTCGACGCCATCGTAGCCCGCCTCGCGGGCGAGCACGGCGCAGCGGACGAACGCGTCGATCTGCCGCAGGACGCCGCGCGCGCCGAGCGCCCACGGCGTGAAAGGCGTGATCGGCGACTTGAGGCGGCTCGGCGCCACGGCGAGCGGGTGGTAGCCATAGCGCCCGGTGTGCAGGATCTGCAGGCAGATGTGGCCGCCTTCGCCGTGCACGGCCTGCGTCACGAGACGATGGCGCGCCACCTCGCCGCGCACGCTGAGTTTTCCGGCGAACGGCGCCACCCATCCGGCCCGGTTCGGGGCGATGCCGCCCGTGACGATGAGGGCCGTGCCGCCGCGCGCGCGCTCGGCGAAATAGGCCGCGAGCCTCGGGTAGTCCGCGGCCTTGTCCTCGAGGCCCGTATGCATCGAGCCCATCAGCACGCGGTTTCGCAGCCGGAGGAATCCCAGGTCGAGCGGCGCGAGCAGATTCGGCCAGGGCGTCGATTCGCGACTCATGGACGGCAACTTACCCCATCCGGCCGCTATACTTCGCGGCCATTCATGAGTGACACCATTGGCACGCCGCCGCGCACCTTCCAGGATCTGATCTTCGCCCTGCAACGCTACTGGGCGGGGCATGGCTGCGTCGTACTGCAGCCGTACGACATGCCGGTCGGCGCCGGCACCTTCCACACCGCGACGTTCCTGCGCTCGATCGGGCCCGAACCGTGGAGCGCGGCCTATGTGCAACCCTCGCGCCGCCCGACCGACGGGCGCTACGGCGAGAACCCGTTCCGTCTGCAGCACTACTACCAGTTCCAGGTCGTCATCAAGCCCTCGCCGCTTCCGATCCTCGATCTCTATCTCGGATCGCTGCGCATGCTCGGCTTCGATCCGCTGGTGCACGACATCCGCTTCGTCGAGGACAACTGGGAATCGCCCACGCTCGGCGCCTGGGGTCTCGGCTGGGAGGTGTGGCTGAACGGCATGGAAATCACGCAGTTCACCTACTTCCAGCAGGTCGGCGGGCTCGACTGCCGCCCGGTCACCGGCGAGATCACCTATGGCCTCGAGCGCCTCGCGATGTACCTGCAGGGCGTCGAGAGCGTGTTCGACCTCGTGTGGACGGACGGGCCGCAGGGCCGCGTGACCTACGGCGACGTGTTCCACCAGAACGAGGTCGAGCAATCGAAATACAACTTCGAACTCGCCGACACCGGCGTGCTGCTGCGCCACTTCGATGAACACGAGGCCGCGTGCAACACGCTGCTTGCGGCGAAGCTCGCGCTGCCCGCCTATGAGCGCGTGCTCGAGGCGTCGCATGCCTTCAACCTGCTCGATGCTCGCAAGGCGATCTCGGTGACCGAGCGCCAGCGCTACATCCTGCGCGTGCGCACGCTCGCGCGCGGCGTCGCGCAGGCGTACTACGAAAGTCGCGAGGCGCTCGGTTTTCCGATGCTCACGCGTACGGGCAAGGCGCGGGGATCGGCATGACCGCCAGCGGCACACCATTGGGCGCACGGGACTTCCTGGTGGAAATCGGCACCGAGGAACTGCCGCCGAAAGCGCTGCCGGATCTCGAACGCGCGTTCCGCGATGGCATCGCGAGCGGGCTCGCCGCGGCGGGACTCGTGTACGGTGCGGTCCAGAGCTTCGCGACGCCGCGCCGGCTCGCGGTGCTCGTGCGCACGCTCGCGACGCGCCAGCCGGACCAGGACATCCGCCGGCGCGGCCCGCCGGTGAGCGCAGCCTTCGATGCTGCCGGGAACCCGACGCGTGCGGCGAGCGCTTTCGCCGAAAGTTGTGGCGTGACACTGGCCGAGCTCACGCGCGTGCAAGAGGGCAAGGGCGAGTTCCTGTTCTACGCCGGCCGCAAGGCGGGTGCCGTCACCGCGGGCCTGCTGCCCGGCATCGTGCAGGCCGCACTCGAGCAGTTGCCGATCCCGAAGCGCATGCGCTGGGGCGCGGGCGAGGCGGAGTTCGTGCGGCCGGTGCACTGGATCGTGCTGCTCTTCGGCGAGGAAACGCTGCGCGCCACGCTGCTCGACACGCAGGCCGGCAGCGCAACACGCGGCCATCGCTTCCATTCGCCCGCGCCGATCACGCTCGGCTCACCGGCCGAATACGCGGAGGCTTTGGCGACGCACGGCAAGGTGGTCGCGAGCTTCGAGGCGCGCCGGACAAAGATTCGCGGCGCTGTCGAGGCCTGCGCGAAGGAGATCGGCGGCCGTGCGATCGTGGGTGAGGCGTTGCTCGACGAAGTCACCGCGCTCGTCGAATGGCCCGTACCGGTCGCCGGCCGCTTCGAGGATCGCTTTCTCGCGCTGCCGCGCGAAGTGCTGATCTCGACGCTGCAGGACCATCAGCGCTACTTCCCGGTCGAAGATGCCGCCGGGGCGCTCACGCCCTGGTTCATCACCGTGAGCAACATCGAAAGCCGTGAGCCGGCTCAGGTGCGCGCGGGCAATGAGCGCGTCGTGCGCCCGCGGCTCGCCGATGCCGCATTTTTCTGGGAGCAGGACCGGCGCACACCGCTCGCCGCGCGGCTGCCGGGCCTCGACGCCGTGACCTTCCAGGCGAAGCTCGGTTCGCTCGGCGCCAAGGTGAAGCGCATTGAGTCACTTTCCGCGACAATCGCAACGCAGCTTGGTTGGAATGTATCGCATGTGCAGCGATCGGCCGCGCTCGCCAAGTGCGATCTTCTGTCCGCGGTCGTCGGTGAGTTCCCCGAGCTGCAGGGGATCATGGGTTCGCATTACGCCGCGGCGGACGGTGAACCCTCGGTGGTCGCCGCGGCCATTCGCGAGCATTACCTGCCGCGGGGCGCCGGCGATACGCTGCCGGCCACCGAACCCGGCACGGCCGTGGCACTTGCCGACCGGCTCGACACGCTCGCGGGCATCTTCGCGATCGGCCAGAAGCCGACCGGGACGAAGGACCCGTTCGGCCTGCGTCGCGCGGCAATCGGCGTGCTGCGCATCCTGATCGAGAAGCGCATCGACCTCGACCTGCGCGCCCTCATCGACACGGCCGTGGCGCTGCAGACGGTGAAGAATGCGAAGGCCGCGAACGAGGTCCACGAATACGTCTCGGAGCGCCTGCGCGCCTACTACCTCGAGCAGCCGGCCGGGCCCGGACAGCCGGCGGCGAAGTACACGACCGAGATGATCGACGCGGTGTTCGCCACGACGCCGCGCTCGCCGCTCGATTTCGACGCCCGCCTCGGCGCGCTCGCCGGTTTCCTCGCGCTGCCCGAGGCCGCGAGCCTCGCGGCGGCGAACAAGCGCATCGCGAACATCCTGAAGAAGGCCGAGGGATTCACGCCTGGCGCCGTGGCAATGGCGCAGCTGCGCGAACCGGCCGAGCAGAAGCTGCATGCGGCGCTCGCCACACTGCGCGAAGGTGTGCAGGCCGCCGTCGCCCGGCGCGACTACGTGACTGCGCTCACCGCGCTCGCCGGGCTGCGCGGCGAGGTCGACGCCTTCTTCGACGCCGTGATGGTCAACGACCCCGACGAGGCGCTGCGCACGAACCGGCTGTCGCTGCTCGCCGAACTGCGCGCGCTGTTCAGCGGGGTGGCCGACTTGTCGAAGCTGCCTGGTTGACGCTCGCCGCCGTCTGGCCGAAGAGGACCTTGCGTTCCTCGGCGGTCATCGTCCTGCGATAGCTGTCACCCTCGCCGCGCGCGTATGCGCGCTGCGTCGCCGGGCGCGCCTTCACGGCATCGAGCCAGCGCGCGAGCGACGGAAAATCCGCGAACGACTGCTGCAACCGGTCACCGATGCTCGCCCACGGGTAGATCGCCATGTCGGCGATCGAGTATTCCTCGCCCGCGACGAACCGGTGTTTCGCGAGCTGCCGGTCGAGCACGCCGAAGAGGCGGTTCACCTCGTTGCGATAACGGGCCTGCGCGTAGGGAACCTGCTCGGGGGCGTAGTTCAGGAAGTGCCCCGCCTGGCCCGACATCGGCCCGAGCCCCGCCATCTGCCAGAAGAGCCACTCGAGCACCGTCTTGCGTCCGCGCAGGTCGTGCGGCAGGAAACGCCCCGTCTTCTCGGCAAGGTAGAGGAGAATCGCGCCCGATTCGAAGATGCCGATCGGCTCGCCGCCATCCGCCGGCGCGGGGTCGACGATCGCAGGCATCCGGTTGTTCGGCGACAGCGCGAGGAATTCCGCCTTGAACTGGTCGCCGGCGCCGATGTCGACCGGGATGATCCGGTAGGGCAGCGCCGCTTCTTCGAGGAACAGCGTGATCTTGTGCCCGTTCGGAGTGGGCCAGTAATAAAGTTCGATCATGGTGAATCCGATGATAACCGGCGTACGCTGCTTCGCGTGCGAGCGGATTCGCGCGCGACAGCGATCGCGTGGTCGTTTTCAACACGGGCACGGGACTCAAGTACCGCTGACACGAACGGGCGCCGATGCACCCGGTTACACTGGCGGGACCTATGCAGTGGATCGCATCGCTCGTCTACACCACGCTGCTCTTTCTCTGGGTGCTCCTTTTTGCGGTGTTCTTCAATGTGGCGTGCCTGTTCGTGCCGCTGCCCGCGCGCTACGCGATGGCGCGCGTCTGGGCCCACGTGATCCTGGGCGGCCTCAGGCTCCTGTGCCGCCTCGATTACCGCATCGAGGGCCGGGAGAACCTGCCCGCCGGTGGCCACGTCGCGCTGTGGAAGCATTCCTCATCTTGGGAAACCTTCGCGATGGTGCTCGTGTGCCCGGCGCAGGTCTGGGTGCTGAAGCGCGAGTTGCTGTGGATTCCGTTCGTCGGCTGGGGCATCCGGCAGATGCATGCGATCGCGATCGATCGCGGCAGCGGCCCCGCGGCCGTGAAGCAGGTCGTCGAGAAGGGCCGCCGGTACATCGATCGGGGCATCTGGGTGATGGTGTTCCCGGAAGGCACGCGGATGGCGGCGGGCGAGACGCGAAAGTACGGCACGAGCGGCGCGCTGCTCGCGCGCGAGGCGGGTTGTCTCGTCGTGCCGATCGCGCACGACGCGGGCTACTACTGGCCGCGGCGCGGGCTGCTGAAAAAACGCGGCACGATCAACGTCGTGATCGGCAAGCCGATCGACCCGGCGGGGCGCAACCCGCGCGCGGTGAATGAAGAGGCGCAGGCGTGGATCGAGGCGACGATCGCGGACCTGCGCCGTCGCAAATCAGCCGAAGGGTCTCGGGCCGGAAGCTGAGGCCGGCGGCGGAGCCCGCCTTCAGATATCGAGATTCGCCACGGCCAGCGCGTTCTTTTCGATGAACTCGCGCCGCGGCTCGACCTGGTCGCCCATCAGCGTCGTGAAGATGTCGTCGGCAGCGACAGCGTCCTCGATCCGCACCTGCAGCACACGGCGCGTTTCCGGATTGATCGTCGTATCCCAGAGCTGCTCGGGGTTCATTTCGCCGAGGCCCTTGTAGCGCTGGATCGACTGGCCCTTGCGCGCCTCGGCGAACAGCCAGCGCATCGCCTCCTTGAACGAGCCGATTTCGTGGCGGTCATTGCCGCGCGTGACGTAGGCGCCCTCGCCGATGAGCCCCGCGAGCGTGCGGCCGAGGTCCGCGATGCGCTGGTATTCGGCTGACTCGAAGAATTCGCGCGGCAGGAACTTGTCGGTTGCCGTGCCGTGCTCGACCTTGTGCACGTGGATGCGCGGCCCGTGGCCGTCCGCCGCTTCGCGCACTCCGATTTCGAAGCTGCGGGTGCCGTCGTGCAGCGCGTTCACGCGTTCACCCAGGTCGCGCGCCCAGCCGCGCAACCAGTCGATGCGGGTGAAGGATTCGGCGGTCACTTCGGGCAGGTAGATGAGCTGTTCGAGCAATCGTTCGTCGTAGCGCTTCGACCAGCGCTGGATGATCGCCTGCACCTCCATGTACTTGCGCGCGAGCATCTCGAGGCCGGAGCCGCGCAGCGGCGGCGCCGACGCATTGACGTGCAGCGCCGAATCGTCGAGCGCCGCGTTCAGCAGCAGCGCATTCAGTTCATTGTCGTCCTTGACGTAGATTTCCTGTTTGCCGCGCTTCACCTTGTAGAGCGGCGGCTGCGCGATATACACGTGGCCACGCTCGATCAGGAGCGGAATCTGCCGGTAGAAGAAGGTCAGCAGCAGCGTGCGGATATGACTGCCGTCGACGTCGGCATCGGTGTTGTGGCAGCAGATGCCGCCCATTCCGGCGATGAAGTTCTCGTCGCCGTCGACCGAAAAATCGTACACGTGGCCATTGCCCGGCTGTACTGCGTCGATCGACACGATCGGCAACGCCATGAGGTCACCGTCGATCGGCTCGAACCTGCAATTCATCGCCGGCCGGGTCGATTCCACATGGGCGGCGATGGTGTCGCCACCGGCATGATCCCGCCAGACGGGTTCGAGGCGGCGCAGGTCGTCTGCGCAGGCCACCGTGATCACCCAATGTCGATGCTTCGTTTCACATGGCGCGCCGTTGACTTCGCGCACGACGCCGTCGGGCTCGATTTCGGACAGTGACGCGACCACACCGAACGAACCGAGGCAATACATCAGCCCGCTCGCGAGGTCGTACGACGAGGTCGAAAATGCGATACGACCGCGGCTCGCCGTACCGTCGCCGAGCAGGAAGCCACGCAGGAACGCGAGCCGCAACGGCTCCGCGACATTGAATACGAGATCGGGTACGCGCTTGGTGCAGGAATCCGCGCCGACGAACCCGAAGATGTGCTGCCAGGCGAGCGCGGCAACCCGATGGACGAGCTTGAGCTCCGCGCAGCGCCCGGGTGATTGGTACAGAATCGGCGACAATCCGAAGATTCTCAGCAGCCGCTGTGTCATCTCAGTGACAAATTGCTGATTTCCGGTGCCAATCGAAAACCGGATTCCATTGCGGTCCGAGCACGAGCCCTCGGCGAGATAGAAGCCGAGGACGGACAGCAGGTTCTCGTCGAGGGATATGTAGCGCGCTATGCCCTTGTTGCCGTGATGTTCCGGCGTCAGCTCGAGATCGTCGCGACCGGCAAACCACTCGAGGTCCTCTTCGTCGAGCGCGGACAACCTCACGTAGTCGCGCACCAGATTGCGTGCCGAGCCTGTGTACTGCTCGTTCCAGATGCGATCGAGGCGACTCGCGCCGACGGCCACCCTGGCGAAAACATCTTCGCGATCGACACCGATCGATTGCAGGTACGCCTCGAGCCGCGCAACCGTCGGCCGACTGAGGCCGCGCTCCCAGGCGTAGAAAGTCACGGGCTGGCGGATTCCGATCGATGTACAGAGCGACGCGTTCGAGACACCGCTCGCGCGCCGCCGTTCGGCGAGTTCATCGCGCACAACCGCCGGAATGTCGACGCGCGGCACGGTCAGCTCGGACCCGGGCGAATGTTTCTCGACGACCCGGGCCTTGAACCATTCGGTCACCGCCGGCCCACGCACCCAGATCTGCTCCGCCGCGGCGGGCACCGCCCACAACCGGCTCATGAGGTCGATGCGCGCGGGCGCATCCGCCGGCAGATGCAGCGTGCGCGGTGCAACCAGGCGATCACCCACGCGCAATTCATCGCCGCGCTTCAGCCGTATGGCGGCGTTCTCGTGCACGAACACGCTGTGGCTCGCGGTCACGCGAACCTTGCGCCCGTACGCCGTACGCACGGCGAACAGCGTCTCCTCGACCGGATGGCGGATGACACCCTTGATCGGGCGAAAGCGCGTGACGCGATCCGCAAGCCCGAAGCACAGCACCTCGCCGAGCGGTGCATCAGTCAATCGGTCCACGCCACCGGTCGGCTGGTTCGGCCCGAGCGCGGCGTCGATGAATTCGCCGATGCGCACCATTCGCGTGCCGCGCCGGCCGTCGCGCACGAACACATGATCGTCGCCATCCACGCTCATGATGATGATGCGGTGATAGCGCAGCTTCTCGATGTCGAATTCCTCGCGCCCGATCCCGCAGCCGAGCGCGGTGATCAGCGTGCCCACTTCGGCCGACGAGAGCATCTTGTCGAAGCGCGCCTTCTCGACGTTCAGGATCTTGCCCTTGAGCGGCAGGATCGCCTGCGTGCGCCGGTCGCGCCCCTGCTTCGCCGAGCCGCCGGCCGAGTCGCCTTCGACGATGAAGATCTCGGACAGCGCGGGGTCTTTCTCCTGGCAGTCGGCGAGCTTGCCCGGCAGGCCCGCGATGTCGAGCGCGCCCTTGCGGCGGGTCATCTCCCGCGCCTTGCGCGCCGCTTCGCGTGCGCGTGCGGCCTCGATGATCTTGCCGACGATCCCCTTGGCTTCCGTCGGATGCTCGAGCAAGAACTCGGAAAGCTTCGTTCCGACGGCGGTTTCGACGATGCCCTTGACCTCCGAGGAGACCAGCTTGTCCTTGGTTTGCGAGGAGAACTTCGGATCGGGGAGCTTCACCGAGAGAATCGCCGTGAGCCCTTCCCGGGCATCATCACCGGTGGTCGGCACCTTTTCGCGCTTGGCGACCCCTTCCTTCTCGATGTAGTCGTTCAAGGTGCGGGTCAGCGCCGCGCGAAATCCCGAGAGGTGCGTGCCGCCGTCCTTCTGCGGGATATTGTTCGTGTAGCAGTACATCGATTCCTGGTAGGAATCGTTCCACTGGAGAGCCACTTCGACCTGAATTGGGCCCTCTTGGGTTCGAAACCAGAACACTGAGTCGTGAATCGGGGTGCGCGTGCGATTCAGGTGCTTCACGAAGGCCTGCAGGCCGCCTTCGTGCTGGAAGATGTCGGTCTTGTCGTCGCGCTCGTCGACGAGCTCGATCCGCACCCCGGAATTCAGGAACGACAACTCGCGCAGGCGCTTGGCCAGGATTTCGTAATTGAACGCGATGTTCGTGAAGATCTGCGCGCTCGGCTTGAAGCGGATCGTGGTACCGCGTTCGGTGGTCTCCCCGACCACCCCGAGGGGTGCGACCGGTTCACCCAGACGATATTCCTGCCGGTGGATCTTGCCGTCGCGGCAGATCGTGAGCTGCAGGTAATCGGAGAGCGCGTTCACGACCGAGACGCCGACGCCGTGCAGGCCACCCGAAACCTTGTACGAACTGTCGTCGAATTTGCCGCCGGAGTGCAGCACGGTCATGATGACTTCGGCCGCCGAACGCCCCTCCTCCGGATGGATATCCACAGGAATTCCACGGCCGTTATCGGCGACGGTGATGGACTCGTCCGCATGGATCGTGACGACGACGCGATTGCAATATCCTGCCAACGCCTCGTCGACGGAATTATCGACCGTCTCGAAAACCATGTGGTGCAACCCGGTGCCGTCATCGGTGTCGCCGATGTACATGCCCGGGCGCTTTCGCACCGCGTCAAGCCCCTTCAAGACCTTGATTTTGCTGGAGTCGTAGACGTCGTTGTCAGCCATGAACCACTCGGTTTTCGGGGTGCGGCATTATAGCGTTTGCACTTTTCCCTGTCCTATCTGGAACACGCGATCGGGCCGGCCGAACAGGCTTGCGTCGGGCGCCAATGTCGTCACGACCAGTTGGGCGCCAAGGCCGCGGACGCGTTCGATCAGTGCGCCCAGGTGAAAGTTATCCAGTTCTGCGGCCGGATCGTCGATCAGGAGAGTCGGGCGAATCCGCAACGTGGTTTGCAGCAACTCGAGCTGCGCGAGCACCATCGACAATGCCACGAGTTTTTGCTGTCCGCGGGAGAGCACTTCACGCGCCGCCCTCCCCTCGACTCGCATCCGCAGGTCAGCCCGGTGCGGCCCAACCGTGGTGGTTCCACGTGAAACATCGTGGGCCGACGCGGCGGCGAGCGCATCCGCCAAGGTTCGATCGCGATCCCATCCGGACTGCCAGGCCGCCGTCAAGGTAAGCCCTGTCAGGGATTCCTGGGCCGCGCGCCAGTGCGGCTCGAGCGCGGCAAAGTGCGTCGCGCGCGCCTCCGCCATCGGCTCGCCCGCGGCGACCAACTCGCGATCCCATACCTTCACGTCATCGGCCGTCGCACCTCCGCGCAGGGCGGCGTTTCGTTGCTTCAGCGCCCTGGCGTATCGGGCCCACTGGTCGCCGAATCCTGGTTCCACGTGGAACACGCTCCAGTCGAGCCAGCGCCGTCGCCCCATGGCGCCGCCATCGACAAGATGCTGGATCCCGGGCTCGATCACCTGCACCGGGAACGCCTGCGTCAATTCGGCCAGCGATGCGATGAATGACCCGTCGACCTTGGCGCGCGTGATCCCGCCACCACCTGCCTTGCCGCGTTGCACCTCGACGCCGATGACGTGATCACCGGTGCGCCCGAAGGCCAGCAGACGCTCCGCAGCCAACCGGATCAGGCGATCCGAACTGCGGGTACGGAACGAACGACCTCGACCCAGCAGAAACATCGCCTCGAGAACGGATGTCTTTCCGGCGCCGTTTGGCCCGGAGACCAGATTGAGGCCTGGATGGAGCGCGACCTCCATCCGTTCGATGCAGCGCAGATCCTCGACGATCAGTTCGGCGAGGGCCATCGATCGGCGGTGTCAGAGCCGCATCGGCATGACGACGTAGCGCGCCGACGCCGTTGCGTCGGCACGGATGAGGCAACTGCTGTTGGCATCCCCGAGGCCGACCTGCACCTTCTCACCGTCGACCGCCGCCAACGCGTCGAGCAGGTAAGTGACATTGAAGCCGATCTCGATCTCGGCACCCTGGTAGGTCACTTCGACCTGATCTTCAGCCTCTTCCTGTTCCGGGTTGTGGGCCTGCACGATGAGCAGATCCGGTTTCAGTGTCAGCCGTACGCCGCGATACTTCTCGTTCGAGAGGATTGCAGTTCGCTGCAGCGCCTGCCGAAGCAGCTCGCGGTCACTCACCACCGCGTGCGAAGGAGTACCGGGAATGACGCGGCTATATTCCGGAAATCTGCCGTCAATCAGCTTCGATGTGAATCGAACGTCGCCGATCTGAGCACGAATGTGATTCGTGCCGATGGCCAGTTCGATGCTGCCCTCTGATCCCAGCAGCCGCTGCAGTTCGAGTACACCCTTGCGCGGCACGATGACCTGCTGGGGGCTCTTCGCCGGCTTCTCGAGCGTGCATTCGCAGATCGCGAGCCGATGACCATCCGTCGCCACGGCGCGCAGGCTCTGCCCTTCCGTCTCGATCAGGAGGCCGTTGAGGTAGTAACGCACGTCCTGCTGTGCCATCGAGAAATGCGTCTTGTCGATGAGCCGGCGGAACTCCGGTTGCGGCACCGTGAGCGTTTGCTGGGCGTGGATTTCCTCGACGACCGGGTACTCCGCCGCCGGCAGGCACGAGAGCGTGAAACGGCTGCGACCCGCGCGCACGATGACGCGTTCGCCCTCGGTCGTCAGCGTGACATTCACGCCCTCCGGCAACGCCCGGAAGATGTCGAGCAACTTGCGGCCCGGCACCGTCACGTCGCCGGCCTGCTGCACGTTCGCCGCACTCGACGCGACGAGCTCGACTTCGAGGTCCGTGCCCGTGATCGACAACTGGTTGTTGCGCGCGGAAAGGAGCACGTTTGCGAGTATCGGCATCGTCTGCCGACGCTCGACCACACCAATGACGCTCTGGAGCGGGTTCAGGACCTCTGCGCGCGTCGCCGAAATCTTCATGGGCCGGGCCTTCCTGGATTCTCGAGTCTTGTATGAAATTCAGTAGCAGCTGTCGTAGGGCCTGTGCACAACGGAACAACCGGAAAAACCCTTCGGCTGTCAGCCATTTGCCGTCCGCTGTCCGCCGCGCAACCCTGTGAAGGACCGCGCGCCACCCTGTGCACGAATTGTGCGCAAAGTTACGCACACTTTCATCCACAGCGTGCGCACAGTCATCCGGTCAGGGTTCTCAACAGGTTCGAATAATCCTCGCCGATGCGCTGGTCCGTATCGCGAAACTCGCGGATCCGCTTGCAGGCGTGCAGCACGGTCGTGTGATCGCGGCCGCCGAACGCGTCCCCGATCTCGGGCAGGCTATGGCTCGTCAGCTCTTTCGCCAGTGCCATCGCGACCTGGCGCGGCCGCGCGATCGAGCGATTGCGCCGCTTGGAGAGCAGGTCCGCGACGCGCACCTTGTAGTAATCGGCGACCGTCTTCTGGATGTTCTCGACGGTCACGAGTTTCGCCTGCAGCGACAGCAGGTCCTTCAGCGCATCCTTCGCGAACTCGAGCGTGATCGGACGGCCCGTGAAGCGGGAATTGGCGACCACGCGACGCAGCGCGCCCTCGAGCTCGCGCACGTTCGAACGGATGCGTTTGGCAATGAAGAACGCCACTTCCTCGGGCAGCGCGACGCCCGAGGCCTGTCCCTTGCTCATCAGGATGGCCACGCAGGTTTCGAGCTCGGGAGGCTCGATGGCGACCGTGAGCCCCCAGCCGAAGCGCGATTTCAGCCGCTCCTCGAGCCCGTCCACCTCCTTGGGATAGCGGTCGCAGGTCACGATCACCTGCTGCTGACCTTCGAGCAGCGCGTTGAAGGTATGGAAAAACTCCTCCTGCGAGCGGTCCTTGCCGGCGAAGAACTGGATGTCATCGATCAGCAGCGCATCGAGCGAGCGATACGCTGTCTTGAATTCGTTCATCGTGTTGTGTTGCAGCGCCTTCACCATGTCGCTGACGAAGCGCTCGGAATGCACGTACGCAATGCGGGCGTTCGCATCGCGCTCGCGGATCAGGTGACCCGCCGCATGCATCAGGTGGGTCTTGCCGAGGCCGACGCCGCCGTAGATCAGCAGCGGGTTGTAGGCCTTGCCGGGGTTTTCGCCGACCTGGAGCGCAGCGGCGCGCGCGAGCTGGTTGCTCTTGCCCTCGACGAAGGTCGCGAAGGTGAACTCGGGATTCAGCCGCGCGCCGACCACGAGTCCCTCGGAACGGCGTCCCTTCGGCGCTGCGGCGACCGCTGTGGCGGCCACGGTCTCCTGCGCGGCACTCGCGCGGCGACTGCCCACCTCGACGGTCACGATCGGCGCATCGCCGGTCGAACCGTCGCGCAGCAGGTCGCCGATGCGCGCGAGGATGTGGGAATTCACCCAGTCGACGACGAAGCGGTTCGGGGCGAGCAGCTTCAGGGCGCCGTCACCCTGGACAGCCTGCAGAGGCCGCACCCAGGTGTTGAACTGCTGTTCCGGCAGTTCATCCTCGAGAGCGCGCACGCAACGTGCCCAGAGCCCAGCTTCCAAATCGCGACCCCAGTGTCATGGAACCCGCCGCCGGACGCGGCGGGGTCGCGGAGTTTATCAGGGCAGGCCATATTGACACCCCCTGCCGACGTGCTTACCCTTCCGGGCCTTTTTTCGACCAATTTTCCACGGCGCGCGGAGCCCCGTCATCATGAGTAAACGCACGTATCAGCCGAGCAAAGTCCGGCGCAAGCGCACGCACGGGTTCCGCGCACGCATGGCAACGAAAAACGGCCAGAAGGTCCTCTCCCGGCGTCGCGCCAAGGGCCGCAAGAAGCTCATTCCCTGATCCGTTACACGTTTCCCGCGCAACGACGCTTGCGCCTCAAGGCGGACTTCGAAAGGGTCCAGGGCGGCGGGAAACGCATTGCGGACAGCTATTTCAGCATGACCTTCAGGCCGAACGAACTCGGCGCCGCGCGCCTCGGGCTCGCGGTGGCCATCCGCACCGTCGGCAACGCCGTCGCCCGCAACCGCGTGCGCCGCTGCGTCAAGGAATCCTTCCGCCTCGCGCAGCACGACCTGCCGCCGGTCGACATCGTCGTCGCGGCGCGCGCGCGCGTGAAGGGCGCGAAGCCGGAGGAACTGCGCGCGAGCCTCGCCGCGCTCTGGAACAAGGTCGCGATCCGATGCGCCACCTCATCCGGGGCCTGATCCGCCTCTATCAGTGGACGCTGAGCCCGCTCCTCGGGCCGCGGTGCCGCTTCTATCCCTCGTGTTCCCACTATGCGCTCGAAGCCGTGGACCGGTTCGGTGTGCTCCGCGGCGGCTGGCTCGCCGTGCGGCGCATCGGCCGCTGCCATCCCTGGCACCCGGGCGGCTTCGACCCGGTACCGCACCCGCACCATGAGCACTAATCCGCGCGTTTTCCTCTGGCTAGGCCTCGTCCTCCTCGCCTGGATCAATTACGAGACCTGGACGCGTGATCACGCGCCGCAACCGAAGACGGCCGCCGAAATCGCGCAGCAGGCCGCGGACACCGCGCAGCGCAATGCGCGGCTCGAAGAAAACGTGCCGCAGGCCGCAGTGCCGAGTGCGCCGACGAGTCCGGGCGGGGAGCCGCGCGCCGCAGCCGGCGAACAGCGGGCGGCGGGCGGCGCGCAGCCCGAAGAGAACGTTGCGCCGGCGGCGGAGGGCGGGACCGTGCACGTCGTGACCGATGTGCTCGATCTCGAGATCGGCCTGACAGGCGGGGAGCTGAGGCAGGCGGACCTGCTCGCCTATCCGCTCGTCAAGGGGCAGTCGAAGCCGGTGCGGCTCTTCAATCGCGATGGCGCGCACGGCTTCTATGTCCTGCAGACCGGGCTCACGGGTGGAGCGAACGGCGCGCCGCATCCGACACACCTTGCGACCTTCACGTCGGCTGCAAAGGAGTACCGGCTCGCGGCCGGCCAGAAAGAGCTGCGGGTGCCGCTCACGTGGACCGACGGCCACGGCGTGACAGTGACCAAGACGTACGTGTTCGAGCGCGGACGCTACAACATCGGCCTCGACTACGACGTGCAGAACAAGAGCGCATCGCCGTGGTCCGCCGCCTCGTACGCCCAGATCCTGCGCGACAACATTCCGGTCGAGCGCTCGATGTTTTCGCCGGACAGCTATGCGTTCAAGGGTCCCGCGATCTACGACGGCACGAAGTACCGCAAGCTGAAACTCGACAAGGCGGAAGACACGAGCCTGTCGCTCGACGTGACGGGCGGCTGGATCGCGGGCATGCAGCACCATTTCGTCACCGCGGTCGTGCCGCCGGTGGCCGCCACCACGCACATCGCGCTGAAGGCCGACGGCAACAAGTACCTGCTGTCGACCGTCGGGCGCACGCAGACCGTCGCGCCGGGCGCGTCGGAGGTTTTCAGGGAGACGCTGTACGTCGGGCCGAAGCTGCAGGCCCAGCTCGAAACGACCGGCCCCGAGCTCGAGCGCGTCGCGGACTACGGCCTGCTCACGCCGCTCGCGAAGCCGCTGTTCATCCTGCTCAAATGGCTGCACAGGCTGGTCGGCAACTGGGGCTGGGCGATCGTGCTCGCGACCTGCATCCTGAAGGCCATCTTCTATCCGCTGTCGGAGAAGGCCGGCAAGTCGATGGCGAAGATGAAAACCATCACGCCGCGCATCAAGAACCTGCAGGAGCTCTACAAGGACGATCGCGAGAAACTTGGCCGCGCGATGATGGAGCTTTACCAGCGCGAGAAGATCAATCCGGTCGCGGGTTGCCTGCCGATCCTGATCCAGATGCCGGTGTTCCTCGCCTTCTACTGGGTGCTGCTCGAAAGCGTCGAGATGCGCCAGGCGCCCTTCATGCTCTGGATCAACGACCTGTCGTCACGCGATCCGTACTTCGTGCTGCCGGCGATCATGGCGGCGGCGATGTTCGCGCAGTACAAGCTGAACCCGGCGCCGCCCGACCCGGTGCAGGCGAAGGTGTTCATGATCATGCCGTTTGCGATGTCGGTGATGTTCGCGTTCTTCCCCGCCGGCCTCGTGCTCTACTGGGTGACGAACACGATCCTCTCGATCGCGCAGCAGTGGAACATCAACCGGCGGATCGAGGCGCAGGCCGCCAAGGCGTAAGCATTGGTGCCGGGCTTTCGGTTGTTCGGTTATTGCGGCCGAAGCGCGCAATAACCGAACAACCGAAAGCCCGGCACCATTCATATCGGCTTGCCTCTCACCCACTGCGAAAACAGCCATTTGTCGCCGCGCGTGGTCGGTCGGCCCGCGTGCAGCGTATTCATGTCGGGCTGCCCCGCCGCGTCGACGTTGAAGAAGAGGAGCGCATCGCCCCGCACGCCCTTGTGGCGATAGCCGATGCGCGGAAAATCGGTTTCGCCACCGTCGTAGTCGTCATTGAGATAGATGAGGAATGTCGCCACGCGCTGGCCGCGACGCTCGACCTCGCGCGCAAGTGCCGGCGACGTCGTTTCCTGGAAATCCCCGTGCGGCTTGAACTCCTGGCCCGGCTCATAGTGCAGGAGCTTCGCGACTTCGAAGTGATCCGTCGCGATGCCGGCGGCGGCGGCGATCCGGTCGCGGAGCAACGCGAGCAGCACGCTCGCGTTGGTGAACGTGTAGTCGGACTCGGTGTTGGTACGCGAGTCGCTCGCCTGATGCCCGTCGGCGTCGTGCCGGTAGACGAGCGCGCGCCGCAGCGTGTGCCGTCCGCGCTCGATCAGCCAATCGCACTCCGCGGCCGTCGCGAAACCTTCGAACACGCGCACCCGGGGCGATTCCAGAACGACGCGCGCCACCGGCGGCGCGGTGAGCGCCGCGATATCGATATCGGGCTTGCCGCGGGAGAGCAGCTGCAATTCCTCGCGCGCCGGCGTCCAGCCGAGCGCTGCCGCGCGCCGCAGGCAGGTCACGGCATCCGCGAGGCTGCGTGAGCGCAGCACGCCGAACGCCGCGAGCAAGGCGAGCTGCGCCGTCGATTCCGGATGCCCGCGCGCCGCCGCCTGGTTCAGATGCATGATGCCCGCGTGCGGCGCCGCCGGGATTCCCTCGTCACCGAGCAGCAGCTTGCGGCCGAGCGTGGCGAGCGCATCGAGATCGCCGCTCGAGGCGCGGGCGCGCAGGTGAAGCAGGGTGTCGGGGCGCATCGGAGTAGCGTACAGCGGGCGCTACGCAGCGAACAGCGGGCGGCGGACAGATTGGGGCCGGGGTTGTTCCGCCGCGCGCCAGCGTGCTCTGGCTGTCCGCTGCATGCGGTGCGCTGTCCGCCCCTTCCTTCCTCACCGCAATCGGCGCGCCACCAGCGCCCTTGCCGCCACGACGCCAATGGTTGCAATCGCGGCAAGTGCGAGCACGTGGATCGCGCCACCCTGCAGCGCTCGCCCGAGCACGATCGGGCGCGTGAGCTCGATGGCATGCGACAACGGCAGCACCTGGGCCACGACCTGCACTGCCGGCGGCAACTGCGCCGTCGGAAAGAACACGCCCGAGACGAGCATCATCGGCGTGATGAAGAGCGTAAAGTAATAGATGAAATGATCGTAGGTTCTCGCGATTGCGGTGACCACGAGCGCGATGCCCGCGAACGCGAGCCCGGTCAGCAGCATCACCGGCAACGCCCACAACGCCGCAACTCCGTGGACGAGCCCGAGCAGCGCCATCACGAAGAGGATTGCGACGCCCGACAGCATGCCCTTGAGCGCTGCCCACACCCATTCACCGATGACGACATCGGTCACGGTCATGGGTGCGTGCAGGATGCCCTCCCAGGTGCGCTGCTGCTTCAGCCGTGCGAAAGCCGACCACAGCGCCTCGAAGCTCGCCGAGTTCATCACGCCGTAGCAGATCATGCCGGAGCCGAGGAACTCGAGATACGGCATGCCGCCCACCGAGGGCAGCAGGCTGCCGAGCCCGAAGCCGAGGCCCACGAGCCAGAAGAGCGGGTCGAGCAGATGCCCGACGAGCGAGGCCGCGAGGAGCTTGCGCCACACCCGGTAGTTGCGCAGCACGACATGCCGGAAGCGCAAGCGGTCAGTCACGGAGATCACGCCCGGTGAGTTTCAGGAACACGTCTTCGAGGTTCGCCGCGCGGCGCAGCACCCGCAGCTCCGGCTCGTCGGCGAGGGTCGCGAGCAGCGGGTCCGGGTCGCGGCAGTAACAGAACGCGGTATCGCCGCTCAGTTCCGCGCGCGCCGCGAGGCGTCGCGCGTGCGCCTCGAACCACGCGCCGACGCCATCGCCATACACTTCGATCACGACGGGTTCGATCTCGCGCTCGATCAGCGTGTGCGGCGGCGCCTCGGCGATGAACGCGCCGTGGTCCATGATCGCGACGCGATCGCAGAGCCGCTGCGCCTCGTCCATGAAGTGCGTCGTCAGGATGATCGTGCGGCCCTCGCCGAGGAGGCGCTTCAGGCGCTCCCAGACCAGGTGCCGCGCCTGTGGATCGAGCCCCGTCGTCGGCTCGTCGAGGAAAAGGACGCGCGGATCGTTGACGAGGGCGCGCGCGATCGTGAGCCGCCGCTTCATGCCACCCGACAGCGCCTCGATCGGCGCGTCCGCCTTGTCGACGAGCCCCGCGTACTCGATCAGCCAGGGAATGCGCGCGGCGACCTCGGCACGGGGGAGGCCAAAATAGCGCGCGAACATCTGCAGGTTCTCGCGCACCGTGAAATCCGGATCCAGGTTGTCGAACTGCGGCACGACGCCGACCCGCGCGCGGGCTTCACGCGCGCGCGCGGGCACCGGCAGCGAGTCGAGCGTGATCTCGCCGGCGTCGGGCACGGTGAGGCCGAGGCAGCAGCGCAGCGTCGTCGTCTTGCCGGCGCCGTTCGGGCCGAGGAGCCCGTAGCATTCGCCTGCGCCGACCTCGAAGCTGACGCCGCGCACGACCTCGAGAGCACCGAACTTCTTGTGGAGTCCGTGGACGGTCAGCACAGCGCGCGCAAGCATACCGGAGGGCCCTTGCGGGCGCGCGCGAATGTCTCCAGAGTGCCCGCAAAAGGGGGTTGCCCGTGTCCCGCGGATTCACCATCGCGCTCGTGCTCGCACTCGTGCTCGGCGTCGCCGTCGGCTACCTGTGCCACGTCGAGGTCACGGATCCCGCGACCCTGGCCCGCCTCGCCGGGTACTTCGGCATCGTGACCGACGCGTTCCTGCGCCTGATCAAGATGATCATCGGGCCGCTGGTGTTTTCGACCCTCGTCGTCGGCATTGCGAACATGGGTGCGGGGTCCGCCGTCGGGCGCGTCGGGCTGCGCACCGTCGGCTGGTTCCTGTTCGCATCGCTCCTGTCGCTCGCGATCGGCATCGTGATGGTGCTGCTGCTCGAGCCGGGCCGGGAGCTCGCGCTCGGGATCCCGCAGGCGGATGCCGCGGCCGCCGTCACGCTCGCACAGCCGGGTCTCAGGGAGTTCGTGCAAAGCCTCGTGCCGCGCTCGATCGCGGAGGCGATGGCGAACAACGCGATCCTGCAGATCGTCGTGTTCTCGGTGTTCTTCGGCATCGGGCTCGCTGCGCTCGGCGAACGCGGCCGGGGCCTGACGGCGCTCATCGACCAGGTCGCGCACGTGATGCTGAAAGTCACCGGCTACGTGATGTGGGCCGCGCCGCCGGCGGTGTTCGCCGCCGTCGCCGCAACCGTCACCGCCGAAGGGCTCGGCATCCTCGGCACCTACGGCAAGTTCATCGGCGGCTACTATTTCGCGCTCGTCGTGCTGTGGCTGGTGCTGCTCGGGCTCGGGTGGCTCGTCATCGGCGCGCGCGTGCGTTCGCTCGTTGCGATGATCCGCGAGCCGCTGCTGCTCGCGTTCTCGACCGCGAGCTCCGAAGCCGCCTATCCGAAGACTCTCGAGCAGCTCGAGCGCTTCGGCGTCGCGCCGCGCATCGCGAGCTTCGTGCTGCCGCTCGGTTATTCGTTCAACCTCGACGGCTCGATGATGTACTGCACGTTCGCGACGCTCTTCATCGCGCAGGCCTATGGCATCGAGCTCGGCGGCGTGCAGCTCGTGACGCTGCTGCTGCTGCTGCTCGTGACGAGCAAGGGAATCGCGGGCGTGCCGCGCGCCTCGCTCGTGGTGCTCGCCGCGACGCTGCCGCACTTCGGCATCCCGGACGCGGGGCTGCTGCTCGTGCTCGCCGTCGACCAGTTCCTCGACATGGGCCGCAGCGCGACCAATGTCGTCGGCAACTCGGTCGCCTCGGCCGTGGTCGCGAAGTGGGAAGGCGAACTGGGCGCACCATCGACCTGAAGGCACGGCTTGCGCCGCGGCCGGCGCCGGACTATTTAAGAGCCTCGAAGGGCAGGGGATCGCCATGGGTTACCGACTCCACGTCAACGGCCAGGTGCACACCGTCGAGGTGCCCGGCGAGATGCCGCTCCTCTGGGTGCTGCGGGAAAGCCTCGGGCTCGTCGGCACGAAGTTCGGCTGCGGCCAGGCGCTGTGCGGTGCGTGCACGGTCCATGTGGATGGCGTCGCGCAGCGCTCCTGCAGCGTGCCGGTGTCGACCATCGGGGACGCGAAGATCACGACGATCGAACACATCGGCGAGACCCCGATCGGGGCACGACTGCAGCAGGCCTGGCTCGAGATCGATGTGATGCAATGCGGTTACTGCCAGGCAGGGCAGGTCATGAACGCGGCGTCCCTGCTCGCGGCCACCCCGAAGCCGACGAGGGAAGAGATCCGCGACGCCATGGCCGGCAACATCTGCCGCTGCGCCTGCTACAACCGCATCGAAACGGCCATCCGGATGGCGGCGGGCATCGATCCGGCGGGTGAGGCGCACGACGGAGGGAAGTCCCATGCGACCTGATCGGCGCACCTTCCTCAAGGCCTCCCTGCTGGCGGGCGGCGGACTCGCGCTCGAAGCCTTCGTTGGCGCACCGGCGCGAGCCGCGGCGGCCTCCAACGCCGCGAGCGGAGGCCAGGCCGCCGCCGCGAGTGCCGTGCTCACGGCATTCGTCTCCATCGCGCCCGATGGCCGCGTCACGATCGTCGCCAAGAATCCCGAGATCGGCCAGGGCGTGAAGACCTCGCTGCCGATGATCATCGCCGATGAACTCGACTGCGACTGGGACGCGGTGCGAATCGTGCAGGCCGATGCCGATCTCGCGCGCTACGGCGTGCAGGTCGCCGGCGGCAGCACATCGACACCGAACAACTGGTTGCCGCTGCGCCAGACGGGCGCCGCCGCGCGCGCGATGCTGCTGCAGGCGGCGGCGCAGCATTGGTCGGTGCCGGTCGCGGAACTTTCGACCGCGAAGAGCCGCATCATGCATGCGACGAGCGGCCGCTCGTGCGGCTACGGGGACGTCGCGAACGCCGCCGCGCAGCTGGCGCCGCCGGCACCCGGGTCGGTGCCGCTCAAGAAGCCCGAAGAGTTCACGATCATCGGGCGTCCCGTCGCGGGTTTCGACGGTCCGCGCGTATTGCGTGGCGAGCCGCTGTTCGGCATCGACACGCGCCTGCCGGGCATGCTCTACGCGGCGTACGAAGTGGCGCCGGCACATGGCGGGCGGCTGGTGCAGGCGGACATCGCGGCCGCAAAAGCGGCGCCCGGTGTGCGGCACGTCGTGCCGATCAAGGGCGACGGCAATGCCGATACCGGCCTCGCAGACGGCGTCGCGATCGTCGCGACCCACTGGTGGCTCGCGAACCAGGCGCGCAGGAAGCTCGTCGCGGAGTGGGACGTCTCGGCGGCGAAGGGTCACAGCACGGAGCGCTACCGGGCGCGCGCGCAGGCGGCGCTCGATGCGGGCGGTGGTCAGGAGCTGCGGCGCGAAGGCGATCCCGATGCCGCGCTCGCGGCGGCGGCGAAACGCGTCGCCGCGCGTTACGATTATCCCTTCCTCGCGCACGGCACGCTCGAGCCGCAGAACTGCACGGCGCTCTTCAAGGACGGCCGGATCGAGATCTGGGCGCCGAGCCAGACTCCGGCGCGCGGCCGCGAGCTCGTGCAGAAAATGCTGGGTCTGCCGGCGCTCGATGCCGTGACCGTCCATGTCACGCGCGCGGGCGGCGGCTTCGGGCGGCGATTGCTGAACGACTACATGCTGCAGGCGGCCGCGATCGCGCACGCCCTGCCCGGCACGCCCATCCAGCTGATCTGGTCACGGGAAGATGACATCCGCCGCGACTACTATCGCCCCGCCGGCTGGCACGGTTTCGAGGCGGCGCTCGATGCGAAGGGTCGCCTCACGGCGTTCACCGATCATTTCGTCACGTTCGGCGAGGGCACGCGCGTGACACGCGCCGGCGACCTCACGCTCACGATGCCGCCCGCGGACCTCATCCCGAACGTGCGCTTCTCGCAGACCGCGATGCCCACGGTCCTGACGACCGGCTGGCTGCGCGCGCCGGGCTCCAATGCGCTGTGCTTCGCCTCGCAGTCGTTCCTCGACGAAGTCGCGCTCGCCGCGGGCAAGGATCTGCCCGCGCTGATGCTCGAGCTCGTCGGGGAAGCGCGCGTGATTGCGCCCCCGGGGGGTCGCGGCGCGCCGTTCGATACGGTGCGTGCCCGGAGCGTGATCGAGAAAGTATTGCAGGCGTCGCACTGGGCTGCGCAGGCGCCGGCGCGCGTCGCGGGTGCGCCCGCGCGCGCCAAGGGGTTCGCGTTCTATTTCTGCCACCAGGGCTACTTCGCCGAGGTGGTGGAGGCGAGTGTCGCCGGCACCGAGGTCACCGTGCACAAAGTATGGGTCGCGGGCGACGTCGGCCGGCACATCGTCAATCCGTTCGGTGCGGAAAACCAGGTGCGCGGAGCGATCATCGACGGCCTCGCGCAGGCGCTCATGGGACAGTCGATCGAAGTGGTCGACGGCGCCGTGCAGCAGAGCAACTTCCACGATTTCCGGCTTGCGCGCATGCCGATCACGCCGGAGATCGAGATCGCCTGGGTCAGGTCCGACCATCCGCCCACAGGCCTCGGCGAGCCGGCGCTGCCCCCGGTGATCCCGGCATTGACGAATGCCATCTTCGCCGCCACGGGCCGGCGCATCCGGTCGTTGCCGGTCAGGCTCGGCTGAGGCGCGGGGTTTTCACGCCACGGCGCACGACCGGAGCCCCATGAGTCATCACGACACCATCGTCGCCGTCGTGACTCCGCCCGGACGCGGCGGTGTCGCGATCGTGCGTGTCTCGGGGCCGAAGGCGCCCGAGATCGCGGCGGTCGTGATCGGCAGTGATCTCCCCGCCGCGCGGCGCGCGACGCTCGCGCGCTTCCTCGACGCCGCCGGTGAGCCGATCGACGTCGGCCTCGTGCTCTTCTTCGCCGCGCCGCATTCGTACACCGGCGAGCATGTCGTCGAGTTCCACGGCCACGGCGGGCCCGTCGTATCCGAGGGCCTCGTGCAGCGCGCGATCGAGCTCGGGGCGCGCCGGGCGCACCCCGGGGAGTTCACGCAGCGCGCGTTCCTCAATGACAAGATCGATCTCGCGCAGGCCGAGGCGGTCGCCGACCTCATCGACGCAGGTTCGCGCGAAGCGGCGCGCGCCGCGATGCGCTCGCTGCAGGGCGAGTTCTCCTCGATGGTGCACGGGCTCGTCGATGCGGTCACTGAACTGCGCGCCTGGGTCGAGGCGGCGATCGATTTCCCCGAGGAGGAGATCGACTTCCTCGCCGATCACGAGCTCGAGGCGCGTCTCGCCGGCATCCGCGAGCACTTCGCGGCGGTCGAGCGCAGCGCACGCCAGGGGCGGCTGCTGCGCGACGGCATGACGGTGGTGATCGCCGGCCGGCCAAACGCCGGCAAGTCGAGCCTGCTCAATCGCCTCGCCGGTTACGACGCCGCGATCGTCACCGAGATCCCCGGCACCACGCGCGATATCGTGCGCGAGCGCATCGACATCGACGGCATGCCGCTGCACGTGCTCGACACCGCCGGCCTGCGCGACGCGCCCGATGTCGTCGAGGCCGAAGGGATCCGCCGCGCGACCCTTGAAATGGCGCGCGCCGACCGCGTGCTCTTCATCATCGACACGGCAGACGACCCGGACGCGCGCGCGTTCACCGACGAGCGCCCGCGCCTGCCGGCCGACGTGCCCGTGACCATCGTGCTCAACAAGATCGACCTCGCGACCGGCATCCCGCTCTCGGACACCGTGAGCGGACCGCCACGTGTCGCGATCTCGGCGAAGACCGGCGCGGGACTCGACGTGCTGCGCGCCCACCTGCGCGACTGCATGGGTTACCGCATTGCCGATGCGGGCACGGTTTCCGCGCGTGCGCGCCATCTCGAGGCGCTCACGCGCGCGCAGCGCCATGTCGATGCGGCGGAGGCGCAGCTGCGGGAAAGCCGCGCGGGCGAGCTCGTCGCCGAGGAGCTGCGCCTCGCGCAGGTGGCGCTCGGGGAGATCACCGGGGCGGTGACGAGCGAGGACCTGCTCGGGCGGATCTTTTCGAGCTTCTGTATCGGGAAGTAGGTGCGCTTCCGGAGAGATCCGGTGCGGTCCAATGCTTTGCCATAAGTGCTTGTCATACAACGATTTATGTTCCTGAAGTGGCCGAAAGCGACCGGAGGCAGCCGATCTCTTCTGAGTACACATTTGAGTACACATGGCGGGTATGATGGGTGAAATTCCACGTGTGTACACAGACGCCCGCCCATGCCGCTCACCGACACCGCCATTCGCGCGCTCAAGCCCAAGTCCGTCCGCTACAGCAGGAGCGACGAGCGCGGCCTCGTGCTCGAGGTGTTCCCGACCGGGGGCATGCTCTGGCACTACCGGTATCGCCTGAACGGCAAGCAGGAGCGGGTGACGCTGGGCCGCTACCCGGCGTTGTCGCTCAAGCTCGCACGTGCCGAGCGCGACAGGCGCGAGACCCTGGTCGCGCAAGGCCAGTCGCCCGCGGTCCAGAAGCGGCTCGCGAAGCAGGGGGCCGCGCCCGACACCACCGTCGCCGAATTCGGCGAACGCTTCTTCCGCGACGTGGTGGCCAAGGACCGGCGGGACCTCACGATTCCGCGTCGCTACTTCGACAAGTCGATCGTCCCGGCCATCGGCACCGAGGCGGTCCGCGATGTCACCACCGAGGACGTGCGCGCCATCATCTGGAAGAAGAAGGACGAGGGGTTCGACGCGGCTGCCGGCAACATTCGCAGCGTGCTGAAGCGGCTCTTCGACTACGCGCAGACCGCCGGGCTCGTCGCCACGAACCCGGTGCTCGCGCTGCCGATGCGGCACGTCCACAAGGCGAAGGCGCGCGAGCGCGCGCTGTCCACCGACGAAATCCGCGCGTTCCTGAAGGCGGCCTTCGAGTCCAACATCCGCCGGCAGTTCAAGATCGGCTTGCACCTGATCCTGCTGACGATGGTGCGCAAGTCCGAACTGCTGCTCGCCCGCTGGGAGCACGTGGACTTCGAGCAGGCCGAGTGGCACATCCCGGCCGAGCATTCCAAGACGGGCAAGCCCCACATCGTGTTCCTGTCGCGCCAGGCCGTCGCGCTCTTCAAGGAACTGCGCGCCTTGGCCGGCGGCAGCGAGCTAGTGATGCCCGGGCGCGGCAGCCTGACCAAGCCCTTCGCGCACAACGCGATCAACACCGCGCTGAAGACCGCGCTTCAGGGGCAGGACATCCCCGCCTTCACGATTCACGACCTGCGGCGCACGGCCTCCACGCTGCTGCACGAGAACGGGTGGCCGTCGGACGTGGTGGAGAAGGCGCTGAACCACACGATCGGCGGCGTGCGCGGTGTGTACAACCGGGCCGAGTACGCGCCGCAGCGCCGCGAGATGCTGCAGTTCTGGGCCGACACCATCGAGCAGCTGATGACCACCGGACAAGTGGTCTTCGGGCGCTTCAAGCAAGTGGCCTGACGACAACTACCATCGCCGATCGCCCTATCCGGCCTTCGCGCACCTTGCTATTGCTGCTGTTCCTGCGGTTTCCGGCCGAGTGCCGTGCCCTTGCGTAGCAGGAGTAGCAGCAATAGCAAGGCCCGCGGCGCTGAAAGGATGTCCTTCGCCGGGGATCCGCCTCAGCGGTCCAGCAGCGCCGGATTGACCGCCACGAAGCGCCGCCGCCCTTCTTCCTCCAGGCGCGCCCGTCCGCGCTCGGTCAGCGTGGCGAGCGCCGCCTTCAGGTCACGGCTGTCGCGCACGCACCCCGGCCCGTACTGGTAGATGCGGGTGGTCGGGATGCGCGCGTTGCCGGGGGCTCGCGCTTCGTTGAGCAGCCAGGTGTCGAGCCGGATCGCCGCGGCGAGCGCGGGCGGCGTGTCGAGCTCGGCGAGCAGACGGCGGGCTTCGTGCAGGTGCCAACGAACGATGGCCTCGGCGCCGAGAAGGTGGTCGGCGCCGATCGTGCCGGCAGGGCCGTGCTCCAACACGTGAAAGAGCGCGGCCAGCCGCGCGACGTTCTCGGCGGCCTTCGCGGCGACGTCGCGCACCGCTTGGTAATCGCCGCCGGTTCCGAGCCCGCGCTCGACGAGGTCGTGCAAGCGCACCCACGCCGTGTGAGCCGCAGGCGAGAGGTCGAGCACGGCCGGCGTCAGTCCGCCGCGCGCGTCGGTGGCGAGCGGTGCGTCGAGCAGAGCCGTGATCCGCCGGCCGAAGCGCTCGACCGCAGGCATGGCCGCGGGCGCGGGCCGATAGGCGCGGGTGCCCTGCGTGCTCGCCGGCCACGCGATCAGGAAGCGGGCAATGAAGCCGGTTCCGCGCGGCAGCGTGCCGGCGCGCTCGAGGAAGCCGCGCAGCGCCTCGGGCTGGGCCATCAGCCCGAAGGTCAGGCGCCGGTCGCGCAGCTGGAACGAGGGCTTGCTGCGGCGGTCGATGGCGATCGCGCCACCGTCCCACAGCACGTTGAGCAACGCCAGGTTGCGCAGGATCGTGTCGTAGCCCAT
>JABAQN010000056.1 GCA_019187495.1 Steroidobacteraceae bacterium
TCCCACTCAGCAGCGCGCGCTTCAGCTCCTGCAGTCCATCACCGTGTAGCCACTCGCACGACACCGAGCAATGCGCCAACCTGCTGAGTCACAACGCAATACCTGTCGCCGGCGCTTGGAACTTCCGACTAGAATGGGCACCATGAACGCGTCGGCGCTCCGCGGCGATTTCGCGCTCAATGCGCGCCTGACCTGGATCACGATCCTCGCCGCGATCATCGGCGTACTCGCCACGCTCGCCGCGGTCGTACTGCTCGATCTGATCCGCCTCTTCACCAATCTGTTTTTCTTCCAGACGCTGTCGCTCGCCAATCGCTCCCCGGCGCAGGCCACGCTCGGGGCGTGGGTAATCGTGGTGCCGGCGATCGGCGGCCTGATCGTCGGCCTGATGGCGCGCTTCGGCTCGGAGAAGATTCGCGGCCACGGCATCCCCGAGGCGATCGAAGCCATCCTGTTCGGCAAGAGCCATATCTCCGCGAAAGTCGCCGTCCTGAAGCCGCTGTCCTCGGGCATCGTCATCGGTAGCGGCGGCCCGTTCGGCGCCGAGGGTCCGATCATCATGACGGGCGGCGCGATCGGCTCGCTGTTTGCGCAGTTCTTCCACCTCACCGCGGCGGAGCGCAAGACGCTGCTGGTCGCCGGCGCGACCGCCGGCATGACCGCGGTGTTCGGCACGCCGGTCGCGGCCGTGCTGCTCGCCGTCGAGCTGTTGCTGTTCGAGCTGCGCCCGCGCAGCCTGCTGCCCGTGGCGATGGCATGCGCCATCGCGGGCTTCGCGCGGCCGCTGGTGATGCCGCCGGGCCCGCTGTTTCCACTGCAGACAGCGGCACCCGGCCTTTGGGCACTGCCCATGTGCATCCTTGCCGGGCTCGCGTGCGGCATCCTGTCGGCAACGTTGTCGGCCTCGCTCTACAAGGTCGAGGACCTGTTCGCGAGGCTGCCGCTGCACTGGAGCTGGTGGCCGGCGCTCGGCGGGCTCGCGGTCGGCATCGGCGGCTACTTCGAGCCGCGCGCGCTCGGCGTCGGCTACGACGTCATCGGCGACCTGTTGCACAACCAGATCCTGCTGGACGCCGCGGTGGCACTCGTCGTCGTCAAGGCACTGATCTGGGTACTCGCCCTCGGCTCCGGCACGTCCGGCGGCATCCTGGCGCCACTCCTCATCATGGGCGCAGGGCTCGGCGTCGTGCTGGGCCATGTGCTGCCGGGAGCCGATCCGCGACTGTGGACGCTCGTGTGCATGGCGGCGACGCTCGCCGGCGTGATGCGCGCGCCGCTGACCGCGACGGTCTTCGCGTTCGGCCTGACGCGCGATGCCAACGCGCTGCTGCCGCTGATCGCGACATCCGCAGTGTCCTATGGCTTCACCGTGCTGACGATGCGACGCTCGATCCTCACCGAGAAGATCGCCCGCCGCGGCTATCACATCTACCGCGAGTACGGCGTCGACCCGCTCGAGCGGCAGCTCGTCGACGAGGTCATGACGCGCGACGTCGTGGCGATCGACGCGGCGACGCCGGTGGATGAGACCATCGCACGCCACTTCGGCGCGGGCCAGGCGCACCGCGCCTTCCCGATCGTGCGCGACGGCGCCGTCCTCGGCATGGTGGACCGCGACCTGCTGGCTGCGGCGGCGGCACGCGATCCGCGCACGCCGGTCGAGGCGATCGTGGCCGACAGCCCGGCCATCGTCGCGCTGCCCGACGAATCGTGCCGTCTCGTCGCCTCGCGCCTCGCGCTGAACCGCCTCGAACGCCTGCCGGTGGTTGCCGACCTCGCGTCGATGCGGCTCGTGGGGATCGTCGCGCGCAGCGACCTCGTGAAGCCTCGCCTCGCACATATAGAGGAGGAAGAGAAGCGTGAGCGGCCGCGGCGCGTGCCGTGGGTGTCGCGATGAGTCGAACGCGCCGCGAGGCGATCCGCCGTCTCGCCACGGCCGGACTGTCGGCCGGCATGCTGTCCGTCCTTGCAGTCAGCCACGCCGCCGGATCCGGGCGATCCGGCACGCCGGCTTCGTGCGCGCCGGAGCAAGCCACGCGCTGGCGAGGCGGCACCCTGCGCCTCGAGAATGACCTGCTCGCGGGCACGGATCGCAACTACACGAATGGTCTCGCGCTCGCACTGGTTTCACGCGATTTCGAAAGCGCGCCGTCGCCGGCCTGCCTGCCGCGACCGATCGGCCTGTACGGCCGCTTCCTCGACCTGATCGAACCGGGATTCCGCCGCGAGGAAGCGGATACATCGATGTCGCAGAATGTGGTCGTGCGCCTCGGCCAGGCGATCTATACGCCCGAGGACGGAACCCGCAGCGACCTGATCGTGGACGACCGTCCCTATGCCGGACTTCTCTATTTCGGAATCGCCTGGAACCGGCGCATTCACCCGCTGGATACGGGTTACGAAGTGCTCGATGTCCGCGACCTGACGCTCGGGGTGATCGGCCCCTGGTCCCTCGCCGAGCAGTCGCAGGACCTCGCACACCGCGCGGAAGGCGCGGCCCGGTTTCGCGGCTGGGATCATCAGTTGCGCAACGAGACGGCCTTGCAGCTCACCCGGGAGCGCAGGTTCCGGCCTTTCGCCGGCGATACCGGCGTCGCGGGATGGCGTCACGACGCCATCGGTGGCTACGCGCTGCGCGTCGGCAATGTCGAGACTTCCGCGTCGGCCGGGCTCGAACTGCGCGCCGGGTGGAATCTGCCCGACGATTTCGGCAGTTACCCCATTCGCGCAGGCGCGGAGAATCGTCCGCCATCAGCCGTCCGCAAGACGCACGAGTCGAAGGGCATGGCGCCCGGCGCCCGGCGGCCAGGCGTACACGCCTTCGTGAACCTCGAGCTCTCGGCGATCGCGCACGACTTCTCGCTCGATGGCAATCTGTTCCACGACAGCCACCGCGTCTCGCGCCGCCCCCTGGTCGCGCAGGTTGCGGCCGGCATCAGCAGCCAGTGGTTCGTCGCCGGGCGCCGCCTTCGCTTTGCCGTGATGCGCGTCTGGCGCACGCGCGAATTCGACGAGCAATCGGGCGATCCCGCCTTCGGCTCGATTGCGTTCAGCTGGGAGCGCTGAGCGACGCGCCGCCGCCTTGCCAGGTCAGACGAGCCTGGCGGCAATCTCAACGAGCCGGCGTGCCTGATGGCGGATCGCCGACTTCATCGCGTCGGTGAACTCCCTGCCCTGCGTGTGGCTGTAACCGTAAGGGTTGCCGCCTGCTTCGAAGATCGACGGGTCCGTGAAACCCGGCGCCACCACGATGCCGCCCCAGTGCATGATCGTCGCGTAGAAGGAAAGCAGCGTGGTCTCCTGCCCGCCGTGCGGATTCTGCGCGGACGACATCGCCGATACGGCCTTGTTGGCGAGGCCGCCCCTGGCCCAGACGCCGCCGAGCGTGTCGATGAACGCACGCATCTGGCTCGCCATGATCCCGAAGCGGGTCGGCGCCGAGAACAGGTAGGCGTTGGCCCATTCCATGTCGGCCGCCGTGACTTTCGGAATGTGGGCGGTCTTCTCCGCGTGCGCCTTCCAGGGATCGACGCCCGCGACGACTTCGGCCGGCGCCGTCTCCGGAGCCTTCAGCAACCGCACGTCGGCACCCGCGGCCCGGGCTGCCTCGGCGGCAATTTCCGCCATCTGATGGTTCGTGCCGTAGGTCGAATAGTAGATGACGGCGAGCCTGACGCTCATTGGCTGTCTCCCTGGTTGCATGCGCCCTGTCTTCGCACCGATGCGTCGATGACGGTACGTGACTCTATTGAGGCCCGGCCGGCGGGTAAATGCCCGAAGTGACCCTCACAATTTCATTTCTGCAACAATGGCGGCCATGGCCACGCTCGCGCTGCACGCCGACGACCTGATCCTGTTCGCACACATTGCCGACGCCGGCAGTCTCACGCGCGCATCGGACCGGACCGGCCTGCCCAAGGCGACCCTTTCGCGGCGGCTCACCGCGCTGGAAAACCGCTGCGGCGAGCGGCTTCTGCAGCGCAGTACCCGGCGCATGGTGCTGACCGCATTCGGCGAGCAGATGCTCGAACACGCCCGCCGTCTGTCCGAGGAAGCAGGCGCGGCGGCCGCGTTTGCGCAACATCGACAGCGCACACCGCGCGGATCACTGCGTGTGGCGTTGCCACCCGAGTTCGCCGAGCTGTCCCTCGCCCTGGCAGTCACCCGCTTCCATGCCAGGTATCCGGACGTCCGCCTGGAGCTCGATCTTTCCGCCCGGCGCGTCGACCTCGTGGCCGAGCGCTTCGACCTCGCGGTTCGCGTAGCGACGCGGCTGCCCGACGACGGCACTTTGGTCGCGCGACGCATCACCACCTCGTCGGGAGGGCTCTACGCCAACCGCAACTACCTGCGCCGATACGGCACACCGCGCACGCCCGACGACCTCATTCGGCATGTCGGCCTCGCACTCGTGATCGGCGCCGGCGAGCGACAGAAGTGGCTGCTGTCACGCCGCGGCGAGCGCTGGGAGGGCTTGCCGGACCGCGTCCTCGTGGCGAACTCCCTCGGCCTGCTGCACGCATTGGGTGTGCGCGGGCTCGGAATTGTCGCCCTGACCGAGCGCTTCACCCGGGGGCTGGCCAACCGCGGCGAACTCGAACGCGTGCTGCCGGACTGGAACCTGCCGCCCATTACCCTTTGGTGCGTGACCGCGGGACGTCGTTTGCTGTCGCCGCAAACGCATGCATTCATCGAGATCCTGCGCGCGACGCTTGCCGATGACACGTCGCGGCGGTAACGGTGTGATCGCCGCCGTCAGCGAAAGCGCATGATGATCTGGTCGACCGCGAGGCTGTCGCCTTTCTTTGCGAGTACCTCGCCGACCACACCGTCGCGGGATGCGACGAGGACGTTCTCCATCTTCATGGCTTCGATCACGGCCAGCTTCTCGCCGGCGACGACGCTCCGGCCCGGCTGCACGGCCACTTCGACCAGCAGGCCCGGCATCGGCGAGAGCAGGACTTTCGAAAGATCCGGCGGGGCCTTGACCGGCATCAGCGCGAGCAATTGCGCGGCGCGCGGGGTGAGCACGCGCGCCGTGATCGCCGTGCCGTTTCGCGAGAGGCGGTAATCGAGGCCGAGCCGCTCGACCTGCGCGCTGTAAGGCAGCCCGTCGTATTCGCCACGCATCACGATGTCGCGAACCGCGCCGGGGAGCGTGATGCGGTGACTGCGCCCGCCGATCGCCACGTGGATGGCCGATCCGTCGGCGATCACGGCGACGGGCGCCTGCTCACGCCAGCCTGCGCCCTCGGCGAGGGCGACTACGAATTCCCCGGGAATCTGCTGCTCCCGCCCCGGCAGCTGGCCGCTGATCGTCGCGGCACGCTCGCGATAGCGACGATGCACGGCCGCCGCCAGGGTCACGAGGAAATCCAGCGCCTCGCCCGTGGCGGCGGCGCCGTGGAAGCCATGCGGATACTCCTCGGCAATGAAGCCCGTGTTGAAGGCCCCCGACACGAAACGCGGGTGCGCGAGCAGCGCCGCCTGGAATGGAATATTGCTCGAGATGCCGCGCACGACGAACCCGTTCAGCGCCTCGCGCAGCTTCGCGATCGCCTCACCGCGATCGCGCCCGTGCGCGATCAGCTTGGCGATCATCGAATCATAGTGCACCGGGATTTCGCCGCCCTCCTCGACCCCGGTGTCGATGCGCACACCATTGCCCTCGGGCGGCGGGCGGAACTTCACCAGCCGACCCGTGGAGGGCAGGAAACCGCGGAACGGATCCTCGGCATTGATGCGACACTCGATCGCCCAGCCGTCGAGTCTCACGTCGGCCTGCGTGAACGAGAGTGGCTCGCCCGCCGCCACGCGTATCATCTGTTCGACGAGATCGAGTCCGGTGATGAACTCGGTGACCGGGTGCTCGACCTGCAGCCGCGTGTTCATCTCGAGGAAGTAGAAACTGCGGTCCTTGCCGACCACGAACTCCACGGTGCCGGCAGACTGATAGTCGACCGCGCGCGCGAGCGCCACCGCCTGCTCGCCCATCGCGCGGCGGGTGGCGGCGTCGAGGAAGGGGCTCGGGGCCTCTTCGATCACCTTCTGGTGGCGGCGCTGGATCGAGCACTCGCGCTCCCAGAGGTAGACGCAGTGGCCATGGGCGTCGCCGAGTACCTGGATCTCGATGTGGCGCGGCTCTTCGATGAATTTTTCGATGAAGACGCGATCGTCGCCGAAGCTCGCGCGCGCCTCGTTGCGGCAGGAAACGTAGCCCTCGGCGACTTCCGCATCCCGGTGCGCGACCCGCAGGCCCTTGCCGCCGCCGCCCGCGCTCGCCTTGATCATCACCGGATAGCCGATGCGGCGCGCGATCGATACCGCCTCCTCGGGTGATTCGATCGGCGCGTTGTGTCCGGGAATGGTGTGCACTCCCGCGCGCCCGGCGAGCGCCTTCGAGGCGATCTTGTCGCCCATCGCCGCTATCGAGGCATGCTTCGGCCCGATGAAGACGATGCCAGCCTCCTCGACGCGTCGCGCGAACTGCTCGTTCTCGGAGAGGAACCCGTAGCCCGGATGCAGCGCCTCGGCGCCGCTCGACTGGCAGGCGGCGATGATGCGCTCGGCCACGAGATAGCTCTCGCGGCTCGGCGCGCGCCCGATGGCGATCGCCTCGTCGGCGAGCGTCACGTGGCGGGCATCGCGGTCGGCGTCGGAATACACCGCGACGGTGGCGATGCCCATGCGGCGCGCGGTACGAATGACGCGGCAGGCGATCTCGCCGCGGTTGGCAACCAGGATCTTCTTGAACAAGATGGGCGGTCTCAGAGCGGAATGTTGCCGTGCTTGCGCCACGGCTCGTCGAGTTTCTTGTCACGGAGCATCACGAGCGAGCGGCAGATGCGCTTGCGCGTTTCGTGCGGCTGGATCACGTCGTCGATGTAACCGCGCGCGCCGGCGATGAACGGGTTGGCGAACTTCGCGCGATATTCGGCCTCGCGCGCCGCGATGCGCGCCGGGTCGTTCTTCTCCTCGCGGAAAATGATCTCGACCGCGCCCTTCGGCCCCATCACCGCGATCTCGGCGTTCGGCCAGGCGAAATTGACGTCGCCGCGCAGGTGCTTGGAGGACATGACGTCGTAGGCGCCGCCGTACGCCTTGCGGGTGATGACGGTGACCTTCGGCACCGTGCATTCCGCGTAGGCGTAGAGCAGCTTCGCGCCGTGCTTGATGATCCCGCCGTATTCCTGTGCGGTGCCGGGCATGAAGCCGGGCACATCGACGAAGGTGACGATCGGGATGCTGAATGCGTCGCAGAAGCGCACGAAGCGCGCCGCCTTGGTGCTGCTCTTGATGTCGAGGCACCCCGCCAGCACCAGCGGCTGGTTGGCGACGAAGCCTACGGACTGGCCATCCATGCGACCGAAGCCGATGACGATGTTCTTCGCGAACTCGGTCTGCAGCTCGAAGAACTCGCCATCGTCCACCACCTTGGCGATGAGCTCCTTGATGTCATACGGCTGGTTCGGATTGTCCGGCACCAGCGTATCGAGCGACATCTCGATGCGCTCGGCCGGGTCCTGCGAGCGGCGCACCGGCGGCTTTTCGCGGTTGTTGAGCGGCAGGTAGTTGAAGAGCCGGCGCGTCATCAGCAGCGCCTCGACATCGTTCTCGAACGCGAGGTCCGCCACGCCGCTGCGGGTCGTGTGCGACAGCGCGCCGCCGAGGTCCTCGGCGGTCACTTCCTCGTGCGTGACCGTCTTCACCACCTCGGGGCCGGTCACGAACATGTAGGCACTGTCCTTCACCATGAAGATGAAGTCGGTCATCGCGGGGCTGTACACGGCACCGCCAGCGCAGGGACCCATGATCACGCTGATTTGCGGAATCACGCCGGAGGCGCTGACATTGCGCTGGAAGACCTCGGCATATCCGCCGAGGGAGGCCACGCCTTCCTGGATGCGCGCGCCGCCCGAATCGTTCAGGCCGATGACCGGCGCGCCGACCTTCAGCGCCTGGTCCATCACCTTGCAGATCTTTTCGGCGTGCGCTTCGCTCAGCGCGCCGCCGAACACCGTGAAGTCCTGGCTGAAGACGAATACCAGCCTTCCGTCGATGCATCCGTAGCCCGTGACCACGCCATCACCCGGGACCCGGTTATCCGCCATGCCGAAATCCGCGCAGCGGTGCTCGACGAACATGTCCCATTCCTCGAAGGTTCCCTCATCGAGCAGCAATTCGATGCGCTCGCGGGCGGTGAGCTTGCCCTTCGCGTGCTGCGCGGCGATGCGCTTCTCGCCACCGCCCAGGCGCGCGCGGGCGCGCTTCTCTTCAAGCTGCTGGATGATGTCGTGCACTCAGGTCGTTTCCCCGGGGTATGTTGGACGGCATTTCAGGTTGGCCGAACAGCATAAGGCCAGCGCCGCCAGACGCAAGCAGCCAGCGCCGCGGAATTGACCAGCGTCGAACCGGCCGGCACGGGGAGCCGGCGGTCCATCGACGGCGGATTCGCCCCGGCCTACTTCGCCAGCTGGAACAGGGTCGACGGCGTCCAGCCTTCGTTGCCGAGCTCGTCGGACACCTTCCACCAGATGCCCTGCTTCTCGCCGGTGGGATACAGGGTCATGCCCGGATCGAGGTCGCGCACCACGGCGCTCTTGGTGTCTGGTTTGGCGTACAACTTGCCGGGCTTCGACATGGTCACCGACTGGCTGACATTGTCCGCCTTGGCGTTCGGCTGGATCTGCTTGACGTCATTGACCAGCTTGGTGAAGGCCTGGAGGTAGGCCATCGTGACCACCTGGCCGATCTCGGTGTTGGCGTACCCGCTGGCGCCCGCGGCCGCAAAGCCGCCGAAGAATGCCCCGCCGCCACCGCCCCAGCCGAGATCGGTCTTCTTGGCGTGGCCCTGCTGCAGCGATACCTGCTCGGTCGAGCGCACATCCGTAAGAGTCAGGACGACGTCCGCCGTCTTGCTCTTGAGGCTGATGCCGCCGACCACGGCGCCGGCCACGCCACCGATCATGCCGCCGAGCAGGCCGCCGATGCCCCTGCCGCCCGAATTGGAATTCTTGTTGACGATGTCCGGCACGAGCACGTAATCGGCCGCCTTCATCTGGCCCTTGCCGATGTTGGAACCACCGCGCATTTCACCGCTGCCGGCCAGGGCGCGCTCCTGCTGGGCCGCCGCGAGGCCCTTGCCGCGATCGAGCAGCGTGAAGCAGTTCGATTGCGAGACGAATACCTTGATCAGCGCCTCGGGCGACTCGAGCTGCAGGTCGTACCACCACTTGTTTTCGGGCTCGGTGACTGCAAGCGTGCCGATTTTCTTGTCGCAGGTCGGAATGACCGGCTCCTTGGTATCGCTCTCGGCGGCCTGGACGGCCCCCGCGAGCGTTGCACACACCAGGCCGATCGCCAGTTTGATCGTCGATCCATCGCGTGTCATGGTGCCCCCTGCATGCTGTCCGCCGGGCTCTTGTCGGCCGGAAGCGCAGAATATTACGGCAGGCCTTCGACTGACAGCAACAGCCGCCCGAAGTCGTGGACAATGGCTCCCCGAATGAGCACCGCCACTTCCGTCGGCTATCGCGTCCTCGAAAACGCGCGACTGGACGCGCGCAACACCTTTGGCGTGCGCGCCACGACGCCGTTGCTCGTGGAAGTGCGCGACGCCACCGTGCTGCCCGATCTGTTCGGCGGCGTGATACCGCGGGATCCATCCACGCTCGTGCTGGGCAGCGGCAGCAATGTGCTGTTTGCGGGCGAGCCGCCGGGGGCCGTGCTGGCATTGAACACGCGCGCATTCGGCACGACCGGCGATGAAGGCGGACGGGCGCTCGTGCGCGCCGATGCGGGTGTCGTGTGGCACGACTTCGTGCTGTGGACGCTGGGCCAGGGCCTCTCCGGACTCGAGAATCTGGCGCTGATCCCCGGCACGGTGGGAGCCGCACCGATCCAGAACATCGGCGCCTACGGAGCAGAGGTGTGCGAATTCATCCACGCGGTGGAAGCGTTCGACCGCACGACGGGGCAGTTCGTCCGACTCGGCCCCGGGCAATGCAATTTCGCCTACCGTGATTCGCTCTTCAAGCACGAACCACATCACTATCTGGTGACGGCCGTGGAGTTCGCGCTCGCACGCAATTTCATTCCGCGCCTGGGCTACGCCGGAATCGCCGAGGAGCTGGCGGCGATGGGAATCGTCGGTGTGCCCCGCGCCATGCAGGTGGCGGAAGCCGTGATCCGCATCCGGCGCCGCAAACTTCCCGATCCCGCCCGGCTGCCGAACGCGGGCAGCTTCTTCAAGAACCCGATCGTACCGGCGGCGCATACCGGTGCGCTGCTGGCCATTCATCCCTCATTGCCGCTGTTCCGTACCGGCGACGAAGCCACGCGCAAACTCTCCGCCGCCTGGCTGATCGACGCGTGCGGCTGGAAGGGCCATCGCGAAGGCGACGCCGGCGTGGCTCCCACGCATGCACTGGTGCTCGTGAATCACGGGAACGCCAGCGGAATGCAGCTGCTCGGCCTCGCGCGCCGGATCGCGGACTCGGTGCAAGCGCGCTTCGGCGTGAAGCTCGAACCGGAGCCGCGCATCATCGGTGTGGAGTGGTGAGCCGTCAGCCGGCCTCGACCTAGAAGAAGAGTGCCAGCGTCGGCGCGGTGATGACATTCCAGTCGAGGATGATCGTGCGCTCGACGATCAGGAATCCCCGCTCCTGCGGGCGCAGGACATCCCGGCGTTGGCCGGTATAGAGGTGATTGTCGGCGCTGTGGTGGCTGAAGCTCAGCAGAAAATTGCTGTAGACCCGAAGATCGCCCTTTGACCCGGCGCCCGGATCCGCATCGGGATCCGGTTCGATGTTGGAGATCATGCGTCGGGTGCGCGGCGGCGGATTGTCCGACCACGCCTGGGGCGCCAGCGCGCGCTGGGCCCGCACCGTGAGCAGCGCCAGATTGTCCCTGCGAATGGGCGCTTCTTCCGGCGGGCTCAGTTCGTGGGCGAGACTGTGGTACTGCTCGGTGTTGCGGGCGGAATTCTCCCCGACGTAGTTGTGCCTCGCCGGTATGCGGTACACGATTTCCGGGGCGAGCAGGTCGAGCCAGGTGAGAAAGCGCCGCTCGTCGAGCAGGCGTGCTTCGCGATAGTAGAACCGGGCGATGTCCTGCTGCAGGTCGGACCGGTCGGCGCTGCGCATCATCGTGCCTCCCCGTCCGGCCGCGCATCGTCTCCGGCACTTTCGATATCCCGCTTCCAGCGCAGATAAAAGGCGCGGGCGTAGTGCTCATTGAACGAAGTGCCGACCTTGCCGGGCAGCAGCGGATGCGGCTGCTCCTCGCCGAGCCCGAGTCCGTAGAAGTAAGGTTGGTCGTCGAGCTGCTCGATGGCGCTACCCAGGTATTGCTGGGACCAGGCCTCGCTGTCGTCCTGCTCGAACAGGCCCGCCGGCCCGAACGAGGCGTTGTAGAGCGACTGGAGTTCGCACTTTACCGCAGGGGGCGCATCGGCGGGCACGACCCACCACGACCAGTAGTCGACCTGCCCCGGCGCGCGCGGGTGGCTGACCCGGATCACCGAATTCGCCCAGAGGAACGAGAAGTTCGGATACACGCCGAAGGTCAGGCCCTTGATCCGGGCGTGGACCGGGCCGAGGCGACCGGCCAGCTGGTCCTGGACCTCCCGCAGGTATGCCTGTGTTTCGGCCGAAAACATCCGGGCCGAACCATTCTCGCTGCCCCACATGACTGTCTCGGAGTCGGTACCTTCCGGAAACAACCGGATCGCGGCCCCGTGGCCCGGTTCGGGCACGACATTCAGGCCGAATTCGTTGATTTCGGTCGTTGCCGAATTGTTGCGCATGATGAAGCCGTGCAGGAAAGGGCCGTGCCCGACATCGCCCAGCTGGTTCTCCACCGGCAACTTCCAGTTGGCGGCGATCCGCCACTTGTGCGGTGGACCGATGACCTGCACGCCGCCCGGGAAGCGATCGAAATAGTTGTCCAGGTAAAAGCGCATGTTGCCGAGGTACTGGTCGAGCGGCTGGATCCCGTCGTCGAGGCTCGCGAAAACCAGGCCACGATAACTTTCGACCCTTGTCACCCGACGCAGGCCCAGTGCTCCCTTGTCGATCTGCGTGTGGGTGAGCGCCTGCTGGGGTACGGCCAGCAAGCGGCCATCCAGCGCGTAAGTCCAGTTATGGTAGGGGCAGATGAAACGCGCGGCATGCCCGCGTTCCGCCCGGCAAACAGGCAGTCCGCGGTGGGTGCAGCTGTTGACACTGACGTGGATTGCCCCGTCCTGGCCGCGCGCGGCGATGACCGGCGTTTCACCCAGGAAGCCGGTGACGAAGTCGCCCTTTTCCTTCAATTCGCTCTCGTGCGCGAGATAGAGCCAGCTGCGCGCGAATATGCGCTGCTGTTCGCGTCGATAAACATCGCCGTCGGTGAAGACGCGCCGGCTGACGAAGCTGGCATCCTGGTTGACCAAAGGGGGCAGCGGCTTCATCAGGACTCGACCTCCGGCGTCCGGGAGCTGATAAACTATCGGTCGATAATTTATTTTGCAAGCCCCGCGGCCGGGAGCAGTCGATGACGGAGCCGAGCAAGGGCGAACGCACGGCGCAGCGCATCATGGATGCTGCCGAGGTGGTGTTCGCGGCCAAAGGTTATGAAGCCGCGTCGCTGCGCGCCGTGGCGGCCCGCGTCGGCATTCGCCAGCCCGGGCTCTACAACCACTTTGCCAGCAAGGAAGCGCTCTATCGCGCGGTGCTACACCGCGGGTTGCAGCCCATGGCCGATCTGATGGAGGTGATACTTCGTGAGCCGGTGGGGCGCGGTGAAATGCGGAGCCTGGCAGGCCGGATCACCGATCTTCTCACCCGCCATCCCAACATACCGGGACTGCTCGTGCAGGGCATGCAGGCGAGCGGGCATCAGGGCGCGGAGATTGCACTCGACTGGCTTGCGCACCTGATGCTGCTCGGCCGGCGCGTGAACAAGGCGGCCGGGGCCGCGCGCACGTCGCACGAACTGCTGCTGCTCCAGTTGGCGCTCTTCAATCTCTGCTGCGGCTATTTCTGGGGGGCACCGCTCGTGGCGCGGCTGACGGGCCGAAGCGTGCTCGACCGGAAACTGCTGGCGACCCAGAAGCGCCTGATCGAGCGGATCAGCGACGATCTCGTCAGTCGCCATGGTGCCCGGGCGGGCGCACGTCGGGCAGCAGCACGGCCAGCAATCCGAGCAACGGCAGGAACGCGCACACCTGATAGACGAACTCGATACCGAACCGGTCGGCAACCAGGCCCAGTACCGCCGCGCCGATACCGCCGAGCCCGAAGCTGAATCCGTAGAACAGCCCGGACACCATGCCGATGCGGTGGGTGAGCATGTCCTGTGCATACACGATGATCGCGGGGAACGCCGACGCCAGTACCATGCCGATCACGACGCTCAGGCCGACCGTCCAGCCGAGCCCCACGTGCGGCAGCAGCAATGTGAATGGCGCGCAACCGAGGATGGAAAACCAGATCACGCTGCGGCGCCCGATCCGGTCGCCGAGCGGTCCGCCGATCAATGTTCCCGCGGCGATCGCGAACAGGAACACGCCGAGGAGATTTGCCGCCGTGTGCGCCGACACACCGAACTGGTGCATCAGGTAGAACTCGTAGTAGCTGCTGATGCTGGCGAGATAGAAGAACTTCGAGAACATCAACACCAGCAGCACGCCGATCGTCCGCCGCACCAGCGGCTTCGGAAACCGCACCCCGTCATCCGCGTGTCGCTGATGCACCCGCTCGTCGATATGGCGGCGGTACCAGCGGCTCACCTGCAACAGCACCACGATCGCGAGCAGCGCGAGCAGGCCGAACCATTCGACGTGCGAGCGACCGAGCTTCAGCACGATGGCTGCCGCGAGCACCGGCCCGAGCGCCTGCCCGATGTTGCCGCCGATCTGGAACAGCGATTGCGCGAGGCCGTATCGTCCGCCCGAGGCCATGCGCGCCACGCGCGAGGATTCTGGATGGAACACCGACGAGCCGCAGCCGATCAGGGCCACCGCCAGCAGCAGCATCGGATAGGTCGGCGCCACCGAGAGCAGCAGCATGCCCCCGAGCGTGAAGCCCATCCCGAGCGGCAACGAGTACGGCAACGGATGCCGGTCCGTGACCATCCCCACGACGGGCTGCAGCAGCGAGGCGGTGAGCTGGAAAGTCAGCGAGATCACGCCGATCTGGAAAAAGGTGAGGTCGAACTCGCCCTTCAGCAGCGGATAGATCGCGACGATCACCGACTGCATCATGTCGTTCAGCGTGTGCACGAAGCTGACCGCGCCGATCACGCCGTAGCGCGTCGGGCCGGCGCCTGCCGTCCTGTTATTCAAGCGCGAACTCCCCTGCGAAATGTGGCGGTCAAGGGCGCGATGCAGCGAGACGGCTTCGTGCCTCGTCCAGCGGCTCCCGCCGCGTGCCGTGCTCCGCCAGGTCGAGAAGCTGCCGGTAATACGCCTGCGCGGCCGCACCATCGCCCATGGCTCCGGCAGCCCGTGCGGCGCCGAGCTGCTCGTCGGCAGGCAGTGTCGGCGCAGGCGTCACGGCGTGCTTCGGTGTCGACGCTTCGAGCTTCGAGGCCTCGCGCATCAGCGCGACACCTGCTTCGCCCTGCGATCTTGCGTGCGCCAGCCATGCATCGAGTTCGAGGCGAAGCACCCGGATGTTCCGCGCGAACAATTCCTCGCCCGCCTTGCCCGCGGTCGCCTCGAGCGCCGCGATGCGACGGGCCGCGGCAGCGGCTTCATCCGGCCTGCCGAGATGCGCCGCCGCCGCGCCGCGCGCGAACCATGCGATCGCTTCGGGCCACGAGAAGCGATCCCAATCGAGCGTCGCCGGCTCGCGCGGAACGATGGCAGCCGCCTCCTCCCATGCGTGTCGCTCCAGTACATAGCGCGCCTGCGTGGACGTGAGGTGAAAGGCCGTCTTGAACGTCGGCTCCAGATGCGCGGTCGAGCGCAGGCGTTCGAGCTGCTTCGCGGCCTCGACATCCGCGGCCTGTTGCAGGTACGCGTAGATGAGGTACTCGATCGCGTGCGGGAACTCGTCCCACACGTACTGGCCCCGGTCGCCCGCCGGCGTTCCCAGTGCCGCGTCCGCCGCGCGCAGATTGCCCCGCACCACCGAATCCCAGTCGCCGAGACGCGTGAAAATGTGCGTCGGCATGTGCAGTGCGTGCGGATTGTCGGGCGCGGCGGCCTGGTACTTGCGCGTGACGTCGAGGAGTTCGTGTTCGCGACCCGGGATGTCGTTGGCATGGATGAGATAGTGCATGGCGCCGGGATGGTCCGGGTTGCGCCGGTACACGCGCAGCAGCAGCGCCGCGGCGCGGTCGGACGGCTCCCGCGCGATCCGATCGGATGGCGCAGTGGCGAGGATCGCGAGCGCATGGAACGCCGCCGCATCGTCGTCCGCCGGGAAGGCATCGTGGACCTTCTGCTGGGCCTCCCCCCAGCGGCGGATCCGCAGCCAGTAGTCGGCCGATGCGGGCTCCAGGAAAAACGCCTCGGCCGCGGCGACAAACAGCCGCTCGCGCGCCGTCGGCGGATGCAGTTCCTTTGCCGTCTGCACGGCGTCCCATCCCTGCCGCAGCGCCTGCGGTCCGGGGCGTGTCGGCCACAGTGGCTGGAACAGGGTCATTGCAATGCCCCAGTGCGCCATGGCGCACTCCGGATCCGTCGCGGCGACCTGCCGGAAGGCATCGCGCGCCTGCGGATAGGTCATGTGATGCAGGAGTGCAACGGCGTGATTGAACTCCGCGCGGGCTGCATTGGAACAGCTGATCGGAAAGTCGACCACGCCGAGCGGATGGTCGGTGTGATCTTCGCCGAGGGCGCCAGCGGATCCTGCAACGCCGGCGAGCGAGGCGGCGATGAGGGAAACACTGAGCAACTCACGCACCCGACGACGATAGCACCGGGCAAGACAGGTGTCGAAAGCACCGCCCCGCCGGGGCGAAGTCGCGGCGGTATGCCTGGCGCCTCAGCACGAGTACCGCGGTGTCGGTGCTGTACCTCGCGGCGCTGGCGCACATGTTCTGCCGTTCCAAAAGCGAACACCTCGGCTGCCAGGCGCGACTGGTGATCCCGTCCATAAAGGCCCTTGCAGTCCTTCTCCAAACCTGCTACCTTTTCTTCGCAAGGTAGCTTGTCATGAGTCAGAATGAAAACAGAGGAAAAATTCCTGCCCATCCGCAAAGGACTGCTGGAGTTCGTCCTGCTGAGGGTGATCGCGGGCGAGAAGCTCTACGTCGCCGAGATGCTGAAGCGGCTCGCGGAAACCGACTTCGCGACGCAGGAGGGCACGCTCTACCCGTTGCTGAGCCGCATGCGCCGCGAGAATCTCGTCGACTATGAATGGCAGGAATCGGACTCGGGGCCACCGCGCAAGTACTACAAGCTGACGCCGGCCGGGAAGAGCACGCTGAAGGAATTGCAGCTCTACTGGCAACGTCTCAACGACACCATGGTGCAACTGGGATCACGGACATGAACAAGGTCGTCACGGTCAATCTGAACGGCATCGCCTATCAGGTCGAGGAAGCGGGCTACGAAGCGCTGCAGGCCTACCTCGACCTCGCGCGCTCGAAGCTCGCGGGCAATGTCGATTGCGCCGAGATCGTGACCGATCTCGAGCAGGCGATCGCCGACAAGTGCGACACTTTCCTCGGCGCGAACCACAACGTCGTGTCCGCCACGGAGATGTCGCAGATCCTGCAGGAAATGGGTCCGGTCGAGCCGTCGCCGGAACCGGGGCCGGCCGACCCCTCCTCCGCCGGGACCTCGCAGGGGGGACCCTCGCAGGCCGCGCCCACGCGGCGCCTGTACCGCCTGCCCGAGCAGGGCGTGTTCGGCGGCGTCTGCGCCGGGCTCGCCGCCTATTTCAATGTCGACGTCGTCTGGGTGCGCCTGATCTTTGTCGCGCTGGTCTTCTTCACCGGCGTCTGGTTCGCGGTCTGGCTCGTCATGCTGTTCGTGATGCCGCGCGCGACGACGCCCGAGGAAATCGCGCTGGCGCACGGTGCCCCGTTCAATGCGCAGGACGTCATCAACCGCGCAAAAAAAAAGTATGAGGAATACGGCAGCGCCGCTGCCGCCTTCGGGCGCCGGCAATGGGCGAAGCATGAGCCTTCCGTGAAGTCCGCCGCGTCGAAGGTCAATCATGTGATCGACGATCTCGGCGCCAAACTTCGCGCCGGGCGGGCGGGCGGCATGCACCGCACGGCCCATCGACGCCGCCGCGCAGCGGCCCGGGCGCGCGTATCGCAGCAACCAGGCCCACCGGGCTACGGTGCACAGGTACTCGCGGGCATTGCGTTGCCGGTGCTGTCGACCATCTCGGCCGCACTTTTCGTCGCGCTGCTCGCGGCGCTGCTGCTCCTCACCGACGATCGCTCGATGGTCGGGTGGATGCCGGAAATGTTCGGACCGCGCTGGATTCTTCCGGTGCTGCTGCTCATCGCATACCTGATCGTCGCCATGCCGCTCGGCGCCGCGCGCAGCGCGTCGCGTCGCTACGCCAACGGCGGCGGCCACTTCGGCTGGGCCAGTGTCGTCGATGGCCTGTTGTGGCTCGCAGTGGCGGCCGCACTCGCCTGGGGTGTCTACCAGTTCGTGCCGGGCGTGCAGTCCGCGATGGCGCAACTCTGTGGTGCATCGGGAGGACTGTTGGCGATGATCTAGCGCGCTCGCGTACCTCGTGGATCCCGAATCCGGGCGCAAGCAGTCTGGAATCGACGCAAGCGCGGATACGAGGACCCGTCTGCGTGTCGTGCCGCCCATCGATTCCACCCTGATCCTCGCGAAACGGCACTGCGAAACACGCAACGGCGAGCCCCATCAGGGAAAGTGTTGACAACCAGCCGGTGTGGGCAGACCGTCGCGCAACATGAACGACGAGCTGTCCCGCTATCGTCGCCAGATGCTTCTGCCCGGCTTCGGAGAGGCGGGGCAGCGCCGGCTGCAGGCTTCCACGGCGCTCGTGCTCGGCTGCGGGGCGCTCGGCTGCATGATCGCGGAATTGCTCGCGCGAGCGGGTGTCGGTCACCTGCGGATCATCGACCGTGATGTCATCGACCTCACGAATCTGCAGCGCCAGGTGCTGTTTGACGAACAGGATGTCACGGACGCGATCCCGAAGGCCGAAGCGGCGCGACGCCGGATTTCGCGGATCAACTCGGACGTGACGGTGACCGCGATCGTCGATGACCTGGGCCACCGGAACATCGAGCGCTACGCGGCGGGTGTCGACATCCTCGTGGATGGCCTCGACAACTTCGAAGGGCGCTACCTCGCGAACGATTTCGCGGTCAGGTACGGGACGCCTTTCATTTGTGGTGGTGCGGTTGGAACAGTGGGCACCGCCTTCGCGATCCTGCCGCACACCGCGGACGGCGGCGCACGCTGGGAGACGATTCCCGGCGGCAGCCGCGCGACGCCGTGCCTGCGCTGCCTGTTCGAGGAAGCACCGCCGCCCGGCACGACACCGACTTGCGAAACGGCGGGCGTCATGGCGCCCGCCGTGACGACCATCGCAAGTTTCGAGGTCGCCGAAGCCCTCAAGGTACTCACCGGCAACTTCGATCGTGTTTGCCCGACTCTGCTGAATATCGATCTGTGGACGAACCAGATCGCGCAGCTCGAGGTCAGGGACGCCTACGATCGTGGCGACTGCCCGTGCTGCAAGCACGGCCGCTTCGACTATCTTGCGGGCACGTACGGCTCCGGCGCCGCCACGCTATGCGGCCGCGACGCCGTGCAGCTCACGCACAGGCAGAATGCCGCCACGCTCGATCTCGCCGGGATCGCCGTGCGGCTGCGCGGGCATGGCGAGGTGGTCACGAGTCCCTACATGCTGCGTGCCCAAATCAATGACAACGGCAAACCATATGTGTTGAGCATTTTTCCGGACGGCCGCGCGATCGTTCACGGCACGTCCGAGGCAAACGTGGCGCGCGGTGTATTCGCAAAGTACATCGGCATCTGACGTGAAACTCGCGGGAGAGCACACATGACAGCAGTCAGGGTCCTCGTCGGCACGAAGAAGGGAGCCTTCATCCTGTCGAGTGATGGCAAGCGCAGGAAATGGTCGATCGCGGGGCCGCACTTCGCCGGCTGGGAGGTCTATCACATGAAAGGCTCGCCGGTGGACCCCGACCGTATCTTTGCCTCGCAGACGAGCGCCTGGTTCGGGCAGATCATCCAGCGCTCGAGTGACGGTGGCAGGACGTGGGAGCAGCCAGGATCCCTGGATGCCGCCCCCGAGGAAGCGGTGAGCCCGGCGGAAGGTCCGCCGATGCCGAAAGGCGAGAGCAACAAGTTCGTCTACGACACGTCCGCCGGAAGCGGCAAACCGTTGACCACCCACCAGTGGTACGACGGCACACAGCATCCCTGGGAGTTCGCGCGTGTCTGGCATGTCGAGCCTTCGCCGACCGATGTCGATGTCGCCTATGCGGGCGTCGAAGACGCCGCGCTTTTCAAGACCACCGACGGTGGCAGGACCTGGCAGGAGCTTGCGGGGCTGCGCGGCCACGAGTCGGGGCCGGGCTGGCAGCCCGGTGCGGGGGGTATGTGCCTGCACACGATTGTGCTCGATCGGAAGAATCCGCAGCGGATGTTCGTCGCGATTTCGGCGGCCGGATCGTTTCGAACCGATGATGGTGGCCGGACCTGGCAACCCATCAATCGGGGCCTCAAATCGCTGTACATCCCGGATCCCGCCGCCGAGGTGGGCCACTGCGTTCACCGCATTGCGATGCATCCATCGAGACCGGAAACGCTCTTCATGCAGAAGCACTGGGACGTGATGCGCAGCGACGACGCAGGCGCGACGTGGCATGAGATCAGCGGCGACCTGCCGACCGATTTCGGCTTTCCGATCGAAGTGCACGCGCACGAACCGGAGACGATCTATGTCGTGCCGATCAAGAGCGACTCGGAACACTATCCGCCCGAGGGAAGGCTGCGCGTTTATCGCAGCCGTACGGGCGGCCATGAATGGGAGCCGCTGACCGAAGGGTTGCCGCAGCAGGACTGCTACGTGAATGTGCTGCGCGATGCGATGACGGTCGATTCGCTCGACCCCTGCGGCATTTACTTCGGCACGACGGGCGGCCAGGTGTACGTCTCGCCGGACGGCGGCGATCACTGGTCCGCGATCACACGCGATCTGCCCGGCGTGCTGTCGGTCGAAGTACAGACGCTCGCATGATCCGCGTCGTGCTGCCGTTCCAGTTGCGGATGCTGGCCGGCGCGATCGACGGCGAGGTGACGCTCGCCGTCGACGGCCCGGTGACGCAGTCATCGATCCTCGATGCGCTCGAGAGCCGCTATCCGATGCTCTGCGGCACGATCCGCGATCACGCGACGCGCAAGCGGCGTCCGCTCGTGCGGTTCTACGTCGGCAACCAGGACGTGACGCATGACGCGCCGGATGCACCACTGCCAGCCGCCGTCGCGTCGGGCGCGGTGCCCTTCAACATTGTCGGGGCCATTGCGGGAGGATGAGTGCGCGCGCTCAGCCCGCGCAGTTCGCGGCGATCCAGGCGTCGCCCCGTTCTATCTCCTGCACCAGTGCGTCGAGGTCGGCTTCGAGGTTTGCGGACTGCGCTTCGATTTCCCTGCGCGCCTGGACGATGCGTTCATGGGTCTCATGGCATTGCGCCTAGCGTTCGTCCAGGATCACGTCGACGTCCCGCACCAGGGACGACCGGATCCGCGCGCAATCCTCCCCTGGAATGTTGGCCCCGCACTCGAGACGGGCCGCTTCCGCGGCAACTTCCTCCCGGCTGGGGCGCGGCGCGATCGGGGTCGAATGCGTCGAGGGCAAGGCATCCGGATAGGGCGCCGTCGCGGCCGCTTCGCGCTCCGCAGCCCTGGCCGCGATGCTGCCCGGAACGTGGGTGGCGATCGCCGTGCCGGCGTTGATCGCCGCTTCCTCGCGCGCCTTGCGCTCGGCGGTGCCTTCACAAGCCACGAGCGAAGCAAGAAGTATCGGCAATGCGCATCGCATCTGGAATGTCGTCATCGTCATATCGCTCCAGCGGTGCGGCAATGCAGCCCCTACCGGCCCATTCTCGCAGGTGGTTGACCCTTTCAAAACAACCAAGCCGGCGTGAACGCCGTAAGCTCGGACACGAGCACCACCACGGGGCAGGATCAAGGGGCCATGCAACTCCTGGCGCGCAAGTCCGTCACGACCCTGCAGGTCGAAGCCGGGCAACAGGGCCTGCGGCGCACGCTCGGTCCGCTGAATCTCGTGCTGCTCGGCATCGGCTGTATCCTCGGCGCCGGCATCTACGTGCTGCCCGGCACCGCCGCCGCCCACTTCGCCGGCCCTGCCGTGATGCTCTCGTTCGTCATCGCGGGTGCGGCATGCGCGCTCACCGCGCTCTGTTATGCCGAGCTCGCATCGACGATACCAGTCGCCGGTTCGGCGTACACCTATTGTTATGCGGCAATGGGTGAAGTGTTCGCGTGGAGCATCGGCTGGCTGCTGATCCTCGAGTACGGCATGGCGGCCGCGATGCTGGCCGTAGGCTTCTCGGGCTATTTCGCGAGCCTGCTGCACGATTTCGGCGTAACCGTGCCTGCGACGCTGGCCACGCCATGGATCCAGGCCATCCCGACGGGCGACGGCACGATCTTCAACTTCACCGGTTCCGTCAATCTCATCGCCGCGCTCGCCATCGCGGTCATCACCGTCGTGCTGACGCTGGGCATCGCCGCGTCGGCCGCGGTGAACAATGTGCTCGTGGCGATCAAGATCGCTGTGCTGATGGGATTCATCGCGATCGGCATCGATGCCGTCGATCCGGCGAACTGGCAGCCGTTCATCCCGCCGAACGAAGGTGGCTTTGTCTATGGCTGGCAGGGGGTGATGCGCGCCGCATCGATCCTGTTCTTCGCATACCTTGGCTTCGAGACCGTCTCGACCGCCGCGGCCGAGGCGCGCAATCCGTCGCGCGACCTGCCGATCGGCATCCTCGGTTCACTCATCGCCTGCACCGCCATTTACATCGTCGTCGCGGCCGTGCTGACGGGCGTCGTGCCTTATCGCGAACTCGGCGCGCCGGACCCGATCGCGATCGCGGTCGACCGCATGCGCCACCCCGGCTTCGCGATCCTCGTGAAGATCGGCGCGCTGATGGGACTGTCGTCGGTGCTGCTGGTGAACGCCTACGGCCAGTCGCGCGTGACGTTCGCGATGTCGAGGGACGGCCTGCTGCCGCCGCTCTTCAGCCTGCTGCACGAGCGCTTCAAGACGCCGCACCTCGGCACGATCCTGCTCGGCGTGATTGCGGCGCTGGCCGCAGCGCTGCTACCGCTGTCGCTGCTCGGCGATCTCGTGAGCGTCGGCATCGGGCTCGCCTTCATGGTGGTCTGCCTGTCGGTGATGTGGCTGCGCACGACGCAGCCCGATCTCGTGCGCCCGTTCCGCGTGCCGCTCGGCGGCTTTTACATCGGGCGGTTCTGGGTAGGTTTCGTGCCTGTCGGGGCGATGCTGATGTGCCTCGTCATGATCGTGCCGGTGATCATTGACCTGATCCGACAGGCGATCCTCGGGCATCCGGCGCCACTCATCTTCCTGGCCGGCTATGCATTGAGCGGCGCCGTGGTGTACTTCGGCTACGCCATGCCGCGTTCGAAGTTGGCAATGGCGCCGGCATGAACGGGGCCGACGGCAAGTTCGCGCCTCCGGGCCCCAGCGATGTCGCCCGGCTGCTGAAGGAGTTTCCGCTCGCCTGGCTGGTCGCGACGGCGGCTGAAGGGTTTCATGCCTCGCCCCTGCCCTTGCGCCCGCGCTTCGACGCCGATGGCCGATTGCTCGAACTGGACGGACACATGTCACGCGCGAATCCGCTGGTCGGCGCGTTCCGGGCCCACCCACGCGGGTTGGCGATGTTCATGGGTCCACAGGGTTATATCTCGCCGTCCTGGATGACGGATCGCACGCAGGCGCCGACGTGGAATTATGTCGCCGCGCACTTTACGGTCGACATCACGTTCATCGGCACCGACGCCGGGCTCGACCCGCTGCTGGACGACATTGTCGACGCGATGGAATCGCACCGTGCGCATGCCTGGAGCACAGCCGAGATGGGTCCACGCTATCGCAAACTCGCCGACCGGGTCATCGGCTTTCATGCAGCCGTGCGTTCGGGGCGCATCAAGTTCAAGATGGGCCAGGACGAGCGCGAAGACGTCTATGGCGACATTGTCCATGGACTCGGCGACGAAGGCAGCACCGAGTTGCTCGAGTGGATGCGTCGTTGCAACCCGGGCCGCCACAGCGAGTGAACAGCGGGCAGCCCGAATACGAACTGGTATCGTGCACCGCATGACATCCCGCCCATCCCCCCGCACCCGCCTCGCTCGGCGGGCCACTTGCCTTGCGCTTGGCGTCGCGCTTGCCTGTGGTGTCGCCGCGGCCGCGCCCACCGGCAAGCCTGCGGAGCCGCGCGAACCGCTGCCGTTCATGCTCGATCCGTACCCGAGCACCTATCGACCGTTGCCGCGCGTCGACACGCTGATCACCGGCGCGACGGTGCTCGACGGCGCGGGGCACCTGCTCGCAGGCGCGAACGTGCTGTTGCGCGACGGCAAGGTCGCCGCCATCGGTGCGGACGTGACCGCTCCCGCAGGCGTGACGGTCATCGATGCGCAAGGTCGCTGGGTGACACCGGGCATCGTCGACATCCACACGCATCTCGGCGATTTCCCGTATCCCTTTGCCTCGACCGACTTCAACCACTCGGACGTGAGCGAGACGACCGACCCGAACGGTGCACACACCTGGGCCGAGCACTCGATCACGGTGCAGGACCCGGCTTTCGAGGCGGCGCTCGCGGCGGGAGTCACGACAGTGCAGGTGTTGCCGGGCTCGGCGAACCTGTTCGGCGGCCGCGGCGTGGTGCTGCACAATGTGCCGGCGACGACCGTACAGGCGAAGAAGTTCCGGGGTGCACCGTACTCGCTGAAGATGGCCTGCGGCGAGAACCCGAAATACAACTACGGCGACAACGGCCGCTTCCCGTCGAGCCGCATGGGCAACATGGCCGGCTATCGCGATGCCTTCCTGGAGGCGCAGCGCTACCTGCAGGAGTGGGAGGCGTACGAGGGAGGCAAGGGCGACGAGCCGCCGAAGCGCGATCTGAAGATGGACACACTTGCCGGAGTGCTGCGCGGCGACATCAAGGTACACATCCACTGCTATCGCGCGGACGAGATTGCCGAGTTGCTCGACCTCGCTCGCGAGTTCGGCTTCAGGATCACGGCGTTCCATCACGCCGTCGAGGCGTACAAGATTCCGGAACTGCTCAGGCAGTCCGGCACCTGCGCCGCCGTTTGGTCGGACTGGTGGGGCTACAAGCAGGAAGCGTTCGACGCGATCCGCGAGAACGCGGCCTTTCTCGACGCTGCCGGAGCGTGCGTGATGATGCACTCCGACTCCGGCATCGTCGGGCAACGCCTGGTGCTCGAGACATCGAAGGCGATGGCCGCGGGCCAACGCGCCGGCCTCGACATCCGGAAAGAGCATGCCATCACCTGGGTGACGAGCGTGCCGGCGCGCGCGATGGGCCTGGGCGACCGCATCGGCACGCTCGAGACGGGCAGGAATGCCGACCTCGTGATCTGGTCGGGCGATCCATTCAGCGTGTACACGCTTGCCGACCAGGTGTTCATCGACGGCGCGCTGGCCTACGACCGCAAGGATCCGCGGCGCCAGCCGACCTCGGATCTGGATGCCGGCCTGCCGGCGACTCGGAGCCAGCCGTGAGCGCCTCGCGCCTCTCGTGCAGCGTGGCGATCATCGGGTCTTGGCTCGCGCTCGCACCGCCGACGTCCTTCGCCGAGTCGTTTGCGATCGTCAATGCGCGCGCCTATACCGGCGAGGCAACCGAACCGATCGAACGCGCGACCATCGCGGTCGAGGAGGGACGCATTTCCTCGGTAAGCGCGAATGGTGCCTCTCCGCCCGGTGCGCGCGTCATCGATGCCAGGGGCGGCATCGTGACTGCCGGCCTGATGGGAGCCGGCACGCAGCTCGGGCTGGTCGAGCTGTACTCGTTGAAAGAAACAGCAGACCAGGCCGTCGCGAAAGGCCCACTGGGCGCGGCATTCGACGTCCAGTACGCGCTGAATGCCAACTCGACACTCATCCCGCAGGCGCGTGCCGACGGCGTGACGCGTGCGATGTCGTATCCCACGGGTTCGGCCGACCTGCCGTTCTCGGGTCTCGGCGCGCTGCTGCGACTCGACGCCTCGCCCGATCTGCTCGAGCGCCCGAAGGCAGGCCTGTTCATCGTCACCGGCGGCATCGCGGCCATGCAGGGCGCGGGTTCGAGGAGCGCGCAGTGGCAGCTCATCCGCAATGCATTCGACGAAGCGAAGCGCTACCGGTTGTCGGACAAGGTGCGCGGACCGCGTGACCAGCTGCTCAATCACCTGGATGCCGAGGCGCTGCAACCGGTGGTGGCGGGCCATATGCCGCTCGCGATCTTCGCCAATCGCGAGTCCGACATTCGCCAGGCCGTGCAACTCGGCAAGGACTACGGCACCCGCGTGATCGTCTACGGCGGCGCGGAGGCGTGGCGCGTCGCCGGCCTGCTCGCGGCCAATCGCGTGGGCGTAGTGCTCGATCCGGTCACCAACCTGCCGTCGAGCTTCGACGATCTCGGCGTGCGCGCGGACAACGCTGCACTCCTGCAGAAGGCGGGCGTGACGATCGCGTTCTTCGTACCGGGCATCCAGCAGAGCCACAATGTCGGCACCGCGATTCGCGAAGGCGCGGGCGTCGCCGTGGCGCACGGACTGCCGTGGAGCGAGGCGCTGAAGGCCATCACCGTAAACCCCGCGCGGATCTGGGGCATCGACGATCACTACGGCCGCATCGCACGCGGCCAGGACGCGGATCTCGTGCTCTGGGATGGCGACCCGCTCGAACCGACCAGCGCGGCACTCGCCGTCTACGTGCGCGGCGTCGCGATGCCGCTCGACACACGGCAGAAGGCGCTGCGCGACAGGTACGCTCCGCAACATCGACAGGATCCATGGCCGCCCGCATATCACTGATTGCCCTGGCCTTGGCCATGACCGTCGCGGGCTTCGCGGGCGGCGCGGAGACTACAAACAACCTGCCGCTGAAGCCGACGCGCCACATCGAGTTCGACACCACGCAAGGCACGTGGATGTCGCTCGATCTCTCGCCTGACGGCCGCACGCTCGTATTCGACCTGCTCGGCGACCTGTACACGTTACCGGTCGAGGGTGGGGACGCACACCGCCTGACGAGTGGACTGCCGTTCGATTCACAGCCGGTCTATTCGCCCGATGGTGCATCCATCGCATTCGTGAGCGATCGGTCGGGCGCGGAAAATCTCTGGGTGGCGCGCGCCGACGGGTCTCAGGCGCGACAGCTGTCGTTCCAGGACGATCACAACACCTTCATCTCTCCGGAGTGGTCGAGCGACGGCAGGACCCTTTACGTGCAACATCACCAGACCGAGGGAAATGCGATCGAGCTGTGGAGCTACCCGGCCGATGCGCCGGGCGCGAGGCAGGTGGTGCTGCCATTCCGGTCGAAGCCCGACCAGGCGAGTGAGTCCTGGCGACACGTGCTCGGCGCGCATCCTTCCGCCGACGGCCGGTACCTCTATTACGCGGCGCACGTCGGGGATTTTGACTACGACAAGGTACCGGAGTGGACGATCCGCCGGTTGGACCTCGCGACACGGATCGAGACCACACTTATCGCTGCGCCGCGCGGGCCCCGGCCGGACCTGAGCCTCGGCACGGCATTCCGGCCGCGCATCTCGCCGGACGGTCGCACGCTCGTCTACGCGACACGCCTGGACGGCCGCACGGGCCTGCGCGTACTCGATCTCGTCTCGCAGGAAGATCGCCGGCTCGCCTATCCCGTGCAGCAGGGCCAGTTGATGTCGCTGCCCGGGCAGGACCTGCTGCCTCGATATGTGTTCACTCCTGACGGCAAGTCGCTGCTGCTGGCGAACGGCGGCGGGTTCGAGCAGCTCGATCTCGCGACCGGCAAGGCGACGCCGATCCCGTTCCGGGCGCACGTGGCGCTCGATGTGGGACCGAACCTGCGCGTACCGATCAAGCGGGAGACGGGACCCGTCCGCGCACGGCTGATCCAGGATCCCCTGCCTTCGCCGGATGGGCGGCGGATCGCGTTTTCGGCACTCGGCCACGCCTACGTGATGGACCTGAGGCGCGGCGCGTCACCACGACGATTGACGTCGAGCGAGAGTCCGGAATTCCATCCCTCGTGGTCGCCGGACGGCAAGCGCGTGCTGTACGTGACGTGGACAGCCGCAGGTGGGGGACAGGTATGGGTCGCGTCGCTTGATGGCCATGTTGCGCCGACTCGGCTCACGACAACCGCGGCGTTCTACACCCACCCGGTGTTCACGCCCGACGGGCGCGACGTGCTGGTCGTGCGCTCGAGCAACAGCGTGCGCATGCACACCTATCTCGAGTACGGGAACCTGCGCGAGGCCGAACTCGTGCGTCTGCCGGCCACGGGAGGGGATGGCACGGTGATCGTGCGCGACACGCTGGGCGGCCTGCCGCAGTTCACGGCGAGGCCGGGGAGCGTGTTCCTGAACTTCGGCGACGGACTCAATGCCGTGGCGCTCGACGGCTCGGGCCGCGAGCGGGTGGTCGGCGCGCAGGGACCGGGGTGGTACTTCGTGGAAGGCCCCGGTTCCGCGGACGACATCAGGATCAGTCCGGATGGACGCTGGGCGCTCGTGCAGATCACGCAGCAACTGCACCTCATCGAAGTGCCGACGGGAAAGGATCGCGTCATCGACCTCCTGCATCCGGTGGTGAAGCATCGGCGGCTGACCGATGTCGGCGCGGACTTCTTCGCGTGGGCGGACGGCGGCAAAACAATCACCTGGGCCGTGGGCTCGACTTTCTATCGACGGCCACTCGCAAGCGTGGTGTTGAACGATGCCGGTGCACCGGGCAGCGCGGCGGATGTTCCGGTCCCGGGCCATGGCGGCGTCGAAGCATTCCAGGCGGTCGTCCGCTTGCCGCGCGACACCCCGAAAGGCGTGCTGGTGCTGCGCGGAGCGACGGTGGTGACGATGCGGGGCGATGAAGTCCTGCGCGACGCCGACGTGGTGATCCGCGACGATCACATCGCCGCAGTCGGGCGACGCGGCCAGGTGAATGTGCCGCGGAACGCGACCATCCGCGACGTGAGCGGCAAGTACATCGTGCCGGGCTTCATCGACGCGCACGATCACATCGCCGATATCCGACGCAACGTCCTCGACTTCGAACCGTGGGGTCCGCTCACGAACCTCGCCTACGGCGTGACGACCGGCTTCGATCCTTCGCCGCTCAGCATCGATATGCTGGCGTACGAGGATCTCGTCGACGCGGGCCTCGTGATCGGCTCGCGCATCCACAGCACCGGGCCCGCGCTCTTCTCGTTCAACCGGTTCGAATCGCTGCCGGAAGTCGAGGCCGTGCTTTCGCGCAACAAGCTGCATTACCACACCCTCAACCTGAAGGAGTACCGCACGGGCAATCGGCGCGTGCGCCAGTGGGTGGCGATAGCGGCGCACGACCAGGGCATCCTGCCGACGTGCGAGGGCGCGCTGTCGGTGAAGCTCGACCTGACCCAGATCCAGGACGGCTTCGCCGGCAACGAGCATTCGCTGCCGACGGTACCGCTCTACGACGACGTCGTGCAGCTGATGGCACGAACCGGCGTGAGCTATGTGCTCACACTGATGATCGCGCATGGCGGGCCGCTCGCCCAGGACTATTACATCACGCGCACCGCACCGCACGACGACCCGAAGTACAACCGCTTCGCGCCCCACTACGTCGTCGACATCAAGTTCCTGCAGCGTACCTGGCGCGATCCTCGCGAGTACCTGTTCCCGCGCGTCGCCGAAAGCGCCGCGAAGGTGCTGCGGGCCGGCGGACTGCTGGGCGTCGGCAGCCACGGCGAAGTGCCGGGGCTCGGCTTTCACTGGGAGATGCAGGCCTACGCCGCGGGCGGCATGACGCCACACGAGGTGCTGCGGGCCGCGACGCTCGGCTCGGCGACCACCATCGGGCGGGCAGCGGAATTCGGCAGCATCGAGCCCGGCAAGTTCGCGGACCTCGTGGTGCTCGATCGCAACCCGCTCGAGGACATCGCCAACACGCTCGCCATCCACGCGGTCATGAAGAACGGGCGCCTCTATGACGGCGCCACGCTCGATGAGGTGTATCCACGGCGCCGGGCGCTACCGGCGCCGTGGTTCCGACGTTCAGAAGTCGAATGACGCCGAGAGCACGAACGTGCGCGGGTCACCGAGCACGTAGTAGCCGAATCCCGGGTAGCCGCCCGCGGAGATCCACGAACTCTCGTTAGTCACATTGTTGATGCGGGCACGCACCGAGAACGGCTTGCCCGCCAGCTCCGTCGCGTACCGGGCACCCACATCGAAGCGCGTCCATGAATCCACCTCGAGGGTGTTGGCCGCGTCCGCGTACTGCTTCGAGGTGTACATCGCACGCGCGTCGAGCGTCAGGCCTGTCACCGGCAGATCCCACTCGACGTTGAAGTTCGCCTGCATTTTCGGCGCGCCGATGACGTCCTTGCCCTGGTTGAAGCCGCCCTGCGTCTTGGTCATCTCGGCCTCGAGCCAAGTCACGCCACCGATCAGGCGCAGGTTGTCGCGAGGCTGGCCGTACACGTTGGCTTCGACGCCGCGGTGACGCTGCTGACCATCCGCACGGAAACTGAGGTCGTTCCCCGGCGTGGCCGGATCGTCCACCGGCTCGAGGATCCCGATGGCCTTCTCGATGTTGAAGACGCTGAGGCCCGCACCGAAGCTGCCGGCGTCGAACTTCACGCCTGCTTCGATCTGCTCGGCGGCATAGGGATCCTGCGCCTGGCCCGCATTGGTGATGGTCTCGCCGTTCGGACCGAGGACCGGTGCAACGTCTCCCGCGACCAGTCCTTCGATGTAGTTCGCGAAAAACGACAGCGACTTCGTCGGCCGGAAGACAACGCCACCGACGGGCGTGACCTTGCTCTTGTCGTAACTCGAGGTCTTGTTGCCCGTATTGTAGTCGAACGTGTCGGCCTTGAGCGTCTGGTTACGGGCGCCGACGGTCAGGATGAACTTGCCGTCAGCGAACTTGAGCATGTCAGCCAGTGCGAAGCTCGACGTGTCGTTCGCGAACGTCTTGTGCGGGCTGCTCAACGAACCACCCGTGAAAAAATTGGCCGGCGGCATGACCGCATCGACCGGATGGTAGAGGTCGGTGATGAACGGGGCGAAGAAGTTCGAGAACGCATAGGCGTTCTTCGAATCGATCGAGAACACCGAGCCAGAGGCGATGATGCGATGTTCGACCGGGCCGGTGGCGACATCCCAGCGCAGGCCCACTTCGCCCGAATACACCGAGTCCTCGCGTGCATTGTCGAAGCGGTAGCCCGACATCGTGCCGTCCGCGGCCGCGCTCGGATTGGCGAGCACGTTCTTCTCGTCACCATCGCGCATGCCGAACGCGCCCCACAGCGAGACGGCGTGCGTCACGTCGTATTCCGCGCGCACCACACCGAACAGCTGCCTTTCGTCGGTGTAGGTCCAGGGTTGTGCGAAATTGACATCGGCGTCCGGTTCCCGCGGCACACCGGTGGCGCCGAAGGCAGGCAACACGCTCGGCCGCGGCGCGTCGATGTGATGGTCCTGGAAGCCGACATCGGCCGACAGGCGGAGCTTCTCGCCGCGGCGATCGATGCCGAACGACAGCACTGACAGCTCGCGGTCCTGGTCCTGCACCGATGTCTCGCCGTTACGATACACCGCATTGGCGCGGATACCCGTGGCCAGGTCGGCGCCGAATCGGCGGCCGATATCGAGTGCCAGGAGACCGCTCGCGTCGCTCTCGTAGCCGGCGGTGAGACGCGTGAGCGGCTCGTTGGGTGCGCGCTTCGGCACGAGGTTGATGGTGCCGCCGAGGTTCGAGCCTCCCGGGGCCGCTCCGTTCAGGAACGCGTTCGCGCCGCGGAAGACCTCGGCGCGTTCCAGCAACTCCGCCGCGACGAACTGGCGCGGCAGGATGCCGTAGATGCCGTTGTAGGTCATGTCGTCGGAGTACGCCGGGAATCCACGCATCACGTAGAGTTCCTGGAAGTTGCCGAAGCCGCGCGCCACACGCACGTTCGGATCGTTCAGCAGCACGTCGGCGATGCTCTTCGCCTGCTGGTTCAACATCAACTCCGCGGTGTAATTGGTACTCGAGAACGGCGTTTCGAGCGTATCCATGTTGCCGAGGATGCCGGCGCGGCCACCCGTGGCGACCTGGCCGCCGGCATACTCCGGCGGCAAAGTGACTTGCGATCCATAGACGATGACCTCTTCGAGCTTGGTCGATTCGGACGCCTGCTGGGCCGTGGCAAGCGCCGAGCCGAGCGCGAGCGCACAGGCAGCGGTCAGGACGACATTGCGCCTCATGGACATGACGACTCCCCTTTTGTTGATGCGCGATGGCAACATTCGCGGACCTCGCACATACTTTGATCGCGCATGGCGTTGGCCCGCATTCGATTCAGGGACGAAAAGCAGCGAGATAGGGCCAGCCCTTCCGCGCTCATTCCGCCGACATATACGGGTAGTGCGGAGCCTTCGGCGGCAGGAAATTCTCCTTGATCGTGCGAGGTGATACCCATCGCATCAGGTTCAGGATGGATCCGGCCTTGTCGTTGGTGCCGCTCGCTCGCGCACCACCAAAGGGTTGCTGCCCCACCACTGCCCCCGTCGGCTTGTCGTTGACATAAAAGTTGCCCGCCGTGTGACGCAGCTCGATCGCCACCTGGGCCACGGCGGCGCGATCCTGCGCAAATATCGCACCTGTCAAGCCGTAGCCCGCCGCCTGATCGACGAGCTCAAGCACTTCCGGCCAGCGGCGATCGTCATAGACATACGCGGCCAGCACGGGACCGAACAACTCTTCCTTCATCAACCGGTGTGCCGGATCATCGACCTGCACCAGCGTGGGATCGATGAACCAGCCTTCGCTCGCGTCGCTGCCGCCACCCGCCAGCACCTTTGCACCGCTGTCACCGCGCAATCTCCCGAGCCACCCTGACAGCCGGTCGAATGCGCGACGATCGATCACGGCCGCCAGAAAATTGCGGAAATCGGCCGGGTCGCCCATGCGGAAGGTCGCCATTTGCGCGAGACATCGCTCGCGCACCGCTCGCCACAGCGACTTCGGGACGTAGGTACGGGAGGCGGCACTGCACTTCTGTCCCTGGTACTCGAACGCGCCGCGCACGAGCGCCGTCGCCAGCGCATCGACGTCCGCGCTCGCATGCGCAAGCACGAAATTCTTGCCGCCAGTTTCACCGACGAGACGCGGATAGGTTCGATAGCGATCGATGCGTTGCGCCACGTCCTGCCACAGCGACTGGAACACCGCCGTCGAGCCGGTGAAGTGGATGCCGGCGAGTCGCGGATCCTCGAGCACGGCACGGGTGATGGCCGCAGAATCGCCCGGCACGAACTCGATCACGCCGGGCGGCAGGCCCGCCTCGAGCAGCACCTGCATCACACGCCAGCTGGACAGCGAGGCAGTGGCCGCCGGCTTCCAGATGACCGTATTGCCGAGGATCGCCGGCGCGGTGCACAGGTTGCCGCCGATCGCCGTGAAGTTGAACGGCGAGATCGCGTACACGAAACCCTCGAGCGGGCGATAATCGACACGGTTCCAGGTACCGGCCGCCGAATCCGGCTGCTCGGTGTACAGGCGCTCGGCGAAGTGCACGTTGAAGCGCAGGAAATCCGCGAGCTCGCAGGCCACGTCGATCTCGGCCTGGATCACGGTCTTGCTCTGCCCGACCATGGTCGCGGCGTTGAGTCGGTCTCGCCAGGGTCCTGCCACGAGATCCGCGGCTTTCAGGAACACGCCGGCGCGCTGTTCGAACGACCACGACGCCCAGTCGCGCTGCGCCTCGACGCTGCCGTCGAGCGCACGCTGCAGATCGTCTGCGGCACACTGGTGCAGGTGCGCGATCACGTGGCGATGCCGGTGCGGCGCGGTGACATCCACGGTCATCCCCGTGGTGATGGCCTTTCCGCCGATGAGCACGGGAATCTCCTCGACCGTGCGCTCGACCTCGGCGATGGCCGCCTTGAGGCGCGCGCGTTGCGGCGTGCCGGGCAGGTACTCCTGGATCGGTTCGTTGCGGGGCGTCGGCAGGTTGCTGGCGTGTTTCATGGTGTTCCCGGTGCGGTGAGTCGGGTGGCGAGGCGCGCTACGGCACCGCTCGCCGGATCAGGTCGGCGGCTTTCTCGGCGATCATCACGATCGGCGCATTGGTGTTGCCCGACACGATGACCGGCATGATCGAGGCATCGACGACACGCAGGCCGGCGAGCCCTCGAACGCGCAGTTCGTGGTCGACAACCGCGAGCGGGTCGCTGCCCATCCGGCACGTACCGGAGGGGTGGTAGACCGTCACGCCCTTCTGGCGCAGGAACTCGAGGAATTGGCCGTCGCTCTGGCAGTCGCGACCCGGTTCGCGCTCGGCGCGAATCCAGTCGGCGAGCGCCGGCGCCTCCGCCATCGCACGCAGCAGGCGCATACCCCGCAGCATCGTGACTTCGTCCGCCGGATTGTCCAGCAGGTTCATGCGGATGGCGGGCGTGTCCTCGATCCCGGGGGAGCGGATCTCGACGCTGCCCCGTGCCTCGGGTCGAAGCTTGCAGACCGACACGGTGAAGCCGGACCACGGATGCAGGCGCGGATCCACGCGATCGGTGCTGAACGGGAAAAAGTGAAACTGCACGTCCGGTCGATCGAGCTTCGGCGAGGTACGCGCGAAACCACCGGCCGTGCCCGCCGGCCACGACATCGGCCCCCGACGGGCGAGAAGGTATTGCAAGCCGATGCGCGCCTTGCGCCACACGCTGCGCAGGTCGTCGTTGACCGTGGCCGGGCGCGAGCACTCGAACAGGAAGCGCGCCTGCAGGTGATCCTGCAGGTTGCGACCAACGCCTTCGAGCGCGTGCACGACCGGTACGCCGCGACGCTGCAACAGTTCGGGCGGGCCGATGCCGGAGAGCTGCAGGAGTTGCGGCGAGTGCACGCCCCCGGCCGCCACGACGACCTCGCGTTGTGCAACGGCCGTATGCGATATCCGGCCACGGGCGAACGACACACCGCTCGCGCGGCCGTTCGAGACGTGTATGCGCGAGACCGGCGCGCCCGTCAGAATATGGAGATTTCTCCTCCCGCGGGCGGGTACGAGATACGCAACCGCCGTGCTGCAACGCCGGCCGCGGCGCACCGTGGCCTGGAAATGCCCCAGCCCTTCCTGCGTCGCGGCGTTGAAATCGTCGTTGCGTGGCAGGCCCACTGCCGCGCCCGCGGCAATGAACGCCTCGACCAGCGGCTGATCGTCGGCGACGTCGCAGACCGCGAGGGGGCCGCCAGCGCCGTGCCATTCGTTCGCGCCGCGCTGCTGGTCTTCACTCTTGCAAAAGTACGGCAGGCAGTCGGCATAGCCCCAGCCGGGATTGCCGAGGTCGCGCCAGCCGTCGTAATCCTGGCGCTGGCCGCGGATGTAGATGAGGCCGTTGATGGAACTGCAACCGCCGAGCACGCGGCCACGCGGCACTTTGATTTGGCGGCCGTGCATGTGCGGCTCGGGTTCGGTCTCGAGCATCCAGTTGATGTCGCGATTGAACATCGACTTGCCGTAACCGATCGGCACGTGGATCCAGGGATTGCGATCCGCCGGCCCCGCTTCGAGCAGCAGGACGCGATGCCGACCGGATTCGCTCAGCCGCGCCGCCAGTACGCAGCCGGCGGAACCCGCGCCGACGACGATGTAATCGTACGTGCCGGCATCGACAGCACTCACGTGCGCCGCGCCCTCCGGATCCACCACAACCCGAGACCGAGCACCAGCATCGCAAGCAGCCAGGCGGCGACCGAGAACGTGAGCAAACGCCCGATGAAACCGCCGGCCTCGCCCGTATGGACCGGGTAGAGGTTGTCGAGGAACCGGCGGCCGGCGGACGCGTTGAGCGGATCGTCGACGCGCAGGGCGCGACCATCCGCGGCAGCCACGAAAATCGTGGTCGTACCGAACACGCGACGCCACTCGCCGGGCTGGCGGACCCTGATGCGATACCACGGCTGCCCGTCGTTCGGGAACGCAACACCGCTCAGGCTGGAACCGGGGAAGCGCCGCAGGGCTGTCTCGATTGCGACAGCGGGCGCGACCGGTGTGCCGGTGAACGCAGCCACCGACTGCAACTCCAATGGCACACCATTCTCTCCAAGCCAGCGCTCGATCGGGTCGTAGAACACCTGCATGACGCCGACGACGATCAGCACGACGGCGGGCAGCCCCAACCAGAGGCCGAGCCCACGGTGCCAGGCATAGCGCCGCGCTGCTCCCGGCCGCGCGCCCCGCGGCCACAGCACAGCGCGGGCCTGGCCCTTGCGTGGCCACGCCAGCACCGCACCCATCACGATGCTCGACAGCAGCATGAGACCGCTCACTCCGACGACGACGCTACCGACGTCGCCCGCAAACAGCGTCTGGTGCACGCTGGCTGCGAACGGAATCAGGCCGATGTGCGCGTAGTCGTGGCCGTCCGGGCGCGTGCGCAGCACGTGACCTGCGCCATCCACGCGAATGATGTCGGTCTGCCCTGCCGCATCGTCCGCGTACAGGTCGACGCGCCCTTCGACGCCGCCGGTCGCCCAGAGTTGCGTGACGGTGCGTGAAGGTGTCGCTTGCGCAATCGCGGCGATGCGCGCGTCGAGCGCCGCAAGGTCGAGTGGCACGACGGGCGCGTCGAGAAGCGCGTCATCGAGTTCCCAGCGATAGACCATCAGCAGGCCGGTGACAGCCTGCGAAAGCCACAGCAGCGCGCAGGCGAGCGCGAGGTAACGATGGAGCCGGCGCAACGTGGCCCGCATACCAGTCCCGCGATCAGCCCTGTGCCGGAACGCCGATCGTGGCGCGCAACCAGCGCGCGCCGTCCTCGATCGCGCGCTCCGCCAGTGGGGAAATCGACACCGCTTCGATGAACGAATGGGTGGCACCGGGATAGACCGTGAGACTGACCGGCACCGAGGCTGCGCGCAGGCGATCGGCCATCCGCAGACTCGTCTCGGTGAGCACGTCACACTGCGGAATGGTCAGGCACACCGGCGGCAGGCCCTCGAGCCTCGCGAGGATGGTGCAGGCGAGCGGATTGCGCCGCAGTTCGCCGTCGCCCGCATAGTTGTTCCAGAAGTACACGACCTCGTCGGCGGTGAGCACCGCGCCTTCGCCACCGTAGCGACGCAGTGCTTCCGGGGAACAGTCGCGGTCGAATGCCGGATAGATGAGCAGCAGGCCGCGCACGCGATGCGGCTCACCGGCATCGCGCAGCGCCAGCGCCGCGCCGATGGAGAGACTGCCGCCCGCCGAATCACCGCCGAGGGCGATGCGCCCGGCGTCGATGCCGAGCGCCGCGCCGTGATCGCCCAGCCAGCGGACGACCCCGACGACCTGCTCTAGCGCGACGGGAAAGCGCGCCTCCGGCGACAGCGCGTAGTCCACGCCGACCACGACGACGCCGGCGCGTGCGGCGTACTCGCGCATCACACGATCGTGGGTGTCGAGGCTGAAGAGCGTCCAGCCGCCGCCGTGCAGGTAGATGAGTGTCGACGCCGGTTCCGGCACCCCGGGGTGATGGATACGCAGACGCACCGGGCCACGCTCCGTGTCGGCGATGAGATCCTGTGTCGTGCGCATCTGCGGCCCGCCGACCCGCCAAGGGGCGCGCACGCGTTCCGCCACCTCGCGTTGCTCCTGTACCGAGAGCTGGCGGCCGTCGGTGAAGCGTGCGTAGTCGGCGTTTACTGCGGCCACGAACCGACGGATGTCCGGGTCAACCCCCTCCATGGCCTGCGCTCCCGCCCCTTCAGTCACTGGGTCTTTCAAAGCTGTCTCGTTCCGGTCTGGCCGTGTCACTGACTGCACGCAAGTGTTAACCTCGGCAACAGTTCACTGCCGTCGGGGCCGGAACATTTTCCGTCTCGCACGGGCCATCCGGAGTCGGATCGATACATGGCGCGCAGCACCCGGGGAGCCGATTATCAGGACGTGCCGCGACCCGTCGCGGCACTTGCGGATGAGTACCCGCCCAATTCCTACGATCCGCCCCACAGCCACAAGCGCGGACAGCTCGCTTACGCCATCTCCGGAGTGCTGGTGTTATCCACGCCCGATGCCACTTATGTCGTACCGCCGCAGCGCGCCGTCTGGGTGCCGAGTGGCGTCGTGCATGAAGCCCGCACGCGCGGCCTCGTGTCGCTGCGCACGTTGTATCTCGACGACTCTGTGTGCCGCGAACTGCCGCGCAGCTGCATGACGATCGAAGTGTCGTCATTGCTGCGCGAACTGATCGTCGAAGCGACACGCATTCCGATCGAGTATGAGTACGATTCACGCGACGGCCGCGTGATGTCGCTGATCGTCGACGAGATCCTTCACGCGAACGCGGCGCCGCTGCAGGTGCCGATGCCGCGACACCCGCAGTTGCTCAAAGTGTGCCAGGCGATCCTCAGGGATCCCGCGCAGAGTGACGTGCTGGACCACTGGGCGGACTCCGCCGGCATGTGCCGTCGCACGTTCACCCGGCTATTTCGCCGCGAGACCGGCGTGACCTTCGCGACCTGGCGGCAGAACGTGCGATTGATGGAAGCGATGTCGCGCCTCGCCAACGGCCAGTCGATCACGGCGGTCGCCTGCGACGTCGGTTACAGCAGTCCGAGCGCATTCACCGCCATGTTCCGGCGCGCGTTCGGTGTGCCACCGACGCAGTACTGCGCCGAATCCTCCCATCACTGAACGATCAGGAATCCGCCATGAAGACCCCGCGCACCCTGATTTGCGCTTCGCTGCTTGGCCTGTCACTGATCCTGGATGTTGCGCGCGCGGACGACCCGCCGCGTCAGCAGGTGGAGATCTATCGCATTGCGCCGGGCAAGCACGTGGAGTTCCTCAGGCTCATCAGCCTGTACGACGCGGCGAACGTCGAAGCCGGCCTTCCGCCGCGTCAACTGTACGTACACCAGGACGGCGCGGAATGGGACTTCATGATCATCCAGTCGGCGGAGGACTGGACGACCGAACAGCGCGCGAAGTTCCGGGAAGCGCTGAAGCGGATGGACGCGCCGACCGGCGCGCAGTTCTTCATCGAAGTGCGCAAGCTCATGGCGGAACACACCGACACCGTCGTCACCGGGCCGACGACGGCCGCAGCCTGGCTCAAGGAACTCGAATAGTCGGCGCCGACAAGGGGAGCGCGGAAGACACTCTTCACTTCGAGACCGTGCAATCCGGCATATCGAAGCGCTACGCGGCCCGCGACCAGTCCTTCGTCGGATACACCCTCATCCGAACGCCAGAGGTTGCGGAAGCATCCGTCGCGGTTGTTCGCCACCTTGTATGCGAAGGCACGTTGGCAACGTGTTTTGCGCGGTGCCTCATTTGCGGCGACCCTCCAGGAACGACACATCCTGGGCATCGCTGGCGAGCGCACGATTTTCCCGCGCGATCAGTTTGAGCCGCAGCAGATCCGGCTCGGACGCCATTCGCAGCGTGCCGGACGGTGTTCTTGCCTTCACCGATCGGCCGGCCAACTCCCGAGCCGTGATCGGAAAGTCGAACAGCACGTCGATTCGCAGGCCTGTCTTTCTGTTGACGAAGAAGGCGCTGTCCGGCTGGTCGAGGCGCAGGCGAGCCGCAGCGACGCGGCGATTGCCGATGGTGGCAATCACCTCGCCCGCCTCGTTGACCTTCGCCGCGAGCTCGAGGCCGCAATCGTAGAATGCATCGAGCAGTCCAACCAGCCGTTCGCCCGGCCGCTCGATCACGAAGTCGAAGTCGCGCGTTACTCGCCGCGACCCGAGCAGCACCAAGGCCATTCCACCGACGAGGACGGGTTGCAGGCCGAGCGTAACCAATTGGTCGGTGACACCAATCACCAGATCGAGATGACTACTCGCAGGATCATTCTTTTTGCGGTTTTGAGGCATAGATGCCAGGCAGCGGGCCAGCCGATTTGCGCAAGCGAGTTACCTTGGGACGGGGCCGCAACGCAGCCATGGCCTCGACGTAGCGAAAATTTTCGGCAATGCGCCGCGCCGCGTGGAGCGATATCGCGCGCGAATGCCCACCCATCGCCGCAATGCGCACGCGCTCCGCTGGCGACAGACGGGCCGCGCGCACCTTGCCGCCTCTTCTGCCCAGGACCCGGGCCAAACCGGATGTACCCATGGGCAGATTATGCTTAGCGCTAAGCACAAATACAAACGTCACTTGAGAAGCGCGGGATACTTCGATTCTCAAGATGGTGACCGGGCAACGGTGCGGCGTTCATCGAACCCGGGACGCGCGCGGTGTGCCCCGATCCGGCCGATATCGATTCGCTCAACCTTAGTTTGAAGCGCTGAAGCTCATCCGAGGGCGTCAACGCCAAGCGAGCGCCGGCCACGGGGCCGGCGACTCACGTTGCAGCACGAGCGTTCGAGCGTCTCGCGCCGGAGCGGCGCGCCTCAAACCTCAAACTCAAACCATGCGGCGTCGACCGAGCGCCAATCCCAGTAGCCCGAGGCCCAGCAACGCCAGGGAAGAAGGCTCCGAAACCGATACCGGCGGGTTGGGATTGCACTCGGGCGCGTTCGGATTCGCCTCGCAATACTCCACGGCCGTTCCCTGCACGCCCAGCGTAAAGCCATTCCAGTATTCGTTGCTCAGGCTGCGCCAGCTGACCGTGGCGAATGTTCCCGTGAATTGCAGCACACCGTGAGGCTCGCCTGTTCCGAGCAGCCGGTACTCGGTTACGCCGTTTACGGTGACCACTTCCTTGTACGAAGTGCCGCAGCCCCAATAGCCGCACGCATTGCCATCGGCTCCCCCGACACTCAGGATGTTGAAGTCCTGGTCAAACGCGTAACCGTTGCCATTCAGGCTGACGTAAGCGAATACAGGGTTCGCGATGGCCTCGCTGAAGGAGAGCGACTGCGTGCCGGCGTACGCCAGTGCGATGATATCGGACGTGGGTGGCCGGTTATCGACAACCGAGCTCGTGTAGGGTGAGGTGCCGTCGGGGCCGTCCGTGCCGCCACTGTAGTAGTAGTTGCCACCCGTCGGTTGATAGAACCCGACGCCCTGGGGATTCGTGTAGGTCACGCCCACAGTCGACGTCGGCGTCGTGATGGTGCCCGTCCCCTGAAAGCCGACGCCCGGATCAAGATCGGATCCCGTCCAGTCGGTCCAGTAGATGGGTGCCGCCGAGGCACTGTTTGCCAACAGCGCTGCGATCAGCGCGCCCAGAATCCTGGTCCCGTTTTTCATCGCCGTTCCCTTTGCGAAGAGTCCCCTTGTCACAGGAAGGGAGCAAATTTCATACCATTGCCTCGATCTTCAAAAAACCAGATTGGAAACAGAAAGTTCGAACCGTTCAACGCAAGCGCACAATCCGCCAAGGGGAAAAATGTAAAAAATCCCGACAGTGCCAGCTGCCCACGAACCCGATAACGTCTTGCCCGCATCGGCGCGTGCGCGGTTCGCACCAAGGCACCAGGGACCTCAGCCGGCGATCGCTTGCTCGTTGACCCAGTATTCGTCGAGCACGCCCTGTTTCGTGAAGAAAGTGCGGCAGCTGTCGATCTTGCACTCATCGTTGAAGCACCAGAACTCGATGCTGTCGTTGGATGCCCCGTCGCGCGTGTTGATGTTCCGCATGTGCAGCCCTGCTTCCTTGCCGCAAATGCGGACCAGGACGGCCTCGAGCTTCCAGTCGGCCCCGGTCTTGATCGTGCGATCCCAGGTTTCCTCGATGCTCCTGATGCCGCCTTTGCGGGGACCGCCGACCGGATCCTCGAGAATCGTGTTCTCCGCCCAGCAGGAGATCCAGCCCTGCCGATCGCCCCTGTTCCAGGTATCGATGTACCGCTCGATGGCCTTTTTCACTTGTTCCGAGGTAGTCATCCGCGTTTCCTCATGTTTTCCGCCACGGAGGGATGATCGTCGGGTTCGCACGCGGGCCGTGAGTCTCCCGGCGTGCAGCGCAGGGGACAGTTTCGCTCAGCGGCCAGCGGCTCGTCGACGAAACTCCGAGGGCAGCGCCCTCGTCCACTGCCGGAAGGACCGGCGAAATGCGCGGCCGCCACCGAGTCCGACGCGCCGGGCGACCTCCGCGATCGGCATGTCGGTATGGCGGAGCAGGTGCTCGGCAGCCTCGCGTTGACAGGCACCGCGCAATCCGGAATACGACGAGCCCTCGGCACGCAGATGCCGGCGCATCGAGGCGGTGCTCATGTAGAAAAGCTGCGCCACCGCTTCGGCATCCGGCACCCGACCCTGATGCTGCAGGGCGTCCGCGATCAGCAGGCGGATCGACAGCACCAGATTTCCGCTGCGCGCATTGCCGACGTCGAGCCGGAAGGGAAGAAAGCCGATCACTCGCTCGAGCTCGGCGTGGGACCGCACGAGCTTCAACCGCAGGCAGTTCGCAGGGAAGCTCAGGTAGTTGACCTGCTGATCGAAGCGCAGCGGTATGCCGTAGGCTTCGTAAAGCGGATTCGGGCGTGACGGCGGCGGATAGGCCAAGCCGGCCTCGACCTCCGGCAGCCGGCGACCGACGAGCCAGGAGAACAGCTGGTAGTGGAGGTTGATGCCGGTGAGATCCACCAGCATTGCTGCGCCATCCCGCACACGACGTCGCGTATCGATCGTGAACCACACGCGCTCGCCGCGCCGCTGCAGCTGTGCATCCGCACCGCGCTCCTCCATCGCCCGGTTGAACAGCGCCGCGCGCTCGACAGCCTTCTCGAGCGTGGCGCAGTGGATCAGGGTGTAGCACATCATGTCGACGGCCAGCTTGCCCAACGGGCGTCCACCCTCGCGCGCGCAGCAGCGCCCCTCCAGCGCACCGATGGCAAGCCGGTAGAAGCGCGCAAACTCGCCCGTCGGCAAAGTGGGCACTCGACGCCTCTGCACTTCTTTGACGGGAACGCTCATGTGCGCATCGCGCCAGAGCGATTCAACGTCGCAGCCGAGCCGGTTCAGCTGTTCGATGAACGGCAGCGCAAAAGCTGCGGGCACGGCGTGCCTGAAATCGCGCTCACGCATGCCGCCGACTTTGCCGAGCTCGCCGTGGTGTGGCACGCAGTATCCCCTCCGGCACTGAAGTCGTGGCACGCGATAGTAGCCCGCCGCAGTGCCTGGCGAGGCGGCGGCCATCGGCTACCTGGTTTCGACGATGGGCACCGCGGGCCGATGCGATATGCTCGGCATCATGCGCGCCATGATCATCGACCGCTTCGGCGGGCCGGAGGAGCTGCGACTCGCGGACGTGCAGAGGCCCGAACCCGGGGCGGGTGAAGTCCTCGTGCGCATTGCGTTCGCCGGCGTGAATCCCGCCGACTGGAAGATCCGCGAGGGCTGGCTGAAGGATTTCGTGCCGTTTCGCCTCCCGCACATACTCGGTTTCGACGGCGCAGGCGTGGTGGCGGCACTCGGAAAGGGCGTGGACGGCCTGCGCATCGGCGATCGCGTGGTTACCGCGTCGAACCAGGGAAAAGGTGCATGGGGCACCTATGCCGAGTACGCGGTATCGGACCTCGATCGTGTCGTGCCATTGGCGGATTCCATCGACTTCCGGGCGGCCGCCGCGCTACCGACAGCGGGCATCACCTCCTGGGAGGCGCTGTTCAACGTGGGCGGCCTTCGCGCCGGACAACAGGTGCTCGTGAACGGCGGCGCAGGCGGCATGGGTAGCTGGTGCGTCCAGCTCGCGAAGATGGCGGGTGCGGCGGTCGCCGCGACTTGCGGGCCGGCGAATGTCGAGTACGTGCGCTCGCTGGGCGCCGATCTTCCGATCGACTATCGCGCGCAGGATGTAGCGGCGGTCGTGCGTCGCTGGGCCCCGGAGGGGGTTGACCTCATCGTCGATACCGTCGGGCAAGGCACGCTGCTTCAATCCGTCGAGCTGGTGAAGCCGGGCGGCATCCTGGCGTGCATCGGCACATTGATCGCCGGCGAGCCGCAACCGGATGCCGCTCGCGCGGGCGCGCGCGGCGTGTGCATGATGCCGACCATGTCGAGTTTCGAGCGACAGGGCGCGCAACTGCGTGCCCTGGTCGAAGCGCTGCAGGCGGGTCGTATCCGCGCGCCAGCGATCGAGGTGCTGCCGCTCGCCGCGGCCGCGGACGCGCAGCGACGCATACAGGCAGGCCACGTGCGCGGCAAGATCGTGCTCGATGTGGCCGGCGCTGCATCGGCGTAGCCCAAGAGGTCCGCCTGCATGCCAGCATCCAGCATCACCGTGTTTGTCGTGGATGACATCACCACGAAGCCCGGCTCGGGCGCGGCGTTTATGGAAGCCTGCGAGCGACGTTACGTGCCGGATGCCAAGGCACGAGGGCTCACGCTGCTGCATCGGCTGGTCTCGCCACCGGTCTGGCTCCCGGACCAGTCGAACCGGCTGTTGTTCGTCTGGACGGCGCCGGGTGCCGCGGGTGTCTGGGCCGCCAAGCTCGCCGGCCGTGCGGATCCGCTGCTCGCGGAATGGTGGCAAGGCGAGGCGGCGGCGTTCATCGAATCGAGGACGCGCGCGGTGTTCGCCGATCCGGCCGATATCGCGGCGCTCAACCATGTTTGAAGCACTGAAGCTCATCACGCTCGCGCCGCAGCTCGGGCCTGCGGAGCGGGAACAATTCCGGCTCGCACTGCAGGCCGCAACGGCGGCGCTGCCATCGGCGCCGCGCGCGCTGCTCGAGCCCGTGCTCCCGGGCAGCTACAACGCGGGCGATTTCATCTGGCGCGTGTCCTTCGTCGACGAGCGCGCCGGCCGGCGCGCATTGGCGGGAGGTTCGTGGCGGGACGCAGAAGCACAACTGTTCGCTGATCGCAGCCGCGTCGCGCAAGTCGAGCACGTGGCATGGGAACGTGCGGTCGGCGGCGGCCGTTCACCGGGTCGCGGGATCCATCGTGTCGCCCTCTTCTGCGCCAATCAGTCTCCGTCGGCGGAGCGGCTCGCGAAATTCGCGGCTGAAACCGTGGCCATGCCACAGCACATCCGCTCGATCCGCAGCTGGCAGCTCGCGACGACCAGCGATGCCGACGGCAGCCGACCCTGGACGCACGTCTGGGAGCAGGAGTACACCGATCTCGAGGGCCTCACGGGCGCGTACATGATGCACCCCTATCACTGGGCGCACGTCGATCGCTGGTTCGACCCCGAATGGCCGGAGTGGCTCGTGGACTGCATGCTCTGTCACGCGTTCTGCGCGACCTCGGCACCGGTTATCGGGTCGGCCCTTTCGCAGGCATGCCCGCCTACGGCCTGACCCAGGCCCCCGCGACAAAGACCCAGCGCCCCTGCCGCTCTTCCCACCGCGCCGGCGCCCAGACCCAGCCGCGACGCGCGCGCATCCAGTGCCCGTCCACCCAGACGTGCCGGTGGCCATTCCAGCGCCAGTAACCAGCGGCCCAGACATAGCCGCGACGCGGCGCGGGCACGACAACCACCCGTGGAGCCGGCGGACGCACGCCGACGCTCACGACAGCGACGGATCGTGGCGGACCGGCCGCAACACAACCGGCCGTGCCGAGGAACATGAATGCGGCGATGAGCGCGAGGGGCAGTTTCATTTCGCAACCTCCGCCCCTCATAACGCGCGCCCGGGCCCCCGGATGACACGCTCGCGAGGACATGGCGCGTGTGCATCGCGCCATGCCCGATCATGTCGCCCGATGCTCACCCCACAGGTAGCGATACAGCAGGCCGCCGATCACGCCGCCGATGATCGGCGCGACCCAGAACAGCCACAACTGATCGAGTGCCCAGCCCCCCTGGAAAATCGCGGGCCCGGTCGAACGCGCCGGATTTACCGAGGTGTTGGTGACCGGAATGCTGACGAGATGAATCAGTGTGAGCGCGAAGCCGATGGTGAGTCCGAAGAACCCTGCGGATGCGCGCCTGTCGGTCGAACCCATGATGATCAGCACGAAGAAGCCGCTCATCACCACTTCGCAGAGGAACGCCGCACCCATCGCATAGCCGCCCGGTGAGTGCGCACCGTAGCCGTTCGAGGCGAACCCGCTCGCGGCCGCGTCGAAACCCTGCTTGCCGCTCGCGATGGCGTACAGTACCCAGCCGGCGATGATGGCGCCGACCACTTGCGACACGATGTAGGGAACGGCCTCCTTCGCGGGAAAGCGCCCGCCGGCCGTGAGCCCGAGCGTCACGCACGGATTGATGTGGCTACCCGAGATGTGGCCGATCAGTAGCACATGGTCAGCTGCGTCAGCCCGAACGCCAGCGAAACGCCCTGCGCAGGACAAAGAGCCGTCCGGGCGGATGCGCGCAGGGCCGGGGCCGCTGCGCGCATCGCCTTCGCGATTTCACCTACCTGCGCGGGCGCGGCCGGGAGCTCGAGTAGATGTCGCCGTTGCGGCCGAAGTACAGCCGCTCGAGATCCCACGAGAGCGAGGCCCGGGTCTCGCTGCCGGACGTGTTCACGTTGGGGCCGACGTTCACGGGCGCGGAAAACGGCTGCCGCGTGTTCCTGCGCGTGGCCACGTAGACATCGAACCCGCCGAAGGCCGCGGTGCCGTTGGCGTCCGTCGGGCGGGTCGAGCTGAACACGACCTCGAGGCCATCGCGGCTCACGTTCGGCATGCGATCGTCGTACTCCGTGTTCAGCTCCGTGACCGGCTCCGGCGGCCCGAAGCTGCCGTCGCGCCGGCGCTTGCTGCGGTAGATGTCGTGGTTGCCGCTCACCGTGCTCGAAAAGTACAGGAACGTGCCCTCGTGCGTGCTCACCAGTGACGGGCTGAATTCGGCGCCGCTGGAGTTCGGCCCGGTTCCCGCTTCCATGCAGCCGAGGTGGCTCGGTTCGCCCCAGCCGAATGCGGCGTTGCGCCGGATCATGTAGATGTCGCCGAGCCCTGGCCCCGCATTGCATGTCCCCGCACCCGTCCGCTCGGAGACGAACAGCAACCAACTGCCGTGGATCGGCGTCGGACAGTAGTCGTTGGCGGCGGTGTTGACGGGCGCGCCGAGGTTCTGGGGCTCGCCGAACGGTTCGTCCTTGCTGGCGCGATCGGCCGCCCAGATGTCATTACCCCCGAGCGTTCCCGGCCTCGCCGATGCGATGTAGAGGCTGAGGCCGTCGCGCGACTCGATCGGGCAGCCGTCACCGGCCGTACTGTTGACCTCGGCGACAGGCGTGGCGACGCTCCACGACTTTTGGGCGGGTGGCCAGTGGGCCGGATACCACGCAAGGACGACGGATGGCAGCGAGATGGTTGCGACGATTGAACAAAATACAGATTTCAGGTGACGCATGACAGTCTCCGCGAATCAGGGATGAGCAATGGAGGACAGAGCGGAATGTCGCCCGCGTGACGGCTGCGACGCCTGATCAATCCCTGATATCTTGCCGATATCGGACTCACCGGGCCGCGAGCAACGAAAGAAGTGCAGAACCGGGCAGCATTGGCAGGCGTGTTCCGCATCAGGGATCTCGTCATCGATACGCGCGCGGGTGTCGTGACGGGTCCAGGTGGCACAGTGAACCTCGACCCGAAGGTCATGGGGGTACTGGTCGAGCTGGCGGCCTCGGCCGGCCAGGTCCTGTCGCGCGATGAGCTCCTCGCGAAGCTGTGGCCCGACGCTGTCGTCACCGAGGACGCACTGACCCGCTGCGTGTATGAGCTTCGCCGCCAGCTCGCCCAGGCGGGCGGCGACGAGCGCTACCGGACCATGTTCCAGACCCTGCCGAAGCGCGGCTACCGCCTCGACGCCAAGGTGACGGTCGCGCCGACCGCCGGCGAGTCGCCCCGCGAATCACCCGGCAGGTCGACCGGTGAAGGCCGCAAGCGCACGCTCTGGTTCGTCGCCATGGCGGCGATGGTGGCCATCGTAGCGGCGGCACTGCTCTGGCCCGCGCAGCAGCGTCGCGACGCAGGCCATGTGCGATCCGTGGCGGTTCTGCCGTTCACCGACATGAGTGCGGACAAGGACCAGGGCTACCTGTCGGACGGCATCGCCGAGGAAATCCTGGACCGGCTCACGCAAAGCCCGGGCCTGCGCGTGATCGCCCGAACATCATCGTTCGCGCTTCGCGGCGTATCCCTCGACGTGCCACAGATCGCGGCGCGGCTCGATGTCGAGTACCTGCTCGAAGGCAGCGTCCGCCGGTCCGGCGACCGCATCCGCGTCACGGCGCAACTCATCGATGCGGCCACCAACTCGCACCTCTGGTCCAGGACCTTCGATCGCAGCCTCGGCGACCTGTTCGAAATCCAGGACGAAGTCGCGGGGTCGGTGGCGGCGGCGCTGGACGCGACGCTGCGCGGCCGCAGCGCGCAGGCCGGTGCGCCGGCCAGCATCGACGCATACCAGAGCTATCTCCAGGGAAAGGTCTTCTTTCACCGCCGGCTCGCCGGAGACGCCGAGCGTTCCGTCGCATATTTCGAAGAAGCCGTCCGTCAGGATCCGAAGTTCGCCCGCGCCTGGGCCGCACTGGCCGGTGCGTGCAGCCTTCTTGCCCATGGCGCCGGCGGGTTCGACGCGGCATGGTCGGCACGGCAAGGGGAAGCGGCGCAGCGCGCCGTCGTACTCGATCCCGACCTCGCGGGGGCCCAGGTTCGCCTCGCCCAGTTCTATTGGCAGAGTGGGCGCCGAACCGAGGCCGTCGGGCACTTCAAACGGGCCCTCGCACTCGATCCGGACGATCCGCTGGTCCTCGCGATGGAGGCGACCAGCGCCCAGTACTCCGGTGACCATGCGCGCGCACTCCGGATCTGGCGCCAGATCGTCGAGCAGGATCCCCTCTCGCCAGTCTATCGCCAGAACTACGCCACCTTCCTGCTCGCAGCGGATCGCCTCGACGAGGCCCGTACGCAACTCGACAAACTCTTCGAGCAGAATCCGGCTGCCGGACCCGACACGATCGTCGAGCTGGTGCGCGTGTTGACACTGATGGAACGCCATGACGATGCCGACGCGTGGATTGCACGACTGCCACCGGGCGAATACCGGGACTTCGGGCTGGCTCTCATGTACTACGCACCCGGCCGGCGCGCCGAGGCGGATGCGGCGCTCGATCGATTGCGCGGCGAGCCCGTGGATTTCTCCGGTTTCATCAGGCTGGCGGAAGCGTGCGCATTCCGCGGCACGAACGATGAGGCTTTCCGGATACTGCAGCGGCAGCGGGCAGCATTGGAAAACAGGCAGCCGAGCGAGCGCTACATTCTCACGAACTTCCTGAATGAAGTGGACGCATCCCGACTGCTGAAGCCCCTGCACGACGACCCGCGCTGGCGCTCGTTGACCGTACGACCCGACTGAGGGCCGGAGCGCATGGCCAGGCGACGCCAACAGTGGGCTGCGGTGAAACCGGACGATCTCATACCAGCTTGACGAGCTGCTTGCCGAAGTTCCTGCCTTTGAGCAGGCCGAGGAACGCCGCGGGCGCCGATTCGATGCCCTGTGCGATCGACTCGCGCGGGCGCAGCTTGCCGGCCGCCACCAGCGCACCGAGTTCCTTCAACGCCTCGGGCCAGACCTCCATGTGCTCGCTCACGATGAAGCCCTCGACCTTCATGCGATTGGTGAGGATCAGCGATGGCTGGGCCATGGGCAGCGGCTGCCCGTCGTAGCCCGCGATCATGCCGCAGAGCGCGACGCGGGCGAATGCATTCGCGCGCAGCAGGACCGCGTCGAGGAGGTAGCCACCGACATTCTCGAAGTGGCCATCGATGCCCTTGGGACAGGCTTCCTTCAGCGCCTGGCCAAGGCTCGAGGCGTCGGGGTGCTGGCGGTAGTCGATGCAGGCATCGAAACCGAGTTCCTCCACCGCGTACCGGCACTTCTCGGGCCCGCCTGCGATGCCGACCACGCGGCAGCCGCGCGCCCTGGCGAGCGCGCCGAACGCGCTGCCCACCGCACCGGTGGCCGCGGAAATGGTCAGCGTCTCGCCCTCCTTCGGCGCAATGATTTTCACCAGGCCGTACCACGCGGTGACGCCCGGCATGCCGACGGCACCCAGGTAGTACGACAGCGGCACGTGCGTGGTATCCACCTTGCGCAGCATGCCGGGCTGCGAGGCATCGACCACGCTGTACTCCTGCCAGCCGCCGAGGCCCACCACCTTGTCGCCAACGGCGAATTTCGGATTCCTGCTTTCGACGATCTCCCCCGCGGTGCCACCCTGCATCACCTGGCCGAGCGGTTGTGGCGGGGCATAGCTCTTCGCATCGTTCATGCGTCCGCGCATGTACGGATCGAGACTCAGGTAGTGGTGGCGCACCAGCACCTGGCCGGCGGCGAGTTCGGGCGTCCGCGTAGTGACCAGCTTGAAGTTGCCGGCCACGGCTTCGCGCTCGGGACGGCTGACCAGCAGCAGTTGCTTGTTGGTGGGCATTCGCTAATCTCCGTTATTCCAGATTGTACTCCTCGGGCGGGCGCCGGTTGCCGCCTGTCCTGTTGTCTTGTTCAGGGTGTGTGTATGTCCCGCCTGATGGTCTTTCAGCACGTCGCCGCCGAGCCGCTCGGCACACTGCACGAACGCATCCGTTCGCGCGGTCATCGCGTCCGCTTCCACAACTTCGAGCGCCATCCCGAAGCGCGGCCGCAGATGGATCGTTACCAGGCGCTCATCGTGCTCGGTGGCCCGATGAACGTGGATGAGCAGGAGCGCTATCCACACCTGCGCACGGAACTCGAGGCGATCGAGGCAGCGCTGCGCCAGGACAAGCCCGTGCTCGGCATCTGCCTCGGCGCGCAGCTGCTGGCGCACGTGCTCGGCGCACCCGTCATGCGGCATGCGCAGCACGAGATCGGCTGGTACGACCTCGTCACGACGGAACACGGCCGGCAGGACCCGGTGCTGGCGCATCTCGGGGGAAGTGCGCCAGTATTCCAGTGGCACGGCTGCACGTTCGGGTTGCCCGCCGGCGCCGTGCAACTGGCGCGTACGGCAACGTGCGAGCAGCAGGCCTTCCGCTTCGGCAACCTCTCCTATGGCTTCCAGTTCCACATGGAGGCCGACGGCCGGCTGATCGATCGCTGGTTGCGACTGCCGGCTCTTCGCAAGGAGCTGCACGCCGCCGGCATCGGTCGGGATGAGGCTTCCATTCGTGCGGCCACCGCGGGATGCCTCGAGCGCATGCAACCGCTGGCCGAATGCACGTTCAATCGCTTCCTCGACCTCGTCGGAAGGCCCGCGCGGCGCACGGCGCTGCGCTCGAATCACGCGCTGGAGGACGACTCCTGACCGGCTTCGACCATGTACGCCCGTTCACCTGTTGTTTCCCGGAGGGTGCTCCGCCAGCCAGCGCATCGCGCGCTCGACACGCGTCCTGCCACTGGGGTGATCGTAGAAGATGACTTCCTCGATCGGCCCCGGCTCGATCTTGCGGTAGCTCGCGAGGCGCATCGCCACGCTCGCGAATCCCTGCGGCTCGTTGGCGGCCTCGAGGCCGAAAGCGTCCGCCTGGTTTTCCGCGACGCGCACGATCGAGTTCGAGAGCGGCGTGAGCAGCAGCATGACGACCGCGAAAATCGCCATCGCGAGCGGCAGGCCCGCGGGATCGGCGAGCTCGCGCACGCCCCAGCGCTCGCCGCGCCGCGCGCGCAACGCGCCGAACAGCCGATTGACCACGAAAAAGCCGACGCCGAACACCAGCGCCGTCGCGAGCGGAATCCACAGCGAGTGGTGCAGCACGTAGTGGCCCATCTCGTGCGCCATCACGGCACGGATCTCCGGTGCCGAGGTCTCGTTCAGCAGGTTGTCATTGAGCGCGATGCGGGTCGTGCCGGCGATGCCCGAGACGTTCGCGCTGATGCGCTTCGTCTGCTTCGAGGCGTCGTACCAGTAGACGTCGTCGGCCGGGATCCCGTTCTCGTGTGCCAGCGTGAGGATCGAGTCGCGCAGCGCGCCCTTGGGAAGCGGCCGGTAGTCATTGAACAGCGGCGCGATGAAGACCGGGTAGACCAGGATCATGAACAACATCAGCAGCGCACTCGCGCCGGTCGCCCAGTACACCCAGCGCTCGCGCACGCGGCGAATGATGGCGTACAACACCGCGATCGAAATCGCGCCGAGTGCGACGCCGAGCGCGAGCGAGATCGCCTGCTCGCCGAGGAAAGCGCCGAGCGTCTGGTTCGACATGCCGTACTGATGCTCGCGGAAGAATCCGACGTACAGCGTCCACGGCAGGCCGAGGATGCCGATCGCGAGCATGAAGAGGGCCCCGTAGATGAACGCCTGGCGAAAGGGACTGCGAGCGCGCCGCTCGGCGAAATTCCGCATCCGCGCGGAGAGGCGGGTCGCGAGCAGGATCCAGGCGATCGCGACCGTGACCAGCGTTCCCCAGCCGTCGATCCAGTAGCCGCCCTCGAAATAGGCGTCCGACTGCGCGCGCTTCGCGGCCGGGATGGTCGCGATCCAGGCATCGGTCGCCTGCGCGACGTTGAATTCCGGTTTCCACTCGGCGCCTGCAGGCACTTGCAATGGCGAAGCAGCGATGTCTGTCATCGTGACCCCCATCCGGCTCCGCATATTGCATCGCGCGCACCATGAAAAGCGAGCGCATCACGCCCGGCACCCCGCTTGCGCCCCACCGGGTCGGCTCGTAGGCTCGGCGACCATGAAAAACCCCAAGCGTGCCCTCCCCCATCTCTGCGCCTTCGCCCTGCTCACGGTCACCGCGGCCACTGCCCAGAACACTGCGCGCGTCACGCCGATGACGCCGGACGTCGTGGACAAGTACGAGCAGATGCTGCCCTCGGCCGACTTCATACGCCGCGAGGCGATGATCCCGATGCGCGACGGCGTCAAGCTCTACACCACTTTCGTGATGAAGAAGGGGACGCACGACGCGCCCATTCTCCTCTCGCGCACGCCCTATGACGCGTACGAATCGACGCACCGCATCCCGAGCCAGCGGATCGCGAACATCGTCGATGCGATGGACATCGAGTTCGTCGAGGACCACTACATCCGCGTCTACCAGGACATCCGCGGCCTGCACCGCTCCGAGGGCGAATACGTCATGAACCGCCCCATCGTCGGACCGCTGAACGACACGGGCATCGACGAATCGACCGACGCCTACGACACCATCGAATGGCTGGTGAAGAACATTCCCGAATCAAACGGCAACGTCGGCATCATCGGGTCCTCGTACCTCGGCTTCACGACGCTCGCGGCCGAGATCCGGCCGCACCCGGCGCTCAAGGCCGCCGTGCCCGAGAGCCCGATGGTCGATGGCTGGATGGGCGACGACTGGTTCCACAATGGCGCATTCAGGGTCAGTTCGCTCGACTACGCCGTCGGCCAGTCGACCAACAAGGCCAACGGCGGCGGCGAGTTCGCGCTCGATGCGGGTGACGATTACACGCGCTATCTGGAAGCCGGCTCGGTCGGCGACCTGGTCAGGATACTGCGCATCGGGCACTACCCGGGTGTGCGCAAGTTCCTCGAGAACCCGGCGTACACCGAGTTCTGGTCGCTGCAGGCCGTCGACAAGTGGCTCGCGGCCGAGCCGCTCGAGGTGCCCACCCTGATCGAGCTGGGCCAGTGGGACCAGGAAGACAGCTACGGCGGCCCGGCCGTGTACCGCGCGATGGAGCCCAAGGACAAGAACAACAATATGGTGTCGCTCGCCATCGGCCCGTGGCGGCACTCGGGCGCCAACCACTACGGCTATGACCTCGGCGCGCTCACGTTCACCGGCGACACGGCGCGCGAGTGGCGCGTGAAGTACGTCAAGCCGTTCTTCGACCATTGGCTGAAGGGCGGCCCGGATCCGCACACGCCGCCGGTGCTCACCTACGCGACCGGCATCAACGAGTGGGAGATCTCACAGCACTGGCCGGTGGGCAAGCCGACGCCGGTCTACCTCGCGGCACAGGGCATGGTGACATTCGAGAAGCCGGCAGCGAGCGGTCGCTACGAGTACGTGAGCGATCCGGCGCATCCCGTGCCGTTCATTCCGCGCCCCATCGACATGAGCGATCCGCTGCAGTGGAAGCCGTGGCTGGTACACGATCAGCGCTTCGTCACGGATCGCCCGGACGTCGCCAGCTGGAAGTCCGCGCCGCTCACGAAAGCGGTGCATATCATGGGCGCGCCCGAGGTCGAACTGTTCGCCGCGACCAGCGGCACTGACAGCGACTGGGTGGTGAAACTCATCGACGTCTATCCCGACGATGTCCCCGAACCCGCCGCACAGGGCAGCAAGCCCTCGATGGCCGGCTACGAATTGCCGATCGGCATCGAGATCTTCCGCGGCCGCTACCTGAAGAGCTTCGCCGTGCCGGCACCGCTCGTGCCCGGCAAGGTGGAGCACTATCACTGGACGCTGCCCAACGTGAATCACGTGTTCCTGCCGGGCCACCGCATCATGGTGCAGGTGCAGTCGACGTTGTTCCCGCTGTACGACCGCAACCCGCAGACCTGGGTCGACAACATCATGTATGCGAAGCCGGACGACTACCGGAAAGCGACGCAGTCCATTGCCTTCGGTGGCGCGACCGCGAGCGCCGTAGTGTTGCCGGTAGTGCAGTGATGCGTCTGATCAATCCGCAGGCCTGGCTGCAGCGCGTTCGATCTTTCCGCACGCGATCGGCAGAGTGACCTGGGCGGGAATCGACCCGAGCGAAGCCACCGAGGCCGGCAGCGCTTGCCCGGCCGGCACGCCGTGGATAAAGACGACGCGCTTGTCGAGATCGAGCTGCTGACCCGGGAAAGCTTTCGCGAACGCGGCATCCAGCGCCTTCAGCGAGACGGTTTGACGATAGTGGTAGGCGCCGTGCGCGTCTGCTTTCGGATAGGTTCCATGCGCGACGTCCATCGCGGCCGGTTCACTGTCGAACGGCACCATCGTTGTACCCGACGCCTTTCCGGTTTCGATCAGGTCGGCGATTCCGTCGTGATTGATGTCTTCAGCAGCGGTCGGGCAACTCGCCGCCTGCCCGGTCGCGAAGCCGTGAAAATGCTGCCAGTGCACCGTGTCGGGCGGCGCCCCATGCACGCGGATGTCGATCGTGACTTCGTCGCCGTTGATCGTGAATCGCACCTCGCCGGTGGTCGCGCTTCCGGCCGCATCGTGATTCATGCTTTGCAGATGGGCCACGTATTCCTCATGGGCAGGTGCTGCGGCCGATGCACCGAACGGGGCAGTGAAAAGGACGCTGGCGAGCAGCGCCGACAAGGAAAGGCTGGTTGCCTTCATCGCGGCTCTCCGTGGATGTGAATCGCCCGGACGACCCGAGGCGAACGTGCCGGTTAGACCGCGTCGACGAGTGAAAGTTGCATCGGATTGCAAACACGCTGCAGGAGTGGGCGGTACCTGGCTCCCGCAAGCCTGAATGGCTTCACCGGTTGCCCCCCGGCGAGGCGCGGATGTGGCGGCAATACGTGTGGAACGCTATGTCGCGTACCCAGCCTTGCGATTCGTACAGGGCCTGCGCCGGCAGGTTCGTAAGAGCGCGAAGATGGGAGCCTCATCGACCGAGCAGAGCGTGGGATAGAGCTGGCAGAATCCGACAACGCGTACTTTCCCGTCCGACGCAACGAGAATGACGGACTCCCGCCGTTCCAGCCGCGACCGCCTCGACGTCGCCCACTGTCGCCTGTCGCACCGTGATGGTATCCACGAGGGTCTCGCCTCCCGCACCGTCAGTGCGCCCTGTCGACGTAGACCACGCCCTGCTTCATGACGAACATCGGATGCTCGGTTGCGCGAATGTCCTCGAGCGGATTGCCGGGCAGCGCGACGATGTCGGCGTCCTTGCCGGCTTCGATCGTGCCCGTGGTCTTGTCGATGCCGAGCAGTTTCGCTGCGTTGGCCGTGGCCGCCATCAGCGCGTCGGCCGGGCGCATCCCGTTCTTCGTCATCAGCGCGAACTCGCGCGCGTCGAGACCATGCGGTTCGACGGCCGAGTCGGTGCCGAAGGCCACCGGTACACCGATCTTCACCGCGCGCTGGAACATCTGCTGCATGGCCGCCGCGGCCGCGATCGCCTTGCCGCGGATCGCCGGCGGGAACGTGTCGGCTTTCTCGCCCACCCACTCGCCCGCGAACAGTGTCGGCACGAGATAGATGCCCTTCTGCTTCATCAGTTGCAGCGTGTCGTCCGCGAGGAACGTACCGTGTTCGATCGAATCGACTCCGGCCTTGATGGCCATCCTCGCCGCGAGATCGCCGTGGCAATGGGCCGCAACCTTCCGGTGCCATGTGTGCGCCTCGGAGACGATGGCGTCGATCTCCTCCTGGGTCAGTTCCGGCACGTCGACCGGATCGGTGAGCGACAGCACACCACCCGACGGCATGACCTTGATGACGTCGGCACCGAATTTCATCTGGTAGCGCACGGCCGCCCGGCACTCGTCGGCGCCGTTGCATACGCCCTGCACGGGACCGGCGGGCGGAATCAGATGGGGTGGATACGGATCCTGGTCGGCGTGGCCGCCGGTGGATCCGATCGCGTAGTTGGCTACGAGCATGCGCGGGCCGGGAACGGCTCCCGCGTTGATGGCATTGCGCAAGCCGACCGAGATGTAGTCGGTGGAGCCAAGGTCGCGCACGCTCGTGAATCCGGCTTCGAGCGTCTCCTTCGCATATTTCGTCGCGTAGATGGCGCGCTCCGCGGGGAATCGCATGATTTCCTGGTAGAAGCCCAGGTACCAGTTGTCGACGCTCTCGCCACCCATGTGCACGTGCGAGTCGATCATCCCGGGCATGAGCGTTGCATCGCCGAGATCGATGACCTGCGCGCCGGGTGGCGTCGCGGCCGACGCGCCGACCGCCTGTATCTTCCCGCCCGACACGACGATGACCGCGCCGTCGGTCAGTCGTCCGGTCACGCCGTCGAACAGGTGAGCCGCCTTGAGCACGACGGGCCGCGCCTCCGCGGCCGCCTGGGCAGACTGCGGCGCCGTGAACAGCGCTGCCGCGCACGTGACGAGAACCGTGATGATCGACCGGTATGACATGGGAAAGCTCCTCGAGCAGACGAAAAGAGGACTCCGATGCCCGCCATGGTAGCGCAACACGATCGAGGCCCCATGATCAGTTCGTCGCCGTCGGCGGCATGTCGTCGACGATCGATCCGCGATTCCGCGCGATCAGTTCCGACAGGGATGCCCTTGCAGCGGCTGGCGATTCTCACATTTCCGCCAATGTTGATCGAGTGGCTTCGTCGATGCGCAGCCGCCCGGCATGTACTTCGAGCGGTTGACCGGCGCAATCACGCACCTCGCCGAACCGGCGGCGCCCCGCCCTGGATCGGCTTCCGGGCAGCTCGCCGATCTTGCCGCTCACCGCGCGCATGGCCACCCCGGGCGAGCGGGCTGTTCGTGAGCGCAGGCAAATGGTTGTCCCGGCACCCGCTTCTCCCGGAGCCTTGTCTTTGTTGCACGCGGTGCGCACGCCTGTGGCAAGATGATGCTGCCTCTTGAAAAGTGACAAGTGTCGCGTGAAACAGAGGATATGGAGCGTGCCGAATATGGTTGATCGCTCGATCCTGCGTTGGCTGACGATTGCCTGCCTCATGCTCATGACGGCTTGTGGCGGAGGCGGGTCAGGGTCGAACCCGTCACCGCCTTCGGCTCCGGCTCCGGCCCCCGCTCCGCTTCCGCCTCCGCCACCGCCTCCTCCACCTGCAGGGCAGCCGAGTTTCATCCAGCTTGAAAGCGACGCCGGTGACTATATTGGCGGCGGGCTGGACTACAACTACACGAAGGCCAATGCCGAGATCCTGGTCACGGCGGATCGCGCACTCTTGACCATTCAGATCGCCGGTGATGAATCGTGGTCAGGAGATTTCCAGCTACCTGACTCCTACAGCGAACTGCAACCAGGCTCCTTCAGCAACCTCGGGGGATACCCGGCCCACGATCCGGCAGTTGGAGGATTGCGCTGGAGTGGCGAGGGGCGCGGCTGCAGTGGGGTCGAGGGCTGGGTCATCATCGACAGCGTTTCATACGACGGCGCGACCCTGACCGCGATCGATCTGCAATTCGAGCAACGTTGCCCGGGCAGGACAGCCGCGCTGCACGGCCGGATACACTGGGACGCGAGTGACACGACGAGCCCGCCGGGCCCGGTCGTGCCGCCACCGGCGGGACTTTGGAAACCCGCGGCAGGCGTCACGCCGGCGTCCGGCAACTTCATCTACCTCGAAAGCCAGCCGGGCGACTACATCGGTGCCGGCGGGAACTATCTCTATACGTTGACGGATTCCCTGATCACGGTGTTCGAAGCGCGAGGTCGACTGTCGGTTTCGGTCAGCGGCAATGAAGGCTGGAGCGGGGATTTCAGGGGCATGATGTGGCTGAGCCGCCTCGAGCCCGGCTATTACGGCGATCTCCGGCGCTTCCCGTTTCACAATCCTGTCAAAGGCGGGCTGAGCTGGTCCGGCGAAGGACGCGGCTGCAACGCGATCTCCGGATGGTTCGTCGTCGACAACGTGACCTACGATGGCGAATCGCTCGCCACGATCGACCTGCGATTCGAGCAGCATTGCGAAGGCGGCGGGCCCGCACTGCACGGCGCGATCCACTGGGACGCCACTGACTCGGCCGTCCCGCCCGGTCCGGTCGAGCCACCACCCGCGGGCCTATGGCAGCCAGCTGCGGGCAATACTCCCGCCACCGGCAACTACGTGTATCTGGAAAGCGAGCCGGGTGACTTCATCGGTCTGGGTGAACACTATCTCTATACGCTCGCGGACAGCGTGATCTCGGCGAGTTCGACCGGGGCGAGTCTCCGGGTCTCCGTCACCGGGGATGAACGCTGGACAGGCGACTTCCGGGGAATGAACTCGTTGGGCCGCCTGGAGGTGGGGTACTACGGCGAGCTCCAACGCTATCCGTTCCACAACCCCGCCAAAGGCGGTATGAGCTGGATCGGTGAGGGGCGTGCCTGCAATGAGCTGACCGGCTGGTTGGTCGTCGACAACGTCACCTACGATGGATCGACACTGCTCGCATTCGACCTGCGCTTCGAGCAACATTGCGAAGGCGGCGGGCCGGCACTGCACGGCGCGATCCATTGGGACGTCAATGATGCAACGGTGCCGCCAGGCCCGATCGCGCCTCCGCCGGCGGGATTGTGGCAGCCGGCAGACGGCGTGACGCCGGCATCGGGCAATTTCGTTTACCTGGAAAGCCAGCCTGGCGAGTACATCGGCGCCGGCGGCAGCTACCTTTACACACCAATGGACAGCCAGATCACTGTCAACTCGACCGCGGCATGGCTCAATATCTCGATCAGGGGCGATGAAGACTGGAGCGGCGACTTCCAGGGCATGAATACGTTGAGCCGCCTGGAGGCAGGCTACTACGGCGACCTAAAGCGCCATCCGTTCCACAACCCCGTCAAAGGCGGGCTGACCTGGGTCGGCAAAGGTCGCGGCTGCAACAGGCTGGCCGGCTGGTTCGTCGTCGACAGCGTCACCTACGATGGGTCGACGCTGACCGCGATCGACCTGCGCTTCGAACAATACTGCGACGGCAGGGCGCCCGCGCTGTACGGCGCGATTCACTGGAGTCAATAGCCGGCGTGATGATCCTCGAATGCCGCTAACCGATTGCGGAATCTTGGTGACCGGGATTTGAGTCTACTATTTGCAAGCGCCGCAGAGAGCGCGGCGCCTCAACTCCGCCTACCTGCTCAACTCTCCCGGGTGCGCCTGACGCAGCCAAAAACCCGAAGCACCCGTAGAATTGGACGCAAACCATTGCAAATGAATGGAGAGACAGGACCTAATCCGATCATGACCAGCCCAATTGCAGACCCCGAACGCGCGGCGCATGCCGCCCGCCTGGACGCCCTGGCCACGCGCCTCAAAGAGGAGATCCGCACCACGCTGCTGCGCGTGGACGCCGATCGCTATGCCCTGCTCGCCGGCCAGATGGTGCGCGACACCAAGGACCAGGCGATTGCCCAGACAGTGCTCGAAACGGGCGTGGCCGAAATCGAGCGTGACGCGCGTGAACTGGCGGACGTGGAGCAGGCCCGGCAGCGTCTGGCTGCCGGCCGCTACGGGCGCTGCGTGGAATGCGACACCGTCATCCCCGAAGCGCGGCTCGAGGCATGGCCCACTGCCAAGCGCTGCCGGCCGTGCCAGGCGCAGCACGAACAGCGGCGGCGCGGCTGATCCTGCGCCTTCTCCCCGGCCGCGTGCTCCGCCGCATGCCGGTGCTGCTCGCCGGAGCCATGCTGCCTCTCGCCGACGCGGCAGCCGCTGCGCCAGCGACGGGGATATCGCCGCAGACGCTGAGTCACTTCCGGCTGCTGGAGCAGGCGTTGCCGCGCTACGAAGAGCTGGCGCGCCGTCCGGCGCTGACCGCGCTGCCGCCGCTTCCTGCGAAATCGCTGAAGCCCGGCGAGCCCTACTCTGGTGCGGCCCGGCTGCGGGAACTGCTCACCGCGCTCGGCGACCTGCCAGCCGACCCGGTCGCACCCGTGGCCGCAGATGACACGCTCGACGAGAGCCTGGTTGCCGCACTCGAGGTCTTCCAGGAGCGCCACGGACTGGACGTCGACGGTGTACTGGGACGCGACACCTGGCAGGCACTGACGACGCCACTGATGCAACGCGTACGACAGATCCAGAGCACACTCCGGCGCTGGCGCGAGCTGCCACCCAACCCCTACCGGCGCGCCATCTTCATCAACATTCCGCGTTTTCGGTTGTATGCGCTACCGGACATGGCCAGCGCCGAAGCCGCGCTGCTGCAGATCGACGTTGTGGTGGGTAGTGCGGTGCGGAACATGCACACGCCCACCTTCGCGGCAGACCTGACGCACGTGATCTTCCGACCGTACTGGGACGTGCCACAAGGCATCGCACGCCGCGAACTGCTGCCCAAGGCGCGTCGCGATGCCGGGTATCTCGATCGCAATCACTACGAGATCCTCGACGGGGCGGGCCGGCGGCTGCCTCACGACGCGGCATCACTGGCTGCCGTGGAGGCTGGCAGCGCCCGCATCCGGCAGCGCCCCGGTCCGGACAATGCGCTCGGCGGCGTGAAGTTCGTGATGCCGAACCCGCACAACGTGTATCTGCACGACACGCCCGCGCGCGACCTGTTCACACACACCCGGCGCGCCTACAGCCATGGCTGCATCCGCGTCAGCGATCCCGCGGCGCTCGCGCGCTTCGTGCTGCAGGACGATCCGCAGTGGACACCCGAACGCATCGCCGCGGCGATGCAGGGCAATGCGCCGCTGCGCGTGGACCTGCGTGAACCGGTTCGCGTGTATCTGGTGTACGGCACGGCCATCGCCCGCGAGGACGGCAGCGTGCTGTTCCTGCAGGATCTCTACGGCCTCGAGCCCTAGCCGCTCCACGTGCGCACCCGGCCGGTGTCCAGGTGCACGAAATCCGACTTCGCGTAATAGCCCACGCCACCGGCGCCCATGTCGAGGGCGAGGTCGCGCAGCCGCGCGCAATCGACACCGGGAAGACGCACGTCGATCGCGCGGCCTTCCATGTGCAGGCTGCGCCTCGCCACGCCGCTGCTGGCCGCCCTGAGGCGCGCGTTGGTCGCCGGCGAGCGGTAGCCGGAGATGATCTCGTAGCGGGGCGCACACCCGGCGCAACTTGCGAGCGCATGCAGCTGGTCGAAGAGGCGCGGATCGATGGGTGACACATCGCCGGTGCGGTGGTCGCGCAGCAGGCGATACAGGCGCTCGAGCGCGTCCGGAACGTACCGGCCGGCCGAGAAGTAGCGCACGCTCAGCCGTTCACCCGTGTGCGTGCTGACGAGACTGAGCGTACGCGGCGCGGCCAGGCCTTCCCGCAGCCCGTCGCCAGCGCGGGCCAGCGTATCCCTCAGTCCGAGCGACAGGGCGGCCGGCCCCACGGCGAGCCACCGCAGCAGGCGGCGGCGGCGGAGATCGACTTCAGGCGCAAGAGCCGGGGACATGAGGGAGAAGTCTGTGGCAGCCGGGTGGGCCTGGCAAGGATCGATTTCACAGCGTGCCGCGGCAAGTGGCAGCCGCGTTCCGGATGCGGGAGCGGACTGGCATCATGCTCCTTGGTGAGCCTTCGACGTGCGGGGTGTTGCATGCGCAAGTACGAGACCGGCCGGTTGTTCTTCATCGTACTCGGCCTCGGGCTGTGGCTGCTGTGCCTCTGGCTGCTCGCCGGGGATGACGGCGGCCGGGAGCGCGAGATCTTCGGCTGGTCGGTCGGCTTCATGGCGCTGATGGCCACCACGCACGCGCTGCTGTTTGCGAAGTACGGGCAGCGAAAGGCGCTCGAAGCCGACTGGTTGCGCAGAAATGGCAGGCCGCTGCAGGCCGAGGTGGTCAAGATCAGCCGCAGCGGGCATCACAGCGAATGGCGGATCAAGGCGCGCTGCGTGGATGAGCGCGGCAATGTGACCAGGTACAAGAGCCACTTGCTGAACGGCAACCCGGGGAAGAAATTCCGGATCGGCGACCCGATCACGGTGTACGTCGATCCCGCCGACCCGAAGCGTTACTGGATGGACAGCGGGATCGAAGCGGAGAATCTTTGAGCCGGGCACCTTGGCCGCGGCGCGTGAGCGAGCGCATGAGCTCGGTCCAGAGATGCACCGACGAAGCGCGCGAAGGTGAGGCGCAGGCCGAACGGTTCGTCGAGCCGCAACTGCGCAAGTCGCCCTGGCCCGAGAACCGTATCCTGCGGCGTCAGGCGCGCACGGGACCTGCGACGCCGTCCTCGACCACGAAAGTTGCGAGGGTCTTGCGTGCGGTGTCACGCGTATCGGTACGCTCCATCGCGACGAGGTCGGTCTCGAGGCGCTTCGGCGTGAGGGCAAGGCGCAGGTAACCGCGTGAAGCGCTGGTGCCGAAAAGGAGATTCGGGTTCTCGCGCCTGAAACCCTCGATGCGCTCTTCGGGCATGCCCTGCGAGGAGATCGAGGTGGTGACGAATTCCGAGGCGAGCATCCGGGTCGAGAGGTCGTCGGAGGTCGCATTGATGCCGCCGACGAGGAAGCTGTGGATGTCGCCGCTCAGGATCACCGGATTCGTCGTCTCGCGACGCGTGAAGGTGTCGAGCAGCCGCTGGCGCGCGGCCGGATAACCATTCCACGCATCGGGCCAGTAGCGCCGCCCCGGCCCGGGCTGCTCGTCGATGTGGCTCATCACGACGCCCTGCGCGACGAAACTCCATCGGGTGCGGTTCGTCGCGAGCTGGGTGTCGAACCAGCGCTCCTGGCGTTCGCCGAGCATCGTTTCCCCGTCCGAGCCCCGAGTCCGGCAATCCGCCAGCACCTTGTACCGCTCGGGCGGCGGGGGACAGCGCCACACCGAACGGTACTGGCGGGTATCGAGCAGGATCAGGTTCGCGAGGTCGCCGAAACGCACGCCCGTGTGCAGTCGCAGGCCCGCGCCGAAAGGCATGGCCCGGCGCGGCAGCGGCTGGTGTTCGTAATACGCCCGATAGGCTGCGGCACGCCGTTCGTGGAACCAGGCGGGGTCGTCCCCGTTGATCGAGTGATCACCCGCGTGGTCGTTCTCGACTTCGTGGTCGTCCCAGGTGACGAACCACGGGTAGGCCGCGTGGGCCGCACGCAGGTCGGGGTCCTGCTTGTAGAGCGCGTACTGCGCGCGGTAGTCGTCGAGCGTGTACACCTCGCGCTGCGGGTGCTGGCGCACGAAGGGCGCGACGCCCCAGCTTTCTTCGTAGATGTAGTCGCCGACGTGCACGATGAAATCGAGGTCGTCGTCGAGCATGTGGCGGTAGGCGCCGTAGTAGCCGTGCTCGTACTGCTGGCAGGACGCGACCGCGAAACGCAGGCGATCGAGGGCGGCGCCCGCGGCGGGCGCCGTGCGCGTGCGGCCGATGGGGCTCTGCACGCCGCCGGCGGTGAAGCGATACCAGTAGGTGCGGCCCGGATCGAGGCGGATGATCTCGACGTGGATGGAGTAGGCCCAGTCGGGTGTCGCGTAGGCCGTGCCCGAGCGCACGACCTTCTGCAGCCGCTCGTCCTCGGCGAGCACCCAGTCGACGGGGATGAACGGCGCGGTCAGCCCCCCGAGCGGGGCGAGCGGCTCGGGCGCGAGGCGCGTCCAGAGCACCACCCGGTCCGCCGTCGGTTCGCCCGAGGCGATGCCCAGCGTGAACGGGTCGTCGCGGAATTTCGTCGGCGCGGCGCCTGCCGCGCGCGTGCGTGTCGTGGCGAGAAGGCCCGTCGCAAGGGCGGTGCGGATGAGCTGGCGGCGGTTCATCGTCACAGTCTCCCCTCTTTCCGTGAACCCGTTATTGCATCGTAGCGCGCGCGGGCGGCTGGTGAGCGACCTCCTCTGCAGATCCTTTCACTTACCGAAAAGACCGATCTGCCTGAACTGCCCGAGCCACCCCTGATTTCGGCAATGACGACTGGTCATACGGTGTCGAGGGAAAGTATCGCTCTTGCACCACTTCGCGGGACGCCAGCATGTCGCACGACGCGCAGGCTTGAACGGCGTGCTCAAAAGCAGTGGCGCTCGCCCTCGGGGAACAACGCACCCCGCTCGAGCAGGTGCAGGTTGACGCGCGGGCGGAAATCATCCGGATCGAGCGCGGCAGCACGCTCGAACATCCGCCGCGCCTCCGTGTCGCGGCACGCGAGCGCGTAGGCGTGGCCGAGGTTGTTGAGGACGCGCGCCTTGCGGGGCGAGAGCGCCGCTGTCGCTTCCCAGAAGGCAATCTCCGTTCGATAGGCCGCATTGCGCGCCCACGTGGCCTGCGCGAGTGCGCCCGACATTATCAATGCCGTCACCGCAGCGAGCACCGTCACCGCACCATGCGGCAGATGCAGGCGTCGCAGCAGTTGCCAGCCGCAGATGACAAGGAGCCATGCCGGGCCGACCAGTGCCAGGTAGAGTTGCCGATCGTTGGCCGGATCCTCGCGCGGCAGCAACGAGTGCGTCGGCAGCAGCCAGATGAAGAACCACAACACACCGAAGGCGAGCGCGCCCTGGCGGCGACGCAACGCGATGGCGCTGGCGATCAGTCCAGCAAGAATCGCGAGGCGCAACGCGACGAAAGGGGCGAGCGCCGTAGGGAGTGGCAGATCCGGATCGGCGTTCATCCCGTGGAGGCGCAGCAGTTGCCCGGCGAGATAGGGCAGCGCCTCGGATTGCACGAGCAGGTTCTGCCATGGACTGCGCCGCACGAGGCTCTCGGCGAGCAGCTCGCGAAACGGCGCGATGGCGAGGAGCGCTGCGCCCAGCGCGACACCCACGAGCAGCAACGGCAACGCCGAGCGCCACGCCCGCGCATTCGTCGCGGATTCCGCGGGAGGAGACGTTGCCCACCAGAGCAGCATGGCGAGCGGCAGCACCACCGCCGCTTCCTTCGTCGCCACCGCCAACGCGAAGAAGACCGCCGCCCACCAACGCGCGCCGCGCAGCCAGGCCGCAAGCGCCGCGAGCGCTCCGAGCGCGGAGAGCGCGCTCGAGCGGCCGGATATGTAGGTCACAGCCTCGGTCTGCGCCGGATGCAGCGCGAACACCAGCGCCGCGATGCCGGCGACGCCGAGCGCCGCGCGTTCGCCAAGGCCATGGCGTCGCGACAGGCGCTCCAGCAGCCACAGAACCAGCACCGCGTTGACCGCATGGATCGCGATGTTGAGAAGACGAAAGCCCCGCACGCCACCGCCCAACTCGTGGTTGAAGGCGTAGCTCAGCTTGAGTAACGGACGCATGCCGGGCATCGACGCGCACCAGGCAGCGAAGGACTGGACGCGCGTGTCGCGCACGATGACGAGGAAGTCGTCGTACTGGAAACTGGCTCCGAGCGCGGGCAGGTACACGACGCAAATCATGGTAACCAGCGCGACGGCCACGATCCGGCGCCACACTGGCTTCATCGCACGGCTTCCTCGCGCTCGAGCTGGCCGAAGGCTGCCTCGATGAGGCCATCCGCCATCCACCATCGATTGGGCGCGTCGAGCATCACCAGCCAGACCTCGTGCCCGCCACGCCGCGCGAGCGCGATCACGCACTTGCCGGCGCCGCTCGTATAGCCGCTCTTGATGCCGACGATGCCGTCGAGGCGGCCGAGGAGCGCGTTGCCGTTGTGCATGGTGAAGCGCCGGCCGGCACTGCTCGTCACGACCGCTTCGCGCAGCGCCACGGTGCGTGCGATCTCGGGCTGCGCCATCGCGGCGACCGCGAGGCGCAGCAGGTCACGCGCCGAGCTGCGCTGCCCGGGAGCATCGAGGCCGCATGGATGCACGAAGTACGAATCGCTCATGCCGAGCGTGGCCGCACGCGCGTTCATGCGCTCGGCGAACGCGGCGAGCGTACCGGCCGCATGCTCGGCGAGCGCGACGCAGGCGTCGTTCGCCGAGCGCACCAGCAACGCCGTCAAAGCATCGCGCGCCTGCAGGCGCTCGCCACGACGCAGGCCGAGACGCGAACCGCCGACGGCCGCCGCGGCCGCACTGGTCGTGATCCCGGCATCGGGTTGCCAACCGTCCTTGAGCAGCACCAGGGCGGTGAGCAGTTTGGCGAGCGACGCCGGCTGGCGCGGCTGGTCCACCGCACGCATCCAGAGCGGTCGACCGTCGGCGACGACGATGTACGACGCCGCGGCGCCCGGATAGGCATCGGTCGGTAGCGTCGTGCCGCCCGTGGCGAGCGGCAAGAGCAACAGCACCGCGACGAGGCAGGATCGCACTCGCACCGACAGATTCGGCCGGGTCGTGCGATCCGTGCCCGTGGCCCTCAGCGGCCCAGGAGGCCGCGCAGCTTCTTCACCGATTCCTTGGCCTTGTCGGTCACGGACTTCGGTTGTGACTCCTGCGGCTGCCGAGTTTCCTGCGCCGGCATGGCACCGCCGGGCCCACCGTTCTGCTCTGCCTGGGCGGACCCGTAGAGGCTGCAGAACGTGCGGTACTTCTCCGCCACGGGGAATGTCGTGTAGCTGCGGCCGGCGCACTCGCGCTGCGCCAACTGCGCGGACAAGGCCGGGCAGTGTGCCGCGAGGAACTCCCACTGCCCGTCGCCCTCGGCGCTCCTGCAGAGTTCGTCCACCTTCCCCTGCGCATCGACACCGCAGTACGGTGCCACCTGTTCCCAGGCCGGCCGACCCGTCGACGGATCGTTCTGGTGCCGCGTCAGGAAATCCACCGCCTCGTAGCCCTGTACGTTGGCGCAAAACGTCCGCTTGTCCTTCGGATCCTTGCAGAGGGCATCCCTGCCGACGAACATTGCGTAGCCGAGCCCGTATTTCTTCTCGGCATTCTCCCGGCACATCTTGGCCATGTCGCCCTGTACTTTGGCGAGCGCCTGCCGACCCTTGCGCTCCATCTCCCCGGCATCGCACTCACCCGGCAGGCGACGGCCTGCATAGGTCATCGTCATCTCGCCACCGGCGGCCTTCATGATCATCTTGCCGCGATAGTGGTCCGGCCCGTCGATGATGCCCTCGAACGTGCCCTCCATCTCGTCCTTGCCGGTGCAGACAATGCGACCTGTCGTCTTGTTGCCGCTGACCTTGTGGTCCACGAGCTTGCAGTTGCTGTCCTCGGGCGTCGGCGCCGCATCCTGGCTGTCCTTCGGCTTGCAGACCTCGATGGTCCGGGACGGCAGGCTCATGCCCTCCATCGTCATCGAGGTGGTCACGTTCCACCTCTCGCCCGGCTGGTAATCGGCTGGGTTCTGCGCGGCCAGCGCCGGAACGAGGAACGCCACCCCCGAGAACAACGCAACGATTGAAACCCTGTTGATGATCATGATCACCTCTATGTGACGTATGAGCCGGCGCCCGCCCAGCCGATTTGGCGCTACTTTGTTCGATCCGCCACGGGGCCGCAAGGGTCGGCGTCCATGCGCCCGGCCGGCACGTCGATGCGCCGCAGCTTCGGGGGCATGCCGTTGCGATCGAGCCGCAGCACGAAGTCGAAGACATCGACCTCGGTGCACAGCTCGAAGTCGCGCTCCGGCGCCCAGTCGCAGGCCGGATCGAAGAACTTCGCCGCGCTCGGCGCACGCCGCAATCGCTCGCGCAAACCGCCGACATCAGGCGATCCGCCGCGCAGGCGCGCGGCGAGCAGCTCCGCGCAAAGATCGTCCTCCTCGCAGCGCGCCACCGCCTCCTGACCCATCCGCACCAGCGTCACGACCCGCGGCGTGCGCGCACGGATGTAGCGCACGATCGCCGCGGCGTTCACCAACGCACCCGTCAGCACCTCATCCGCACCCGTTGCCGCCGTGAGCCCCTGCGTCCCCGAATGCGTCGTGTGGATCAGCATGCGGCCCGCGAGCTCGAAGCGCTCGAGATGCGCCGGGGAATTGCCGCCATCGAAACCCGGGAGCGGTCGCGCATGGCGCTCGCCGAGCAGCAGCCAATCGGGATGCGCCTGCTTGAGCGCGCGCGCATCCTCGATCGCCGCCACCGGCACGATCGCCGTGACGCCGCGCGCGTAAGCATGCGCCGCAAGCGAGAACGCACGGAATACGTCGATGACGATGGCGAGGCCGCGCGCCGCGCGCGCCCCCCCGGTGTGATCGACGATGTGGATCTCCATTCGCTTGCTCCTGCTCCTCAGGCCTCGGCCGCCGGCACGGAACCCGCCGGCTCCAAGGGCCGCACCTTGTATCCCTCAGGGTACACATACGACGGATCGAGGAACCGCTTGCTGACGTAGGCCAGCAGCGCCTGAGCCGGCTTGGGTTTGTCCGCCGTGCAGCGGTTGAGCTCCCAGTAGCTCCAACAGTCGTGGAGCGCCGCATGCGTCTCCGGCCCGCTCGGCGGTTCATCACCGGTGCGACCGATCGGATCGTAGCGAGGCTCACCGGGAACTGCGATGCCCACCGCAGCGGACAGGACTTTCAAACGCTCTGCCCTGGCACGGTTTACCGAGGAGGGCCGCCTGAATCCTGCTCACATGGATGTTTCGCAACACCCACGTCAACAGTGGCGGCCGTTCGCTTCACCTCTCCCCGGAAACGGGAGAAGAACCAAAAAAAGGCGGGGCGCGCGCCCCGGAAGGCTCACACCGGGGCGCGAGCCTCGAGCTCCGCCTGGCGCCGGGCGCGTTCGGCGCGCAGCTCCGGGAGGCGCTCTCGCGAGGCCTGCTTGTAGTAGCCGCTGCGGCGGATGACAGTGCGCGAGACGCCGTACTCTCGGGCTACCTGGGGCGACGGTCTTGCGGGTCGCCGCCCAGGCGAGGATTTCGGCGACCTGACTGTCTGTCAGGGCGCGCGGCCGTCCGGTGATGCTGTTCATGTTCGTTCCCCTTCGTTCGCTTTCGCAGGCGGCTTGCCTGCGCGCAGGGGGCGTCACCGCGCAGCGCAGCGGTCAACGCTTCGCCCGCCGAAATTGCAGGCGAACTTCTGCCGAGTAGAGGAACGAGCGCGCCGCTCTGGGCGCGGGAGTGAGCAACGGAGGGCGTTGACCGCGAGAACGGGGTGGCAGGGTGAGAAGAGCAGGCAAAGGGAGGTTGGGATTTGGAGGCCGGAAGGTTCGGGTGGAGGGCGGAGCGCGTAGAGCGAACAGCGGAGAGCCAGAGAAAAGTCAGACGGATCGCTTTGAAAGAGAGGCGGCGCGCGTTGGCCGTGACCAGCAAGAGCGACCGTCCGCGCAGGACGAATCGAATGCGCTGAGGCTGTTCGGCGCTGGGCGCCGCGAGAAGAAGAATGGTTTGGCGCGGGGAATCCGTGGACTTGGTCGATGGATTTTGATGCGGCAGAGTGGGAGGCAGGGATGTGGAGCTTTTCGCATTTGAAACCGAGGGCGCCGTACTGGCGCGCCGGGAGTATTGGTTGGTCGGCCGTGGACGGGACAGAATGTGAAGCAGGCCAGCGACCCTTTTGATCTGAAGCGGTTTCTTGACGCCCAGGAGGCCAGCTATGAGTGCGCGCTCGCCGAGCTGCGGGCGGGACTGAAGGAGACTCATTGGAGCTGGTACGTGTTGCCGCAAGTGGCGGGGCTGGGCTCGAGTCCGATGTCCAGGCGCTATGCCATCCGATCATTGGCGGAAGCGAAGGCGTATCTCGCGCATCCTGTTCTTGGAACTCGGCTGCGGGAATGTGTGGCGGCACTCAATGCGCATGACGGGTTGAGTGCCGAGCGGATACTCGGTGACGTCGACGCGCAGAAGTTGCGTTCCTGTCTCACGCTCTTTTTGCAGGTGGCGCCGGCCGACCCGATCCTTGTCGCGGCGTTGAGCAAGTATTTTGCCGGCCGGCAGGATCCGGCGACGCTTGCGATCCTGGCCGGGGGTCGGCAGGGCGACTGAGGCGAGAGTGGGCGTCGGCCCGGCAGTTTGGTTCAGCGGATCGGGATGTCGTGCATCGCGAGGAGCTGGTCGCGGGGACGCGGCGGGTGTCGAGAAGAGTCGAGTCTTTGGCGAAATCCCCATCCTCACCTCATCTCATCGTGCTTTCATGACTTTCCCTCTCGGGCTGCGAGCGATATCGCGTACTTTGGAAAGGTTCTCAAGAGTCTTGTATCGAGCGTTACGAGCATGACGCCCAACTTCATCGCGAGCGCCACGAACTCGCAGTCATACGCTGAACAATCGCTGTCCCGGACCAGTTCCAGTACCGAGCTCGATTCCACTTCAAATTCTGCGCCTGCAAGCAAATCTTCTGCCTCGCGCTGCAGTGTGCAAGCCTGGGTGAAGGTCAGTGTCTTGCGTCGCAGATACCCCGCCAGCACGTTGCGGAACTCACTTCGCCACAAGACAGGCGCCGCCCACTGCGGCTCGCGTTCCAGCAATGCCTCCGCGTGAGCCGTATGTTCACCGGGCAGAAGCAGGTACGCCAGGACGTTGGAATCCACCACGATCACGGACGACCTTCGCGCTTCATTGCATCAATATCCTTGGCACGGAACTTTCCTTTCTGCAAAGTGGCGCGAAGCTTCCGCACTCGTTCCAGTCGTTCGGCGGTTGTGATCCTCGGCGACTGCAGCGCCATCTCCAGGCAGACGATCGCCTCACTGTTCATGCTGCGCCGATTGGCCTCCGCAGAGGCCTTCAGGCGGTCATACACATCGTCGGGAATGTTTTTCAGGGTAAGTGTCGTAGGCATACATACTCCACCACAATGGTTGCATTGTGGTTCCGACATGGCTCTCCGTCAAATCGGGATGACGCCGGCCCATGTCCCTTGGGGACGAGGCCGGCTACACCGCGTCCAGCGCATTCCCCAGGTCCGCCACCAGATCTGCCACCCCAGCTTCCGAAGACTCGAGAGCCATTCCTCGAAGTCCCCGAAATAGTCGTGATTGCCGGGTACGGCGAATAGCCCGTCCCGGGCGCGCAAGTCGCCCAATACCAGGGAGTCCCTGGCGCGGGCTTCAGGGGTGCCGTCCATCAGGTCCCCGGAGATCAGAACCGCATCCGGACGTTGGGCGTTGACGGCCCGAACGACTTCATCGAGCCAGGACCGGGTCAGGAGGCGGCTGACTTGGAGATCGCCGAGGTGAACCATGCGATAGCCTTCAAATTCGGCGGCCAGACCTGGCAGGACGACTTCCACCTGCCGCACGCGAGGAGCACTCACCGCTTCCCGTACGCCTGCCAGCGCGAGTCCGGTGCAGGTGACGATCAGTGCGAAGGTCAACCAGCCGTTGCCGAGAATGAAACCTCCGGCGCGGCGCGAGAAGGTCAACACCACGAGCCCCAATGCATCGCGGACCAGCAAGCTCATCGCGAGCAGGGCCAGGGTGCCGAACAGGAACCCAAGCGCCATCAGGGCCCAGCGCGGAATCTCGGGGCCCATGAGGGCCCATCCGCGAAACGACTGACGAGCCAGTGATGCTCGATGGCCGCAATCAGAAGTGCGGCTATCAGCACTCTCACCCATGCGGGCAGAGGCAGCGGCGCGATCAGCCTGATCGCCAAGTACAGGCCCAGGAGACCGGTGACTAGTTGCAGCACACGAGACTCGACGTGTATCGCCTCACCGCCGATGAGTTTGATCAGCTCATCGTGTCGGCCCGCGGAAAACAAGGCGCTGTAGCAGAGCGAATCCGCCCGCGTGAACGCGTACTGCCCGCGACGCCGCTCGGCGTTCACATGCTGGACGAGATCGGTCAGGCGGTCGGCCCAGCGCGATGAGATCTCCGGCGTCGCGCACAGATCACCCCAGCGATCATCCATGGATTCCAGATAGGGTGGATCATCGTCCTGAATCGCCTCGAACAGCTGCTCAAGCCAGCCCTCTCGCGTTGCCTCATCCGCCGGCGCCCGCGAAATGATGGGCACGAGCGCGTCGACGGCGGCATGCGCCGCGTTACCCAGCGCGCCCGAGGAACTATCCACCTGCTCCAACGCCGGCGATAGCTTCACCAGGAATCGGACCGCGCCGTGCGCGGCAAGCAAGGGATCGCGGCGGGCGGCGGCACGGATTTCCGCGAGCGCCTCGGCGATGCGCTTGCTGGCCAATCGACTGGCGCGCCAGCCGAAGCCGCTGCGACGAAAACGCTTCGTGAATTGCCAGTCGCTGGCCTTGTCCATCACGTCGCCGGATAGAGCTTCGGGAACCAGCGCTCGACTACGTCGATCGGGAAGCCCAGCCGCAACGGCGCCTTGTGCGAACCCGACACGAGCAAACGCCTTTCGATCAGCGCCGAAATCACGCGACGCGCCGTGCGCTCGCTCGTGTCGATGAGCAGCGGCACTCGTCCGCGCTCCAGATCGCCCGCGAGCAATGCCTCTCGTAGCACCGCGAAGCTGCGCGTCGGCAGTCGCTCGGCACTCTCCTCATCGCGCACGTACAGTTCCATGCGACGCTGGAGCTCGGACGGATCGAGCAGCTCGCGCATGTAGCGGACTTGATCGAGACAGGTCTCCAGGAAGAATCGGCAGAAGTCGATCAGCGCATCCTGGGACAACGCCTCTCGCCCATCGAGATCGCTCTTTCGTGGTTGATCTGCAGCCATCAGCAGGCGTTTGTATTCGTCCGAGTTGCGCGCGAGACCGCGCGACACGGACCAGAGCGCAGAACCGATCCCGATGTCGAGCAGCAGCGCGTGCGACATCAGGCGCGCAACACGACCGTTGCCATCGAGGAACGGATGAATCCACAGAAAGCGATGATGAGCTGCCGCGACGGCGATCACCTGCCGCGACTTGGTCAGTCGCGTTGCGTCGTAGGCCTGCTCGAATCGCCCCATGAACGCCGGCAGATTCCTGGGTGCTGGCGCGACATGGCGACCCACTGCGACGGTGCGTGTGCGCAACTCGCCGGGCACCACCGGGACGCGCTCCCCGGTATCGGGATTCACTAAGACGAGCAGAGTCTCAGGCAGTCGCGAGCAGAACTCGCGGTGCGTCCATTCGATGAATGCACGTGAGATCGGGGGACGCGGCAGTTCGGCGGCTCGCTCATCGATCATCTGCTGTACTTCTATGTGCGCGCGTGCCTCGAGTTGCAGGTCGCGACGATGCGGATCGCTGGAGTAGTCCGCCGCGAGGGCACGGTCGATATCGCGCGGGTGGGTGTTGTGACCCTCGATCAGGTTCGAGTAGTAGCAGTTCATCGAACGCACAAGGTCGGCAACAGACTGCCGCACGACCGGGTGCAACTGCGCCGAGAGCTCGCTGGCTTCCCGGGCGAGGTCGAAGGCCAGGTCATCAAGCACGGCGTCGCCTTCAGTCGGCATGAAGGGCTCGGCCGCGGCGGGGGTCACGACAGGCTCCGGAGGATACTGATTCTGGCCGGTTCCATGGCCGGAATATTAGTTGTACAAACAGTATTTTGGTAGCCGAATATCTCCATTAGTGGCCGGAAATGCGACCACTTCCCGACCCCTCGCGGGTTTACCGAATCTGGATTTCAGTCACCGTCGGTGATCATTCCGCGGACAGGACTTTCAAACGCCCTGCCCTGGCGCTGTTTGCCAAGGAGGGCCGCCTGAATTGCCCCCTTCCGGGCCTTCCGGCGCTGTCCACCAGTTCCAGACTCCTGGCTCCCGATCTGCCCGACACCACTACCCCGCCTGAATCCCCGCACCCTTTGCCACGCACCCTGTTCCGGCACGAACCGGCCCGAGCCCGCCACGGGTTGTTGCGGCAGGTGATGGGGAATTCTCTCTCTGGTGTCAGATCAGTCGTGCCTGGGTCGGCGGTGCCCGCGCTCTGAGGGGCAGCTCGGCTTGCTGCCGATCCGGGGCCGTCTTCTGCAGATGCGCCAGAATCCTCGCAATCACCTGCAGCTCTTCGATGCTCGCGATCACCTTGAGCTTGCCGCCGCAGCGGGCGCAGGGGTTGATCTCGACACCAAACACCCGCTTCAGGCGCTGTGCCCACGTCATGGCCACGTCGCGCGGGGTGATGGGTGGGTCGGTGGCCTGATCACCCTGCCCTTTGCTGCCCACGCCCCGATGCGCCGGTGTCACCGCCGCACGCAGCTTGCTGTGCGGCGCGAACACCCCATGAAATCTCGTCAGCTGCATCCGCGGTGGCGGCACCAGGGCAGCAAGTCTTGCCATCAGATCCAGCGGCTCCAGCACGATGTGCGTAGTGCCGTCGCGGTACGGGGTCTTGAGCGCGTAGCGCACCTGGCCGGATGGGGTCAGCGCCAGACGTTTCACCGCAATCGGTGAACACCGGCGCTTTCGATCCGATCGGCGCGATCTGCGCCCGCGCTCGCGATGCCGGCGCCTGGGTGCACGTGGATGGCGCATTCGGGCTGTGGGCCCGCACCCCGCCGCGCCTCGCGCCACTCGCACAGGGTATCGAGCAGGCGGACTCCTGGTCCACGGATGCTCACAAGTGGCTGAACATGCCTTATGACTGCGGGCTCGCTTTCGTGCGGGACCGCACGGCCTTGCCGGCGGCGATGGCAATCACTGCCGAGTATCTGCCGACCGACACGCCGTTTCGCAACCCTTCCGATTACACGCCGGAGCTCTCGCGTCGCGCGCGTGGCGTCGAGGTGTGGGCCGCGCTGCGTTCGCTCGGCCGCAGCGGGCTCGCCGAGATGATCGAGCGCGGCTGCCGCGCCGCCGCGCGCTTCGCCAGACAACTGTCGGAAGCGGGCTGCGAGATCCTGAATGAAGTCGTGCTCAATCAGGTGCTCGTATCCTTCGGGTCACCGGAGCGCGCGCGGCAGGTGATCGATGGCGTGCAGGCCGACGGCACCTGCTGGTGTGGCGGCACGGTGTGGCAGGGCCGCACTGCGATGCGCATCAGCGTCTGCGGCTGGTCCACCACGGAGACGGACGTCGATCGCAGCGTCGCGGCGATCCTGCGCGTGGCGCGCTCGCTCCCCTGAATGCGGCGCGCGCCGTGCACTCAATGAAAGCGTGCGAGAAAGCTCTCCACCGCGCTGTTGAAGGCGTCGTTGTCGTCGCCGGCCACCATGTGCCCGGCACCCGCAACGTCGATGAACTCGACATGAGGAATGAGGCGGCGCAGATCCGCCACGCCCTCTTCGCTCACCACCTCGCTCAGCTTGCCGCGCACGAGCAGCGTCGGTACCTGTACGCCACGCGCGGCTCGCGCCATGCGCTCCAGGAAGCCCTCGCGTTCCGGTACGCTGCGACCCATCTTCTCCGCGATCTTCGGATCCCAGTGCCAGTAGAGGCGACCATCGTCCTTCATGCGCACGTTCTTCCGCAGACCCTCGATGTTCGAGGGGCGCGGCCGGTGCGAGATGTAGCGCGACACGGCGTCCGCCACTTCCTCGAGATTCGCGAATCCATGGGGATTCGCGCGCATGAACTCGCCAATGCGCTCCGCGCCCTCGCGTTCCATCTTCGGCACCACGTCCACGAGCACGAGCGCGCGCGCCGGCATCTTCATCTCGCCCACGGCCATGAGGCTCGTCATGCCGCCGAGCGATGCGCCGACCAGCGCAGGTGGCTTGTCGAGCGTCGCGGCGACCGCGCGCAGATCGTTCGCGTAGCCCTCCATCGAGTAGTCGCCCGAGGGCGACCAGTCGCTCTCGCCGTGACCGCGCAGATCGAGCGAGATCACGCGGAAGCCGGCCTCGACGAGCTCGCACGCCGCAGTGCCCCAGGAGTGACGGGTCTGACCGCCGCCGTGCATGAGGATGACCGGCGGGGCGCTCTCCTCCCCGCCGACGCTGGCCGCGAGGGTGACGCCGCCGCAGGCCTGGAATCGTACTGATCTCATCGTCCGTGCATGATAGCGTGTCAGGGTACGAATCTGCTTTTTGGGGACGGCATGAAACTGCGCAAACTGCCGCTGATCGTCGGCGTAGCCTTGCTCGCGGCCGGCGCGGCCGGATTCTGGCTCGCGAATCGCGGACCGGCAGTATCCGCCGCCGGCCCGGTGCCGCGCCTCGCGGATCCCGCCTCGCACAAGACGACTCGCAGCGGCGATGTCGTGGGCTTCGCGGACGCTCACGAAACCTTTGGCTCACCCTGAATCTCGACCCTGCAATCCGCGGCGTTCCGCCGTACTATCACACGGCGAGACCCCTCACTCCCACTCAATTGTCTCGCAGCATCGCAACTCCGCGCAGCTGCTGAAGATCTTGAATTCGTTGCGCGGACTTACCGTCAGCCTGACCGTCACAACGTCCCGCTTAACGGTGCCGCGTGCCGATAGAGCGCGAATGCCGGATCATCTCCGGAGACTCTCGAATCCGCTCAGCAGAGCATTTTCCTGTTCCGCGAACTTTCGGGCATTGGCCTTCCGTAACTGCTGCAGGTTCTGAAGCTTCCAGCGCATGCCAGGAAGATGCTCAAGGTGCGCAATGCCGAGCAGTTGCCATTCAGGCTCTGCCCGAACGAGTGACAGCAGAAACCGGCGCTCGTCGGCATCCAGTTCCCGCTGGACCTGGCTCACCAACGTCTCTCGCGTCGCGATCAAGGCGTCCAGCGGCACGGGATCCGCGGTCATTCCCTGAAAGTTGTGCGTGTAGTCGTGCCGGACGTCGCGCAGCTGCGGGAACAGCAACTCATGGATCGGTCTCTTGCCACAGGCCAGATAGACGACGAATGCGCGGCGGATTCGGGGCGTGATGCCTTCGTGCTCGTAGAGCTGCATCACGTCGAACAGATCTCGCGGATGCTGGCGATCGAGCGCGGCGCAAAGCTTGCCGCCGTACAGATCCTCCTGCGACACCATCGGCAGCTCCAAATCGGCGAGCAGCTGGTTGCGGGCGGCTGGCACGAGTGAAGCCCGGCGCACCGGATTCACGGTGCCGCGCATGACGAAGTTGACTTCGACCTTGACCTCGATCCTGTCGCGGCGAACCAGCAGCTTGGTTTCGCCTGCCTCGGCTTCTGGAATGTGTACCTGAAATCCACGCCGGACCAGCCTGTCGGCAGCTTGCCGAATCGCTTCATTGATGCGCGTCAGCGCCTGCTCGCGCGGCAATGAATGGTTGGGAAAGACCAGATCGAGATCCACCGACAGTCGCGGCATGTCGCGCACGAACAGGTTGATGGCCGTGCCACCCTTCAGTGCGAAGGTGTCGTCCGCGAACACCAGCGGGGCGACCTGCGCCATCATTTTCGCCGTCTGGAGATACACCGCGTTCACGGCTTGAGCACCAGCAACCCATTCGCTGAACGTGCCACCCACGCCCGATCGCTGCCTTTGGGAAGCGTTGCCGGATCCAGCTTGCGCATCCAGGGTAGCGAGCCCTCCCCACCCAGAAGCAGACACAACCTGACCGTCTTGACGCTGGTGCAGCGCTTCAGAAGCTCCTGCAGCACATCCGCGCGCAGGCTGTAGGTGCTCTCGACCAGTTCGCGGGCTTCCTGAAGCGTCTGCCGCACGCCGACCTCGCTCAGCAGTTCCAGCAGTGCCCGCTCCGGCGCAGAAACTCGCGGGGCTCCGCTGCGCTGTTCAAAAGGGCCGACATGCAGAAGCAATTCGGGACGCTCGTCGAACAGTCGCTTGCGGTGATACTCGGCCGGAAACCGATCTATGAACCACGCGGGGAGCCGACCCGCCGTCCAGCCGTACAACTGCAGCACCGGTTGCCGCGCCACATACTGACGCAGCCCATGCCAGTCGAGGGCGGACTTGCCGCCGACATGCAGTCCTTCGAACCTGCGTTGCAGAAGCAGCAGACTGGGGTGCAGCGCGGGCGGATCGTTTGGCCTGCAGAACACGCCGCGTGCCAGACGCGTGAGCCAGCCCGCGCGGACGTAGTGAACCGCCAGGTCCGCGGATATGCCCATGGCATACAGATCCTCGGACGCCAGCGGCGTGCCAGGCGCCAGACTCGTGTGGAGCCGATTTAGCAGGCTTGGCTTAGTCGTAGCCATGCTACGACTAATACAGCTATTTCAAATTGAAGTCAATTTCGTTTGGATACCTTTGTCGTAATCACACTACGATTTTGCGACATTTCTCAAATTCCGTGAACGCAAGGCTCAGCACACGTGCCCGCCGCCCCGGCCGGACGATCCATCAATTGGCCTCATCCTCGCCTGCCTCAAGACGCGCGCGGAGCGTAGTAATGACCCCTGGGCAGGCGGATAGGAAATTCAAACCGCCCCTGAAGACCCGTCTGCTTTGTCGAAGGAGCCATAGGGTGAGTCCGAGCCTGGCGTTGCCAACCCGAAGCCCGTCACTTGGACGGCCTCGAAGGCAGTCGGATGGCCTCGCCGGGCACCCACCGCAATCCCGGCACGCACTGTCCCTGCCCCACCGGCTCACCGGTCGGACCTCAAGCGCCCCTGCCAACTCATAGCAGACTGGCCTGCATCGGCGGCCCCCGCGCTCCCATAGGCAACTCGGCCTGGAACTGATCAGGCGCCGCTTTCTCCAAGTGCCCAAGGATCTTTGCGATCACCTCCGGCTCCTCGACGCTGGCAATGATCGCGAGCTTCCCGCCGCAGCGCGCACAGGCCCGGATTTCGATCCCGAACACCCGCTTCGGGCGCCGTGCCCAGCTCATCTCCCAGTGGCGCGGTGTCGGGGGCTTGGCCGGGTCGGCTGCCGGGAGTGGCTGCGGGGGACCCATCCCCCGGTGCGCCGGTGTCACCGTCGCGCGTAGCTTGCTGGGCGGCGCGAACACCTCGTGGTAGCGCGTCAGATGCATCCTCGGCGTCAGCCAAAATCACATCAGCCTGCGTTTGCGCAGAAACTTGTAGCGTTCAAGGCCACTGCGATTGCAACATCGCCGGACAGCGGCATGACAGTAGGGTGGTGCATATGCGAGCGGCCACTCGCACGACGGCGAGGGTGCCGACAACCACGATCACGATACGGAGGCGCAGCGAGCCTCAGACCAGGGAACAGCGGGCGCGGCCGAGCCGGATCCCGACAGCGACGGTCAAAGCTTTCAGCGCGCGACGGACATCCGCAGTGGCGAGGCTGTTGTTTATGTGTACCGGCGGCGCAGCGGCGCTGGCGCGGCCGCACAGATCGGCTTCGACGTCAACGCGGGGGTGACGGGCGCGCTTTGGTCGGGGCGTTACCAGGCGGTGGCAGTGCCGGCAGGGATGGTCACGGCGCGCGTACGGGGCGTGGCAACCGGCCCTCGTTTCGAGTGCCCAACACTGCTTGCAGGAGAGACGACGCAGACTTTGCTGATCAAACGGGGCCGTTTCTCCTATCTCGGAGTGTTCGGCGGACCCGAGTGGGAGACGACCTTCCAAGCTGAGGCGGGTAAGGAGTACTTCGTTGAAGTTGCGAACGGCTTGCGCGCCTATCGTCGAACAGAAGAAGCTGCGAGTTCAGGACAGTCATGGCCCAGTCTAACCGCGCGCGGCGACCGCCGGCACATGGCACACTCGCACCATGAACGGCATGCAGCGTTTCCTCGCCCTGGCGGCCATCTTGCTGCTCGCGGGCCTCGCGGGCTTCCTCGGCTATCGCTCGCTGAGCAGCGCGGCCGGACCGGTGGCATCGCCGGCGCCGGTTGCGGCATCGTCTACGGCCGCCGCGAACGGCGCGGAAGCGGGCCCGACGCGTCCGGCGCGCGTGATCCCCGAGCGGCTGCCCGGGTTCACGCTGAAGGATCGCGACGGCGTGCCGCGCACGCTCGCGCACTGGGCAGGCCGGCCGCTGCTGGTGAATTTCTGGGCGACCTGGTGCGCGCCGTGCCGGCGCGAGATCCCGCTGCTCAGCTCGCTGCGCCAGCAGTACGCCGCCGATGGCCTCGAAGTCATCGGCATCGCCGTCGACTTTCGCGAAGACGTACTGAAATACGCGCAGGACATCGGCCTCGAGTACCCGCTGCTGATCGGCGAGCAGGACGGCCTCGATGCGGCGGCGGCATTCGGCGTCGACCCGGTGTTTCCGTTTTCGATTTTCTCCGATCGCCAGGGACGCATCGTCACCGTACGCGTCGGGGAGTTGCATGCGGACGAGGCAGCGTTCATCCTCGAGCGCGTCCGGGAGGTGGGTGCCAACCGCCTCGAGCTTCCTGTTGCACAGCAGCAAATTGCCGACAAGCTGCGTGAACTGGCGGCAAAAAGGGCCCAGACCCCCAGCTAACGCCCCGAATATGCGTCGATCGTGCCGCGATCGTGCGCCGAAGTATCCCTAACGGCGCAAATCCGGTACATTTCGCGGCCCATGGCGAGTCTTCTGCTGTTGAACGGCCCCAACCTGAACCTGCTCGGCCAGCGCGAGCCGGGGACCTACGGTACCGCGACACTCGAGCAGCTGGTGGCCGACGCCACGGCCACCGCCCGCGCAGCGGGGCATGATCTCACCGCGTTCCAGAGCAACGCCGAGCATGAGCTGGTTAATCGCGTGCAGGCCGCGCGCAGCGACGGCACCGCGTTCATCATCCTGAATCCCGGCGCATTCACGCACACCAGCATCGCGCTGCGCGATGCCCTGCTCGCGGTCGCGCTGCCGTTCATCGAGGTGCATCTGTCCAACGTGTTCGCGCGTGAGACGTTCCGCCACCACTCCTATTTTTCCGACATTGCCGTGGGCGCCATATTCGGCCTCGGCGGCGCCGGATACGAACTCGCCGTTCGCGCCGCTGCCGGGCAGCTGGCCGCGCGCAGCGGCAAATAACTTCCTGTACGGGGCTACCATGGACATTCGCAAGGTCAAGAAACTGATCGAGCTGCTCGAGGAATCGGGCATCGCCGAAATCGAAATCAAGGAAGGCGAGGAGTCCGTGCGCATCAGCCGCGGACCCACCGGCCCGGTGCAGCAGGTCTACACGACGGCGCCACATCCCGCGCCACACGCCGCGCTGCTGCCCCAGGCCGCCGCGGCCCCTGCGCCGGCGGCCGCGCCGCCGCCACCCAAGTCGAATGAGTACGTCGTGACGGCGCCGATGGTCGGCACGTTCTATGCGTCGGCCTCGCCAGGCGCCAAGCCGTTCGTCGACATCGGCGACGAGGTCAAGGTCGGCCAGGTGCTCTGCATCATCGAAGCGATGAAGATGATGAACCAGATCGAGAGCGACAAGGCCGGACGCATCACCTCGGTGATGGTGCAAAACGGCGAGCCGGTGGAATTCGGCCAACCGCTCTACACGATCGAGTAATCCATGCTCGACAAAGTACTGATCGCAAATCGCGGCGAGATTGCGCTGCGTATCCTGCGCGCCTGCCGCGAGCTCGACATCAAGACCGTCGCGGTGCACTCCACCGTCGATGCGAACCTCAAGCACGTGCTGCTCGCCGACGAATCGGTGTGCATCGGCCCGCCGCCCTCGCCGCAAAGCTACCTCAACATGCCGGCGATCATCAGCGCGGCCGAGGTCACCGACGCCGTCGCCATCCACCCCGGTTACGGCTTCCTGTCCGAGAACGCCGACTTCGCCGAGCGGGTCGAAAAAAGCGGCTTCACTTTCATTGGCCCGAAGTCCGAAGTGATCCGGTTGATGGGCGACAAGGTCTCCGCGATCAAGGTCATGAAAAGCCACGGCGTGCCCTGCGTGCCCGGCTCCGACGGACCGCTCGGACGCGACAACGACGAAAACCTGCGCATTGCGCGCTCGATCGGCTACCCGGTGATCATCAAGGCATCGGGCGGCGGCGGCGGCCGCGGAATGCGGGTCGTGCACAGCGAAGGCGCGCTGCTGAACGCCGTGGCGCTGACGCAGGCGGAGGCCCGCGCCGCCTTCGGCAACGAGCAGGTCTACATGGAGAAATTCCTCGAGCGCCCGCGCCACATCGAATTCCAGGTGCTCGCGGACAACCACGGCAACGTGGTGCACCTCGGCGAGCGCGACTGCTCCATGCAGCGCCGCCACCAGAAGGTCATCGAGGAGGCGCCTGCCCCCGGCATAACCGACAAGCAGCGGCGCGAGATGGGCGAGCGCGTGGTGGCTGCCTGTGCGGCGGTGGGTTATCGCAACGCCGGCACGCTCGAGTTCCTGTACCAGGACGGCGAGTTCTATTTCATCGAGATGAACACGCGCATCCAGGTCGAGCACCCCGTCACCGAGGCGATCACCGGCATCGACCTCGTCAAGGCGCAACTGCTGGTCGCCGCCGGCGAAAAGCTGCCGTACGTGCAGAAGGACATCGTGTTCCGCGGCCACGCCATCGAAGCGCGCCTCAACGCCGAGGACGCCAAGACATTCATGCCCTCGCCAGGGCCGGTGAAGCTGTGGCATGCACCGGGCGGCCCGGGCATCCGCGTCGACAGCCACCTGTACTCGGGCTACAACGTACCGCCCAACTACGACTCGCTGATCGGCAAGGTGATCGCCTATGGCGACACGCGCGATACCGCGATCGCGCGCATGAAAATGGCGCTCGCGGAAATGGTGGTCGAGGGGATCAAGACGAACGCCGCCTTGCATCGCGAGATTTTCAATCATGCCGCGTTCAGGTCCGGTGGGCTGGATATCCATTACCTGGAACGACGGCTGGGGCTGAAGTAGAGACGGCGAACAGCGGACAGCTGACAGCTTGCAGCCAGAGGCGCGGGGCCGCGGATCACCGTGAGCTTTCTGGCTTTCGGCCCTTCGCCCGGCGCCCTGGGTATTCATTCTGAGCCCTGGGCTCTTGGCGTGTCATGCGATGTCGGAGCTCATCACTGGGTTTGGCGGCCTCCTGAATACCGGTGCCACGACCTCCCGGAGCTCCAATCCACTTCGCCTTACTGGACGTGCGTAGCGTGGGGAGGAACGCGCGTGAGTAGTCTTCTCTCTCCAGGTTGCGCACGGAGCCCGTGATCAGCGAAACGGCACGCGCGTGCGGTCGGCCTCGAAAAGCTCCCGTGTCGTCGGCTGATCCACGTTGGTCTCGATCTGCCAAGCTTCTCCAGTGTGCACGAGGATGATGAGGTCGCGGAAGTACGCGGTAACCGGCTGCATGCCTGCCTCTTTCGGCTCGAGATCGACGCGCGCGAGCGTATAGAGCACAGCGCGCCCATCCTCCAAACGCTCCACGTCGAGCACGTGCGCATCGACTTCGGCATGGTATCTGGCAAAAGAATGAGAGAAGAAGTCCGCGATTCCTGTCCAGCCCACCGCAGTCGGGCGATTGTGCGCCCAGATCATGGCCGTAGGCAGATAGAGCGGCCGCATTTGCTTCACGTCACCGGACTCATAGCCCGCGACAAAGTGCTGCACGAAGGTCGTCATTTCGCCGTATAGCGCCGCGTCCGCCAAATTCGCCTGCGGCGCTTCCGCCACGAGCGGCTGCATTGAGCAGCCAGCCAACGGAATCACGAGCAGCACCCAGATGGTGCGTACAGATTTCCACTCGATCAGTGATTGTGTCATTTCGAATCCTTTATGGGGCGGCGCAGGAATAGAAAGATCGTGGCATCGCTAGAAGCGAAGTACAGGTTTAATGGCTCGACCAGTCGCGGCGTCGTTCATTGCGCACGCGACGTCAGCGAAAGCGTAGTTCCGCACGAGCCGATCGAATGGCAGGTGTCCCGCCAAGTACAGTTCAGCCAGCCGGGGGATGAAGACATCAGGAACGCTGTCTCCCTCGAGAACGGCCACTAGTCTTTTGCCGCCGGTAAGCAGCGGCAGCAGACTGAACGACACCGGCTCACCGAGATTGGGCACGGTCACGAGCGCGCACACGCCTCGTCTGGCAAGACACACAATCGACTCGTTGAGCGAGGAAAGCGCTCCCGCCGTTTCGATGGAGTACATGACTCCGCCGCGTACGATGTCGTTGATGCGCTCGACGACGTCGCCGTCGCGAGCGTCGATGGCGTGCGTGGCGCCGAGAGCGCGAGCGAGTTCGAGCCGCTCAGGGTCGATATCGACGGCGATGATTGCTCCCAGATTCGCATAACCTGCCGCCATGATCGCGGAAAGACCGACGGCGCCCGTACCGAAAACCGCGAGTGAGCTACCAGCCGGAGCACGTAGCGTGTTCAGCACAGCACCCGCGCCGGTCTGCACGCCACACCCCAGTGGACCTGCAAGCTCGAGCGGCATCGAATCAGGCAGACGGACTACGCTGCGCTCGGTGCCGAGCGCATGCGTTGCAAAGGAAGACTGCTGGAAGAACGAGCCGTGGATGCGCTCGCTCGCGCATGACAGAGTCGTGCTGCCATCCTCTCGCGTGCCGCCGAACTGCAGTTGGTGACCGTGCTCGCAGCAGGCCGGAGCCGCATCGTGACAATGACGGCAACGGCCACAGGACCCGAATGTCATCGCCACGCGATCGCCGGGGCGCACCTTCCCGACCCGCGCCCCCACGCGCTCTACGATGCCCGCTCCCTCGTGTCCAAATACCGCGGGCAGCGGGACGAGATGGGCCGCGAAGAGGTCAGTATGGCATACCCCCGTCGCGACCAAGCGTACCAGCACCTCGTCCTCCCGGGGGCTGTCGAGTTCGATCTCCGTAATCGCCGGTGGCTCGTTCGCCGCGCGCGAGACTGCTGCCGAAATCAGCATGTCGCAGTTCCTCGGGTCAGGGCCTGTAGCGCACGTTCAGGCTCCACGTTCGCTGCGGCACATAGAACCTCGAGAACGGCGCGGTGCCCATGCTCCAGTACTCCTCGCCGTTCAGGTTCTCACCGGCGAGCGCGACGCGCCAGATTCCACTGTCCGCTTCATACGCAAGCTGTGCGTCGATCGTATCGTACGCTGGCGTCGTGGCGATGACGTTGTTGACAAGATCGCGTGGAATCTCGTCGGAGTTCAGGTAGTTCGCGCTCAGCACGAATTCACCGACGAGCGCAGCAACGGACTGGCGGTACTCGACGCCAAACCTGAAGCTGCGCTTTGGCACCTGCTTCAGCTGGATCTGGTCCTGCAGACCAAACGCCGGATGACCAGGAGGCACGTCCGTATACACAGGATCGAGCCAACCCGCGGTCAAGTACAGAGTAAGCGGATCGATTACGCGCGCGATCGCCTCGACCTCGAAGCCCTTGATCTCAGCATCCGCGCCGACGACCTCGAACACACTCGTATCCGGGTCGCGGAAGCTGGCTTGTAGATTCTCATAATCCGTGTCGAAGTACGCGACGTTGACGCGCACCCGGTTGTCGAGCCATTGCGACTTGAGGCCAATCTCGACTGTCGTTGTCTCCTCGGGATTTGTGAACAACGTCGCCTGATCAGCTGACGGCGGGCGGCCATTCGCGACGGCGCCTGCCTTGAAGCCTGTGCCCCAGCTGACGTATGTGAGGATCGCCGGCGTCCATTGGAAATCGATTGACGCGCGTGGGGAGAACTCGCTCCAGCTCTTCGAACTCGCGGCATCGAGGTACACCGGTACGCCCGCGCTGGTGATTGCTGACTGAGCGACGTCCTTCTCATCGCGCGTATAGCGCGCGCCGACGGACAGAGACAGACGATCCGTCGCGTCGTATGTCGAATCGACATACGCGGCGTAGCTCTTCGTTTCCTGCGAGCTGAGCGTACGCAAATTGCCGAGGAACACGTTCAAAGCGTCGAAGGACAGGTCTTCGGTGAGGAAAAAGAGACCCGCCACGTAATCCCACTGCTCACCCAGCTTGCCGGTCAGCTGGAATTCCTGTGTAAAGGTCTCGAAGCGGGTCGTCTGCTCGAAGTCGAGCGGCACGAACGAGAGCCCGTCCATATCTCCGCGAAGCTCGTCATCGACGGAACGGAACGCGGAAATGGAACGGAACGTCGCCCAGTCCAGATCCACGGACACCTGTCCGTTGAGCGTGTATCCCGTGAAGCTCGTGTCGTTGCGCACGCCGGGATCCGCCACATGGATTCTGCCGAAAACCGGGGTGTAGACGCCGTCGCCATCCGGATCGGAGACCGGCGTCGGCGAATTGATATCGTCGCGTCCATAGGTGATGTCACCAGCAAAGTAAAGCTCCGTGCGATCAGAAAGTCGATAGAGCGCCGCGAGCCGTCCGGTCTGGCGATTCGTGCCGTTGAGTCGCTCGCCAGCACCGAGCATCGAACTGTCCGGTCGCCGCACGTATCCATCGTCCGTGCGCGAGACGAAGTCGAGTTTGACGGCGAGCCTGTCCTCGAGCACTTCGCCACCGACCGTCCCACGCACATCGAGCCGGTGGAAGCTGCCGAACGTAACGTCGCCAGCGGCACCTACGGACTCGAACTGCGGTCGCTTTGTCACGAATTTGACGGCACCGCCCGTGGCGTTTCGCCCATACAGCGTACCCTGCGGGCCGCGCAGCACTTCAATGCGCTCCAGTTCAAGAAAATCAAGCAGCCCGCCAACCTGCTGCGAAAGGTAGACATCATCCACGTAGATGGCGACGCCCGATTCCTCGTTCCAGGTAACGTTGTCGCGACCGACGCCGCGGATGTAAACCTGCGCACCGTTCGATGTCGTCGTGTTCTTCGTGACGGTCAGATTCGGCACGCTGAGATTGAGATCCTCGAGGCCATACGCCTGCTGGCGCTCGAGGTCGGAGGCAGTGAATGCCGTAGCCGCAATCGGCACGCTCTGCAGCGTTTCCTCGCGCTTGCGCGCCGTTACGATGACCTCCTCTATCATTGCCGAGCGAGCCGTCGCGGTGCCCGGGTCAAGTGCAGCCGGGGCGGAAGCCGCCGTCTGCGCCAACCGAATCGCTCCCGCATCACCCCGCGCCGAGGATGTCTCGGGCGGCGCCTGAGACACTGCCACGGTACGCTCGTCGAGAAACTGATAGCGCAATCCCGTGCCCTGCAGCAGCCTGTCGAGCGCGGAGCGCACCGACAGCTCGCCACGGACCTCAGGGCTGTTTACGCCTGCCGCCAGATCGGTCTCATACACGAGCTGCAAATCCGCCTGATTTGCCAACTGTCGTAGCGCGGAGCCGAGCGACTGCGCAGGAATCTCGATTGTCATTCGCAATTCATCGGCCCACACAATGTCTGCCGGAACAGCGGCGACCAGTAGACTGAGAACGAGCGCTCGCATTCGCATTGGACTCTCCGGAATCGTTGCTTTACATGTTTCGTCGACGGCAGGCGTATCAGGCCTGTCAGGAAACATGACTGGTTGAGGCGGCCGATCGGCCACCTCCGTCGGCGAATTAAAGACGTGATTACTCAGCGCTCGAACGAGTTCGCGCTTCCGGGGCAAGCGACAGGCCATGGCGCGCAGTCCCCACCCCCTGCAACTGTTCCAGATACTTGATCAGCGCGCCCGGATCGTCAGCGTCGAATACGCCGCTGATGCGAAGCGCGGCGATCCCCGGATCGCTCACCCGTAACTGGCGGGTGTTGTACCGGTTGAATTCCTCGACCACGCGCTCGACGCGATCGCCGTCGAAAACCAGGCGACGCTGCATCCACGAGATGATCTCCTTTGGCTCGCGCGTCGTGGTGCGCTCACCCACGTGCCCCTTCGCGTCGATGGAGAGCGTTTCCCGAGCTGCCAGCACGATCATCGCCGACGGTCCGCTGGCGGCTGCGGGCGCCGACCCTGTCGTTGACGTGGGCGCCAAGCGATCCACACTGCCGCTTGCCGCGACTCCCACACGCCCTTCGAGCACTGCTACTTCGGTGCCTTGCCCGCGGCTGTAAACATTGAACTCGGTGCCAATGGCATGCACAGTGGCAGACGGCGTGGTAACGATGAGCGGGCGCGTGTCATCGTGCGCAACCCGGAAATACGCCTCGCCCTCAGGAAGCTCGATTCGCCGCTCATGAGCATCGAAGTCCACAGTCACACGCGATAAGGTATTGATCTGCACGACGGAACCGTCCGCCAGAACGATCGAGCGCTGCTCGCCCCGCGCGGTCGAAAACTCCTGCGCCTTGGGACCGAATGGCACGCTGAAGATAAGTAATGCGGCAGCAGTCATCACGAGGATGCTCGCCGCAGCCGCCCAAAACGTGAGTCGCCGCGTTCGCGATTGCTGAGCCGCGGAGGCTCCGGCCCGGCTGGGGAATGCCATGACTCGCGGCGTGTCGGAGACCATGGCAATCAACTCTTCGGTGGATGTGCTCGGCCATGACTCGCCAGCTTTGAGAGCACCGAAAGCGTCGGCGATCGCGAGATATTCGCGCACGTGAACCGGCGACTCCGCAAGCCATGCGGCGAAATGACTGCGCTGATCATGCGAAACCACGTCGGCACGCAACGTCACGAACCATTCTGCCGCGGCCTGCGCAATGAGAGCGGAACTCTTGTCCATGGAGATGTTCATACGCTACCGCACCCTGTCCTGCTCGAGCTCTCGAAGCCGCATGCGGCAGAAAGTCAGCGCCAGCTTCAGGTGCTTCTTGATCATCGACACCGACACGCCGACCTGCGAGGCGATCTGTGCGCAGGTCAGCTCGTCGCGCAAGTGCAGCACCAGCACCGCGCGTCGCGTCGCGGGTAGTTCTTCGAGCACGATTCCGAGACGTCGCGCCTCCTCCCCCGCGACGGCAAGATCAAGAGGCGTCTCCTCCGTCACCGGTTGTTCGTCGCTCTCGACCTGCCCGATTAGGTTGCGCTCACGCAGCTGATGTTCCCAGAGCAGGTTTCCCGCAATCCGGAAGAGATAGGCCTCCGGATTACGGATCTGCTCCGCCTTGGCCAGGCGGATGAAGCGCAGGTAAGCCTCCTGCGCAATGTCGGACGCGTCGGATCTGTTCCTGAGGCGGCGGCGCAAATAGCGCAGCAGATCGTCTCCACGAGATTCACACAGCTCGGAGGCGAGCTCGACAATTCGAGGGACGGCGTTCACGGATGGGCTGGTGAGGACATGAGGTGGTTGTATTTCCCTTGGTCGTACGTCTGTATATGACTGGCTCGATCCTCGCCGCGGCCACCTTGATTTCGCTTCAATCAAGTGTGGTACCCGCGCAACATCACTTCGAACGGGCTCAGTGATAGCGTAGGGCAGCAGCCTATGAGCCATTTTCGCCACGGATGAGGCGTATCCCCTCCTAACTCGTTACCTGAGTTGGAGGGACAAGATCGAAGCACCGCGATCCGTCGTATGGAAGTCCCTACTAATCCGCGTGGGGAGGCACGCTGAAGGCTTCCCTTTCGTTACTGTTGCAGAGCGCGCTGCTCGTCGACACCAGAAGCGGCAACAGCAACAATGGAAGCGACGGCGGTCCAAGCACCACGTTTTATTTGATCGGCGGCATGGCCTCCGGCCTCAATGGCACGGTCGTCCTGACGGACAACGGTGGTGATGGTCTTTCGCGTGCGGCGAACGTCGCTTTAACCTTCACAGCGAGCCTGGCTACCGGCAGCAACTATGCGGTCACGGTGCAGTCGCAGCCCGCCGGCCAGACCTGCGCTCGGCATTGTAGCTCGTCACTCACACGTCGACATCCAGCTACAGCTCCTCAAACCGTCAGTTTCTTCGCTACATTGGCATACTCGAAAGCACTCGTAACATCTGCCAGACCGCTGGAGCGCAGCCGTAATCGATAAAGTGCCCGTAGTACATGTCAGCACGCGGCGCGCTCAGCTCAAGCGCTCTGGCTCTACGCTCTAAGCTCTACGCTCTAAGCCCTACGCTCTAAGCCCTACGCCCTAAGCAGCAAGCGAAAGATGCCCTTTCTATCCATCACCATCGACCTGGACCGGGATGAAGTCGACGCCGCGGAAGCGGCTTGCTTCACCGCCGGCGCCCTCGCCGTCACCCTGACCGATCGGCGCGATGACGCGGTGCTCGAACCGGCGCCGGGCGAAATCCGCTTGTGGCCGGCCACGCGGCTCGAGGCGACGTTTGCGCAAGATGACGCCACGGCGCGAACCGTGGCGGCGCTGGCGGCGGCGCTGGACGTGCCGGTTGCGCGGCTGACCGTGAGGGCGGTGGCCGATCGCGCCTGGGAGCGCGAGTGGCTTGCGGATTTCCATGCGATGCGCTTCGGTCGCCGGCTCCATGTCTGCCCGACGCATGAGCGGATAGACGACCCGAACGCCGTCGTCGTTGCGCTCGATCCCGGCCTCGCCTTCGGCACCGGCACCCATGCCACCACGGCGCTGTGCCTCGAATGGCTCGATGCGCACCTGCTGCCGGGCGAAACCGTGATCGATTTCGGCTGCGGTTCGGGAATCCTCGCGATCGCGGCGGTAAAACTCGGCGCGGCGCGGGCCGATGCCCATGACATCGACCCGCAGGCGCTCGTTGCCACGCGCGACAATGCGCTGGCCAACCTCGTTGCCGATCGCGTCGTGACGCACGGGGCGGCCGCCACCTTGCCCGCCGGCGCCGACGTGGTGCTCGCCAATATCCTCTCGGGCCCGCTGATCGAGCTTGCGCCGCGGCTCGCCGCGCTCGTCAGGCCGCGCGGCCACCTGGTCCTGGCGGGCCTGCTCGCATCGCAGGCCGCCGAGGTCGCGGCGGCCTACCAGTCGTGGTTCGATCTGCGCCCGAGCGGCGAGCGCGAGGGCTGGACGATCCTGTCCGGCTCGAAGAGCTGAACTCCCCGCACACGACGCTGCGCTAATATCCGCCCATGTTCACGGTCTGCCCCAAGTGCGCCCTGACCCTGGCAGTCACCGCAGCGGACCTGCGCGTCGGGCAGGGCTACGTGCGCTGCGGACGTTGCGCAAGCGTGTTCAACGCCCTGGTGGCGCTGCACGAGGAAGCACGCCGCGACGAGGCGGCCCCTTCGACCCCGGCCGAGCGGCGCGCGGCCACCCCGTCACCGCCGCCACCGCCCCTGATGATGGAGCTGCCGGTGACCACGGAACCCGGCAGCGAGACGGAACCGGCGCCGGACACCATGGAATTCGCGCTGGGCAGCGCCGATCTGGCGCAAATCTTCGTCGCACCCGAGGTCGCCGAAGGCGCGGCGGTGTCGGGCACTTTCGAGTCGATCGTGCTCGAAGGCGAGTTCAACGAAGCGGATGCCGACGAGGCGATCGACACCCTGACCCGCGAACTCGAAGAGGCCGAAGCCGAGCTCGAGCGTATCGCGCAGGTGGCCCGCGACGCCGTGGCCGACCCCGGCTCGGCGACCCAGCAGTCCGAGGCGCTGCAGGTTTCCATGGCGGCGCCCGCCGGCGACCGGTTCGCCGAACATTATTACGCGCGCGCCGAGGACATCGATGCCTTCGAGGAGCCGGCACGGCACTCGCGCGCCAGCCTGTGGTACGGCATCGCCGCGGGTGCGCTCGCCGTGTTGCTGCTCGCGCAGATCGTGCATCGCAATCGCAACGATCTCGCCTCGAGCCCCGTGCTGCATGGCCCGCTCACGTCGCTGTACGGGGCGCTCGGGGCGCCGCTCGCACCGCGCTGGGATCCGGCGGCGCTCGATGTGCGCCAGCTTGGCGCCATCGCCGAAGCCGATGCCAGCGGCCAGCTGCTGGTCCGCGCGGATAGGAAATTCAAACCGCCCCTGAAGACCCGTCTGCTTTGTCGAAGGAGCCATAGGGTGAGTCCGAGCCTGGCGTTGCCAACCCGAAGCCCGTCACTTGGACGGCCTCGAAGGCAGTCGGATGGCCTCGCCGGGCACCCACCGCAATCCCGGCACGCACTGTCCCTGCCCCACCGGCTCACCGGTCGGACCTCAAGCGCCCCTGCCAACTCATAGCAGACTGGCCTGCATCGGCGGCCCCCGCGCTCCCATAGGCAACTCGGCCTGGAACTGATCAGGCGCCGCTTTCTCCAAGTGCCCAAGGATCTTTGCGATCACCTCCGGCTCCTCGACGCTGGCAATGATCGCGAGCTTCCCGCCGCAGCGCGCACAGGCCCGGATTTCGATCCCGAACACCCGCTTCGGGCGCCGTGCCCAGCTCATCTCCCAGTGGCGCGGTGTCGGGGGCTTGGCCGGGTCGGCTGCCGGGAGTGGCTGCGGGGGACCCATCCCCCGGTGCGCCGGTGTCACCGTCGCGCGTAGCTTGCTGGGCGGCGCGAACACCTCGTGGTAGCGCGTCAGATGCATCCTCGGCGTCAGCCAAAATCACATCAGCCTGCGTTTGCGCAGAAACTTGTAGCGTTCAAGGCCACTGCGATTGCAACATCGCCGGACAGCGGCATGACAGTAGGGTGGTGCATATGCGAGCGGCCACTCGCACGACGGCGAGGGTGCCGACAACCACGATCACGATACGGAGGCGCAGCGAGCCTCAGACCAGGGAACAGCGGGCGCGGCCGAGCCGGATCCCGACAGCGACGGTCAAAGCTTTCAGCGCGCGACGGACATCCGCAGTGGCGAGGCTGTTGTTTATGTGTACCGGCGGCGCAGCGGCGCTGGCGCGGCCGCACAGATCGGCTTCGACGTCAACGCGGGGGTGACGGGCGCGCTTTGGTCGGGGCGTTACCAGGCGGTGGCAGTGCCGGCAGGGATGGTCACGGCGCGCGTACGGGGCGTGGCAACCGGCCCTCGTTTCGAGTGCCCAACACTGCTTGCAGGAGAGACGACGCAGACTTTGCTGATCAAACGGGGCCGTTTCTCCTATCTCGGAGTGTTCGGCGGACCCGAGTGGGAGACGACCTTCCAAGCTGAGGCGGGTAAGGAGTACTTCGTTGAAGTTGCGAACGGCTTGCGCGCCTATCGTCGAACAGAAGAAGCTGCGATGGCTGACAATTTGGCAACACTCAAACGATCCAAACGCTACCTGATCTTCTTTTCGAAGGACATGGCGGTGCTGGCTGCCCGGCAGGTCACCCGCGACTGCGCTGCCAATGGTGAGCCAGGTCCCATTCAAACCGTCAGCGAAACCGGCGGCCTGCGTGTGGTCGACTAACGGCATGCCTGTGCTTATTGCAGGCTGGTAGCACAACCCGAACTGTCGGCGCCAGCTCCTGTAGCCTCTGCTTTTTCAGCGCATTGGATGCTGTTAGTCAGCTCCGATACGTTCTGCACGAACTGCTGCCTGCTCCGCTCGGCCTGCCAATTCAGATTTGCCTCGCCTGCGGCAAGATCGATGCCGCTAACAGGTCCAAATGCGTAGGCCCGACCATCGCGCACGACCACCGCTCGCCACCGATTGTCGACAGCTCGTAGTCCGCTGTACTTGATCGTATAGCTGCCGATCACGAGCTTGCCGTCCACGTATTTGACTACTCCTGAAACGGGCGGAATCGTGATCGTTTGCCCGACGGAGTTTGCGCTCAATTGCACCACGAACTCCGATCTAACGGCGAGATCAGTGACTGCCATGGAATAAATGGCCAACGCCTCGCGCAGATAGGCTAACGCCTCGGCTGAACGCCGATGCCGCAGCAGCAATAGGCCGTAGTTCCGGTCTGCGTTCGCCCGCGCCAGCAGTGGAGTGTCAGCCGGCACTGGAGCGATGGCGGCGCCGCGCTCCATGAGCATATCGAGCACTGCCGGATTGCGCCCGATCGCGCCCCAGTACATCACGCCGGGTGAGTCATCGGTTCCCGGTCCCAGGTCGGCGCCGGCTTGCATCAACCACTGCATCGCGTCCTTCTGCCCTTCGTGCGCGGCGATCGACAGCGCGGAGGGTTTCGAATCGTCGTTCGTGGCGCCGCGCTCGAACAGGTAGCGCATCACATCAACATTGCCGGTCGCTGCCGCGATTCCTAGTGCCGACTCCCGAGCTCCCGCGATCAATTCCGGCGGGCGAAGAATGTTGTCGAATGCGCCTGTGGCGAACTCGGTGGGAAACTCGATCGGGCCCGCGGACAGCAGTGCCCTGTCGACTTTGCCAGCCTTCGATATCGCCGAAACATTTCGCAGGATCTCTGGCACCGGTGCGGCAACGGCAACTCGGGCGCCTCTTTCCTCGACCAGGTACCGCACCATTGAAAGTTGGGACCGAGCGACCGCAATCATTAGCATCGTCCGGCCGTCTGCGCCCGGTACGTCATCCCGCATATTTAGCTCAGCGACCAGAAAGCGTGATACATCAACGTGGCCCGCGCCTATCGCCGCGGCCAGTACGTTACCGCTCGATGCATCGGGCCTTGCACCTCGCGCCACGAGACGTCGAACTGTTTCCAAGTCCCCATTGGCGGCCGCGTAGAACAAGGCTGTATGCCCTTGCACATCACGTTCGTCCACCGACCCGCGCTCGATGAACAGATCGATCAACTGGCGATAACCGGATTTCATGGCCAGCAGGTAGGGTGTGGAAACATCCCGGCCGTTAGCGATGTCCGTCCTGGCACCCTGCTCCAGAAGATATTGAGCGAGCCGAGGCGCATGACCCACGACAGCCAGCTGCAGGACCGTATAACGAACGCCGTCTGTGAGATTGATGTCGAACTTCTTCTGCTTGAGCACAATCCGCGCGGCCCGCAGCTTGTCTTCGTCCGAGATGTTGCGGCTTTCTGCCACGCACATCAGGAAAGTCCGCCGCGGATACACGGAACTGCGCCAGGTTGTCTTCGGCAGGTCAAACCTGTCGGGCTTGCTCTTTGCAGCGAGCACTTCAATTTCGTTAGGCGGAATTCTCAGTTCGGAACATAACGTCACGGCCTCAGCCGGCCCCGGCTCGCGCGGAATTGCCGATTGGGTGTCGGCCCAGACCTGAACAGATGGCCCAAAGAGCAGCACCATCGCGGAGGCGACGCAGATCGAACGAAGGTTGTGGCCTTTTGGAATGGGTATCACGGGAGTGATTAACGGAGGCTCCGTACGATACGACGACAAGGTCCCTCGAGACGTGCGCGAGCATCTTGTGACGCAAGCATTCAGCGAAGGAACCGAACATGTCAAGGCGCCGCATCAAGTGGGAGCGACGTTCCCCCGCTCCTGAGTAGCAGAAGGATCTAGAGTCTGACCGACCGTCCAATCGTCGCGATTCTCGCTTCCGAGGGGACGGACCGATGCCCGCCGCCGCACGAATCGACGCCCATTTGGGCCGCGCTGCAAGCCGCGAAACGTGGGAGCCGACAGTGCGCCGTGCGCCACCCGGAGTCTAAGTTGCTTTTGAGGCCGGCGGTTTGTGCGGGATACGTGGTGTGGCTGGCCGGTCGTGATGCGACCTGCTTCGATCAGCGCGGTGAACAGCACATACAGCGCTCCCCGAATTGATCCGCTACGTTTCTGCCACTTCTTCCCGGAATCCGCACGCTGCATTGACCACGGTGATGGCGCACAATAAGGCGAGCCCTCTCTCACTCCCACTCTATTGTCTCGCAGCATTCCAAGTCCGCGCAGCTGCTGAAATTCTCTAACACGCTGCGCGAGTTTACCGTCACCCCGACCGACAAAACACGCCGCTTGGATCCGATAGACCGCGA
>JABAQN010000061.1 GCA_019187495.1 Steroidobacteraceae bacterium
CGAGGCGCGTGCGCTCGAGCGCCTCGCGGGCCTCGAGGCGGTACCGCAGTTGCTGGCACAGCGGGGCGGCCTCCTCACCCGGACCTGGATCGAGGGCGCGCCGATGCAGCGGGCGCGGCCGACCGATCCCGCGTATTACCGCGCGGCGCTGCGGCTGCTGCGGCGCGTGCACGCGCGGCGCGTCGTGCACAATGACCTTGCCAAGGAGCCGAACTGGCTGGTGACCGAAGCGGGCGCGCCGGCGCTGGTCGATTTCCAGCTCGCGTGGACGGCGAGGCGGCGCGGGAGGCTCTTTCGTGCGCTCGCGCATGACGACCTTCGGCATCTGCTGAAGCACAAGCGAACCTATCTCGCCGCGCGCCTCACGGCCCGGCAGCGGCGCATGCTCGCCACGCCGTCGGTGCTGTCGCGCCTGTGGATGCGCACCGGCAAGCGGCTCTACCTCTTCATCACGCGGCGCGTGCTGCACTGGGCGGACCGCGAGGGCGCGGGCGATCGGCGCTTCTGATACGCTGCGCGCCCGATGGGCATCTCACAACCGCACAATCTCCGGGGCAATCCCGACAGCCGCAGCCAGCGTCCCTATGGCATCCGCGTGAGCCTTCGCGCGAACGATCCGTTTCGCAAGCTCCTCGGGCAGGACTGGAGCCGTACGCACTGGTACGCCAGTGTCACCGAGCGCGACAGCGCACTCACCGACATGAGCCGCGAGCACGAATATTCGCGCACCGGCGACGCCCCGGCGCTGCGCTTCGACAAAGTGGAAAAGCTCGCCGAGAGTCGCGGGCTCTAGAACGAGCGCCCGAGCGACAGGAAATATGCCATGTCGCCCGAATCGTCGTAACCCGCGCCGACATAGAGCGGCCCGAGCAGGCTGTCGACACCGAAGAACACGCTGAAATCCTTGCGTGCCGGGCCGAAGCCGATGTCGCGGCGCTCGTCCCACACGTTGCCGGTTTCGTAGGCGAGGCCGATGTAGGTCGGCAGGTCGAGGATGCCGGTGCCGCTGCGTCCGATCTGGCGGTAGTAGATCGCGCGCGCGATCGCGAAGTGCCGGCCGGCGATTTCGCCGGGCGCGAGGCCGGAAAGATTCAGGAACCCGCCGAGCGGAAAGAGGTTGCGCACGTCGCCCGGCCCGGCGTCGAGGTTCGTGCCCATGCTCGCCCACAGCACGCCCCGGTTGCGGCCGCGCGAGCGCGCGAACTGCCAGTCGACCGTCATCAGGTCCGCGTCGGTTCCCGCTCCCGTCAGGTCGTTCTCGCCGGTCCAGTCGAGGAAGAACGACGCGCCGTGACGCGGAAACCCCACGTCGTCGAGCGCGTCATACGCGATGCGCGCATGGAACTGGCGCACGTCGTAGCTGTCGGCGGGCAGCGTCGGGTCGCCGAGGCGCACGCGCGACTCGCCGTCCTCGCGGTGCACGCCGGCCCGGATCTCGAAATTCGAGCCGAATTCGCGCCCGAAATCGACACCGAACCGCACGCCCTTGACCCGATACTCGGCCAGGCGCCGGCCGCCCGCATCGAACAGCGCGACATTGCGCGCCTCGTACTTCGCCTGCGGCAGCGCGAACCAGCGATTGCGATACGAGAACGGCAGGTACACCTCGGTCGCGATCCGCGGCGACTCGCCGGCCTGCAGGTCCCAGGTCCACTCGCCGCCGAGCCGGTTGATTTCAGCGAGCACGATGCGCGCCGTGGCGTTGTACGCCGAGTTGCCTTCGAAGTCGTCGCTGAGGCTCAGGCCGAAGCGCACGTAGTTCGGCCCCCAGGAATTGCGTATCGCGGTGATCTCGAGGCCCTGCTGCCCCGACGCATCGCGCTTGATCTCGTAGTCGAGCGTCTCGAGATTGCCGAGCCCGTAGAACCCGGTCACCCGCTCGCCGAGCGCCTTGGCGTCGAGCGGCCGGCCCGCAAAAGCGCCGAAGAAATCGGCGATCGGCCGCGCATAGCGCTCCGAGCCTGGCGCGACCCGCACGAAGTCGATCCGCGGTGCCGCGCCGCTGCGCGCCTCGCCGCGACGCGCCCGCCACGCGAGGTACTCGGGCCCCGGCATCGCGAGCCTCCCGAGTCGCGGCGCGAGGATCCGCGCGGCGGCCGCGCCCTTGTCGATCGATGCCGCGAAATGGCGGAAGTCGAACGATGACGCGCTGCCGAGCGCCGGGTCGATCAGCAGGTCACGCGCACCGATCGTCGCGCGCTGCTGTTCGCTGTTCCTCCTGATCAGGATCGCGATCATCTGGTTCGAGATGATCGGCACGGTCGTCAGGCGATCGCGCGACAGCAACGGGAACCCGACATCGACCACGATCAGGACATCGACCCCCATCGCGCGCGCGACATCGACCGGCAGATTGTCGGCGAGCCCGCCGTCGACGAGCAGGCGACCCTCGCGCTCGACCGGCACGAACACGCCCGGCACCGACATGCTGGCGCGCATCGCGGTCGTGAGATCGCCGGAGGCGAGCACGACCCGCTCGCCGCTTTCGAGGTCGGTGGCAACGGCCCGGAAGCGGGTCGGCAAGGCGTCGAAATCTTCGATCGTCGCCACCGGGAGCGTGAGCCGGCGCAGCAGGTCATTCAGCCGCTGGCCCTGCACGAGCCCCTTCGGCAGCCGGAACTCGCCGCCGTGCAGGCCGAGCGGCAACCGCACGAGGAAATTGCGGTCCTCCTCCTTGCGCCGGAACGACAGGTCGGTGCGCGGCGGCCGATCGCCGAGCAGTTCCTCCCAGTTCACGGCGCGCAGCGCGGCGTCGATCTCGTCGGCCGAGAGCCCGCTCGCGTACAGCCCGCCGACCACGGCACCCATGCTCGTGCCCGCGATCGCGTCGATCGGCACGTGCATTTCCTCGAGCACCTTGAGCACGCCGACATGGGCCGCGCCGCGAGCGCCGCCGCCCGACAGCACGAGCCCGACCCGCGGGCGTTCGGCCGCCGCGGCTGCGATCGGCACGGCGGCGAGCAGCAGTACGAGCAGGAGGCGCGGATTCACGCGCAGGAGGATACCAGCCCCGCAATGGCAGATAATGCACTCATGCTGCGCCACATCCTGTACGCACTGGCCCTGGCGGCCACCGCGGCCCACGGCCAGTCGCCGGCGGTCAGCGACTGGGGCCACTACGGCGGGGACAGCTTCGGCCAGCGCTACTCGCCGCTGCACGAAATCAACCGCGACAATGTGGCGAAGCTCGAAGTCGCATGGACCTACCGCACGGGCGAACTCGGGGCGGGCTTCGCCCGCGCGGACAAACTCGCGTTCGAGGCGACGCCGGTGCTCGCCTTCGGGCGGCTGTACCTGTCGACGCCGACCAGCATCGTGATCGCGCTCGACCCGGCGACGGGCAGGGAACTCTGGCGCCACGATCCGCACATTCCGCGCGACCGCCACTACGCCGAGGCCACGTCGCGCGGCGTCGCGGCCTGGGAAGACCCGGACCGCAATCGCAAGGGCGCGTGCATCCGCCGCGTGTTCCTCGGCACGCTCGATGCGAGGCTGCTGGCACTCGATGCGGACAGCGGCAAACCCTGTGCGGACTTCGGACTCGATGGCGCGGTGCAGCTCGGCGTCGACGCGCGCCTCACCACGCCCGGGGAGTATCTCGTCACGTCGCCGCCCGCGATCTTCGAGGACGTCGTCATCGTCGGCTCGGCGATCGGCGACAACCGCGGCGTCGAACTCGAACGCGGCATCGTGCGCGGATTCGATGCGCGCAGTGGCGCGACGCTGTGGAAATTCGACCCGATCCCGGACTCGAAGGACCACCCGACCGCTTCGCATTGGCGGGCCGACCAGGCGCAGCGCACGGGCGGCGCGAATGCCTGGGCGCCGATCACCGTCGACCCGGGCCGCGGCCTCGCGTTCATCCCGACCGGTTCGGCGAGTCCGGATTTCTACGGCGGCGAACGCCAGGGCGACAACGCGATGGCGAACTCGCTCGTCGCGCTCGATGCGCGCACCGGCGCGGTGCGCTGGTACCGGCAGTTGATCCACCACGACCTGTGGGACTTCGACCTCGCGGCGCAACCGACGCTGATCGAAATCGAGAGTGAGGCGCGCTCGGTCGCGGCCGTCGTGCAGGCGACGAAGTCCGGATTGCTGTTCGTGCTCGATCGCGAAACGGGCGAGCCGGTCTACGGCATCGAGGAACGCAAGGTGCCGGCCTCGCGCGTGCCGGGGGAGCAGGCGTCGCCGACCCAGCCGTTTCCGAAGACACCACCGCTCGTTTCACCCGGACCGATACGGCCGCAGGATGCGTGGGGACTCACGTTCTGGGACCGCGGCAAGTGTCGCGAACTCATCGCGAAGTACCGCAACGAGGGCGCCTACACGCCGCCCGATCTCGCCGGCACGATCCTCTTCCCGAGCTTCGTCGGCGGCGTGAACTGGGGCGGCGTCGCCCACGACCTGCGCTCCAATCGCATCATCGCGGTCGTCAACCATTTCCCGTTCGTCGTCACGCTCGCGCCGCGCGAGACATTGCGGATCCAGCGCGAATCGGGTGGATTCCCCGAGTCCGAATTCGCGGCGCAGCGTGGCACTCCCTACGGGGCGCGCCGCGAGCCGCTGGTGTCACCCTGGGGCCTGCCCTGCGTACGACCACCGTGGGGAACGCTCGTCAGCGTCGATCTCGGGAAGAACCGGATCGACTGGGAAGTGCCGCTCGGCGGCACGCGCGGCATCCTGCCCGCCTGGTTGCCCTCACGCGATTTCGGCATGCCGGGCCTCGGCGGCGCGATCGTCACCGCGGGCGATCTCGTGTTCGTCGCAGCCGCGATGGACAACCGCTTCCGCGCGTTCGATGTCGAGACGGGCAAGGAGCTGTGGAAGCGCGCACTGCCGGCGGGCGGCCAGGCCACGCCGATGACCTATCGCGCCGGTCCCGACCACCGGCAATTCGTCGTGATCGCGGCGGGCGGCCACGGCGGCCTCGACACGCCGAAGGGCGACTATGTGATCGCCTACGCGTTGCCGCGCTGAGCCATCGGACTTCCGACAGCCCGCCACTTTCTCAAGCGCCGCGCCCCGAATCGCCTCGCATCAGGCTTTCGCGGGTCCGGAGCGCCTCGGCCGCGAGGTGCTTCGCCAGGGCAACGAGTCGTGACGCGCCGCGGATCTTTTCGAGAGCGGGATCGAGAGGCAACCACCAGCCACGTCGAAAGCCACGTGCGACCGCCCGCTCCAGCTGGGCGATCGCTGCCTCCCCATCGCCGCGCAACGCGAGGACACGCGCCTTGAGAAAGGCGATGCTGTGCCAGGCGACATGGTGACTTTCGAGGCGATCGAGATCCCGCCAGACGTCGGCGAGGAAGGGCTCGGCCTTGTCCGCCTTGCCAGCCACCATGTAAATCGCTGCCAGATCCACGTGTATCGACTGACCGAGAAACGTCTCCCACGGTCCGGCCAGTGTGACGGGATCCGCGGCGATCCTGCCCGCCACCGCATCGGCGAGCTGGAATGCCGTGACCTCATCGCCGCGCAACAGATGCAACCATCCGAGCGCTGCCTGTGCTCCGGTCGGCAGCGGCTTCGGTTGATAGCGCTCGAGCCGACGCATCGCGGCATCCATGCGACGGCGGTCACCGCTGGCCGCATGAACGAGCGCGCTTTCACCGACCAGGAAGGGGAGCGAGGGCGCATTGGCGATCGCGCGCTCGAACGTCGCGATCGCTTCCGGGTGCAAACCTGCGTCGAGGTAGAGCCAGGCGAGCTCACGCTGGATATCGTAGCGGCGCGGATTCAGTCCGGCCGCTTCGCGATAGCGTACCACTGCCTCGGTGATATTGCCTTCGGCGTACGCGAGCGAACCGAGGCTGCGCGCGCCGTTCGGGTGGATGGGAGCGAGTGCACGCGCGCGGCCTATGTCGGCGCGCGCCGATTGATACTGACCCGTATCGATTTCGGCGTGGGCGAGCAGCAGGTGAATGAGGAAATTCATCGGATCGAGTTGCCCGGCACGGGCATACATCGGGATCGCGTCGAGCGGCCGTCCGTCGAAGGCGAAGGTCATTCCGAGCCAGAATTGCGCGGTTGCGTAATTCGGGTTCAGCTGCAGCGCACGCCGCAGATGCTGCTCCGCGTCGGCAAGTCGCAGCGTCGACAGGAATATGTAGCCCTGCACCGCATGCACGGTGGCGGAGTTCGCATCGAGCGCGAGCGCCTGGTCCGCGAGCGGCTGCGCATAGCGCACGACTTCACGCAGCGGCAAGCCCTCGAAGTCGTGGCCTGCCATCCAGGCGAGCGCCAGTCCGGCATATGCGCGCGCAAACCGCGGATCCAGTTCGGTCGCGCGCTGGAAATAGTCGCGCGCCGTGCGTACCGACTCGGGTGTGGCGAGACGCAGGTTGTATGTACCGCCGAAATAGGATTCGAGTGCGGCAAAATCCCGGGAGGCCGGCGCGGCAGAACCGGCGGGATGCGGCGCGAGTTCCAGCGCAAGGACGATCGATCGTGCCACGTCGGCGGGCAGGTATGCGGACTCGGGCTCCGCCCGCTCGAATGCGCCGCTCCACACCACGGTCCCGCTCTCCTGCGCGATCAGTTCGGCGCCGATCTCGACCCGCCCGGCATCGCGATGGACGCTGCCGCGAACGAGGTGCGACGCTCCGAGCCGTCGGCCGATGGCCATTGCGTGCTCACCTTGCGAGGCCAGGATCAGCGATGACGAGCGCGCGGACACCTGCAGGCCCGCGATGCGCTCGAGCACGGCCTGCAGTTCATCGGTCATGCCTGCCGCGAACGCGGCATCTGGCGGCTCGCTCATATCCGCGAACGGCAGCACGGCGACACGCAATGCCTGGGCAGATACCTGCGCGCCGCGTCGCCACCAGGCCACACCCGCCGCGACGACCACGACGCCGCTGAAAGCGGCTCCCGCGATCCACGCCCTGCGAGTCCATGGCAATCGACCCGATTCAGGTTCGAGCGGCGGCGAGTGTGGTGCGGGGAGCATTGCACGAGTCGCCGGTGCGCCCGCTTCGTACCGCGACACCGGCGCCACCAGTCGGTACCCCTTGCGCGGGACAGTCACGATGTAGGTCGGGTGATCACTTCGGTCGTCGAGCGTCTTGCGAAGTTGGGCGATCGATTGATAGACGGAACTCTGCGTGACGACGACGTCCTTCCATACGGCGTCGAACAGCTCCTCGGTCGTCACCAGTTCGCCGGCCCGGTGCGCCAGCGCCATCAGCAGTTGCATCTTGCGCGGTTCGAGCTTGACCACCGTATCGCCCGACCGCAGTTCATCGAGTCGCGGATCGGCGATCCAGCGTCCGATCACGAGCGGATGCAGGTACGAATCGGCTCGGGGGCCCGGCGCTGCTTCCGGATTCGGCATGGCCGTCAGAACTGCAAGTCACTGATCCAACTCATCATCAGAGAAAAACAAGCAATCCGCAAGGGAATCGTCAGGACTTTCCGCCCCCGTTGCGGGACAAGCCCGGCTTGTGTGGTGAAGCGAAGGCTTTGGGGGGAATCCCGATGCGACGGGCAAACGACTGGTTGATGGCCGCGGGAGCCGGGATGTTGTTCGGACTCGTCGTCACCTTCTGGATGCCGGCGGACCCGCGGAGCGGTCCACCGATCATCGAATCCGTTCCTGGCATCGCACCGGCCGATCACGAGCGCTTCCACACGGTGCCATCAGCGGACCCGTGCCGGGATTCGCGGATCCCCGTTCGTCTCGATGCCGTGCTGTTCGGCGCCCACCCACTCACACTCGATCAACGGGGATTTCCATGAAACCGATACCTGCACCGCACTTCGCGCTTCTGGCCTTCCCGCTCCTGTCGCTCGCACTCGCTGCATGTGGCGGCGGCAATGGCGGCGACGCATCACCACAGGGAGTCGGCCCGGCCGGCGGAACCGTCACGGGACCGGGCGGGGCGCAGGTCGTCGTCCCGGCGAATGCGCTGTCGCAACCCACGAACATCGCCATCGAACAATCGAGCGCGGGTGCACCGGCATTGCCGGGCGGATTCACGTCCTTTGGATCGACGTACGCCTTCACCCCGCACGGCACCAATTTCGCCGTGCCGGCGAGCGTGACGGTGCCGTTCGATCCGGCGCGGGTGCCGGAGGGCGCCGTCCCGGCGTTATTCAAGACCGACGCGCAGGGCAACTGGGAGCGCGTGGCCGACGCGAGCGTCGGTGCGAGCACCGTCACGGCACCCGTATCGGGATTCTCCTGGTTCGTCGTCGGAGTGGGCACGGCGGTCCGTGTGACATCGTCGGTACCGAATACCGCTGAAGGGCGGCTGTCGCTCGGCAATGCGACGGTCATCGATGCACCTTCTCAGGGCGGCATGCGGACCGTGGTGACGCAGACGGGCACGACCGCCGCCGGACTGCCGGTGCGGCTCGAAATCTCCTTCGATCGCGGCAGCGGCGCCAACCCGGCCGTGCAGCTCAACTGGGGCAACGCGCCCGAGAGCATCGTGTATTGCACACCGGGATCCTCGAACCCCTGCCCCGGCGTATTCGTCAGCGTCACCGCGCGACAGATCGACCTCACGTTCGTCAACGCGCTGCTGGTCTTCGGCGGTGACCCGAACGTCCGCGCCGAGCTGCGCGGCACGATCATGCTCGCGCAGGCGGTGCTGGCGCCGCAGATCACGCAGCAACCGGGCGACGTCACCATCGCGGCCGGGCAGAACGCGCTCTTCACGGTCGCGGCCACCGGCACCCTGCTGTCGTACCAGTGGGAGCGGAGCGATGACGGCGGCGCGACCTTTGCGCCGATCGCGGGCGCGACCGCACCGACCTGCACGCTGATCGGCGCCCGGAGCGGGGACGACGGCGCACGCCTTCGAGTCGTCGTGACCGGCGGCGCCGGCAGTATCACGAGCGTCGCCGCGCGGCTGACGGTCACGGCCACCCCGCTCGCGCCGACGATCACGGCGCAGCCTCAGGCCCTCACGGTGCCGGCCGGATCGACGGCGTCGTTCTCGGTCACCGCGACCGGAACGCCGCCGCTCGGCTATGCGTGGCGCAGGAACGGCGCGGCCATCGGGGCAAACAGCGACACGTTGAGCTTCATTGCCGCCGCAGCCGACAACGGCGCCCAGATCGAGGTCACCGTGTCGAATGCGGTGGGTTCCGTCACGAGCTCCATCGCGATCCTGACCGTGACGACTCCGACCCTTCCGCCGTTGAGTGCGCTGCGGATCGCCGGAGGCCAGTACGCCTCGTACGCGCGCAGCAGTTCCGGAGCGCTCTTCTCCTGGGGTTCGGATCTGGGGGAGGCCCTCGGTAACGGCGCCGGCAACTCGCCCCGCAACGTGCCAGGCCCGATATCGATCGTCACGGACGCCATCGCGCTCGTGAAGTCCTACGGCAGCAGCGGTCACGGCCTTGCGATTCGCGCCAACGGTGAAGTCTGGGGCTGGGGCGCGAACAATATCGGGCAACTGGGCAACGGTACGACCGCAGTCGTGGCGGAGCCTGCGCCCATGCAGGATGGCTCGAGCGGGCCCGTCCTCAGCGCCGTGGGCATCGCCGGCGGTGTCTCGCAGTCGCTGGTCCTCATCTTCGACGGCACGGTTCTCGCGACCGGCAGCTACCCCGGCGACGGAACGGCGACCTTCCGCACTTCCGCCGTACCGGTGCCGGGACTGTCGAGTATCGTCGCGATCGCATGCGGCGCGGGGGCGTCCTACGCGCTGCGCAGCGACGGCACCGTCTGGGCGTGGGGCGACAACACGCTCGGCGCGCTCGGCGACGGTACGACGACTGTGCGCACCACGCCGGTGCAGGTCGCGGGTCTTTCAAACGTCATAGCGATCGCCGCGGGCGCGTACTTCGCGCTCGCACTCGACGCCAATGGCGACGTGTGGGCATGGGGTAGCAACGCCAGCGGTCAGCTCGGCGACGGCTCAGCCGTCGGCTCGCGCCCCACTCCCGGCAAGGTGACGATCACAGGGGTGGCGGCGATCGCCGCCGGCGAGAACCACGCGCTCGCACTGATGCCGGATGGCACGGTCCGCGCGTGGGGGGAGAACGCCAACGGACGTCTCGGCCTCGGCGACCAGACCGATCGTCCGGTTCCGGCGGCGATCGCAGGCCTGACTTCAGTGGTGGCCATCGCGGGCGGCGGCAGCCACTCGATTGCGGTTCGCGCCAACGGTGAAGTGTGGACGTGGGGAAACAATGTTTCCGGCCAGCTCGGATTGGGCTCGAGCGTATCCGCTTTCCTGACGCCGCAGAAAGTGTCGGGTCTGAACCTGAACTGAAGGAGTACATCGATGAAGGCGTCGAATTCAGGACTGGTCGGGCGGATGTGCGTTGCGCTCTCGGCGCTCGTGGTATCGGTTGGATGTGAGGAGATGGAGTCCTCGCCTCTGGCCGGCCTGGCTGTATCGGGCAGCCCGCCGGTGCCGGCTCCGATCCAGTACACGTTGACGGTCGCGACCGACATGCCGGCGGCGGCCGTCGAAATCGACGAGCGAGGAGTCGTCAGCCGATGCCCGCGCCAGCCCGGCACTGCGTGTGAATTGCGCTACCTTGGCAATGAAACCCTCACGCTGACCGCCACCGCGCCCGCGGGCTCGCGCTTCGATCGCTGGTCCGGCTGCGAGGTCTCCGGCAATGCAACCGTCGTGATCCGGATGCCGCAGCGTGACATCGAGTGTCGCGCACACTTCTTCCCGTTCGACGACGGCTTCGATGTGTCGGTGTTGCCCGAGCGCGTGGTGACGGCCCCTGGCGTCATGGCGACTGCACGGCTCACGCTCGAGCGCGGATCGAATTTCGCCGCTGTTCCGATCGACTTCCGGCTGATCGATCCACCGGCCGGAATTTCGCTGATCGCCCCCGCCGCAGGCGTGAGCGCCGACTCGGCCGCGCTCGCGCTGAACGTACCGGCCGGCGCCGCACCCGGTCACTATCTTCTCACCCTGGGCGCCGAGGCACAGAATCGCCTGGGACAGGCGGTGGCGCGAACGGTGCGGCTCGCTGTCGATGTCACCAACGCCGGGAAGTTCTACGTCTCGGTCGACACCCCGACATTGTCGATCTCGCCGGGGGCCTCGTGCAGGCTCACGACCTTCGTTCATCGCGAAATCGAATTCCAGGATCCCGTCGATTTCACGGCGTCGCCGTTGCCACCGGGCGTGAGCGCATCATTCGACCCCGATCCGTCCGTGGGAAATACGGAATTGACCCTGACGGCCGATGCGCAAGCGCCATTCGGCGAGCATGAGACGGTCGTCGCAGGGCACGCAGGATCGAGGCAAAGCACAGCCACATTACGGCTCGCGGTCACTGCGGCGCGCGACTCCTGCGCAAGCGGAAACTTTGCGCTGCCACCGACGCTCGAGGACTTCGCGATCTCCGTGAGCCCGTCGTCGGTTACGCTGGCGCAGGGCGAAATCACGGCGGTCGACCTCGTCATCGACCGATCCTCGGGCTACCTGGGCGAAGTGTTCTTCACCGTCACGGGCGCTCCACCCGGCACATTCGCGAAATTTGATCCGGCAACGCCGACCTTCGGCAACTCGAAGCGGCTGATCCTGCTCACCTCGCCCACGGCAACTCCGGGCTCGTACCCTATCAACATCACGGCGACGGGCGGTGGTCGAATGCACCCTGCGTGGCTCGATCTCGACATCACTGCAAATCCGCTGGTTTCGTGCGGGCAGGCTGCGATCGCCGATTCGTTTGCGAGCGCCACCGGTGCATCAGCACCACCGGACGCGATACTGGAAGTCAGCAGCCGCGATCTGCAGAGTGCCGCCAAGACGTATCTCGCCTTCGACGCGGGAGCAGAAATCGATCCTGCGTTCGACAAGGTGGAGTTCGTGATCGGCCTCTACTCCAACGATTGGGCTCCGGCGGATCCCGACGATAACCGCTCCATCCTCGTCTACGGCATCACGGACAACCGCGACTGGGATCTCACGTCGATTCCGGAAGCAACGCTCGACTGGAACAACGCGCCCAAGAACAATCCGGCGAGCCCCTACCAGTTCCTCGATTCAGGCTCGACGCCGGCCGAATCCGCGCGTGTACTCGGCTCGTTTGCCGTGGAGCCCGATCACGTTCGCGGCAAGCTGTACCGGGTCGACGTCACCGACTATGTGCGCTGGGCATTGGGGAGGAATGCCACCTACAGCGGCTTCGCCACGCGTGACACCGATGGCATCCTCACCTTCATGCTGGGGAACAATCGCGTGACCTCCATCGGCAGCAGCGACTACACACGGTTCTACCCGCGTGAATCCGCCGCGACCACGTGCGAGCAGCCACACCTGGAGGTGTACCGGTGACGGTTGCTCCTGCCCGGCCGTGTCGCTGCCGGCAATCCGCGGGGCCGTCAGCCGACACCCCTCGCCGCGCGCACCATCGCCTCGACCTGCGGCATCGCCGCGTGCGCGGTGATGTGGCTGCATTCGTAGTCGCCCGGCTCGGACAGCGGATAGAGCCTGCCGATCTCGCGGCACGCCGCTGATGCGGCATCCTCGACGCGCTTCTCGAGCGCCTTCTCGCCGGCGGTGGTCTTCAGGTCGAGGCCCTTCGCGCTGACGTGGTAACTCAGCGTGATCCTGTCGACCGGGAACGGGCTCGACGTGTCCATGACCCGTTCCTTGTGGATGCGCATCGCCTGCACCTGCACGCCCGGCACCTCGTCTGCGAACGCGACGCCGCCTGCCAGCAGGCCCGCCGCCAGGGCCGATGCCACTGTGATGGCAATGCGCCGTGTCGGCACATTGCCCGGATGACTTGTATTCATACTGGGATCTCCAATCCGATACGGGGCGCCGTGGACCGTGTGTGACCGCGATGCGCCTTCCGGCCCATTGGACCGGCGAGCGCGCGGCAGGTTCCGCGGCAGCCGCGTCCCGATCCACGTTACACTTGCTTCATGTTCCTCGTCGTCATCTCCGTCCTGCTGCAGGCACTCCTGATCATCCACTGCATCAAGACCGGCCGGAACCAGATCTGGATCTGGGTGCTCGCGCTGCTGTCATTCCCCGGCGTCATTGCCTACGTCGCGGTGGAAGTGGTGCCTGACCTGCTGCGCAGCCGCACGGCGCGGCGCGCCGCGCGCGGCGTTTCCCGCGCACTCGACCCTGGCCGCGACCTGCGCACCGCCGCGGACCAGGCGCAGGTCACGGGCGACGTGGCGTCGCGCCAGGCCTACGGCGACGAACTCGCCAAGCAGGGCCGCTACCCGGAGGCGATCCACGTCTACAAGTCGGCGTTGACGGGCCTCTATGAACACGACCCGAAGCTGATGCTCGGACTCGCGCATGCCCAGTTCGACAGCGGCGACCCGGCGGCGGCGCGCGACACGCTCGATCGACTGATCGCCTCCACGCCCGATTTCACGAGCCCGGAAGGACACCTGCTCTACGCACGCGCGGTCGAGGAAAGCGGCGATGCCGCGAAGGCGCTCGAGGAGTACGCCGTGCTCGCCGGCTACTACCCCGGGGCGGAGGCGGCGGTGCGCTACGCGACGCTGCTGCGCAAGGCGGGGCGCAAGGAAGATTCCGCGCGCGTGCTGCGCGAGCTCCTCGACCAGGCGCGCATCGCGCCGGCCCACTACCGGCGGGCGCAGAAGGAATGGCTCGCGGCGGCCGAGCGCGACGTGAATTCCGGTTAGCGGCCGCGGCGCGCGGCAACGGTCGCGGGTACCTGCTGCGTGATGCAGTGGATGTTGCCGCCGCCAAGCAGGATCTCCCGACCCGGCACGCCGACGACCTTGCGGCGGGGGAACAGCGCCGCAATGCGCCGCAGCGCAATCGCGTCGGTGCGCGCATCGAGTAGCGGCACGACGACACCGCCATTGGCGATGTAGAAGTTCACGTAGCTGCCGGCGAGCCGCTCGCCGGCGCGGCGCGCCTTCGCGCCATCGCGCGTGACGATGCCGCGCGCCTCCCGCGCGGTCATGCGCAGCGGACCCGGCATCGGCAGCTTGTGGACGGCGAGCCGCCGGCCGCGCGCATCGCGCACATCGTGGAGCCGCTCCCAGGCATCGCGCGAGATGCGGTACTGCGGATCACGCCGGTTATCGGTCCAGGTCAGCGCGACGACGCCCGGCCGCACGAAACACGCGAGATTGTCGATGTGGCCGTCGGTCTCGTCGTTGAATACGCCCTCGCCCAGCCAGATGACGGTGCGGGCGCCAAGCCATGCCCTGAATTCCGCCTCCAGCTGCCCGCGCGAGAGGCCCGGATTGCGGTTGGCGTTCAGCACGCATTGCTCGGTCAGCAGCAACGTGCCCTCGCCGTCCACATGGATCGCGCCGCCTTCGTTGACGAGCGTGGCGCGATAGCGGTCGGCGGATTCGATTTCGAGCACCTTCCTCGCGACGAGATCGTCCTGGTCCCAGGGGAAGTAGAGCCCGCCGTCGAGGCCGCCCCAGGCGTTGAACCGCCAGTCGATGCCGCGGCGCTGGCCGCGGTCGTCGACGACGAACGTCGGCCCGACATCGCGCATCCAGGCATCGTTCGACGACAGCTCCACGAGGCGGATGTGCGCCGGCACCCGTGCGCGGGCGAACTCGAACTGCCCGCCGCCGACGCCGATCGTCACCGGCTCGAACCGGGCGATCGCCGTTGCGACGGCAATGAATGCGTCCTGCGCCGGCCGCGCCCCCTCCCGCCAGTTGTCCGGGCGCTCGGGCCACAGCATCCAGCAGCCCGCGTGCGGCGCAAACTCGGCCGGCATCCAGAAGCCGTCGGCGGCGGGGGTGGTGCTGAGCGTGCGACTCATACCGCCGCATTCTACATGTTAGAATTACCGGCTAAATCAAGGAGTCCCTGCATGGCCACCGCACCCAGCCCCAAGATCGTCCCGCCCGCCGGCGGCGCGAAGATCACGATCAGGAACGGCAAGCTGACCGTCCCCGATCGCCCGATCGTGCCTTTCATCGAGGGTGACGGCACGGGCCCCGACATCTGGCGCGCGAGCGTGCGCGTGTTCGACGCGGCCGTCGCGAAGGCGTACGGCGGCAAGCGCCGCATCGAGTGGCTCGAGGTGTACGCGGGCGAGAAATCGAACAAGCTGTTCAATACCTGGCTGCCCGACGAGAGCGTCGCGGCCTGTCGCGAGTACCTCGTCTCGATCAAGGGGCCGCTCACCACCCCGGTTGGCGGCGGCATCCGCTCGCTGAACGTCGCGCTGCGCCAGATGCTCGATCTCTATGTGTGCCTGCGGCCGGTGCAGTGGTTCAAGGGCGTGCCTTCGCCGGTCAAGAACCCCGGCAAGGTGAACATGGTGATCTTCCGCGAGAACACCGAGGACATCTACGCCGGCATCGAGTTCGAACAGGGAAGCGAGGACAACCGCAGGTTCAAGGAACTGTTCAAGCAGGCGTTCCCGAAAGCCTGGGCCAAGATCCGCTTCCCCGAAACCTCGGGCATCGGCATCAAGCCGGTGTCGCAGGAAGGCACCGAGCGGCTGTTCCGTGCCGCGCTCGAGTATGCGATCGCGAACCGGCGCAAGAGCGTGACCATCGTCCACAAGGGCAATATCCAGAAATACACGGAAGGCGCCTTCCGCAACTGGAGCTATGCGCTCGCCGAGCGTGAGTTCGGCAACCACGTCTACACCTGGGAACAGTGGGAACGCACCAAGGCGAAGAGCGGCGAGAAGGCCGCCAACGACGAGCAGGACGCCGCGAAGCAGGCGGGCAAGATCATCATCAAGGATGCGATCGCCGACATCACGCTGCAGCAGGTGCTCACGCGCCCCGATGAATTCGACGTGATCGCCACCTGCAACCTCAACGGCGACTATCTCTCCGATGCGCTCGCCGCGCAGGTCGGCGGCATAGGCATCGCGCCGGGCGCCAACATCAACTACGTGACCGGCCATGCGGTGTTCGAAGCGACGCACGGCACGGCGCCGAAGTACGCCAACCTCGACAAGGTGAATCCGGGCTCGGTGATCCTCTCGGGCGAGATGATGCTGCGCTACATGGGCTGGACCGAGGCGGCGGATACGATCCTCGGCGCGATGGACCGCACCATCGGCCAGAAGACGGTCACCTATGATTTCGCGCGGCAGATGGAGGGCGCGACCGAGGTGAAGTGCAGCGAGTTCGCCGACGCGCTGATCAAGAACCTCTGAATGACGGCAGACCGCCCCGCGTGACCGCGGACACCGCGCTGGCCCAGGATTGCGCGCGGCACATCGCCGCCGCATTCGCGGATTACAACGCGGAGTTCCGCGCGATCACGCGGCGCGCGCCGCAGCGCTTCGATGCGCGCGACTGGAGGGGCAGCCAGCTCGATGCCGTCGAGCGCATCGAGCTCTACGATCGCTGGGTCGACCGGGCGATCGCGGAGATGCGCCTGAAGCTCGGCGGGCGCGTGCATGACCGCGACCTGTGGCGCCGGATCCGCGCGGAGTTCAGCACGCAGATCGATGCGCTGCCCGACCGGGAGTTCACCAAGACCTACTTCAGCTCCATCACCCGCCGGCTCTACGGCACGGTCGGCGTGGCACCCGAGATCGAGTTCGTTGCCGCCGACCTCGATCCGCTCGCGAGCGTCACGGGCGAGGTGGGCACCAATGTCTATCTCAACCGCGGCTCGCTGCCGCTGCTCTTCGAGGACCTCCTCGGCGACCTGCCGTTTCGCTCGCCGTGGAAGGATTTCGATCGCAGTGTGACGCACCTCGCCGCCGAAGTCGGCGCCCATCTCGCGACGCTCGGCGAGCGGCGCACGCTGTCGCGCATCGACATGATCCGGCCGGTCTTCTACCAGATGAGCCGCGCGTTCCTGGTCGGCCGCATGACCGGACGCGGCTTCACCCTGCCGCTCGTGATCGCCCTCAAGAACACCGACAACGGCGTGCACGTCGACGCCGTGATGCTCGCCGAGGCCGACGTCAGCATCGTGTTCGGCTTCACGCGCTCGTACTTCCATGTCGACCTCGACCGGGTCGGCGAGGCGGTCGTGTTCCTGAAGTCGCTGCTGCCGCGCAAGCCGGTCAGCGAGCTGTTCACCGTCCTCGGCCGTGCCAAGCAGGGCAAGACGGAACGCTACCGCGAACTGCTGCGGCACATGGAGCATTCGACCGACTCCTTCGTGCACGCGGCGGGCGAGCGTGGCCTCGTGATGGTGTGCTTCACGCTGCCCTCGTTCGATGTCGTCTTCAAGGTGATCCGCGACCGCTTTTCATACCCGAAGACCGTGCTGCGCGAGGAGGTGCTCGCGAAATACGCCTACGTGTTCCGGCACGACCGCGCCGGCCGGCTGGTCGACGCGCAGGAGTTCAAGCGCCTGCGCTTCCCGCGCGCGCGCTTCGCGCCGGAACTGCTGGCGGAACTCGCCGCCGAGACCGCGGGCACGGTGCACTTCGAGGGCGAGGACGTGATCTTCGACCACCTGTACATCGAGCGGCGCATGACGCCGCTCAATCTCTACCTGCGCACCGCCTCGCCCGAACAGGCCGAACTCGCGGTGCTCGACTACGGCCAGGCGATCCGCGATCTCGCGTATACCAACATTTTCGCGGGCGACCTGCTGCTCAAGAACTTCGGTGTCACCCGCCACGGCCGCGTGATCTTCTACGACTACGACGAGCTGTGCCGGATCACCGACTGCCGTTTCCGCGATCTGCCGCAGGCAACCAACGAAGAAGACGAGATGCGGGCGGAGAGCTGGTTCTATGTCGGTGACAACGACATCTTTCCGGAGAGCTTCATCAGCTTCCTCGCCTTCGACGACGCGCAGCGCGCGGCGTTCATGCGCGTGCATGGCGAGTTGCTGACGGCGGATTTCTGGCGCGGCGTGCAGCAGCGCCATGCCGACGGGGAATTGATGGAGGTGCTGCCCTACCACATGCACCGCGTGCGGGTCGCCGGCAGCGGCTAGGCGATCGCGGCGAGGTGTATCGGATCGATGCCGAGTTCGGCACCGACACTGCGCAGCAGCCCCGGGGCGAAGAATTCCGGATGCAGCTCGTGGCTCGCGAGCAGGTGCGCGTAATACACGACCGCCGCGGCGAGCGACACCGTCGCACGGAACTGCCGCCAGGTGCGCAGCACTTCCGCGACCGGTGGCGGCAGTTCCCAGTCGCGGATCAACTGTTCGGTGAACTGCCCCTGGTGCTGCGCGCACAGCTCGGCACGCGACGGCGCGTCGAGCCGTACCTGCGTGCCGGCCTCGGCGTGTGCCAGCGCGCGGAGCGCGCACGCCTCGCCCGCCCGATGCAGCAGGCCCGCGGCGTCGACAGTGTCGAGCGGCGCACCCACGAGCGGCGCGAGCGCGCGAGCCTTGCGGCGTGTCGCGAGCGCACAGTCGTGCAGCAGCGCGGCCTCGTGGTCGCGGCCCACGACGACGAACAGCGTCGCCGCGATCTGCTGCGCCGCCGCGTCATTCGCCTCGCCACGAAGCAGCATCCCGAGCGCCGCGGGCTTCGGTGGCACGACGAGGGCCTCCGCGGCGAAGCCGGTGAGCAGCGAATCGCGCAGTACGAGCGGCAGCGGTGCCGCGATCGCCGCCGCGGCAGGCGGGCGCGCCAAGCGATTGAACATAAGCCTGTATCCCGTTGGTCGTCGGGATCATCAGGCAATGCCGGGCGTGGGCTGTAAAGCGCGAGTGCTGAAATCCGCAGGACGCCTCACGCTTCCGCGGCGGCGAGCCCCCGTCCGATGTCCTCGAGCAGGTCCTTCGGGTCCTCGAGCCCGATCGAGAGGCGCACCGTGCCTTCGGTCACGGCGGAAACGGCGAGTTGCTCCGCCGTCAGGTCGCGCGGCTTCAGCATCTGCGGCGCCATCACCAGCGATTCGGTCGAACCGAGGCTCGCGGCCTTCGCGAAGAGGCCAAGCGCCTCGGTGAAACGCCTGCCGGCCTCCGCGCCGCCGCGCAGGTCGAAACTGACGATGGTGCCGAACTCGCGCATCTGCCTGCGCGCCAGCTCGTGCTGCGGGTGGCTCGCGAGCCCCGGATAGTGCACGCGCGCCACCGCGGGATGGGCCGCGAGTCGTTGTGCGATCGCGAGTGCGCACGCGCTCTGCTCGCGATAGCGCACGAAGTAGGTGCGCAGCCCGCGCTGGATCAGGAATGCGGCGTGCGGATCGAGCACGCCTCCCAGCACCGAAAACTCCGTGCGGAGCGTGCGCAGCAACGCCGCGCGCGCGATCACGGCGCCGCCCATCACATCGCCTGCGCCCGACGCGTATTTCGTCAGGCTGTGCAGGAAATAGTCGATTTCGTACTCGCCGTGCTGGTGAAACCCCGCGAAGGTGTTGTCCATGACGGTCTGTGCGCCGTGGCGGCGCGCGAGCCGCGTGATCGCCGCGATGTCGGCGATCTTCGTGACCGGGTTCGTCGGCGATTCGAACACGACGAGGCGCGTCGACGTGGTCGAGAGCGCCTGCTCGATGCCCGCGAGATCCTCAATGGACAGCATCGTGTGCGTGACGCCGAAGCGCCCGAGCAGGCGCCGGATGATCTGCCGCGTCGGCCCGTAGCTCTCGATGAAGCACAGCACATGATCGCCCTGCTTCGTTAGCCCGAGCAGCGTCTGCGCGATCACATTGACGCCCGAGGCCGTCGCGAGGCAATCGTCGCGATCCTGCAGCGACGCGAGCGTCAGCTCCAGCTGGCGCGTCGTCGGGTTCGATGCGCGCATGTAGTGGAAGCCCGGCCGCTCGCCGCGCAGGTTCCGGACGGTCTCCTCCACCGATTCGAACTCGAACTTGACGGTCTGGTAGATCGGCGCGACGACCGGATGGTTGTCGGCAGGCACCGGCACGGGGGGCGGATGGTTGACGCGCGTCGGCTTGTTCACGATGGGCTCCCTCGCGATGCCGCGCCCGCGGGACTGCCGAGCTCGAAGGCATCCGCATCGAGCGCAACCGGAAACCGTGCGCGCAGATCGCGCAATGCGGCGAGATCGAGCGTCACCGTGGCGAGCGACGCGGTGTCGCCGAGTTCCACGAGCGGCTCGCCGAGCAGCGGCTCGATCGCGGCGCTGCCGCCGCGATGCGCGATGCCATTGCCATCGTCGCCGACCCGGTTCACGCCGACGACGTATGCCTGGTTCTCGATGGCGCGCGCGCGCAGCAGCCGCTGCCAGGCGAGATGCCGTGGAGCCGGCCAGTTCGCGACGTAGACCAGCAGGTCGTAGTCGTAACCGGCACGCCGGCGGCTCCAGACCGGGAAGCGCAGGTCGTAGCAGACGAGTGGCGCGATGCGGGCGCCGCGCCACTCGACCGTGACTGCGGCCTCGCCCGCGGCATAGTGCTGGTGCTCGCCGGCCATCCTGAAGAGGTGCCGCTTGTCGTAATGCGCCAGCGCGCCATCAGGCGTCGCCCACAGGGCGCGGTTGTGCACCCCCGCCGCATCGCGGATGAACACGCTGCCGAGCAGCGCGGCATCGAGGCGCTGCGCCTCGGCGCGCAGCCATTGGCAGGTGGGCCCGTCCATCGACTCGGCGCGTTCACCGCCCCGCATGTCGAAACCGGTCGTGAACGTCTCCGGCAACACGACGAGATCGGTGGTGCCGGCGAGCGGGGCGAGCAGGCGGGTGAAATGCGCGCGGCCGCCTCGCGGGTCGCCCCACGCGAGGAACGTTTGCACCAGTGTGACGCGCATGGGCGCAGTCTACCGCGCCGCGCGGGATGCGAAGGCACGGAGGCGCCGTGCCGCTTCATCGAGCGTCGCTTCCTGCTTCGCGACACAGAGGCGCACGCAGCGCAGGGCCGGCGGCTCGCGGTAGAACGGTGACAGCGGAATCGTCGCGACGCCGCCTTCCTCGAGGAGCCTTTGCGAGAACGCGAGGTCGTCCTCGCCCGGCGCGAGCGCCGAGTAATCGAGCAGCTGGAAATACGTGCCTTCCGCGGGTGGCGCACCGAAGCCGCTGCCCCCGAGCGCCTGCAGAAGGCGGTCGCGGCGCGCCTCGAAGAACGGCGCGAGCCCCTGCCAGCATTCGGGATGCCGCGGCAGGTAACGCGCGATCGCCGCCTGCAGCGGCGCTGCGATGCTGAAGGTATTGTACTGGTGCACCTTGCGCAGCTCGCGCGTCAGCGCCGGCGGGGCGACGCAGTAGCCGATGCGCCAGCCGGTCGCGTGCAGTGTCTTGCCGAACGAATAGGCGACGAAGCTTCGGGCGCGGAGTTCCTCGTGGCGAAGCAGGGATTCGTGGCGCCGGCCGTCGAAAATCACGTGCTCGTACACTTCGTCGGCGAGCACCGTGATCGGCCGGTCGCGCACGAGTTGCGCGAGCGCCGCGAGATCGCCGGCGCGGGCGACCGTGCAGGCCGGATTCAGGGGCGTGTTCACGATCACGAGCCGCGTGCGCGGCGTGAGCGCGGCCCCGACCCGGTCCCAGTCGTAGCGGAAGCGCGGCGGCGCAAGCGGCACATGCACGGCGCGGGCGCCGGCGAGGCGAATCGCCGGATCGTAGGAGTCGTAGGCCGGATCGAACACGATGGCCTCGTCGCCCGGCCCGACGACGGCCTGGATCGCCGAATAGATCGCCTCCGTCGCCCCGCACGTGACCGTGATCTCGCCGGCCGGGTCGACCTGCACGCCGTGGCTCGCCTGCAGCTTCGCGGCGATGGCCTCACGCAGTGCGGTGGCGCCCTCCATCGGCGCGTACTGGTTGTGGCCCGCGGCGACCGCTTCGGCGAGAGCCGCCGCAAGCCGCGGATCGATCGGATAGTCCGGAAATCCCTGGCCGATGTTGAGCGCACCGAGTTCGGCCGCACGCCGCGACATCACGGTGAAGATCGTCGTGCCGACGTCGGGCAGCTTGTCTGCGCAAGGCAACTCGCGCGAGCCGCTCATTCGGCCGCGAGGGCCGCGCCGATGATGCCCGCCTCGGCGCCGAGCGCCGCCGGACGGATCGGCGCACGCGTCTTCAGGAACGGTGCGAACTCGGCGAAGTGGGTACTGATACCGCCGCACAGGATCATCAGATCCGGCCACAGGAGCCGCTCCATGTGCGCGAGATACTCCGTCACCCGCGCGCCCCAATCAGCCCAGCCGAGCGACAGCTCGGTGCGCACCCGCGCCGATGCCCAGAGTTCGGCCGATGCGCCCCGCATCTCGAGGTGGCCGAACTCGGTGTTGGGCAGCAGGCGGCCGTCGATGAACGGCGCCGAACCGATCCCGGTGCCGAAGGTCAGCACGAGCACCGTGCCCGGCACGCCGCGGCCCGCGCCGAAACGCATTTCCGCGATGCCCGCCGCGTCGGCATCGTTGAGGAATGCCGCGCGCCGCCCGAAGGCTTCCGTGAGCAGCGCACCGACATCGGTGCCGATCCATGCGGCATCGATATTGGCCGCCGTGCACGCGCGGCCCTGCTTGACGACGGAGGGGAAGCAGAAGCCGATCGACCGGGCGTCCGGCAACCGCGCATCGAGCACGCGGATCGCCTCGACGACGGCATGCGGCGTGGAGGGTACGGGCGTCGCGACCGAGACCGTTTCACCGACGATCCGGCCCCGCGCGGTATCGACGAGCCCCGCCTTGATCGACGAGCCGCCGAAGTCGATGCCGAGGTTGACGCCCATGACGAGCGTAGATTACTTGTTCGCGGCGGTCGCCATCTGCATTTCGCGCTCGCGGCGCCGTTCCTGGCGCCGCATCCAGATCGCGGACGCAACCACCCCGAGCGCGACGATCAGCACCATGATCGTCGCGAGCGCGTTGACGTCCGGGCTCACGCCGAGCCGGACCTTGGAGAAAATCACCATCGGCAGCGTCGTCGAGCCGGGGCCCGCGACGAACTGCGACACGACGACATCGTCCCACGACAGCGTGAAGGCGAGCAACCAGCCCGACATGATCGCCGGGAAAATGAGCGGCAGCGTGATGCGGAAGAACACCTTCGCGGGCCGCGCACCGAGGTCGAGCGCCGCCTCCTCGAGGGAATTGTCGAACCCGGCGAGGCGGGACTGCACGACGATCGTGACATAAGCCATCGCGAACGTGATGTGCGCGATGGTGATCGTGGTCGCATCGCGCACTTCGGGCCAGCCGATCAGCTGCTCGAGCGCGACGAACAGCAGCAGCAATGACAGGCCCGTGATCACCTCGGGCATCACCAGCGGCGCCGTCGTCATGCCGGAGAGGAGCGCGCGGCCGCGGAACGGCCCGAAGCGCGCGAGCACGAGCCCGGCGAGCGTCCCGAGGATCACGGCCCCGGTGGCCGCCATCGCCGCGATCCGGATCGACAGCCAGGCGGCGCCCAGGATCTGCTCGTTCCGGAACAGTTCCCCGTACCACTTGAGGGTCGGCGAGTTCGGCGCGTCCCACACCGTGACGAGGCGCGAGTTGTTGAACGAGAACACGATCATCGAAACGATCGGCACGTAGAGGAACCCGAGGCCGAGCCACAGGCCGGTCTTCGAAAACCAGTGCCGCCGCCTCATTTCGCCCCCGCGAGTTCGCGCGACTGGAAGTGCTGGAACACCATGATGGGTACCATCAGCAGGATCAGCATCGCGATCGCGACCGCCCCCGCGACCGGCCAGTCACGATTGGCGAAGAACTCGTCCGACAGCACCCTGCCGATCATCAGCTGGTCGGAGCTGCCGAGGAGCGAGGGGATCACGTACTCGCCGACCGCCGGGATGAACACCAGCAGCGAGCCCGCGATGATGCCCGGCATCGACAGCGGCAGCGTGATGCGCAGGAACGACTTGATCGGGCCCGCGCCGAGGTCGGCGGCCGCCTCGAGCAGCGTGAAATCGTGCTTCTCGAGGTTCGAATACAGCGGCAGGATCATGAACGGCAGGTACGAGTAGACGATGCCGATGAACACCGCGAAATCGGTCTGCATCATCGTGATCGGCTCATCGATCACGCCGAGCGCGATCAGCGTGTTGTTGATCACGCCGTTGCTCTTCAGCAACCCGATCCAGGCGTACACGCGCAGCAGGAACGAGGTCCAGAACGGCAGGATGATCAGCATCAGGTACAGGCTGCGCGTCGCCGGGCTCGAGCGCGCGATCGCATACGCCATCGGATAGGCGATCAGCAGGCAGAACACCGTGGAAATCGCCGCGACCTTGATCGAATAGAGATATGAACTGATGTAGAGGTCGTCGGTGACGAGATAGAGGTAATTGCCGAGGTTCAGGTGGACGTCGATCGCCTTCTCGCTGATCCACTCCCATAGCGGCGCGTACGGCGGCATCGCGAGCCGCACTTCGGAGAAGGAGATCTTGAAGACGATGATGAACGGGACCAGGAAGAAGAGCACGAGCCACAGGTACGGCAGCGCGATCACGAGCCGCTTGCCGGCCCAGTTGTTGCGCATGTAGAGCGTCCAGCGCGGCGGGCCGAAGCGGTAGAAAATCTCCCACCACAGCCCGAGCCGCCCGGACAGCAGGCGATGCGACGGCAGCGGCATGGGCGCGCTCGGCATCGGCGGGCGGCGCTACTGCGGCAGCACCACGGGACTCGAGCTGTGCCAGGAGAGGTACACGCTCTCGTCCCACAGGATGCGCTCGTCGTCGGCGAGGCGCTCGATGTTCGGCAACGTGACGCGCACCATCTTCCCCGCCTCGATCTTCACGAGGTAGATCGACAGGTCGCCCATGTACGCGATCTCCTTGACGATGCCGCGCACGCAGTTCTCCGCGGTACTGGCCGGCGCCGCGCGCGAGATGTTGATCTTCTCCGGCCGGATCGCCGCCCAGACGGCCGCGCCCGGCGCCGAACTGATGCCGTGGTCGACGTACACGACCCCGCCGAGCTCGGGCGAATGGATGCGCACCCGGTCCGGCAGGTCCTCGATCAGCCGGCCCTCGAACATGTTCACCGAGCCGATGAAATCCGCGACGAAGCGGCTGCCGGGGAACTCGTAGATCTCGCTCGGCGTGCCGACCTGCACGATCTCGCCGCGGTTCATCACGCCGATGCGCGAGGCGAGCGTCATCGCCTCCTCCTGGTCGTGGGTCACGACCACGAAGGTGACGCCGAGGCGCTCCTGGATGTTGATCAGCTCGAACTGGGTCTGCTCGCGCAGCTTCTTGTCGAGCGCGCCGAGCGGCTCGTCGAGCAACAGCAGCTTCGGCCGCTTGGCGAGCGCGCGCGCGAGCGCCACGCGCTGGCGCTGCCCGCCCGAGAGCTGGTGCGGCTTGCGCTGCGCGTACTCGCGCATCTTCACGATGTCGAGGATTTCGTCGACCCGCTGCGCGACCTCGGCTTTCGGCAGCTTCTCCTGCTCGAGGCCGAACGACACGTTCTTCGCCACCGTCATGTGCGGGAAGAGCGCATAGGACTGGAACATCATGTTGGTCGGCCGCTCGTACGGCGGGGTATCGGCCATGTCCTTGCCGTCGATCAGTATCCGGCCGGAAGTCGGCGGCTCGAAGCCGGCGAGCATCCGCAGCAGCGTCGTCTTGCCGCAGCCCGAGCCGCCGAGCAGGCAGAAGATCTCGTGCTGGTAGATTTTCAGCGAGACATTGTTGACCGCGACGAAGTCGCCGAAGCGCTTCGTGACGTTCTCGATCTGGACATACGCCTGTGCGCCGGGATCGCGCCAGGGCTCGCGCTTGTTGTCGTTGCGTCGCTCGGCCACGGGCAGCCTTCCGTTGACGAGAGGAAGCCGGTCGGGAACCGGGCGGGCGCCGGCACCGGCGCCCGCCCCCACGGTGCGATTACTTGCCTGTCCGGAAGCGGGTCCAGGCGCGGGTCAGCTGGCGCGTGAACTCGGGGCTTTCCGCGAGATCGGGCACGATCTTCGCCTTCACTTCCGCCGTCGGGTAGATCGAGACGTCGTTCTTCACCGAGTCGTCGACCATCGGCAGCGCGGCGGCGTTGTTGCTCGCGTAGTTCACGTAGTTCGTGTTCTTTGCCGCGACATCGGGACGCATCATGTAGTCGATGAACAGGTAGGCGTTCTTGACGTGCTTCGCATCCTTCGGGATCGCGAAGTTGTCGAAGAAGGCGATCGCGCCCTCCTTCGGGATGTGGTACTTGATCTCGATGCCCTTGGCCGCTTCGTTCGCCCGGTCGCGCGCCTGCAGCACATCGCCGCTCCAGCCGAGCGCCAGGCAGATTTCGCCGTTGGCGAGGTCATCGATGTACTTCGAGGAGTTCACGTAGCGGATGTACGGGCGGATCTTCATCAGCACGTCCTCCGCCGCCTTCAGGTCCTCGGGCTTCTCGCTGTTCGCGTCGCGACCCAGGTAGATGAGCACGGTACCGACCACCTCGGAGGGCGCATCGAGCAGCGTCACGCCGCAATCCGCAAACTTCGACACGACGGCCGGATCGTAGAACATGCGCCAGCTGTCGACCGGCGCGTCGGGCATCGCGGCCTTGATCTTCGCGACGTTGTAGCCGACGCCCGATGTGCCCCACATGTAGTTGACCGAATGCTCGTTGCCCGGGTCGTGCAGCGCGACGCGCTGCGTGATGTCCGGATCGGCGTTCTTCAGGTTCGGGATCTTCGACTTGTCGAGCACCATGAACACGCCGGCCTTGATCTGGCGCTCCATGAACGATGCCGACGGCACGACGACGTCGTAGCCGGTATTGCCAGAGAGCAGCTTGGTTTCGAGCACCTCGTTCGAATCGAACACGTCGTAATTGACCTTGATGCCGGTTTCCTTCTCGAACTCCGGAATCACGGTCGGGTCGATGTAGTCCGACCAGTTATAGACGTTGAGGACCTTCTCCTCGTCGGTGTCGAGCGCGGGCCTGGCGGCCTCCGCCGCCGCAGGTGCCGCGGGTTCCGCGGGCTTCTTGCCGCAGGAAACGGCGAGCGCCGCCGCGGCGGTCACGAACAGGACGCGCAGTGCAATTGACATGTGGGACTCCCCCGTGTGCCCGAACGCCGCATTTATATAACACCCGAACCGCGCTGAACAGGCGTCAGTGCCACTGCTCCTTCGCGATGTGGTGCGCGGTGAGGTCGAGTGCGCGCCCCACCCGTGCGACCAGCTCGTCGATCTCCGCCGGGGTAATGACCAGCGGCGGGGCGACGATCATGGTGTCGCGTACCGCCCGGGAGATCACCCCGTTCGCGACGCACAGGTCGCGGCAGACCGTGCCCACGTCGCCGCGGTTCGCGAAGAACCGCCGGTCGGGCTTCGCCGGCACCAGTTCGAGCGCGCCGAGGAGCCCGAGGGTGCGCACTTCACCGACGAGCGGATGCGCGGCGAGGGTGCGCCACCGGGCGGCGAAGTACCCGGCCAGTTCGTCCCGCACCCGTTCGACGATCTTCTCGCGTCGCAGGATATCGATACAGGCCACCGACACGGCGCAGGCGGCCGGATGGCCCGAATACGTGAAGCCGTGCGTGAACTCGCCGCCCTTGTCGATCAGCACGTCGGCGACGCGATCGGCGACCATCAGTCCGCCGATCGGCAGGTAGCCCGACGACATCGCCTTGGCGATCGGCATCAGGTCGGGGCGCGTGCCGAAATGCTCGCAGCCGAACCACTGCCCGGTGCGCCCGAAGCCGCAGATCACCTCGTCGGAGACGAGCAGGATGCCGTAGTGGTCGCAGATGCGCTGGATCTCGGGCCAGTAGGTGTCCGGGGGGATGATCACGCCGCCGGCTCCCTGCACGGGCTCGCCGATGAAGGCGGCGATGCGCCGCGGCCCGATCTCCTCGATCCTGTCGGCGAGCTCGCGCGCGGCGCGCAGCCCGAACTCGGCCGGCGACAGCTCGCCGCCGTTCTCGAACCAGTACGGCTGGTTCACGTGCACGATGCCGGGAATCGGCAGCCCTCCCTGCTCGTGCATCGGCTTCATGCCGCCGAGCGACGCGCCGGCGACCGTACTGCCGTGGTAGCCGTTCCAGCGACCCACGATCACATTGCGCCCGGGCTCCTCGCGCAGCTGCCAGTAGCGGCGCACGAGGCGCACCATCGTGTCGTTCGCCTCGCTGCCGGATCCCGTGAAAAACACGTGCCGGAACTGCGGCGGCGTGACTTCGGTGAGCCGCTGCGCGAGCTCGATCGCGGGCGGATGGGCGCACTGGAAGAAGCTGTTGTAGTACGGCAGTTCGAGCATCTGCCGGTAGGCCGCCTCGGCGAGTTCCCTGCGCCCGTAGCCGAGCGCCACGCACCACAGGCCGGCCATGCCGTCGAGGATGCGGTGGCCGTCGGAATCCGTGAGCCACACGCCTTCGGCCTGCGTGATGACGCGCGCGCCCTTCGCGGCCAGTTGCCGCGAATCGGTGAAGGGGTGCAGGTAGTGCGCGGCGTCGAGGCGCTGCAGTTCGGCAGTGGAAAGACGCGACATCCGGGGGGCTCCTCGCTCAGACATTCAGCAACAGGTGCTCGCGCTCCCACGAGCTGATGACCTGCAGGAAGACCTCGTACTCCGCCTCCTTCACCGCGGCGAACGCCACGATGAAGGGTTCACCGAGCACGCGGATCAGCGGTTCGCACTCGTGCAGCTTGCGCACTCCCTCGTCGAGCGTGCGCGGCAGCGCAAATGGCAGGTCGTGCGCACTGCCCGCGATCGGCTCGGATGGAGTGAGGCCCTCGATCATGCCGAGATAGCCGCACGCGAGCGAGGTCGCGATCGCGATGTAAGGGTTCGCATCGGCACCCGAGAGGCGATTCTCGACGCGGCGCGCTTCCGCGCCCGACATCGGCACGCGCAGCCCCGCGGTGCGGTTGTCGTAGCCCCATTGCACGTTGATCGGGGCGGTCTGGAAACGCGTGATCCGCCGGTAGGAATTGACGTTCGGCGCGAGCAGCGACATCGCGAACGGCAGGTATTTCTGCAGCCCCGCGATATGCGAGAAAAACAGCGCGCTCGGCGTGCCATCGGCGTTCGAGAAGACGTTGCGGCGCGTCTTCACGTCGACCACGCTCTGGTGGATATGCATCGCGCTGCCGGGCTCCTTGGCGTGCGGCTTCGCCATGAACGTCGCATACATCTTGTGGCGCAGTGCCGCCTCGCGCGCGGTGCGCTTGAAGAGGAATGCCTGGTCCGCGAGGTCGAGCGGATGGCCGTGCAGCAGGTTGATTTCCATCTGCGCCGGGCCGTCTTCGTGGATCAGCGTGTCGATCTCGATGTCCTGGTCTTCGCAGAACTGGTACATGTCGTCGAACATCGGATCGAATTCGTTGACCGCCGCGATGCTGTACGACTGGCGGCCCGGCTCCGCGCGCCCGGAACGGCCGACCGGTGGCTTCAGCTGGTAGTCGGCGTCGGCGTTCGGCTCGACGAGGTAGAACTCGAGCTCCGGTGCCACCACCGGATCCCAGCCGCGCTCCGCGTAGAGCTCGAGCACCTGGCGCAGCACATGGCGCGGCGCCATCGTGACGCGCCGGCCGTCGGCATAGAAGCAGTCGTGGATCACCTGGGCCGTCGGTTCGGCGGCCCAGGGCACGCGGCGCACCGTCTTCGGATCGGCGCGCAACACGATGTCGATTTCAGCCGGGCTCATCACCCCTTCGGGCTTGTCGGGATAGTCGCCGGTCACGGTCTGCAGGAAAATGCTTTCCGGCAGCCGCATGCCCTCATCCTCGGCGAATTTCTCGGCGGGCATCACCTTGCCGCGCGCGATGCCCGCCATGTCCGGAATGATCGCCTCGACCTCGGAAATGCCGTGGTCGCGAAAGAATTGCTGGATCTCGCCTGCCATAAGTCACCGTTGCCTCAACTGCGCGCGCTCGGCGCTCGCCGCGCCGAACGCCGCGAACAGCGCGCGCGAAAATGCGTTGCCCATCACCTGCCATTCCGGGTGCCATTGGACCGCGAGCGCGAAATGCGCTGCCCTGGCGACACGAAATGCCTCGATCAGCCCGTCGGGCGCGCGCGCTTCGATCGCGAGCCCCGGCGCGAGCGTGTGCACGCCCTGCGCGTGGACCGAATTCACCTGCAGCCGATCCCGGCCCGCGAGCGCTCGCAGCACGCCGCCCTCGGCGAGTTCGACCTCGTGCGCGGGTCCGTACTGCACCTCGAGCGGCTGCGACTTGTCCTCGCGGTGGTCCGCGAATCCCGGCTGCTCGGACACCTTCTGCCAGAGCGTACCCCCGAAGGCGACGTTCATCTCCTGGAAGCCGCGGCAGATGCCGAGCACCGGTACGCCCTGCTCCACGGCCCGCGGCACGAGCGGCAGCGTCGTCGCATCGCGCGCCGGGTCATGCTCGGTGCCCGGATCACTCGGCTCCCCCGCATAACGCCGCGGTTCGACATTCGAACGCGACCCGGGGAGCAGCAGGCCGTCGAGCTGCGCGAGCAGTTCATCCATCGCGAGCTCGTCACCGAGCGCCGGAATCACCAGCGGCAGCCCGCCGGCGGCGTCGATCACGGCGCGAATGTATTTCTCGCCGACGACGTGGAACGGCTGTTCGCCGAGCATGCGGCGATCCGCCGGAATGCCGATCAGTGGACGCCTCAACGCCATCGGGGTACCCGGACGTGTGTTTAGGATATTAGTCACACTGCCCGCCCGAGCCGTGTGTGGCCCTATTAGATCACAGGTTGCAGTGACGCGGATATTGCACCGCAATATCCAGTGGCGCGGCCCCATCAGGCGCGGCTGATTTGCCGCCGGCGCGGATGCCCGAATAAGCTTGCGCGCCGGGCGCCTGTCGCAGGTGTCCGAAATCCTAAACGAGGCGGCCATGGCGAACGATGTCGGCGCGGAACTGCGACGCTTCCTCGAAGCGTACCCGGACACGCGGCATTTCGACGTGTTCCTGCACGACCTGAACACCGTCGAGCGCGGCAAGCGGCTCGACCGCGCCGGCGCGCTCGCGGCCTACCGCAGCGGCATGCTGCTGCCCGGTTCGATGTTCGCGCTCGATGTGCTGGGCGGCACGGTGCAGGCGACGGGCCTCGGCTTCGACGACGGTGACGCCGACCGCCCGTGCCGTCCGATCCCGGGCACGCTCGTGCCGGTCCCGTGGCAAGCCGACGCGCTCGCCCAGCTGCAGGTGACGATGCACGAGGCCGACGGTCGCGCGTTTTTCGGCGACCCCCGGCATGTGCTCGCCGCGGTGCTCGAGCGCGTGACGGCGCTGGGACTGACGCCGGTCGTCGCGATCGAGTACGAGTTCTACTTCGTCGACCGCGAGCGCGGCGCGGACGGACTGCCGCAGCCGCCCCGCGGTCCGCTGACCGGGCGTCGCGAGTACCGCACCCAAATCAATGCGATGGCAGATCTCAACGAATACTCGCCCGTGCTCGCGCAGATCGCGCGCGACTGCCACACGCAGGGGGTCCCGGCGACCAGCGCGCTGCCGGAATACGGCCCCGGACAGTTCGAAGTGAACCTGCAGCACCTGCCGGATGCGCTCGCCGCGTGCGACCAGGCGCTGCGCTTCAAGCGCATCGTCAAGAGCGTGGCGCGCGCCCATGGCCTCGATGCCACCTTCCTCGCCAAGCCCTATCGCGACATGGCGGGCAGCGGGCTGCACATCCACCTGAGCCTTCAGGATGGCGAGGGCCGCAACCTCTTCGCCTGCGATGATCCCGCAACCCACGCGCCGCTGCGCCACGCGGTCGCGGGATTGCTCGATTCGATGGCGGATGGCATGGCGATCTGCGCGCCGGGACCGAATTCCTACCGGCGCTTTCGCAGCGAGGCGTACGTGCCGCTCACCCCGAGCTGGTCGATCAACAACCGCGGTTCCGCCGTGCGCATACCGGTGAGTGACGCCGCGAACCGGCGGATCGAGTATCGCCAGGCCGGCGCGGACGCCCATCCCTGCCTCGTGCTCGCGTGGATGCTCGCCGGGATCCATGCGGGCCTCACGCGACGCACCGAGCCGCCGCCGCCCCTCGCCGGCAACGCCTACGCGCAGCCCGCGGGCGAGCCGCTGCCGACCCACTGGGCGACGGCGGTCGAGCGCTTCGCCGCGAGCGCATTCGCGCGCGAGTATCTCGGCGAACGCTTTGCGCGGCTCTACGCCACCGTCAAGCGCGCGGAACTCGACCAGTTCAACAGCCACGTCACGCCGCTCGAATGCGCGTGGTACCTGGGGCCACTGTGAGCATCGATCACGTCGCGAGCTACTACGCCGCGAGCCGCCATCCCTCGCCGGCGCATCCGCCGCTCGCGGGCGACATCGACTGCGATGTGTGCGTGGTCGGCGCCGGCATCGCGGGCTGCTCGACGGCGCTGCATCTGGCCGAACGCGGCTATCGCGTCGTGGTCCTCGAGGGTGCGCGCGTGGGTTGGGGCGCGTCCGGCCGCAGCGGCGCGCAGGCACTGTTCGGTGTCGCGGCCGGCGAGGAGAAAACCGAAGCGCTGATCGGGGCCGTCGCGGCGCGCCAGGTCTGGGACATCACCGTCGAAGGCCTCGACCTGATGCGGGACCTGATCGCGCGCCACGCGATCGACTGCGACTATGTCCCCGGTCAGATGCACGTCGCGGTGAAGCCGCGGCAGGTCGAGGAACTGCGCGCCTGGGTCGGGCGGATCAACGATCGCTTCGGCTATGCGAGCCTGCGCTTCGTTCCGCGCGATGAATTGCGGGCGACGATCGCGAGCGAGCGCTACCTCGCGGGCACCTACGATGCCCGCAGCGGCCACCTGCACCCGCTCAATTACACGCTCGGCCTCGCGGCGGCCGCCAGCCGCGCCGGCGCGCGCATCTTCGAGGGCAGCCGTGCCCTGTCGTTCGACGGCGGCGACACCGTGCGGGTGCGCACCGCGCGGGGCAGCGTGCGCTGCCGCCATCTCGCGCTCTGCGGCAACGCCTGGCTCGGCGAGGCGGCGCCGCCACTTGCACGGCGGATCATGCCGGTCGGCACCTACATCGTCGCGACGGAACCGCTTGGCGAGGCGCGCGCGCGCGCGCTGATCGCGAACGATGCGGCCGTCACCGATATCAACTGGGTGCTCGACTACTTTCGCCGCTCGCGCGATCACCGGATGCTGTTCGGCGGGCGGGTCAGCTACTCCGGCCTCGACCCGTTCAACACGGCCCACGCGACGCGTGAACGGATGCTGCGCGTGTTCCCGCAGCTGCGCGACGCGCGCATCGAATTCAGCTGGGGCGGCTACGTGGACATCACGCTGAATCGCGAACCGGACTTCGGCCGCCTCGCGCCGAATGTGTTCTATGTGCAGGGATTCTCCGGGCACGGCATCGTGCTCACCGGCATCGCGGGCAAGCTGCTCGCCGAGGCCATTGCCGGCACCGCCGGGCGTTTCGATGTCTTCAGCCGCATCCCGCACCGCGGATTCCCGGGTGGCCGCCTGCTGCGCCGGCCCGCGCTCGTGCTCGCGATGGCGTACTACCGGCTGAAGGACCTGCTGTAGCGACCGCTACCGGAACCGCCACGCCGCGGTGAGCCACAGGGCATCGGCGTCGTCGAGTTCATCGGGGTTCACGCGCTCGTATTCGAGGCGCAGGTTGATGTGCCTGCCGAGCATCGCGGCAAAGCCCGCGCCCCAGCTGATCGAATCCCGGCTGCTGCTCACCCTGATCCGGTCGGTCGGGGTGCGCAGCTCGAACTCGTGCGTGTTGATGAAATAGCCGAAGCGCGCGAGCAGTTCGAACCCGCCGAGCGGCAACGTGGCGACGAGCCAGGGCGTGACACCGCGCAAGCCGACCGTCAGGCGTTCACCCGCCGCATCGTCCGCGAACTCGCCGTAGTCGGAGTAGGTGGCCTCGAATGCGAAGTAAGGTGAAAACCGGTAGCCCGCGAGCACGCGCCACGCCGTGTCGTCGGTGTCGATCGAGAACAGGTTCGTGCCGGTGTCGAGGCTGGCGCTGGCCTGCGTGCGGCCGGCGCCGAGGCCGACATACGGGCCGAAGTTCTCGTAGGCGAAGGCAGTGCCGCAGAGCCCTGCCAGCGCAATGGCGAGTACGAGCTGACGCATGCCGGATTCCCCCGCGCGGATGGCGACCCGCGGGGGAGTATACGACTCAGCGCCTGCGAATCTCGAAGCAACTGTGGATGCGCGCATTGCGCGCGTAGTCCTCCGGGATCGTAGCCCGCGTGATGTCCAGGGCCTCGTATGCCGCCGGTATCGCGGGATCGAGCCGGAATTTCTGCGCATTCGTCGAAAAGACGAGCAAGCCGTCCGGCGCGAGTACACGCATGCACGCCTCGATCAGCATCGGGTGGTCGCGCTGCACGTCGTGCACGCCCTGCATGCGCTTCGAGTTCGAGAAGGTGGGAGGGTCCAGGAAAACGAGATCGAACTTCGCGTTGAGCCGCGCCGCTTCCGCGAGCCATTCCCGGCAATCGGCCTGGATGAACCGGTGCTGGCGCCCCGTCAGCGCGTTCAGGGCGAGATTCTCCTGCGCCCAGTCGAGATAGGTGCGCGACAGGTCGACGCTGGTCGTCTCGCGGGCGCGTCCGGCCGCCGCATACACGGTGGCGCTGCCCGTGTACGCGAAGAGGTTGAGGAAGCGCCGGCGCGCCGCCGCCTCCCGCAAGCGCGCGCGTGTCAGCCGGTGATCGAGGAACAGGCCCGTATCGAGGTAATCAGTGAAGTTGACACGCAGGCGCAGGCCGCCTTCCGCGACGACATGGAACTCGCCCCGCTCGGCTTCTTTCGCATACTGTTCACCGCGCGCCGTCCTGCGCCGCGTGCGCAGATGGACGTGGCTCGCCGGCAGTCCGAGGACTTCCGGCAGCACCGAGAGCGCCTCGCCACGCCGTCGCCTGACCGCGTCGGCCTCGATTTCGCGCGGCGCGGCGTACTCCTGCACGTACGCCCAGCGTATCGGCGCATCCGCGGCCGTGTAGATGTCGATGGCAAATGCATACTCCGGCATGTCGGCGTCGTACACCCGGTAGCAGCCGATGCCCGCTTTCGCCGCCCAGGTGCCGAGCCGCCTGGCATTTTTCGCGAGGCGGTTCGCGAACATGCGTGCGCCGGGCGTGTCGCGCATCTTCGGGTCGATGAGCGGACGCGGGCGGCCGAATTCGCGCGCCTCGCCCGCTTCGAAGTCGAAGCGCAACAGGCGGCATTCGATCGCGCCATTCCAGACGGTGTGGGTTCTCGCCGCGCGCAGGCCGATTTCGACGCCGAGGTCGGGTGCGCCGGTGATGACGGCGGCACGCCAGCCAGCGAAGTGATCGCGCAGTACCGCGCCGAGCGCCCGATGCAGGTCGCGCACACGGTCGCGGTCCTCGAGGCGCACGCCGTAGGGCGGATTCGTGCACAGGAGCCCGCGAGGCGCGGCCGGCCGCGCCTCGGGGAGCGGCTCGGCACGGAACGCGACCCACTGCGTGACACCTGCACGCGCCGCATTGCCCTCGGCAACGCGGATCGCACGTGCGTCGTGGTCGGACCCGCGCAGCCGCGGTGGCCCCACCTCGCTCGCGCGTACGCGCGCCGTCGCCGCGGCATGCACGCGACTCCAGAGCGCGGCGTCGTGGCCCTTCCAGCCGGCGAAACCCCAGTACCCGCGCGCGAGGCCCGGGGCAATTTCGGCCGCGATCATCGCGCCCTCGATCACGATCGTGCCCGAGCCGCACAGCGGATCGAGGAGTTCCGCGCCCTGCGCCGCGAGCGCCGGCCAGCCGGCGCGCAGCAAGATTCCCGCGGCGACATTCTCGCGCAGCGGCGCCTCGCCCGCCTCGGCGCGATAACCGCGCCGGTGCAGCCCCTCGCCCGAGAGATCGATCGAGACGGTCACTTCGGCGCCGTTCGCGTGCGCGTGGACACGCACGGCGGGCCGCTCGAGCGAGACGTCGGGACGGCGACCGTGGACGTCGCGCAGCGCATCGCAGATCGCATCCTTGACGCGCTGGGCGCCAAAGCGCGTGTGGTGGATCGCCGGATGCCGGCCGCTGAAATCGCAGGCAAGGGTCCTGTCGGGATCGACGTGGTCGGCCCAGGGGAGCGCGCGCAGCGCACTGTAGAGCGCCTCGGCGGTTTCGGCGCGCACCCGGGCGATCTCGAGGAATACGCGGCTCGCGACGCGCGATTCGAGGCAGGCGCGGTAGGCCACTTCGAGCGAGCCCGAGAAATCGACGCCGAGCGCGCGCTCGCGCACCTCGGTCGCGCCGAGCGACGTGAGCTCGGCGGCGAGCAGGTCGCCGAAGCCGCGCGGCGCGCTCGCGAGGAGGCGCATCAGGCCAGGGCCGGCCACGGCCGCACGCCCGACGGCCGGGAGGCGAGATAGCGCGCGAGCACGCGATAGGCGTCGACGTCGAAGCCGCGCGGCGCCGTGAAGCGCGTACCCGCATCGGGCGCCGCGCCGATCGCAGGATTCTCGTCCGTATCGTCCTCCCGGGTGATCGTACCGAGATAGCGCCAGCGATCGACGATGTGCCACGCGGCGATGCCAGGGCCGCGCTCACGGATCGCAACCGCGCCGTCATAGGGCCAGGGCGTCAGTCGCTCGCCGGCGAGCGCGAGCTTGGTGCGCGCCAGATGGCGCGCCGCCGGCTCGAGCCCGATGCAGGCGCCGCGGCAACGCTGCAGCGAGTAGGCGATGCACGAGCCGGCGCCGCTTTCGAGCCCGAGCAGCTTGAGGCAGAGGCGGTGCTCGCGCGCGAGGCGCGTGAGCGCACGGCGCGCGTCGCGCTCATTGCGATAGAGACCGAAGCAGTCGCCCTCCGGCCAGCCATCACCGAGTGCGCACAATCCCGCCGCCGCGTCCGTGTCGCTGAAGTGCCAGGTCAGCGCATCGCCCTCCTCGCGCGGATGGCGATTGTAGAGGGGCGCTTGTTCGCGCACGCAGCGCGCCTCGAGCAGCCGCGCACCCAGTTCGCCCGCGGTCTCGGTCCAGTCGACACGCATCGTCTGCGTCGCGAGGCGTTGCGCCCGCGCGCTGCGCGGCGCGCTGCGCCAATGCGCCAGCACGCGCTCGCGCAGGTTCGTTGCCTGGCCCACGTAGAGCAGCGCATCGCCTTCGCCAAAGAAGCGGTAGACACCCGCGGCTTCGGGCAACTCGTCGACCAGCGCGGGTGACAACTGCGGCGGCAGGGTCACGCGTCGCGTGATCGCCTCGAGCGCCGCCTCGATTTCCGCCGCCGGCCAGCGTTCGCGCAGCCGTCGCCAGAACTGCCAGAGCACCATGGCATCGGGCAGCGCGCGGTGGCGGGCCGCACACGGCAGGTCGTGGTACGCGATCAGCGCGTCGAGGTTGTGGCGCGGGAGTTCAGGATGGAAACGCCGCGACAGTTTCACCGTGCAGACGAGGCGCGCATCGAAGGCGCGGCCGGTGCGCCGCAGCTCCTGGCGCACGAATCCGTGGTCGAAGCGCGCGTTGTGTGCGATGAAGAGCCGCCCCTCGAGCCGGCGCGCGAGATCCCCCGCGATATCCTCGAACCGCGGTGCCGCCTCGAGCGCCGTCGGGTCGATGCCGGTCAGGTACTGGATCGAGGGCGGCAGGCGCACGCCCGGATTGACGAGCGTCGTCCACGATTCCTCGTGCGCGGCGCCGCGCGCGAGCACCACGCCGATCTCCACGATGCGGTGGTACAGCGGATGCCCGCCCGTCGTTTCGACGTCGACGAAGGCGAGCGGGCCGTCGAGCAACGCGGTCACGACAGGTCGAGCCAGGTCGTCTTCAGCTCCGTGTACTTGTCGAACGCGTGCAGCGACTTGTCGCGGCCGATCCCCGACTGCTTGAAGCCGCCGAACGGCACCGTGATGTCGTCGGCGTCGTAGCAGTTCACGTACACCGTGCCCGCGCGCAGCGCGCGCGCCGTGCGGTGCGCGATCGTCACGTCACGGGTCCAGACGGCCGCCGCGAGGCCGTAGTCGACGTCATTGGCGATGTCGATGGCTTCCTCCACGGTATCGAACGTGATCGTCGCGAGCACCGGGCCGAAGATCTCCTCGCGCGCCACCCGCATCGATCGCGTCACGCCGTCGAAAATCGTCGGCTCGACGAAGTAGCCGCCGCTCGACTCGCGCACGCGCCGGCCACCGAAGGCGACCCTCGCACCTTCGGCGCGGCCCGTGTCGATGTAGCCGAGCACGCGCTTCATCTGCGTCTCGTCCACGATCGCGCCGAGCTTCGTCGCCGGATCGAGCGGATCGCCGGGCGGCATCGAACGGCCGATCGCCGCCACCTTCTCGAGCACGGCGTCGCGCGCGCCCCGCTGCACGAGCAGGCGCGAACCCGCCGAGCACATCTCGCCCTGGTTGAAGAAAATCGCATGGGCCGCGGTCGTTGCCGCACGCTCGAGGTCCGGGTAATCCGCGAGCACGATGTTCGGCGACTTGCCGCCGCACTCGAGCGAGACGCGTTTCATGTTCGATTGCGCGGCGTACTGCATCACGAGCTTGCCGGTGGCGGTCGAGCCGGTGAAGGCGATCGCGCCGACGTCCATCGACAGTGCGAGCGCCTTGCCGGCGGTGTGGCCGTAGCCCGGCACGACATTGAACACGCCCGGCGGCAGGCCCGCCTCGACCGCGAGCTGCGCGACGCGGATCGCGGTCAGCGGCGACTTCTCGGATGGCTTCAGCACGAGCGAATTGCCGGCGGCGAGCACCGGGCCGATCTTCCACGCCGCCATCACCAGCGGAAAATTCCACGGCACGATCGCGCCGACGACGCCGATCGGCTCGCGCGTCACGAGTGCGAGCGCCTCGGGGCCGGTGGGCGCCACTTCATCGTAGATCTTGTCGACGGCCTCGGCGTACCACTGGATCGCGCGTGCCGCTCCCGGGATGTCGACCTTGAGGCTGTCGGTGATCGGCTTGCCCATGTCGAGTGTTTCGAGCAGCGCGAGTTCATCGCGGTGGGCGAGGATCGCCTGCGCGAACGCCGTGAGCACTTTCTTGCGATGGGCGGGCCGGGTGCGCGACCAGGTGCCTTTCCCGAACGCCGCCTTTGCGGCCGCCACGGCGCGTTCGACATCCGGCGCATCGCCCGCCGCGACGCGCCCGAACACCTTGCCCGTCGCCGGATTCACGTTGTCGAACTGCGCGCCCGATTGCGCATCGACATAGGCGCCGTCGATGAAGGCGCGCGCTTCCGGCGTGAGGGTGGCGGCACGTTCGTGCCAGTTGGGGGTCGTCGCCATGGCTACCTCGCGCGCATCAGAAGGTCGGGGGCGCACTCGCACTGATGATCTCACACGGCTCGCGCCCGACGTTGCGGAAGCGATGCGGAATCGAGCTCGAGAAGTAATACGCCTCGCCCGGCCCGAGCACGCGTGCCGTGCCGCCAACGGTGAGTTCGATGCGGCCGCGCACGACGACGCCACCCTCCTCGCCCCGGTGGGACAGGGCGTCGTCGCCGGTCGCGGCGCCGGGCGCATAGCGCTCGCGCAGGATCGTCAGCTGGCGGGCCGGGCGGCGCGCGGCGACGAGGCGCAGCGAGACCTCGTCGGTGCCGATCTCGACGAGTTCGTCGTCGCCGTAGAAGAACTGCGGCGCGACGTCGATGTTGATCGTGAAGAATTCGGCGAGCGACATCGGCACGCCATCGAGCACTTTCTTGAGCGACCCGACCGAGGGGCTCACGCGGTTCTGCTCGATCAGCGAGATGAGGCCGTTGGTCACTCCCGCGCGCCGCGCGAGCTCGCGCTGGGACAGGCCGTAGATCAGGCGCACGCTGCGCAGCCGGGTGCCGACGTCGATGCTCATGGGGGCCGCCTGTTTAGGATCATGGACGAAAGTGCGCCAATCTCGGCCTTTCTCGCCACGCGTGTCAACTTTCCTTATCATTCTGTCCATGAAACCCCAGAGCCAGCCGGATCTTCACGCGTGGTGGATGCCGTTCACGGCGAATCGTGCGTTCAAGCAGGCGCCGCGCCTGCTCGCGCGCGCGCGCGGCATGGAGTACTTCACCCCCGACGGCCGGCGCGTGCTCGACGGGGCGGCGGGCCTGTGGTGCGTCAACGCCGGGCACGGACGCGAAGAGATCGCGGCTGCCGTCACGCGCCAGCTCGAGGCGATGGATTACGCGCCATCCTTCCAGATGGGCCACGCGCCGGGCTTCGAGCTCGCGACCGAAGTCGCCGCGCTCCTGCCGCCCGGTCTCGAGCACGTGTTCTTCACGAACTCGGGCTCCGAAGCGGTCGATACCGCGCTCAAGATCGCCCTCGCCTACCACCGCTGTCGCGGCGATGCCGCGCGCACGCGCCTGATCGGCCGCGAGCGCGCCTATCACGGCGTCGGCTTCGGCGGCATTTCGGTGGGCGGCATGGTCGCGAACCGGCGGATGTGGGCCGCGAGCATGCTGCCGGGCGTCGATCACCTGCGGCACACGCACGACCCGGCACGCAATGCGTTTGCGCGCGGCCAGCCGGCCCACGGCGCCGAATTCGCCGACGATCTCGAGCGGCTGCTCGCGCTGCACGATGCATCGACCATCGCCGCGGTGATCGTCGAACCGATCGCGGGCTCGACGGGCGTGCTCGTGCCGCCGAAGGGCTATCTCGAGCGGCTGCGCGCGATCTGCGACGCCCACGGCATCCTGCTCATCTTCGATGAGGTGATCACCGGATTCGGCCGAACCGGATCGCCATTCGCCGCGCAGGAGTTCGGCGTCACGCCCGACATCGTGACCATGGCGAAAGGCCTGACGAACGGCTGCATTCCGATGGGTGCCGTCGCGGTCACGCGATCGATCCACGACGCCTTCATGCAGGGCCCGCCCGGCGCCATCGAGCTCTTCCACGGCTACACGTATTCGGCGCACCCGGTCGCGTGCGCCGCGGGCCTCGCGACGCTCGACATCTACCGGCGCGAGGGCCTGCTCACGCGCGCGAAGGCGCTGTCAGGAATGTGGGAGGATGCGGTGCAGGGCCTGCGCGGCCGGCCGCATGTCATCGATACGCGCAACTACGGCCTGATTGCCGGCATCGAACTCGAGCCGATAGCCGGCAAGCCCGGCGCACGCGCGTTCGAGGTCTATCTGAAGTGCTTCGAGCGCGGGCTCCTGATCCGCACGACCGGCGACACGATCGCGCTCTCGCCGCCGCTGATCATCGAGCCGGCGCACATCGAAGAGATCTTCGACACGCTCGCCCGCGCGCTCTGAGAATGGTGCCGGGCTTCCGGTTGTTCGGTTATTGAAGCAATAATCGAACAACCGGAAGCCCGGCACCAATGCTCAGCCCCTCACTCGCCCCAGGGCAGCGTCGTCGCCACCGAGAAAACGACCCGGGCCTCGTTGTTGAAGACGTCGTCGGTGACCTTGTCGGCGCCGCTGTTGTCCGTGCCGGTGAGCTTCAGCGCGAGGCTGAACTGCCCGACATCGACACCGATCGTCGCGCCGTAGTCGAGGTACTCGAAGCCGTCGAACGCGTCTCCCCAATTGTATCCGGCGTGCAGCGTCAGCGAGAAATTCTGCGGCAGTGCGAACGTGTAGTTGGCCTCGGTATAGAGCGCCGTATCGTTCGAGCCGCCGTAGTCGATCGCGAGCCACTGCTTGAAGCCGAAGCCCTTCCAGTCGACTCCGGCCGAAAGCTCCGGGTACGAGGAAATCTTCGACTTGGTCGCCGTGTTGTCCGAACCCGGGTAGGTGTACCAGACAAGGCCGGCATTCCAGCCGAGATCATCATTGATCGAGGCCTCGTAACCGGCATACAGGTCGACCTCGAGCGTGCCGTCGATGTCGTCGCCGTAATCGATGTTGCTCGCCCAGGCGCCGACGGAAAATCCCGTCTCGCCGAACGCATAATCGAGACTCGCCTGCAACGCGGGGTTCTTTGCACTCAGCGAAACGCCGCGAAAGTCATAGTCGCTGACAGCGGTAACCGTCGAACTGAACTGCGCCTGTGCCGCGCCCGCAACAGCCAGCAGCGCGAAGAACAGCGTTGTCCTTGTGAGCCGATTCATGAAGCCTCCCATGATTGAATACGCCCCACCTGCAGTAGCAATCCCTGTGCCAGCCCCGGTGGGGCACGAAGCCCGCCTGGCGCGCGATTATACGCACCGATCAGGTGCGGGGCATGAAAATCGCGTAGATCTTGGTGCAATCCTCGATCACGGACCACGTACCCGAATAGCCCGCAGGCACCACGAATGCATCGCCCGCAGCGAAGGCAGTACGCACGCCGGCGTCACTCACGAGTTCGACGCGGCCCGCGGTGAGCACACATAGCTCGCACTCCGTGTAGCGGACGCGCCACACCCCGCGCGTGCTCGACCAATGGCCGACGAAGAACTGCTCGCCCGCATCCGCGAAGGCATTCCATGCGTGCTGCACCGGCCGCCCGGCGATCAGGCGGTCTGCCGCCGGACTCGAGCGCTCGCCTTCGCCGGCGATGGTCACGGGAATGATTTCGGCGGCCATCTAGAGATTGGTACGCCGCATGGCGTCCTCCTGCATGCGCAGCATGAACGCGCGCACTGCCGGCAGCGCATCGGCGGGTTGCATGAGGCGCTGCTCGACCATCACCTGCGCGATATCCCCGAGCGTGCGCTTGCCGTCGACCAGCGACATCACGAACGCGTGAATCCGGGTTGCCCGCGCATGCGATTGGAGTTCGGCGAGCAGTGGAACCGGCTGGGCCGGATCGACGCACCACGCCGGCAGGCCGCGCGACGCCGGGCGCCGGGCATCGGCGAGCTTCCTTGCAGACCACGCGACGATCGATTCGAGGCGCGCGTGGCGACTCGCCGGCGACTGCATGTAGGGCACGCCGGATTCGCGCACGCCAGGCGCCGCGAAGCCCGCTCCCTGCACGATCTCGAGTACCTCGTCGAGGCCGAACTGCTGCGCGCGCCGCGTATTCATGAAGCCGAACGCCACCGAGCCCACATTGAGCCATCTCCCCCCGTTCGCGACCAGCGCGTTGATGTGGGCCGCCAGATGCGGCAGGGGTTCTTCCACGATGTCGAGGAACCACGGCGTGACGACCACGTCGAATGCACCCGGCCGGAACGGTGCGCGCATCGCATCGGCGGCGACGATCCGCAGCCGATCGTCGGCCGGCGCAGGTGCGCACAGGCTCCGCAGGATGGCGTGATCCGCCGGCCCGCGCGGCGCCAGCGGAAATTCATACAACTCGAGTGTTCGTCCGGCATACATCTCCCGGGCGACCGACAGCAGCATGGGGTTCAGGTCCATCGCCACGGTGAGCGCCGGTGCGTGTCGCCGGTGCAGGTCGTAGGCGAGGCGCCCGGCACCCGCGCCAATCACCAGCACGCGCGCACCGGCCATCGGCCCGCCGGCCGCCGCATCCAGCAGGTCGAGCGTGGCGTGGTTCTCGACCTCGCCCCAGTTCCAGTCCCGGTGGATGTTGACGTAATACGTGGTGAGCGCCTGTGAAACGGGCAGTCGGGTACGCAGCGCCCGCAGCGCATCGCGGTCGGCGCCACCGGCATGGATATCGAGCGGCGCGAGCAATCCGGCCAGGCGTCGGCCGTGGTCTTCCAGCGCACCCGCGACATGTTCCAGACGCTCGCGGGTTCGCGGCAGCAGGTCCGGCGCGGCCAGTGCAGCCCGTGTGGCCGACGCATCTTCCCGCAATTCACCGAGCAGCAGCGTGAGGCGTGCACGCCACTCGCCGGCGGCATCCTGCGGATCCTGGAAGAGCCAGGGGATCTCGCCAATGACCGGATAGCCCGAACTGCAGCGGGTGCAGATGTATCCTGCGCGATCCTGGCGCAGGGCGCCGCGCTCGCAGCGCGGGCAATTCAGCACATCGAACAGCATACAACTTGGCTCCAGGCTGATATTATCCGCCGATGGCAAGAAAACGCGGACGACCGAAGGCCAACGGCCTCGCCCTGCACCACCGGCTCTATATGATGCTGCAACAGCAGCTGGCCGATGGCACGATTCCGCCGGGTGCGGCCCTGCCGAGCGAGCCGGATCTCGCACACAAGACCCGCCTGTCGCGCACCACCGTGCGCCGCGCCCTGGCGCGCCTCGCCTCGGAAGGCCTGATCGAGCGCCGGCACGGCAGCGGCACCTACGCGACCATGCAGGGCGCGCGCCGCGCGAAAGCGGCCGCCGCGTTCGACTGCGCCGCGCTGATCGGCGATCTGCGCCAGATGGCGCGGACCACCACCGCGCGCCTGCTGCAGTACGCGGTGATCGCCACGCCGCCGCGGATCCTCGCCGCGAGCCCGGAACTCGGCCCGCGCGTGCTCTACATCCAGCGCACGCGTGTCTATCGCGGCAAGCCCTTCGTCGTGATCAGCCATTACATCCCGGAACGCCAGGCGAAGCACTTCACCAAGTCGCAGCTGCGAAGGGAACCCACGATCTTCGTGTTCGAGAAGGCGGGCATGGTGCCGACGATCGGCAACCAGCAGGTCACCGCGATCGCGGCAGACCATGTGTTCTCGCGCGAACTCGCGGTCAACATCGGCGCGCCGCTGCTCGCGATCCGCCGCACCGTGCGCGACGCGCGCGGCATGCTGCTCGAGTACCACGAGGCATTCTACGACCCGGAAGTCTATTCGCTGCAGATGGAAGTGCATCGCGAGCGCGTCGGCAAGAGCGGCATGCGCTGGCGCCCGGTCGGCTGAGCGCGCTCCCCGCGCCGACGGCGGCGGCGCCCGCGGAAGCCTTCGTCGACGCCGTCGATGGGAAATCCGATGACCGAGAATGCCCGTCGCCCGGGCCAGGCGACCTGTACCGCACTCCTCGCGGATGCTGCGTGCCGTGCGACGCGATATCTCGATGATCTGCCGCAACGCGCTGTCGCACCTCAACCATCCGCCATCGCGCGCCTCGCTGAGCTCGACCAGCCGATGCCGACCAGGCCTGCCGATCCCGCGCAGGTGCTCGCGCAACTCGACGACATCGTCGGTCCCGCGACCATGGCCATGGCGGGACCGCGCTTCTTCGGGTTCGTGATCGGCGGCTCGCTGCCGGTGACCGTCGCATCGAACTGGCTCGCGACGGCGTGGGACCAGAACGCCGGGCTCGCCGCCGCGACACCGGGTGTGTCGCGCCTCGAGGAAATCGCCCTGCGCTGGCTGAAGGAAATCTTCGGCCTGCCCGCCACGACGCAGGGCGCTTTCGTCACCGGCGCCACCATGGCGAATTTCACGGCGCTCGCGGCCGCACGCCACGGCGTACTTGCACAGGCTGGCTGGTCGGTCGAGGCCGACGGACTTTTTGGCGCACCACCCATCACCGTGATCGTCGGCGAAGAAGTCCACCCGACACTCCTCAAGTCACTCGGGCTGCTCGGTCTCGGGCGCCGGCGGATAACGCGCGTCCCGGTCGACACGCACGGCCGCATGCGTGCCGATCGACTGCCGCGCATCGCGGGCCCGACGATCCTTTGCGCGCAGGCGGGCAACGTCAACACGGGCGCATTCGATCCGCTGCGGGAACTCTGTGCCGCTGCGCAGGAAGCCGGCGCATGGTGCCACGTCGACGGTGCCTTCGGACTCTGGGCGCGCGCCTCGAAGCCGCTCGCGGCGCTCGCGGAGGGCATCGAGCTCGCGGACTCCTGGGCGACCGATGCGCACAAATGGCTCAATGTGCCCTATGACAGCGGCCTCGCGTTCGTGCGCGAGCCGGGCATCCTGCCGGCGTCGATGGCGATCAGTGCGGAATACCTGCCGCAGGGCGACGGTGCACGCAACCCGTCCGATTTCACGCCGGAACTGTCGCGGCGCGCGCGGGGCGTCGATGTCTGGGCGGCGCTCGCCTCGCTCGGGCGCGAGGGGCTCGCCGAAATGTTCGAGCGCAACTGCCGCGGGGCGAAGCGCTTCGCCGCGGGGCTCGCGGCGGCCGGTTACGAGATCCTGAACGACGTCGTCCTGAACCAGGTGCTCGTGTCGTTCGGAGACGCGGCGCTCACGGAACGCATCGTGCAGGCAATACAGGTTGACGGCACCTGCTGGTGCGGCCGCACGGTCTGGCAGGGCCACACCGCGATGCGCATCAGCGTATGTTCGTGGGCCACCACCGACGAGGACGTCGAGGCGAGCCTCACCGCGATCCTGCGTGTCGCCGCGACGGCGCGGGGACGCCGGGCGTGAGACGTTCACGGCCGTGCCATTCCGCGTGCAGCCGGCGCGACGCGGCGGCGAACAGCACGCCGCTCACGAAATAGAACCCGGTCGCGACCAGGATCGAGTAGCGCAGCGCATCTGCGCCAAAGCGCGGCGCGAGGGCGTCCGAGAGCGCGCCGACGAACAGCGTGCCACCGCCGATCCCGATCAGGTTGATCAGGAACAGGAATATCGCCGATGCGGTGGCGCGCATCCGCGGTGCGACGAGATGCTGGATCGCCGAGTACACGGGGCCCGTCCAGCTCGCGTTCAATGTCATCGGCACGCTGAACAGCACGAAGGCCGCCACGGTCGATGGCACGAGCACGGCTGCGGCGAGGAACGGCACCATCGCCACCAGCATCACGCCCGGGACGATTGCGTAGGCGGCCCTGCGTCGCGCGCCGAAGCGATCGCCCGCCCAGCCGCCGAGCCAGATGCCCGCGATACCGAACACGAGTGTGCCGAGGCCGACGAACCACGCGGTTTCGGCGAGCGTCAGGCCGTGGCTGCGCATGAAAAAGGATGGCATCCAGAAAAGGAGCCCGTAACCGACGATCGAGGCGCTCGAGGCGCCGAACGCGAGCAGGAAGAACGAGGGCGTGCGGGCGAGCGCGCGGCACACGTCCACGATCGAATCGCGCGCCGGCGGCGCCGTCGGTAGTGCTGGCGCCGCGCCCTGCGCGTCGAGCGCGCCGCGCGCAGGCTCACGCACGGTGAGCCGCAAGATCGGCGCGAGCACGAGCCCGCCGAGACCGACCGAAAGGAATGCGACGCGCCAGTCGACGGCGCTCGCGACGAGCCCGCCAAAGAGCATGCCGAGCCCGCTGCCGATCGGCACGCCGAACGAGAACACGGCGAGCGCACGCGCGCGCTGTGCCGGCGGGAAATAGTCGCTGATCAGCGAGAAGGCCGGCGCCACGCCCCCCGCTTCGCCGACACCGACGCCGACGCGCGCCAGCAGCAGCTGCGTGAATGTCAGCGCCTGCCCGCACAGCGCCGTGAAGCCGCTCCACACCGCGAGCGCGGCGGTCATGATCCAGGTACGGCTCGTGCGGTCGGCGAGCCGCGCGATCGGTATGCCGAGGCACGTGTAGAAGAGCGCGAAGGCCGCGCCGCTCATCAATCCGAGCTGGGTATCGGTCAGCGAAAGGTCCCGCTTGATCGGCTCGGCGAGGATGCCGACGATCACCCGATCGACGAAATTGAAGGTATAGACGACGACCAGGATGAAAAGCACCCACGCACGGTAGAGCGGGCCCGTCGCCGGGCTGGTCGGTGGATTCGGGTGCGCGATCGGCGCCATGGCCGCGCATCGTACCGGAGCACCCTCCCCCGCCGCGCTAGAATCGCGGCGTGAGGGCCCTTCCATGACGAGAACCATCACGATCCGGCGCGCGACGATCGCCGATGCCTTCAGGCTGGGCGAGATCGGTGGCACGACCTTTACCGAGACGTTCGGCCACCTGTATCCGCCCGAAGACCTGGCGGCGTTCCTGCGCAGCGCGCACTCGCCCGAGGTATGGCATCGACGGCTGCAGGAATCGCACATCGCGGTGTGGCTGGTCGAAGTCGACGACGGCGTGTGCGCGGGCTATGCCTCCGCCGGCCCTTGCAAGCTCCCCGTTCCGGATCTCGAGTCGAACGCCGGAGAGCTGTTCCAGCTCTACGTGCGCGGCCCGTTCCACGGGCGCAGGCTCGGCTCGCGGCTGCTCACGGCGGCGCTGGCGTGGCTCGAGTCGCGCGGCTTCGATCCGCTGTACATCGGGGTGTGGAGTCGCAACGAGAGCGCGCAGCGGCTGTACGCGCGCTTCGGCTTCACGCGCTACGCGGAGTACGAGTTTCCGGTCGGCACGCAGCGCGACCACGAATACATCCTGCGTCGCGCATGAGGGGCGCGAATGTCACCCCGTTCTACGCGGGCGACATCGGCGCGCGCGGCGCAGCGCGCCAGCGCGCCGGGCTGCCCTTCGTGCCGATGCACTATGGCCAGCCCTCGGCCGGTGCGCCCCAGGCTGCGATCGCGGCGGCGCATCGTGCGCTCGATTCCGATCCGCTCGGTTACACGGAACTCGACGAACTGCGCGAGCGGATCGCCGCGTACTATGCGAGCGCACACGGCATCACGATCGAACCCGGGCGCATCCTGCTGACCGCCGGGGCGAGCGCCGCGCTGGTCGCCGCCTACGCCGCGATGTTTCGCCCGGGAGATCGCGTCGCGATGCTGCGGCCGGGCTATCCCGCCTATCGCAACACGCTCACCGCGCTGCGCCTCGAGCCCGTCGAGATCCACTGCGGGCCCGAACAGGCCTTTCATCCGACCCCGGCGCAGATCGCCGCGTTGTCGCCCGCGCCGGCCGGCTTCCTGATCGCGAGCCCGGCCAATCCGACCGGCGCGATGCTCGATGCGGGACAACTCGGCGCGCTCCTCGAGGCCTGCCGCGCGCGCAGCATCCGGGTGATCTCCGACGAGATCTACCACGGCATCAGTTTCGGCAAGCGCGCCGTGAGCGCACTCGAGATCGATCCGCGCGCGGTCGTGATCAACAGCTTCTCGAAGCTTTACCGGATGCCGGGATGGCGGCTCGGCTGGATGGTCGTGCCCGCCGACTGGGCGGCACAGATCCACGCCTACCTGATCAACATGTTCCTCACGCCCTCGACGGTCGCGCAGCACGCGGCGCTCGCGGCGATGGACGAGCACGAGGATCTCGAGCGATGGGTGCAGGTCTACGCGCGCAATCGCACCCGGCTGCTCCACGGGCTCGCCGCGCTCGGCGTCACCGGCATCGTGCCGCCCGACGGCGCGTTCTATCTTTATGCCGACATCGGGCACCTGACGCGGGACAGCATGCAGTTCTGCCTGCGCGCGGTCGACGAGATCGGCGTCGGCCTCGCGCCGGGCATCGACTTCGATCCTCTCGAGGGGCGGCGGTTCGTCAGGTTTTCGTTCGCGGTCACGCCGGATGAAATCGAACGCGCCCTGGCGCTGCTCGCCGGCTGGCTTCCCGGTTACCGTGATCAGGATCCGGCGAGGTCGGCGTAATCGATGATCCGCTGCGCGAGCGCGGCGTAATCGCCGTCGAAGTGATGCCCGCCCGCGAGTTCCTCGACGTGGACTGCCGGGCCGTGCAACGAAGGGCACGCCGTATGCTTCTCATCGGCGCCGTACAGGCACAGCACGCGCGCGCCGCGCAGTGCGGCGATCTCCGGAACGGTCGGATAGCCGTCACCACTGTTGCCGGGAATCCAGTCGGACAGGTGGAACTCGAACGTGGCGTTGTCGCTCAGCCCGAGCAGGCTGATCGATCGCACCCGGTCCTGTACCTCCGCGGGCAGACGTCGATACAGGAACGGCAGCACGTCCGCGCCGAAGGAATAGCCGATCAGGAGCACATCGTGCCGCGCCCACTTCGCGCCGTAGACCTGCACGATGTGCAGGAGGTCGCGCGCCGCCTCGTCCGGCGTGCGTGCGTGCCAGAAATATTTCAACGAGTTCAGCGCGACGACCGGGATGCCACGCGCCGCGAGTGCCGCCGACACGTCCTGGTCGAGCCCGGCCCAGCCGCCATCGCCCGTCAGCAGGACCGCGAGCGTATCGCGTGCGCCGCGCGGAGCCGCCGCGCCCACGCGCGCCGCCGGCACCTCGTGCAGCGGCAATGCGAGTGCGTTCGGAGTCGGTGCAACGGCCTTCGGCGGCGACTCGAGATCCTGTCGCACCTGCAGGAACTGCGGCAGCCAATGGCGCTCGACGCCAAAGCCGTGGCCCACCCCGGGCAGCGAGACGAGTGTCGCGTGCCCGGTCGCCGCCGCGAAGCGGCGCGTCGCCGCAGGCTCGCACACCTGGTCGATCTCCCCCTGCAGCAGGAACCAGGGAGTCGTGTTGCCCGCCGCCGGCCGGTAGACGAGCCCCTTCGGCTTCGCCGCCGTACCCTGCATGTCGAACTCGAGCCCGCTGCCGCGGCACGGCCTCTGCACGAAATCGAGATCGGGGCAGAAGCCGAAGGTGAATACGCCCGCCCAGGTGCCGCGCGGCGACTGCACCATCACGGCATAGGCGAGCGTCGCACCCGAGGAATAACCGGCAAGGATCGGCACGTGGTATTCGTCGAGCGCGAGCCGCCTCTGCACCGCATGCGCGAGTTCCTCGAAGTCCGCGGCGTAATAGCGGCAGTCCACCGTCGGCGCATTGATCGCCGTGCGGTAGCGCCGCACGTCGATGCCGACGACCACATCACCCGCGTCGACGAGATGCTTCGCCATGCCGACCACGCCGAGATGCCAGCCACCGTCGCCGGAGATGAACAGCACGACGCCCTTCGGCTTCGCGGCCGGCCGATAGACCGTGACATCGCCGAAGCGGCCCATGGCGAAATGTTCGACCGCCGGCGGATCGGCGTGCGCCACCCCCGCCAACGCCACCAGCGCCAGCACCAGCACCGGCAAGCATGCGCCCGATGTTTTCATTTCGTTACCAGTTCACGTAGTCCGCCGGAGATCAGCGTCGAGACGTCATAGAGGGCGCGCGCCAGCTGCAGTCCGCCCGGCGAGGCGAGATAGCGCGGCTCCCACACCGGGTCGAACTTCTCCTTGTAGCGGCGCAATCCCTCGAAGTTGTAGAACGCCTCGCCATGGCGGTAGAGAAAGCCGCCCATCCGGTGCCACAGCGGCGCGAGCGCGCGCGACTCGAGTCCCGAGAGCGGCGCCATGCCGAGATTGAACCAGCGATACCCCTGGGCCCGGCCCCACAGCATCAGCTCGACCAGCAGGTAGTCCATCGCGCCCGCCGGCGCGTCGCGACCGAAGCGCATCAGGTCGATCGACAGTTCCTCGCGCGTCCCGGTCGGCCAGAGATTCGCGAATGCGACGATGCTGCCCTCGAGCCGCACCAGGGCCACCGCAAAATGGCGCAGGTAATCTTCGGAGAATGCGCCGACCGAAAAGCGCTTTTCCGCCGTTGCCTTGTCATCGAGCCAGGTATCCGAAATCGCGCGCAGGCGCGGCAGCAGCGGCTCGAGCGCGGCAGGCGCCACGACTTCGAAGCTGCCTCCGGCGCGTTCAGCCCGCCGCCTCGCCTGCCGCAGCTCGGCACGCGCGCTGCCTTCGAGGCTGAACCCATCGAGCGCAATGCGCGCCTCCTCGCCGAGCTTGACCAGCGACAGGCCGAGATCGACATACAGCGACAGGTTCGGACCACCCACCTGGTAGAACACCGTGCGCCCGCCGCGCCGGTCGACGAGCTCACGGAACGCCCAGACGAGATCCTGCCGCTGCGGTGCGGAACCGACCGGATCGCCCAGTCCGACCCAACTCTGTCCCGATACCTGGTACATCAGGAAGGCGTCGGCATCCCGATGGAAGAGCACCCGCTTGTCGCCGGCGAGCACGGCGTTCGCGAGGCTCGCGTCGGTCTGGGCAAGTGCCGTGCCGATGCGCGCCCATTCATCCGGTTCGGGCGTATGCGGCTCGGCGGGCGCGGGTTGCAACAGGTTCGCGGCGACGAAGCCTGCGAGCAGCACGATCACCGCGAGCGAGGCGCGCAGCATCCGCGGCGCATCGCCATGCAGCGCGAATGTCCACCACAGCTCATTCGAGTAAGGCACGTGGCGGTTGGCGAGAAAGCCGACCCACACCGACAGCGCCACGATGATGCCGACGCTCGCGAGCCAGCCCGCCGTGAAACGCTGGCTCATGATCGACGCGGGCCGGTAGAACGCCGCGCCCGACAGCAGCGTGACGAGCAGCACGAGTCCGAGATAGGACGCTTCCTCGAAGTCGAGGCCCTTCAGCAGCGAGGCGCAGATGCCGGCCACCAGCAGCCATACCGTCAGGTGCCAGGCGGCGCGCAGGCGCCGGTAGAGACCACGCGCGAGCACCAGCAGGCCGACGCCGGCGACGCTGCCCGCAAGGTGCGACACCTCGAGCAGCGGCAGCGGCACGACGTGCCGCAGTTCGCGAATGCGCGTATCGAGGCCGGGCGTGGCGCCCGAGAGCAGCAGCACCCCACCTGCGACGAACACCAGCACGCCGATCAGTTGCGGCGCGATGGGCAGCAGCAGCGGCGTGATCCATCCGCCCGCCGTGCGCCGCACCTGCGCGAGGCGCGTGCGCTGCCGATGGAGCTCGTGCGCCAGCAGCGCGGCAGCCGCGAGTGCGAGCGGCGCAAGATAGTAGAGCGCGCGATAGGCGAGCAGGCCGCCGAGGAGTTGCGGAGCGGGCACGCCGCGCAGCGCGAGCAGCAGGATTGCCTCGAATACGCCGAGCCCGCCGGGCACCTGGCTCACGACGCCGCCGACGACCGCGATGGCGAAGACGCCGGCGAAGGTCACGAAGTCGAGTCCGTCCGGATGCGGGACCAGGGCCCACAACACCCCCGCGGCCACCGAAAGCTCGACGACACCGACACACAACTGCGCGAGCGCAAGGCGCGCGCCCGGCGGCCGGATCTGCCACGCGCCGATCACGATGGAGCCGCGGGCGAAAGACGCCCACGCCAGGTAGGCAAGTACGGCCACGAGCAGGCACGTGCCGAAGAGTCGCGACCAGATGTGGCCGAGATGCAGGGCCGTGGTGCCGGGCACCGCGGCGAGGGCGGCGGATCCGGCGAGCACCGACAGGCCGATCGCCGTGGTGACTGCACAGAAGGAGACGACCGTCGCGACATCGACCGCTGTCAGTCCCTGCGTCGAGTAGACACGGTAGCGGATCGCGGTCCCGGTGAACGCCGCGAAACTCATGTTGTGGCCGAAGGCGAATGCAATGAACGAGGTGAGGGCCGTGCGCGGGTAGGAAACCGGCTTGCCGACATAGCGCACGGCCATCGTGTCGTAGAGCGTGAGGAGCAGGTAGCTGAGCGCCGTCAGTGAACCGGCAAGCGCGATGCGGGATGCCGGAATGGCGCGCAATTCGGCGACGATGTCGCGCAGATGATAGCTCGCGACGGCGTGGTGCACGACGATGATCACGAGCACGAACACGATCGCCGACACGAGCGGCGCGAGCCAGCGGTGCCAGGCCATCGCGGGGTCGTCTGCGACGTGTGACATCAGGTGCCAGCCTACGACAATGGCAGCGGCTTCGTCTTACTTTTCCGTAATCTTCGGAACGATCACCGCGCCGGGCGCATCGAATCTTCAGGCATATCCCTGCGCACCGTGCGCATGCGAGGCGCCCATGTCGATTCGCACTTTGATTCCGGTTGTGCTCACCGCGGTGCTCGCAGCGGCGTGCGTGAGTTCGGGACGCGGTTTTGGCGAGACGCGCCGCGGTGGTGAGCACGTCGATTTCACCTGGACTGCGCGGGGTGATCACTCCGGCACGATGACGGCGACGCTGGCGAGTGGCCAGACCCTCACCGGGCCCTACTTCCAGATCACGCAGGACAGCCGGATCGAGGAACTGCGGCCGCTCTGGTATGGCTGGCGTTCGGCGTGGCGCGGCTGGCCGTACTGGGGTCCGGTGCCGCAGACCGCATTCGTGACCCATTACACGGGTCGCGTGGTCGCGAACCTCGAGGGCATGGACAACCTGCGCATGCGTTGCCGCTTCACGCTCGAACACCCGGCCTCGCAGATGGCGGGCGGCGGCACGGGCAAGTGCCAGCTCGGCAACGGGCAGACCATCGACGCCCAATTCCCCTCGACCTGACCAGGGCCAATCCTGGTGCCGGGCTTTCGGTTGTTCGGTTATTTGCCCAACGTGCAAATAACCGAACAACCGAAAGCCCGGCACCAATGCCCGATGCGGCGAAGCGCAGCGCCGGCGCGGTGAGTTGCCTGTCCGCGGCCGTAGTGCGCTCCGGTCGGCGCGCTATCGTCTGGCCGCATGAGGGGTGGCGCCGCATTCCTGCCATTGCTTTGCCTGGCTTCCGTCGCCGACGCGCAGGGTACTTTTCATGGCGATGGCGCACGCACGGGTGTCTACGCGACATCCGGGCCCACGCATTTCAGCGGCGTGAAGTGGTCCTTCGACACGGGCGGCCCGATTTTCGCCTCGCCCGTGCTCGCCGGAAACTCGGTCTACATCGCGAGCGCGAGCGGCGCCCTGTTCGCACTCGAACGAGACACGGGCATGGAGCGCTGGAGATTCACCTCGCGCATGCCGATCTCCTCGACACCCGCAATCGCGGGCGACACGCTCTATTTTGTGTCTTCCGTCGGCTCGCTCGTCGCCCTCGATCCCGCAACCGGGCAACCGAAGTGGGTCTTCGCGACGGAATACGAGCGTCGTTTCGAAGCGAAGGGCCTGCATGGTTACGGTCCAGCCGGACAGACGATACCCGACGCCTGGGACGTCTTCACTTCGTCTCCCGTCGTCGCCGAGGGGAAGGTCTACTTCGGCAGCGGTGACGGCAATGTGTACGCCGTCGACGCGGCGAGCGGCGTGCTGCAATGGAAGCTCCCGCTGCGCAACGTGGTGCACGCCTCCCCCGCGTACGCCAACGGCGTGATATTCATCGGCAGCTGGGGCGGCGACTTCCAGGCGATCGACGCGGCCACCGGGCGCCCGAAGTGGCAGTTCCAGGCCGGTGAGGATCCGGCACGCCACAACCAGGTCGGCTTCCAGTCGTCCGCCGCCGTCGTGGACGGCGTCGTCTATGTGGGCTGTCGCGATGCGCATGTTTATGCGCTCGACGCGAAAACGGGCCGCAAGCTGTGGGACTATCCGACGAGCAAGTCATGGGTGAACGGCACGCCGGCAGTCCGCGGCGGCGTCGTCTACGTCGGCACCTCGGACAGCTCGCGTTTCATGGCGCTCGATGCGAAGACCGGCCGGTTGCGGTTCAACTTCGATGCGAAGGCCTACGTCTTCTCGTCGGCGGCGCTGGCCGGCAGCCTCGCATACTTCGGCAGCCACAACGGCCGTCTTTTTGCCATCGACGCCCGGACCGGCGATTGCGTGTGGACTTTCCAGACCGATGCGTCGAAGGAAGATCCGCTGCACCTGCTCGATGCCGACGGCCGCCTGAATGCCGGCGGGTTCGCGCCCGTGTTCCGCGATTACCAGGACATGTACATCGACCTCTACCGCTTCCGGTCGATCGGGGCCATCCTGTCGTCCCCGGCCGTCGACGAGGGTGTCGTGTACGTCGGCAGCCTGGACGGTCGTCTCTACGCGCTGCATTGAAAGGTCCGTTTACCATGTTCAATCGTCGTGATGTCATCCAGGCGGGGATCGGAGCCACCGCACTTGCGGCCACGCGCGGCGCACTCGCGAAGGAAAGCGCGCCACAGACGCTGCTGATCCTCGGCGGCACGGGCTTTCTCGGCCCACACCTCACGACGCAGGCGCTTGCGCGCGGCTGGAAAGTCACGCACTTCAATCGCGGCAAGCGGGACGCCGATGGTGTCCCCGGCGTCGAAACGCTGCACGGCGATCGCCGGGGCCAGCTCGAGGCGTTGCGCGATCGCAAGTGGGACGCCGTCATTGACAACACCGGCTATATCCCGAAGTTCGTCCAGCAGTCCGCTCAACTCCTCGCGCCGAACGTCGGCTATTGCCTGTTCGTGTCGAGCATTTCGGCCTACGCGAGCTTCGCCAAGCCGAACGACGAGTCGTCCCCGACCGGCAAGCTCGCGAACATCGAGGAAGACAAGGTCACGAATGAGACCTATAGCCCCATGAAGGCGCTGTGCGAGACCTACACGATGCGGGCGTTCGATGGTCGTGCGAGCGTCGTGCGCCCGGGCTACATCGTCGGCCCGCTCGATCCGACCGATCGCTTCACTTACTGGCCGGTGCGCGCCGCCCGGGGTGGCGAGATGCTGGCCCCCGGCACGCCGCAGGATCCGATCCAGGTCATCGATGTGCGCGACCTCACCGCGTGGATGCTCGCGCTCGTCGGGCAGCGCACCGCCGGCTTCTACAATGCGGTGACGCGCCCGAGGGAGTACACGATCGGCGACGTGATCCGCGCAAGCCTCGATGCCTCACCGGGTAGCGGCACGAAAGTCACCTGGGTGCCGGAGACCTACCTGCTCGAACATTGGAAGCCTGAGGAAGTCGACGTACCGCCCTGGTCGCCGATGCACGGCGAATCCGCGGGCGCCTCGCTCACGTCGAACGAACGCGCGCGCGCCGCGGGCCTGACGACGCGACCGCTTGCGGAGACGGTGCGGGATACGCTCGCCTGGTTCCGCACCCTGCCCGCCGAGCGGCAGGCCAATCTCAAGGCCGGCATCGACCCGGCGATCGAGGCCACGACCCTCGCAGCCCGGCACCACGTCGAGGTCGTGCGCCAGCCGCAGCACGCTCGTCGCGATCACCAGCAGTCCGACGGCGATGGTGAACGGGCGCAACGAGACCCGCCGCGCGAGCAATGCGGCAAATGGCGCCGCGACCAGCGCCCCGCAGAGCAGCCCGAGCGCGATACCCGACAGCCGCTCGAAGCCGACATGCGACACGAGCATTCCGAACACGGTCGCGGCGACGAAGGTCTCCGCCACCACACTCGTGCCGACGACATGGCGCGGGCTCGCACCCAGCGCCACGAGATTGCTGGTCACGAGCGGGCCCCACACCCCGGAGGTCGCCTCGAGCAGCCCGCCCGCGAAGCCGACGGCGCCCTGCGCGCGCGCCGACGCGCGGTTTGGAATCGTGTGCATCGCCCGCCAGACGATGAACGCACCCGCCAGCAGCAGATAGAGACTGATCGCCACGCCGATCCAGCGCGTGAAGCTCTTGGTCAGGAGCGTCGCCCCCGCAAACCCGCCGAGCACGCCCGCCACCGTGAGCACGAGCAGCATCCGCCCATCGACATTGCGCAGCAGCGCATGCGACACGCCCGTTGCCGTACCGGTAAAGAGCTTGGCGCCATTGACGGACGCGCTCGCGAGCTCGCGCGGCACGCCGGCCGCCGCCAGCACTGCCGCACTGATCGTCCCGAATCCCATCCCGAGCGCACCATCAAAGATCTGCGCGACGAACCCCACGGCCGCAAATGCCCAGGTTTCCGGGCTGGAAAGGATCGCGACGACGGATTGCCACATAGGGTAGGGCGAGCATGCCTTGAGGTACGCGGTGCAGCGATATCTTTCGATTATGACGGTATAGCCCCGAAGTCGGCGACTCGCCCGGCGTGCGCCCGTAGTCTCGCCGCATGTCCGCCGTTCCCGCGATTCCGCTGTATTCCCCCGACTTGCCGCCGCTGCCGGAAGCGAGGCTGCGCCTGCTCACGGAGCTCACCCACGGTCTCGACGCCGGCGCCCTCCTCTATGTGTCGGGCTACGCCGCAGGACTCGCCGCCGCGCAGCACCAGGGCCTCGCCCCGGCCCACGTGCCCGTCCAGCCGCACGGGGCATCGGCGAGCCTGCGCGCGACCATCCTCTACGCCTCACACACCGGCAACGGCCGGCGCATCGCCGAGAAGCTCACCGCGACGCTCGAGTCGCAAGGCCTCCCCGCGCGTGCCGTCGCGGCCGGCGACTACGCCACCCGCGAGCTCGCGCAGGAGCGGCTGCTGTATCTCGTCGTCAGCACGCACGGCGACGGTGATCCGCCGGACGACGCCCGAGCGTTCTTCGATTTCCTGCTCGGCCGCAAGGCGCCGCGCCTCGAGCAGCTGCGCTTCACCGTACTCGCGCTCGGCGATTCGAGTTATCCGAAGTTCTGCGAGGCCGGACGCATTGCCGACGAGCGCCTCGCAGCGCTCGGGGCGAGCCCGATCGCCCCGCGGATCGATTGCGACGTCGATTTCGACGCCGCGGCCGCCGCCTGGTCGGACAGCGCCCTTCGCCACGCCGCCGAGGCCCTGAAGCCGGCCGGCGACGCGCCCCGACTGTCGATCGTGTCGCCACTGCGCGCGGCCGCGCCCGCGCTCGCCACACGCGACGCGCCGGCCGTCGCTGAAGTGCTCGTGCGCCAGCGCATCACCGGCCGCACGAGCGATCACCCCGTGACGCACATCGAAATCGCCGCGCCCGCCGACACCCTCGCTTACGAACCCGGCGATGCGGTCGGTATCTGGCATCGCAACCCCGATTTCCTCGTCGCGCAGATCGCCCGGGCGCTGCAGCTCGATCCCGCGATGCGCGTCGCGCACGGCGCTGATGACCACACGCTCGGCGAGTGGCTCGCGGCGCATCGCGAGATCACGCGCCTGTCGCGCCCGGTGCTCGAAACGCACGCGGCGCTCGCGAACAACGACGAGCTGCGCAGGATCGTCGAGGGCGACGCGGATGCGCGCGCGAAGCTGCTGCGCGACTGGCAGTTCATCGATCTCCTCGAGACCTGGCCCGCTGCCTGGACCGGTGAGGCCCTGGTCGCCGCGCTGCGGCCCATCACGCCGCGCCTCTACTCGATTGCCTCGAGCCGCAGCGAAGTCGGCGACGAGTTGCACCTGACCGTCGCGGCCGTCGACTACGAGCGCAGTGGCGCGCGCCGCGTGGGCGCGGCATCGTATTTCCTCTCCTCGGAAGCGCCCGAACTGCGCGCCTACATCGAGCCGAACACGCGCTTTCGCCTGCCGGACGACTCCCGTCGCGACATCGTGATGATCGGCGCGGGCACCGGGATCGCGCCCTATCGCGCCTTCCTGCAGGCGCGCGGCGCGCAGGGCGCGCGCGGCCGCCATTGGCTGCTCTTCGGCGCGCGGCGCTTCTCGAGCGATTTCCTCTACCAGGGCGAATGGCTCGCCGCGCGCAAGCGCGGGTTGTTGCATCGCCTCGACCTCGCGACCTCACGCGACCAGGCGGAGAAGATCTACGTTCAGCATCGCCTGCGCGAGCACGGCGCGGAACTCTGGCGCTGGCTCGAGGGCGGCGCCTCGCTCTATGTGTGCGGTGATGCCACGCGCATGGCGCCCGACGTGCACGCAGCACTGCGCGAGGTCGTCGCGACGCACGGTGCGCGCTCCGCCGACGCGGCGGAGGAGTACCTGCGCGACCTCGCCGCCGACCGGCGCTACCTGCGGGACGTGTACTGACATGGGCGACTCCGCACCGCTGAGCCCGGTCGAGCATATCAAGGCCGCAAGTCGCGGCCTGCGCGGCACGCTCGCGGCGAGCCTCGCGGATGCGCCCACGGGCGCGCTCGCCGACGACGACACCAACGTCCTCAAGTTCCACGGCAGCTACCAGCAGGACGACCGCGACCTGCGCGAAGAGCGGCGGCTGCAGAAGCTCGAGCCCGCGTACAGCTTCATGATCCGCACGCGCCTGCCGGGCGGCGTCTGCACGCCGCGGCAATGGCTCGCGCTCGATGCGATCGCGCGCCGGTACGGCAACGGCACGCTGCGCCTCACGACCCGCCAGGCGTTCCAGCTCCACGGCGTCGTCAAGCGCGAGCTCAAGGCGACGATGGCCGCGATCAACGCGACACTGCTCGACACGATCGCCGCCTGTGGCGACGTCAATCGCAACGTGATCGCGAGCGTGAATCCGGTCGAGTCCCGCCTGCACGCCGACGTTTACGGGTGGGCCGCGAAGATCTCGGAGCACCTGCTCCCCCGCACACGGGCCTATCACGAGATCTGGCTGGGTGAGGAAAAGATTGCGGGCACGCCCGAACTCGAGCCGATCTATGGCGCGACCTACCTGCCGCGCAAGTTCAAGGTCGCGGTCGTCGTGCCGCCACTCAACGATGTCGACGTATTCGCGCACGACCTCGGCCTCATCGCGATCATCGAGGAAACCGCGCACGGCCCGCGCCTCGCCGGCTTCAATGTCGCGGTCGGCGGCGGGCTCGGCGCGACGCATGGCGATGCGACCACCTACCCACGCCTCGCGCAGGTCATCGGCTTCATCGCGCCCGATGATGTGCTGGCCGTCACCGAAGCGGTGGTCACGACGCAGCGCGATTTCGGCGATCGCGCAAACCGCAAGCGCGCGCGCCTCAAGTACACGCTCGAGACGATGGGCCTGCCCGCGTTCGTCGCGGAGGTGGAGCGTCGCGCGCAAGTGTCGCTCGCGCCCGCGCGACCCTGGCGTTTCACGACCAACGGCGACCGCTTCGGCTGGACGAAGGGGTTCGATGGTCGGTGGCATCTCAACCTGCGCATCCCCTCCGGACGCATCGCCGATCGCGACAGCGCACGGCAACTTTCAGGGCTTCGCGCCATCGCGCAAGTGCATCGCGGCGATTTCCGCCTGACACCGAACCAGAACCTGATCATCGCGAATGTGGCGCCGGAGGATCGCGCGGCAATCGACACGCTGGTCGTCGACCACGGGCTCGACCTCTACACCCGCGCCTCACCGACCTCCCTCGATGCGCTCGCCTGCGTCGCGCTGCCCACCTGCCCGCTCGCGATGGCCGAAGCCGAGCGCTACCTGCCCTCCTTCCTCGCGGCGTTCGAGGCGCGCCTCGCACACCACGGTCTCGCGCAGGTACCGGTGCTCGTGCGCATTTCGGGTTGCCCCAACGGTTGCTCGCGGCCCTATCTCGCCGAAATCGCGCTCGTCGGCAAGGCGCCGGGTCGCTACAACCTGCACCTCGGCGGCAACGCCACCGGCGAGCGCCTCAACGTGCTGTACCGCGAGAATCTCGCGGAAGCGGCCATCCTCGAGGCGCTCGATCCGCTCCTGTGGCAGTTCGCGAACGAGCGCCGGCCCGACGAACGATTCGGAGATTTCCTGTGGCGTGCGAAGCTGCTGTCCGTATGAGGAGCGCGCCGGCGGCGCCGACAGCCTCGCAGGTCGCCCAGGCGCGCGGCGGCGATGCGCAGGCGCTCGATGCGCTGAATGCCGCGCTCGCGCCGCTCACCGCCACGGAGCGCATCGGATTTGCGTTCGAGCACTTGCCGGGCACGCACATCCTCTCGTCGAGCTTCGGTGCGCAGGCCGCCGTGGCGCTGCATCTGGCGACGCAGGTCTCGCCCGATGTGCCCGTCGTGCTCGTCGACACGGGCTATCTCTTTCCCGAAACCTATCGCTTCATCGATGAACTGACGCTGCGCCTGAAGCTCAACCTACAGGTCGCGCATCCGCCGGTGTCGGCGGCGTGGATCGAGGCGCGCCACGGCAAGCTCTGGGAGAACGGCGTCGAGGGGCTCGACCAGTACGGCCGGATCGCCAAGGTCGAACCGATGCAGCGCAAGCTCGAAGAACTCGGCGCCGGCACCTGGATTTCCGGGCTGCGCCGCGCGCAGTCGACGAGTCGTGCCGCCGTGCCCTTCCTCGCGCTCAACGGCACGCGCTTCAAGCTGCACCCGATCGCCGACTGGACGGACCGCGACGTGGGCCACTACCTGAAGCACTATGCCCTGCCCTATCACCCGCTGTGGGAGCAGGGTTACGTGTCGATCGGCGACTGGCACACGACCCGCTCGCTCACCGAGGCCGGCAGTATCGAGGGCACGCGCTTCTTTGGCCTCAAGCGCGAATGCGGCCTGCACGGGCTCGAGGGTTGATGCGCGCGCCCCGCACGCTCACGATCGGCGCCCGCTCGAGCGCGCTGTCGCGCGTGCAGGCGCGGCTCGTCGGCGAGGCGCTCGCCGCGCACGACCCTCGCCTCGTCATCCGTTACGCATTCGCAGAATCCCTCGGCGATCGAAACCTCTCGGCCGATCTGCCGGCACTCCTGCGCGCGGGCGGCTTCACGAGCGAACTGTCGACCGATCTCGACTCCCGGCACATCGACCTCGCCGTCCACTCGTGGAAGGACCTGCCCTTCACCGAATCGCGGACGACCCACATCGCCGCAACACTCGAACGCGCCGATCCGCGCGATCTCCTGCTCGTGCGGCGTGACCGCTTCGCGCCAGCGGATCCCGATCAGCGAGGTTCCCGCCGCGAACTGCGGGTACTGTCCTGCTCGGCGCGGCGCGCGACCAACCTGCGCGAGTTCCTGCCGTGGGCATTGCCGGGCGGCATCCAGGAGGTGCGCTTCCGGCCCGTGCGCGGCGACATCCTGCGCCGCCTGCAGGGCCTCCTCGCGGGCGACGCCGATGCGCTCGTCGTCGCCAAGGCCGCGATCGATCGATTGCTCGCCGCCGGCGCCGGCCTCGGCGCAGACCACGACTCCTGCGCCAACAGCCGCTTCGCCGCCGCAGGCGCGCAGGTTCGCGCCGCGCTCGACGCCTGCCGCATCATCGTTCTGCCGCTCGCGATGAATCCGGCGGCACCGGGACAAGGCGCACTCGCGATCGAAGTCCGCCGCGACCGCGGCGACCTCGCGGAGATGCTCGCCGCGATCAATCATGCGCCGACCTATGCGCGCGTCCTCGAAGAGCGTGCGCAGCTCGCGCCCACCGGCGACGAGGATCATCCGCTCGGCGTCTCGGTCGTGCCGATCGAAGGCGGACCCGTTCGCATGGATGCGGAAGCCGTGTTCGCGCGCGGATCGCTCGCGGGCGTGCGCATCGAGGCGGCGCGCCTGCGCGATCGCAGCCCCGCGCTGCCGCGCCCGGCGCATCGCGGCGCGGTGTGGACAGGCGAGCGCGCAGGTCACCTTGCGCTGCGCCGGATTGCGCTCGCTATCGACCGCGCGCGCCCTGGCGACGCACCATTGGGATTTCTCGTCGCGCGCGCCGACGCGCTGCCGGACGGATGGACGGACACGCCCGAGCCGATCGTCTGGACGGCCGGACTCGACACGTGGCGCAAGCTTGCGGCACGCGGCGTGTGGGTGAGCGGCAGCGACGAGAGCCTCGGCGAGACGGGCGCGCAGGCTGCGCGCCATCTTTTCCCGCAGGTCGAATGCTGGGTGAAGCTCTCGCACAGCGCCGGCTACGACACACCCCACGCGGCGCGCCTCGCCACCTACCGGCTCGAGCGCGTCGCCCCGCTCGAGGACATCCGGAAGCACACGCATTTCTTCTGGCGCAGCGGCTCGCAGTTCCTCGAGTACTTCCGCGCGAATGCACAGCAACTGCGCCACGCCTGGCACGGCTGCGGGCCGGGCAATACGCTCGCGATCATCCGCGCCGCGATCGGCCCCGACCGTGTGCGCCCCTTCCTGTCCGCCGGACAATTTGCCGCCGAACTCGGAGTGTGACGCCGTGCTCGAACGCAACCGCGCCGCGCTTCCCTCGTCGCTCGATACGCTCGCGCCGACTCGCCGCCTGCAGCGCCTGCGCCGCACGGCGCCGCTGCGCGATCTCGTTGCCGAAACAGGCTTCACGCGAAGCCAGCTGGTCCAGCCGCTTTTCATCGTGGAAGATCCGGCCGACGCGCGCGACATTGCGGGCCTCCCCGGCAATGCGCGCCTCACGCCTGAAAGTGCACTCGCGCGCCTCGACGCCGACCTCGAATCGGGCGTGCGCCAGTTCCTGCTCTTCCCCGTGCCGGCGCGCAAGCACGCGCGCGATTTCGAACCGGCCTTCATCTGCGAGACGATCGCCCTGCTCCGCCGCCGTGCCACGCGGGAGGATGCGACATTCTGGCTCGACACCTGCCTCTGCAGCTACACCGCCGATGGCCACTGCTGCCTGCACGATGCGCGCGGCGAGCAGGATTTGCCCGCAACGCTCGACGCCCTCGCCGGGCTCGCGCTCGACTACGCCGCCGCGGGCGCCGACGGCATCGCGCCGAGCGACATGAACGACGGCCGCGTTGCCGCGCTGCGCCTCGCGCTCGATGCGGCCGGCCACGATCTCGTGCCGATCATGAGCTACAGCGCCAAGTTCGCGAGCCAGCTCTACGGACCCTTCCGCGGCGCCGCGAACTCCGCGCCCAAGCATGGCGACCGACGTCGCTACCAGATCGATGTCCGCGCGCGGCGCGACGCGCTCGCGAGCTCGCAGCGCTGCGCCGACGAGGGCGCCGATCTCCTGATGGTGAAGCCCGGCATGAGCTCGCTCGACCTCATCCAGCCGATCGCAGATGCCACCGGCCTCGCGGTCGGCGCCTACCAGGTGAGCGGCGAATATGCCGCGCTCGCGCTGCTCGCGCGCGAGGGTTTCGCCGACTTCGATGCCGCGCTGCTCGAGAGCTGGCACGCCCTGCGCCGCGGTGGCGCAGCCTTCATCATTACCTACGGCGCGCGCCTCGGTCGTGCGCTCGGCCTCGCGGCGAGGTAGGGCCATGTTCGACTTCCCCGGGTTCTTCGGGAGTGCCAATGCGAAGCTGAAGCGCGAGCACCACTACCGCGTGTTCCGCGAACTGCGCCGCGAACCGGGACGCTTTCCGCAGGTGCAGTGGCGTGCCGCGGACGGCGCTTGGCGGGATGCCACGGTCTGGTGCAGCAACGACTACCTCGGCATGAGCCAGCACCCGATCGTGCTCGAGGCGGCGCATGATGCGCTCGCACGCTACGGCGCGGGCGCCGGCGGCACGCGCAACATCTCGGGCACCACCGATCTCCTGGTCGCGCTCGAACGCGAGCTCGCCGACTGGCACGCCAAGGACGCCGCCCTCCTCTTCTCCTCCGGCTATGTCGCGAACGACACCACGCTCGCGACGCTCGCGCGCGCATTGCCGGGTGTGATCGTGTTCTCCGACGCAGCGAACCATTCGTCGATGATCCAGGGCATCCGTGCGAGCCGGCAGCGCTGCGTCGTGTTCCGCCACAACGATCCTGCGCACCTCGATGCGCTGCTCGCCGCCCATGATTCGAGCACACCGAAGCTCGTCGTGTTCGAATCGCTCTATTCCATGGACGGCGACATTGCGCCGCTCGCGGCGCTCCTCGCCGTGGCGAAGCGCCACGGCGCGCTGACTTTCGTCGACGAGACGCATGCGGTGGGCGTACACGGGCCGCGCGGCAGCGGGCTGCTCGAGGCGCATGGACTGCTGGACGCCGTCGACATCGTGCAGGGCGGACTCGGCAAGGGTGTCGGCGTCGTGGGGGGCTTCATCACGGGCGATGCGGCGGTCATCGACTTCGTGCGCAGCCACGCGCCGGGATTCATTTTCACGACGGCGTTGCCGCCGCATGTCGCGGCTGCGGCGCTCGCCTCGGTGCGTCACCTGAAGGAAAGCGGCGCGGAGCGGGCGGCGCTCAGACGCCGTGTCGCGAGTACGCGCACCGCACTTGCCGCGGCGCGCATACCGATCGCATCGACGCCGAGCCAGATCCTGCCGCTGATCATCGGCGATGCGGGCGAGTGCCGTGCGCTCGCCGATCGGCTGCTTGAGCGGCACGGCATCTATCTTCAGGCCATCGTCCATCCCACGGTGCCGCGCGATGCCGCGCGCCTGCGCATCACGCCCGGACCGTTGCACACCGACGCCGATGAGGCCCGCCTCGTCGCGGCGCTGGTCGAAGCGCGTGCGGCCTGCGCGTCGGCCGTTGCGGCTGGTTCCGGCTCTGCGACCGTCCCCGGTAGCGCGACAGCGCACGCCGCCTGATTCGCCGATGCGCCATTTCCCGCTGTTCCTCGACCTGCAGGATCGCGACACGCTCGTCGTCGGCGGCGGCGCGGTCGCGGTGCGCAAGACGGCGACGCTGCGCGCCGCCGGCGCGCGGGTCACGGTCATCGCGGAATCGTCCCATGAGGATCTGCGCGCACTGGCCGCGCGCGGCGAGATCACACTGCACGAACGGCGCTTTGCGGCATCCGACATCGGCTCGCCCGATCTCCCGCGCCCGTGGCTGATCGTCGCCGCGACCGACGATCGCGCGACCAATGAAGCGGTCGCGCAGGCCGCCAGCACCGCTCGCATCCCCTGCAACGTCGTCGACGATCGCGCACTCTCGACCTTCATCATGCCGGCGATCATCGATCGCTCGCCGGTACAGATCGCCGTCTCGACGGGCGGCGCGTCGCCCGTGCTTGCGCGACTCATCCGCGAACGCCTCGAGGCGCTGCTCGACGAATCGCTCGGACCCCTCGCGCAGTTCGCCGATCGCTGGCGCGCAACAGCGCGCCGGGTGCTCACAGGCATCGGCGCACGCCGGCAGTATCTCTCATGGCTGCTGACCGGCCCTGCCGCCGGTGCGATTCGCGCACATCGGCCGGCGGAAGCAGACAGGCTGGCCACACGCGAACTGGCGCGACTCGGGCGCGAGGCCGGCCGCGCTGAGGCGGGCACAGTGAACGCTCCCGGGCATGTCACGCTCGTCGGCGCCGGACCCGGCGACCCGGGACTGCTCACGCTGAAAGGATTACGCGCGCTGCAGGAGGCCGACGTCGTGATCCACGACCGACTCGCCTCCCCCGAAGTCCTCGACCTTGCACGCCGAGACGCCGAACGTATCGATGTCGGCAAGCGTCCGGGTGCAGGCCCGACCCAGGCCGCCATCAACGCACTGATCGTGGCCGAGGCGCGCCGCGGCCGCCGCGTCGTGCGCCTGAAAGGCGGCGACCCGTTCATCTTCGGACGCGGCGGCGAGGAGATCGACGCGCTGCGCGCCGCGGGTGTCAGCTTCGATGTCGTGCCGGGCATCACGGCCGCGGTCGCCGCCGGCGCCGGCGCTTCGATCCCGCTGACCGACCGGCGCCACGTCCACGCGCTGCGCCTGATCACCGGCAACGACGCCGAAACACTCGAGCGGTTCAATTTTTCCGACGTCGCGGCGGGACGCGAAACACTCGCGGTCTACATGGGGGTCGCGCAACTCCCGTTGCTGCGTGACCGACTGCTGCGCGCAGGCGTACCGCCGTCGCTCCCCATAGCGCTCATCGAAAACGCGAGCCGGCCGGAACAGCGTGTCATCTTGAGTCGCCTCGAGGATTCGGTGGTCGCAGCAGCAGCGCACAGCGTCGGGACACCGACCGTGGCCATCATCGGCAGCGTGGCGGAGTTTGCGAGTGCGGGTGGCTCGGCAGAAATCTACAGGCGCTGCGCGATGCTCATGACTGGAAGGTAGCAATCAAGAGATGCAGCGACCCGCTGCTTACCCAGTGCATTTGTGCGCCGCAGCAAACAGAAGCCGCGGGCCCTCATTCCTCTTGCCGTTCTCGTGACCGCCATGCATCAGGCGGTATCCTGGCGTCATCATGGAGCGAGTCCTGCCGTCACTCCGTCTCCCGTTCGAAGTCGGCGCCTTGTACCGACGTCGCGAGGAGATTCACGGCGCGCTTGGTGGCCAAATGCAAGGAGGGATCTCCACGCCTGCGAACAGCCCCTTTGTCATCCTGTTTACCGGTGAGGCGGGCAAGCAGCATGGATACAGCGACAACTGGGACGATGAAGGAATCCTCCACTACTACGGCGAAGGGCAGAGGGGGGATATGCAGGACAGAGGTGGCAATCGCGCCATTCGTGAACATCTGAAAAACAACAAGCGGCTGTTGCTCTTCCAGATGATGGGGCACCGCAAGCCATACAGGTTCCTTGGTGAATTCAGGTTCACTTCCGCCTATGAGAAGCCTGGGGTGCCGGACACGAGTGGCGCCCTTCGTCGCGCCATTGTCTTCAAGCTCGCACCGGTCGAAGCGGAGTTCGAGCCGTTTCAGAACAAGGTTGCATTTGCGCCCTCCACCGCAATGCCCCTGCACCTTTCTGCCACAACCTCGACCCAGCTCTCGACAGTGCGCGCGAAGCAATCTCTGTTCAGGCGACGATTGCTGACAGTAGAGAAGAGTTGCCGGCTCACCGGCATCGAGGACCTTCGATTCCTGCGGGCGAGCCATATCAAGCCGTGGTCCAGATGTGCAACCGGTGATGAGCGCGTGGATGGGAACAACGGATTGCTTCTGAGCCCGCACGCGGATTTCCTGTTTGACCGCGGCTGGATCACATTTGAAGATGGCGGCGCCCTCGTCAGATCACATCGTCTGCCCGAGGAAGTCATCCACCGCATCGGATTGGACCTGACCCCGGGCCGTGCTTGTGGAAGTTTCGCGGGGTCGCAACGCGTGTATCTCGAGTATCACCGGAACGCGGTATTCGAGAAGGTATTTGCGCGCAGCGAAGACCCGCTGCTGGAATTGCTTTCAGCGACAGCACCTTGAAAACCGAGTGCAGATACTCGGAAGCAAGATAGAGAATCACGACTGACCTGATATGGCGGACTTGGCTGCCAAGGCCCGACGAATCATTTCTCCGACCGCGACGCTCGTATTGAAAGGATGAAGCTGGGTACCTGGATGTTCCGAGGGAAAGACTCGGAACACTTCATCAGCAAATGCTTGGCCAATGTTGCTAACGCCCTCGAAATCGAGCATCACAATTGCGAACTTCTCTACTCGCGCCAGCAGTCGCTTCGCCTGAGATCGAGACACGAGGGCTTCGTCACCATACTGAGCGAGTCGAACAGGCACTACAGTCTTTGCGAATGCCAACTCGTCGCCGATAGTGAATCTCGAAAAGACTTTCTTTTGCGTCCTGGACGTGTGATTCCACAGTTTCATCTGAACGTAGGTACCTGTATCGGGTCCCTTTGTCTCCAATATCCAATCCTGTTCATCCAGGTACTTGTGGGAAAAATAAGTCTCTCCCGAGAGGATGGCGAAATGGTCAAACATTCTTGAGGAGAAAAAAATCCCTTCCCCCGTGTGCCTCGCAGGATCAGTAGTCAACTTGCCTTTAGCCAGTTCCAGAACTGAATGGCGCTCATCCAAGAGCCCCAAGGCTTTCTGAATCTTTCTGAAGATACCAACGCCGTCATCCATGATTCCGATCTGCACATCGGCTGCAGTCTTGATCATATTGACAGTTACCTGTGCGCCTCCCGAGTGATCTATCGCGTTGTTCAGCATCTCTGTAAAGCCGTAGTGCCAGATATCGAGAACGTTCTTCGGCAGGGAACCGAGAAAAGGGGCAACGTCATTTCGCCACACAACGTCTTCCTGCAGACCCGACAGTGGATATGACTTCGTCTGTTCCGCGATCGCGCACAGCTTATATACGCGTGCAGCCGTGAGGCCCTCGGCAACCAATGACCCCTCATCTACTAATCGCTTTAAATGGAGATGGGCCGCTTGCCGTGTAATACCGAATTCAGTGGCGGTACGGCGACCGATATCCTTAGGGAAGCGATGAACATTTCGCAGAATGTAGCCGCGAATCTTTTCGCTGCCGTCACGAATCCGCGTCGTTATCATGAATAGATTGTCAAGATAACGGCCTTTACTTGTCAAGTTTATTAGCCCTTCTTGTCAAGCAGAACCCCAACCCTCACGCCTCGGCAAGACGGCCGGCGTGGAAGATCTCCACGCCCTGCGCGCTCAAGCGCACATCGACTCGTTCGCCGATCAGGCGATAGGGCACCGAGTAATACGCGCGGCCGACCTCGACGTGGTAGTCGGGATGCACCTTCGCGACGCGCCACTCGGCAGACTCGTAGGCACGTGCGGGCAATGCGCGCAGCGCCGAGGCCTCGCGCTCGAGCAAGCGCGAGCGGCGCGAGCCGCTCATCTTCTTGAACGGCCGTTCGTTGAGTGACACCAGCAGCTCGTCGATCGCGGTGTTCAACTCCTCCAGGCTGAAGAACGTGCGGTGGCGCAGCTGCGCACGGATCCAGCGCTCCACGACGAGCACGCCCGCTTCGACTTTGGCCTTGTCGCGGGGGCGGCGCACGCGCGCGGGCAGGATCGCGCGCGGCACGCCGACGAAGAACTCGAGCGAGCGCACGTGGCTCCCGAGCCAGTCAGGCAGACGCTGGCTCCAGGTCGCTTCGGCAAAGGTGTAATTGGACGCGCCGAGCACGGCGACGAAGATCTGCGCAGATCGCTGCTCGCCGGTGTACCGATCCGTGATCGGCACGGTCTGGCCTGCGTAATCGACAAAGAGCTTGTCGCCAGGCAGATGGTTCTGCCGCAGCACCAGCGCCTGGGCCCGTCGCCAGCGCTGATAATGCACGCAGAAGGCGGTGTAACCGATCCCTTCAGGATGCACCGCTCGGTACTCCTCCCACAGCAACTGCCGCGTGACGCCGGGCCGGGCGAGCTCGCGGTGCACGTGCTGGAAATCCGGTCGTCTCCGCAACTGCGCCGCGATCTCGAGCACCGAGGGGCGTCGATACAGCCGAGCGATCAGCGCCGCATCATCCAGGGCCGGCGGCAGCGGCCAGCCGACACCCGCCGCGCGCGCGCTTCAAGCACTACCCGACCGTCGAGCGTGACGCGCCGATCGCACTCGCAATCTGTCGATCGGTCAAACGTGCTTCGAACTTCAGTCGCAGAACATCGCGGATCTTCCGCATGGGCAACCTCGCTTGCGCCACCGTTCAGCCCCTTCCCTCACGTGGAAAAGGGCCGACGGTATCGGGTTGTCTCGCTCCGACTGCTCCCGAGCTATCCGGCTTCCAGCCCTTGGCCCTGCATGCGTGAAATGCTGGCCCGGTTTGCCGTGAAACCCCGGCCCGGCATCAGCTGAAACGCTGGCCCGGCTTGGCGTGAAGTACGCAGACGTTGTCCGATCTGCGGGACGATATCCGTCTCGAGGCGCTTCTTGACAGACTGGGCATAGTGATCCGTGCGCCCGACCTTCCAGTGCTCGTGCCAGGCGCGCGCCACTGTTTCGAAGTCCTGGCCAACGGCCTGCTTCGTCGCGCTCGGATCGATCCCCTCGGCAATCAGACGCATCGCTTCGAGGTGCCGCTCCCTGGCCCTGGCAAGGCTCACGTCCGGATACACACCGAGGGCCAGCGTCCTGCGCCGCCCGTTGAAACTGAAGTCGTAGCGCCAGTAGCGGCCGCCGCCGGGCGTTACCAGCAGGTACAGGCCCCGAGCATCGGTGAGCTTTTGCGGACGCTCCGTGGGGTTGACGCTGCGAACCCGCGTATTGGTGAGCATTTACGGTATCTCCGACAATCACCGGCGCAGATACCGTAAAAAGTACCGGCGCTTCGTTGAAACCGGGTGAGAGCGTAGGAGACGCCTTGGTTGCCAAAACCCCGAGAATCCGGGGAATTATGGGCCTTTTCGAGATCGCCCGAGCCGGAGTGAGATCCGAAATTGGTGGAAAGGGAGGGACTCGAACCCTCGACCCCGGCATTATGAGTGCCGTGCTCTAACCGGCTGAGCTACCTTTCCACGAGGGGGCGCGGGATTGTCCGGGCGAGCCCCCGGGGTGTCAAGCGCACGGGCGTGGCGGCGACGCTGGCCGCCGTGAAACAAGCGCAGATGGGGTTACGCCAGCGCCCGCCCGAAAAGCGCGAGCATCCTGCCCCACGCTTTCTCGGCCTGGTCGTGGTCGTAGACCTGCGAGTCGGGCGGACACCAGCCGTGTTTCGTGCCGGCGTAGACCTCGATTTCCGCGGGCAGCTTCGCGTCTGCGAACGCCTTGCGCAGGATGTCCTTCACCTGCGGCTGGCGCTGGTCGTCGTTCTCTGCGATCGCGATCAGGAACTGTGCCTTCATCTTCGGGACGAGGAGGTGCGGGCTGTCGGGCTTGTCCGTCGCGAGCCCGCCGCCGTGGAACGACGCGCCTGCGCCGATGCGCGCGGGCATCGCGGCCGCGGTGCGCATCACGAGCGGGCCGCCCATGCAGTAGCCGATCGTGCCCATCCTGCGCTTCCTGTCGACGGATGGCTGCGCATCGAGCCAGTCCACGAACGCTTTCGCATCGGTCGCCGCGGTTGCGGGCGTCAGCGATTCCATCAGCGCCATCAGCGCCGCGCGCGTCTCCGGGTCGTTGAAGTCCGGGTGCTCGGGCGCCGTCGGCGCATGCTGCTTGCGATAGAACGGGTTGACCACCAGCACCGAATAGCCGGACTCGGCGAGCCGCCGTCCCATCTGCCGGAATGCCGGACGCAGGCCGAAGATGTCGGGCCAGACCAGCACGGCCGGGTGCGCGCCTTGCGCGGGATGCACGAAGTAGCAGTCCGCGGTGCCGTCCGGCGTCTTCACTTCGACTTCGGCTTCCGTCACTTCGGCGGCGTCGGCCGCCCGCGGCAGCATCGAGACGACGCCCGCGCCGAGCGTCAGCGCACCGAAATCCCGGCGCGACAGCTCCTTCGACCTGAGCTGGTATTCAACCATGTCGTCGAACGCGTCCTGGTCACACATGGCAGGCCCCTGTGGTCCGGAAAGGCGGCATGTTGCGCCCGTGAATGCGGTCAACACAAGGTTTCATGCGCGCACGATCACCGCGGTGTCGATCAGCACGCCCTCGAGGTTGTACCAGCGCACCTGGTCGCCGTCGATGATGACGTGCAGCGCGAGGCTCTCGCCGTATGCCCAGTTGCGCCACTGGCGGATCCAGCGATCGCCCTCGACGCGCCACACGCCCGTGTCGCGCTCTTCGTCGTGATAGCCGACGCGGCCGGCGAGCGTGCCGCCGCGCTGGATCTCGAGCGTGCACGGCTCGCCCCACACGGTGTTGTAGAGGAGTGACTTGCCGCCGATGGCCCGGCGAAGCGCGGCGCCCTGCAGCGGGGCACGCGTCTCCTCGGCGAGGCGGCGAGAGCCGAGCGCCGGGTCGCGTGCGATGAGCCGCGCGAGAAGCAGTACGCCGGCGCGGATCCGGTCTTTCGGCAGGCTGGTCACGCCCATCGTGAACAGCTGCGGATCCGACTCGCCACCCGGTTCGATCAACACGCCGTGCGAGGCGGCCGCGCGCGACAGCGCGAGCGAGTTCATGCCCGCCGGGCCGCGCACCCAGTGCGCGCTCGAGCGGTTGTACAGGCCGATCTGCACGAACTTGTGCAGGTAATGATTCAACGCGTCGCGCAGTTCCGTGCGTCGCTCGGTGAGCATCCCACTGATGCGCTTGACGGCCGCGCCGTAGTGGCCGAGCGCGAGGAAGTGCGACCAGGCGCGCTGCATCCCGGGCGCGAACTCCGCGCCGACGCTGCGCCGCAGTTCGCGCACGCGGGCGATGATGCGCGGATCGGCCTGCATGAAGGCCGGTGGCGCACCGATCGCCGCCGCCGGCGCGAGCCCGCCCACGAACAGCACCCGACCGGCCGCATCAACGGACCGCAGCGACGGCAGGCCGCTGACTGCTTCGCGCAATTCGACGGGCGGCGCGCACTCGACGACGGTGGTCTCCGCACGCGCCGCGGCCTCGAGCCACGCCGCGCCGCGCGCCGGCGACATCACCCTGCCCTGCCGCAGGCGGCGCGCACCGAGCAATATCACGCTGCGCGGCGGCACGGCCGCCGGGAGGATGGGGCCTTCCGCATCGCGCTCGATCCGGATGTCATTCACCTGCCGCGCACCGAGCCGGCGCCTCGTGTCGCTGTCGAGCGCCTCATCCGTCAGCACGGTCGCGCCGCGCTCGATGAGCGCCTCCAGCGCGAGAAACAGCGCGTGCCGCATCGACGGCACGACCAGCACTTCGTCCGGCGCCGCATCGATGCCCCAGATCGGCAGCAGCTTCGTGCGCAGCTCATCGATCAACGCGGGATCGTCGGTCTCGCTGCCCGCCTGCGCGAAGCGCAGCAACTCCGGCTTGCCGGACGCGAGCCGCAATGCTTCGCGCCATTCGTCGAGCGGCAGCAGGGCCGGCTCGACGCTGCCGTCGAGAAAGGGATAAGGATACTGGTGCCAGTTCGGCGGCCGCCTGAACTCGCCGCCCTCCGCCTCGGTTTCCGCATCGCTGCGTCGCGCCGTACGACGCGTGGCCGTGGCGACGCGCCCCTCGCCCACGAGATCGGTCACGTACACGCCGCTGCGGGGCCGGCTCGAGAGGTAACCTTCCGCGAGCAACGAGTCGTAGGCGAGCGCGACCGTATTGCGCGAGACGCCGATCTCTTCGGCGAGCCGACGCGACGACGGCAGCCGGCTGCCGGGCGGCAACGCCCCGCTCTCCATCGCATCGACCAGCTTGCGGCGCAGCTGGTGCTGCAGTGTCAACGCATTGCGCGCGTCGAGAACGATTCCAAGTTCGAATCCGGCGCGCATCCCCCGCCTCCAACTGGCACCATCGGCATCCCGGAACTGGACCTAACCGCAGCACGGCGCCGATGTCAACGTCCGCACCGGAGGTGCCCTTGAGCCGATTCGCCATCGCCGGTCTGCAACTCGATCTGCCGCGAGCCGACAACCTCGATCGTTTCGATCGCGAGATCGATTCGGCGCGCAAGCGCTTTCCGTGGGTACAGATGGTCGTGATCGGCGAGCTCGGCGTGTTCGGCCCCGATCCGGCGCTGGCGCAACCGTTGCCGGGACCCGCCGAAGAGCGCTTCCGCGCAGCCGCGGCGCGCAACAGGCTGTGGCTCATCCCGGGCTCGCTCTTCGAGAGGCGCGACGGCAAGGTTTACAACACGACGCCGGTGATCGACCCGACCGGTCGCGTCGTGGCGCGCTACCGCAAGATGTTTCCGTTCTTTCCGTACGAGAAAGGCGTGACGCCCGGCAGCGAGTTCGTCGTGTTCGATGTGCCGGGCGTCGCACGCTTCGGCGTATCGATTTGCTACGACATGTGGTTCCCGGAAACGACCCGCACGCTCGCCTGGCTCGGCGCCGAGGTGATCCTGCACCCGACGATGACCAACACCATCGATCGCGACGTCGAGCTCTCGATCGCGCGCGCCAATGCCGCGACCAACCAGTGCTGGTTCGTCGACATCAACGTCGCGGGCGATCTCGGCTTCGGCCGCTCGGGCATCTACGGGCCGGGCGGCGAGGTCGTTTATGAAGCCGGCAGCGGCCGCGAGATCCTGACCGCCGACCTCGACATCGAGCACGTGCGCGCGACACGCCGCCGCGGCTGGCACGGCCTCACGCAGACACTCAAGAGTTTCCGTGACAGCGCGGTGCGGTTCCCGCCGTACCTCGAAGGTCACGACCGGTCCGAATCGTTGCGGGCGCTCGGCGCGCTCACGATGCCGGACCTGAACGACGCACAAGTCCGATAACCGATCATTCAGCAGGGGGAGCAGCGCCCATGTCGATTTCCAGATTTGGTCCCGGATCCTGTCGCTCGCCGGTCGCCGCGGCCGTGGCCGCCGTGCTCGCCGGCGTGCCGGCCACGCAGTTGCGCGCGCAGGAGGCGACCGCGCAGGGTGGATCGGCGCCGCTCGAGGAGATCATCGTCACGGCGACGAGGCGCGCCGAATCGATGATCGATGTGCCCTACAACATCACGGCGGTCACCGGAGATATCCTCGAAGGCCGGCAGATCTTCGATAACGCTGACCTGATGCGCACCGTGCCAGGCGTCGCGATCGTCGATCGCGGTTACCGCAACTCCGGCGTCATCAACGGCATCATGATCCGCGGCGTGAACTCGGACGGTTCCGCCTATGGCGACTACCAGCTCTCGACCGTCCCGACGGTGTCGACCTATCTCAACGAGACGCCCGTCTACGCGAACTTCCTGCTGAAGGACATCGAGCGGGTCGAAGTGCTGCGCGGTCCGCAAGGCACGCTGTACGGCTCGGGCTCCCTCGGCGGCACCGTGCGCTACATCGCGCGCGCCCCGCAACCCGGCCAGTTCTCCGGCAGCGTCTCCGCCACCGGCTCGAAAGTGAACGGCTCGGACGATGTCGGCTACGGCATCGACGGAGTCGTCAACATTCCGTTCGGCGAAACCGCGGCGCTGCGCATCACCGGCTCGCGGCTCGACTACCCGGGACTCACCGATTACGTGAATCTCTACCGGCTCGATGCCAACGGCATTCCGGTCGCGCCGGACGGGGTGCTGAGCGACGACGCCGAGTATTACGTGAAGAAGGACGCCGACACGGTCGAAATCTGGTACGGGCGCGCCGCGCTCGCCTGGCACCCGACCGACAAGATCGACCTCACGCTGTCGTACACGGCGCAGAGCGACGAGATCGGCGGGCGCCGGCAGGAAACGCGCGGCTTCGACGGCAATGGCCGCCGCTACCGCCGCTACGAGAACGGCTCGATCCAGCTCGAACCCTCCTCGCGCGATGTCGAGGTCGCGGCGCTCGAGGCGAACATCGACTTCGGCTTCGCGACGCTCACCTCGAGCTCCTCCTACTACGACCACACCGGCGACAGCGTGAGCGAGAACACGGGCTTCTACGCGCAGGCCGGCTTTCTCTCGTTCTATTACAACTATCCGCGCCCGATGGCCTCCGCGGTGCGCACCTACAGCGACAGCGCGTTTGTGCAGGAACTGCGCCTCGTCTCGAACGGCGAGGGGCGCGCCGAGTGGACCGTCGGCGCGTTCTACCGCGACCAGGATCTCGGCCAGACGCAGCAGAGCTTCCTGCGCGGCTTCAAGCGCTGGTGGGGACGCCGCGACCGGCCTGCCGCAGATCGTCACGGGCGACAAGGATTTCGACTATTCCCGCAAGGAGAACTTCGAGGACCGCGCGCTTTTCGGCGAGCTCACGTGGAAGTTCACCGATCGCCTGAACGTGACCGGCGGCTTCCGCTACTACGATTACGACTTCGAGAACCGCTCGTTCATGGACCTGCCGCTCTATGCGGGCGCCTTCCCGCCGACGAACTCGAGTTTCGACACCAGCGACGATGGCGTGCTGTGGAAGGGCAATGTCTCCTACAAGTTTGCGCCCAGCCACCTCGCCTATATCACGGTGTCCGAAGGCTATCGGCGCGGCGGCTCGAACGCGATCCCGACTTCCGGCACCTTCGCCGAAAATCCGGGCTTCCTGCGCTTCGGGCCGGATTCCGTCACCAACTACGAAATCGGCATCAAGGGCACCGGTCAGCGCTTCCGCTACTCCACGGCGTTTTTCGTCGTCGACTGGAAGGACGTGCAGATCAACACCTCGACACCGGTGTGGGGCTTCTTCGCCGCGGTGAACGGCGGCAAGGCGAGCACCAAGGGCATCGAGTTCGAGCTCGACGGCCGCGTGACCGACCGGCTCGGCATCAACCTCGGCTATACGTACGTCGACGCGAAGCTCGACGAGGATGCGCTCAGCCCCACGGGCTTCGTGCTCGCGACGGCGGGCAACCGCCTGCCGGGCACGCCCGAGCACACGGTGCAGGCCGGCCTCGCCTACACCGTGCCGGTCGGCAGCCACCGTTCGTGGGTGACTCGCGTGAACGGCTATTATCAGTCCTCGACCGAGAACTCGATCAGCACCACCTCATCGAACAGTGCACAACTTGGCGGCTTCCAGCTGTGGAACCTCTCGACGACACTGGCGAGCGACCAGTGGGAAGCGACGCTGTGGGCCAAGAACATCTTCGACGACGCGGGCGTCACGGGGCTTTTCACCGAAGCCTACATGGGGACCCTGCCGTCGGAGGGCTACTATGGAAACGGCTCGAAGGTGTTCCTTTCGCTGCCGCGCACCTTCGGCGTGACGGTGTCCTATCGCTTTTGATGCCGGACCTGCGACAGGTCGAGGCGCTGCTGCGGTCCGGGGAAACCCGGGCCGCACTCACGGCGCTCGCGGCGCTCGAAGCGGACACGGCACGGGATGCCACGCTCGCGGCGCGCGTCGCCGAGACCTACACGCATTGCGGCCGGCATGCGGATGCCCGGCGATGCCTGCAGCGGGCCGCGCGACTTTCGCCCGATGACCCGCACGTGCTGTACAACCTCGCCGCGGCCGAGATGGCACTCGGACACTTCGACGCGGCGGAGGCATTGCTCGATCGCGTGATCCGGCTTTCGCCCGACGACTTCGACGCCTGGTACAACCGCGCGACGCTGCGCCGCCAGAGCCCGGCGCGCAATCACGTCGCGGCACTCGAGGCCGCGATCGCGAAGGCGGCGCCGCGCGGCGATGTGGCACTCGGCTACGCGCTCGCGAAGGAACTCGAGGATCTCGGCGAGTACGAGCGCGCGTTCCGCTACCTCGAGCGCGGCGCCGCGGCGCGGCGCCGCCAGCTCGCCTATCGCGTCGAAGCGGACATCGAAGCCATCGACGCGATCATCGCGGCGTTCGATGCCTCGATCCTCGCGGCGCGACCGACATCCGTGCAGGACGCCAGCGGTCCGGTCTTCGTGGTCGGCCTGCCCCGCTCCGGCACGACCCTTGTCGATCGCATCCTCGCTTCGCATCCGTCGGTCGAGAGCTTCGGCGAGCTGAATGACCTGCCGCTCGCGGTGATGCGCGCAGCGGGCCGGGCGCCCGACAAGCTCGCGCTGATCCGCCAGGCGGCCCGCTGCGATTTCGCCGCGCTCGGTCGCGATTACCTGGAGCGCATCGCAGGTTACGGCCGCACCCGGCCGCGCTTCGTCGACAAGACGCCGCTCAACTTCCTCTACCTCGGCCTCATCGCGCTCGCGCTGCCACAGGCGCGCGTCGTGCACCTGCGCCGCGATCCGCTCGACAGCGGCTACGCGATGCTGAAGACGCTTTTCCGGATGGGCTATCCATTCTCGTACGACCAGGAGGACATCGCGCGCTATTACGGCGCCTACGCGCGCCTGATGGCGCACTGGCGCGCGCGCCTGCCGGGCGCGTTCCTCGACCTCGACTACGAGGATCTCGTCGCCGACCAGGAGCGCTCGACACGCCGACTGCTCGATTACTGCGGCCTCACCTTTGATCCGGCCTGTCTCGCCTTTCACCGGCATGACGGCCCGACCGCGACGGCGAGCGCTGCGCAGGTGCGCGAGCCCGTGCACACGCGCTCGATCCGCGCCTCGAGGCGTGTCGCGACGCAGCTCGCGCCGATGATCGCGGCGCTGCGTGCGCAGGGCGTGGAGGTCGCATGAGGCGCACCGCGCACATCGCCTGGCTCACGCTGCTGTCGCTCGCTGCAGGCGCCGCCGAATCGGGCGAATCGCGCACACTGGACCACGACTTCCTGCTCGGCAAGGCGCCGCTCGACGCGCCGGTCTCCACGGGCGAATTTGCGCCGCCGGAAGGTGCCGGTCCGCCACGACATGCATTCAATGGGCGGCTGACGCTGTCACGCGAGCGGCTGATCGGCGCCATGCGGGTCTGGCGTGACGATTACGGCACTGCAAAGACCGCACCGCAGGTCTTGCAGCATCTGCCGGAGTTCGATTTCGAGTTCGTGACGAGCGGCGACGTGCTGCTGCCGGTCGAGCGCGGCGCCATTGCCTCGGAGCATCCGCAATGGGAGTACGTGCTCGAACCCGGCCGCGTGTGGAGCGAACCGGATGATCGCGGCCTCACCCGCGCGGCGCTCCCGTTCTCGCTCGCCGAGCGCAACGCAAACTGCGTGCACAACGGCCTCCTCACCTTCCTTTACGACACCACCGGCCGCGTGTCACGCGCCGCCTATCAGGTCGCGAGCGAGACTTGTCTTTATCTCAAGATCGACCTGTGGGGCGCATTGCCGGCCCGTTATCGGCCGGGCGCCGTCGGCAGCGCCGCGCAGGTCGTCGCGGCCTACGAGCGCGAGCACGCGGCGCGCCTGCCGGTGCGACCGATCGAAGCGCTCGCGCGAGATCATCCGGGGGCGCGCCCGGAAGCCTTCGGCAACACGGCGGATGTTCCCGCTGCCGACATGACGGCCTATGGCTTCGTCATCGACGGCGTGCATTACGTCGGCGGCTGCCAGACGCGCCAGGGGCCCTATCCGTACTGTGACGTGCTCGACCTTCCTTCCTACTCGCTCGCCAAGAGCCTCGTGGCCGGGCTCGGCAGTCTCGCGCTCGCGCGTGAGTTTCCCGCGGTCCTCGACGAGCACATCGCCGACTACGTTCCGGCCTGCAAGGCGGCCGGCGACTGGGCGGACGTGCGTTTTCGCGACGCGCTCGACATGGCGACCGGCCACTACGATTCCACCCGCTACGACGACGACGAGAAATCGGCCGCGATGCTGCCGTTCTTCATCGCCGAGGACCACCTGGCGAAAATCGCGTTCGCCTGCGGTCATTTTCCCCGCCGCGCACCGCCCGGGACGCAGTGGGTCTACCACACGATCGACACCTACATCCTCGGCACGGCGCTACAGGCCTTCGTGCAGCGGCGCCTCGGCGCGAAGCGGGATTTCTACCGCGATATCGTCGTCGCGAGGCTTTGGGACCCGCTCGCGCTGAGCCCCGTGCTGCGCACGACGCGGCGCACCCGCGACCTCGCGGGGCAACCATTCACGGGCTGGGGCCTCACCCTCCATCGCGACGACATCGCCCGCATCGGTGCCCTGCTCGTCGCGGCGGGCGCGCCGCGAATCGCGGGCCAGCCGCTGTTCGACGAGCGCGGGCTGCGCATCGCCCTGCAGCGCGATCCGGCCGATCGCGGGCTGCGTGCGATCGACGACAGCTTTCGCTACGCGCGCGGCTTCTGGGCGCACGATGTGAGCCCGTATATCGGTTGCGACCATCCGGTGTGGGTACCGTACATGGCGGGCTTCGGCGGCATCAACGTGCTGCTGCTGCCGAACGGTACCGTCTACTACTACTTCAGCGACGGCGAAGCCTTCCATTGGGCGCGCGCCGCCGCCGAAGCGCACCACATCCGGCCATACTGCGCACCCGCAGGCACCTCCCGATGACAGATGCCGCGATCACCCGCGATGCGGGACCCGCGCGCCGCGATCCCGACGGCCTCGTCGCGGCGCTCTTCCTGTCGTTCCTCGCGACCGCCGGCATTTTCTACGTCAACATCATGCCGGCACTCGTCTCGGGCCTGATCTCGGGGCTCGGATTCAGCCAGCGGGAAGCCGGCTTCGTCGGTTCCGCCAACCTCTACGGCGCCGCATTCGGCGCACTCACGATCGTGCTCCTCATCGCACGGATCGAATGGCGGCGAACCTGTTACGCGCTGCTCGCGACGCTGGTCACGGTCGATGCGCTGTCGATGGCGGTGCACGCGCCGGGGGTGATGATCCCGCTGCGCGCCGCGCATGGATTCATCGGCGGCATGCTGGTCGGCGTCGCATTCGCCGTGATCGCACGCACGAAATCGCCGGACCGCGTGTTCGGCGTGCTGCTGTTCGTGCAGTTCGGGCTCGGCGGGCTCGGCGTCATGGCCCTGCCGCGCCTCGCGGCGCTCTACGGCACGGGCGTGCTGTTCCTGGCGCTGATCGCGTTCAGCGTCGTGACACTCGCGATGCTGCCTTTCCTCGGCGCCTACCCGCCTCGCTCCCCGGCGGCCCGCGCCGCGATGGGAGGCGCGTCGGCCTCCGCCGGGAAATTCGTGCTCGCGTTGCTCGCGATTTTCCTCTTCCAGGCATCCAACATGGGTCTCTTCGCCTACATCCTCGAACTCGGCGCGAGCGCCGGACTGCCGCGCGAGTTCATCTCGACCGCCGTCGGCGCAGCGACCTGGGTCGGGATCGCGGGCTGCCTGCTGGTGATCGCCATCGCGACGCGCCATGGCCGCACGCTGCCGCTCGCGATCGGTCTCGTGGTCACGCTGCTCGGCATCTGGGTGCTGCACTTCGCGGGCAATCGCGTCGTGTTCGTGGTGGCGAACTGCGCGACCGGCATCACCTGGTCGCTCGTGATGCCCTATCTCCTCGGACTCGCCTCGGCGTTCGACCGCGCGGGTCGTGCCGCCGCACTCGGTGGCTTCGCCTCGAAGATGGGCCTCGCCTCGGGCCCGCTGCTCGGCGCGCTCGTCCCGACGGGCGAGCAGTTCGCGCTGCTGATCAATCTCTCCTGCGTCGGTATCGCGCTCTGCGCCCTCGCCGCGCTCATCCCCGCGCGCGCACTCGACAAACACTCCGCCGCGTAACTCGCGCTGCCCGCTGCCCGCCGCCGGCTATCCTTCAAACGTTGAAGCGAAAGTGCATCACATCCCCTTCCTGCACGACATAGTCCTTGCCCTCGAGACGTAGTCTTCCCGCCTCCTTCGCGCCCTGCTCGCCGCGCGCGGCCAGGAAATCTTCGTAGGCGATCACTTCGGCGCGAATGAAGCCACGCTCGAAATCGGTGTGGATCACGCCGGCGGCCTGCGGCGCGGTCGATCCCGCCTTCACGGTCCAGGCCCGCACTTCCTTCGGGCCGACCGTGAAATACGTCGACAGGCCGAGCAGCCGGTAGGCGGCGCGAATCACGCGATTGAGCCCCGGCTCCCCGAGCCCCAGATCGGCGATGAACTCGGCGCGTGCCTCGTCGTCGAGCTGCGCGATCTCCGCCTCGATCGACGCGCACACCGCGACCACCACCGCGCCTTCGCCCGCCGCGTGCTGCTCGAGCGCCGCGAGGCGCGGATTCCCCGTGAATCCCTGCTCGTCGACATTCGCGACGTACATGACGGGCTTCGAGGTGAGGAGATGCAGGTCCTGCAGGTCGCGCAACTCCTCGGCGCCGAGCCCCATCGAGCGCACGGCCTGCGCGCCGTCGAGGTGGCGACGGACACGCTCGAGCAGGTCGCGCTTGCGGATCGCGTCCTTGTCGCCCGCCTTCGAGGCCTTGGCCGCGCGATCCAGCGCCTTCTCGACGCTCGCGAGATCGGCGAGCGCGAGTTCGGTGTCGATCGTCGCAATGTCCGAGAGCGGATCGACCTTGCCCGCGACATGCACGATGTCGTCGTTGTCGAAGCAGCGCACCACGTGCGCGATCGCATCGACCTCGCGGATGTGCGCGAGGAACTGGTTGCCGAGCCCCTCGCCCTGCGAGGCGCCCGCGACGAGTCCCGCGATGTCGACGAACTCGACGGTGGTCGGCAGGATTTTCTGCGGCTTCGCGATGGCGGCGAGGGCCGCGAGGCGCTCGTCCGGCACGGGCACGACGCCGACGTTCGGATCGATGGTGCAGAACGGATAGTTCTCCGCCGCGATCTGTGCGCGCGTCAGCGCATTGAACAGGGTCGATTTGCCGACATTCGGCAAGCCCACGATGCCACACTTGATGCCCATGTTTCCGGAATCACCCTCGCGCGGAAATCGCGCTGCTACTCGCTCTCCGCCGGCTTTGTATGCAACTTGTTCATCGCCCGCTGCGGCCCTTCGGCCAGCAGCAGCGGCACGATCCCGGCCGCCGCCTTCACGGCGTCGCGGATCGCGCTGTCTTGCGCCGCCGGCGCGCGCGTCAGCACGTAATCCACCACTTCGGACTTCTCGCCCGGGTGCCCGATGCCGATGCGCAGCCGCCAGAATCCCTCGCCGATGCGCGGGATGAGATCGCGCAGGCCATTGTGCCCACCATGGCCGCCGCCTTCCTTCAGTCGCACGGTTCCCACCGGCAGGTCGAGCTCATCGTGCGCGACCAGGATCGCGGCAGGCTCGATCTTGTAGAAGTCGGCGACGCTGCCGACCGGCCCGGCGCTCCTGTTCATGTACTGCATGGGCTTCAGCAGGATCACGTCGGCGCCGCCGATCTGCACGCGCGCCAGATCGCCGTGGTGCCGGCGGTCGGCTCGCAGGCTGCCGCCATGGCGCGCGGCGAGTTCATCGATGAACCAGAAACCGGCGTTGTGGCGCGTGCGCGCGTACTCGTCGCCCGGGTTGCCGAGCCCCACGACCAGTTTCAGCGGAAATCCGGCCATACCCGCCCCCATCGAGCGCTGCGCCCAAAAGAGAAAGGCCGCCGGAATCCGGCGGCCTTATTGGCTCCGATCGTAGCGCTTACTTCTTGCCGCCGCCATCCTTCTTCGCCGGCTCGGCCGCCGCCGCAGCGGCTGCCGCCGCGGGCGCCGCCGCCGTAGCCGGTGCACCGGCCACCGCACCCTCGGCTGCTGCAGCCTCGGCGGTCGGCTCGGGCTCGGCCGCACGCGGCGCATGCACGGACACGACCGCGACATTGCGGCCCTGCTGCAGCTGCGGAATCGCGACTCCGGCCGGCAGCGGGATGTCGCTCAGGAACTTCGTGTCGTTCAGCTTCATCTGCGACAGGTCGAGCTCGAGGAACTCGGGCAGATCCTGCGGCAGGCACACCACTTCGACATCCGAAATGCGGTGCGACACCACGCCGCCCTCGGTCTTCACGCCCGGCGCCGCCGCGGCGCCGTGGAAGTGGATCGGCAGATGGATGCGGATCTTCTCGTCCGCCAGCACGCGCTGCAGGTCGATGTGCACGATCGCGTTCTTCGCCGGGTGCATCTGCACGTCCTTCACGATCGCTTCCTGGCTCTCGCTGCCCACCTTGATGCGGATGATCGACGAGTAGAGCTTCTCGTTGTCGATCATCGTCATCAGGTTCTGGTGATCGAGGATGATCTGGCGGGGCGCGAGCTTGCCGCCGTAGAGGATGGCCGGAATCTTTCCGCGACGACGCAGGCGGCGGCTCGCACCCTTGCCCTGATCGTCCCGGAAGTCCGCCTGGATCTCGAATCCGATGCGCATGAACTTCTCCTTACGTTTGACTTCAAATGGGACCTTCCGCGACCAGACGGTCCCCACCCAGAATCAGTCTATGTAGAGGCTGCTCACCGACTCCTCGTCGCGAATGCGACGGATCGTTTCCGCGAGCAGTCCCGCCACCGACAGCTGGCGGATGCGCCCGCACTTGCGGGCCGGGTCCGTCAGCGGAATCGTGTCGGTCACGACGAGTTCGTCGAGCGCCGACCCTGAAATCTTCTCGACCGCGTTGCCCGAGAGCACCGCGTGCGTGATGTACGCCACCACGCGCTTCGCGCCCTGGTCCTTGAGCGCCTGCGCCGCGAGGCACAACGTGCCCGCCGTATCCACCATGTCATCGACGAGCACGCAGGTCTTGCCTGCGACTTCGCCGATGATGTTCATCACCTTCGACTCGTTCGGCCGCGGCCGGCGCTTGTCGATGATCGCGAGGTCCGCGTCATCGAGGCGCTTGGCGAGCGCGCGGGCGCGCACCACGCCGCCGACATCGGGGGACACGACGATCATGTCGTCGTAGCCCTGCTTCCAGGCATCGCCGAGCAGCACCGGCGAGCCGTACACGTTGTCCACGGGGATGTCGAAAAACCCCTGGATCTGGTCGGCGTGCAGATCGACTGTCAGCAGGCGTTCGACTCCCGCGCCCGAAATCATGTTCGCGACCAGCTTCGCGGTGATCGCCGCGCGCGTCGCCCGCGGCCGGCGATCCTGGCGCGCATAGCCGAAATAGGGCACGACCGCCGTCACGCGCGCCGCCGACGCGCGCCTGCAGGCGTCGGCCATCACGAGGAGCTCCATCAGGTTGTCGTTCACCGGTGCGCAGGTCGATTGCAGCAGGAAGACATCCCGCCCGCGCACGTTTTCGATCAACTCGACGTTCACCTCGCCATCGCTGAACCTGCCGACGAACGCGCGCCCGAGCGGCTGCTTCAGGTGGCGCGCGATCTCGTGCGCAAGCTGCGGGTTCGCGTTACCCGCGAACAACGCCATCGATGCCGAATCCGACACTCACGACCTCGTTCGTCTGGCTGGGGCGGAAGGATTCGAACCTCCGAATGGCGGGATCAAAACCCGCTGCCTTACCACTTGGCGACGCCCCAGCGGAAACCGTTCCCGACCTATGTCCCCTCGCCCCGCCACACCGCGAGCCGCGCGTGGAGCGGCGAGCGATTCAGCCCGTGCGCGACCCATCCGCGCCATTCGTCAGGCACGCGCGCCGCGACGCGCTCTGCATGCGCCGCGCTCCCGAATTTCGCGAACACGCAGGACCCCGTGCCGGTCAGGCGCGCTTCTGCGAACTGGCCGAGCCAGTCGAGTGCCGCCGCCACCGCCGGAAACCGCGCGCGCACCACGGGCTCGCAGTCGTTCCGGGTTCCTGCCTGAAAAAGGCCGCGTATTGTGATGAGGGGTGAATTTCGTGTCAATTCAGGGGCCTGGAACACCTCGCCCGTGGCTACGGCGACCCCGGGGTGGATCACGACAAACCAGTCTTCCGGCAGCAGGACGGGTGTCAGGCGCTCGCCAATGCCTTCCGCCCACGCCGAGGCACCCATGACAAATACCGGCACGTCTGCACCCAGTTCGGCGCCAATCGCCGCCAATCGCGACAGATTGAAGCCAAGGCCCCAGACCTCGTTCAAGGCCACCAGCACGGTCGCCGCATCCGAGCTGCCGCCACCCAGGCCGCCGCCCTGCGGAATGCGCTTGCGGACCGCGAGCTGTGCTCCCCGCCCCGTCCCGCCCGCCGCCTGCAGCGCCCGCGCCGCGCGCACCGCGAGATCGGCGTCCGGCGCCACGCCGCCCGGGCCCTCGAGTCGCGTGATCGCGCCGTCATCGGTCGGTTCGATGGCGATCTCGTCGCAGAAATCGAGCAGCTGGAAGACCGTCTGCAGCTCGTGGTAACCATCCGCACGCCGGCCGGTGATGTGCAGGAAAAGATTCAACTTGGCGGGTGCCGGCCAGCGTGTCGCGGTACTCATGGCTGCCAGCGATCGATGACCAGGCGCACGCGCGTGTCGCCACGCTCCGCCGACAGGCGCCGCGGCAGGTCGCCCGCAACCCCGCCCACGTAATCGGCGTAACGAACCTGCCAGCCGTCCTGCGCGAGGCTCGCGAGCCGCTGGTGCGCCTCGTCGACGACTTCATCGGCCGCTTGTCCGGGCGCCGGCACCCCGCGCACCCAGTAGCGCAGCGCGGCAAGCGGCAGCGGGAAGCCGAGCCGGCGTTCGAGCTCGGCGCGCGCCGTGCCATCCTCGAGATGCTCACCGCGCGACGTTCGAAGGTCGATGCGCTCGCCGTGCACCTCGACCTCGGCGCCGCCGACTCCGAGCGGCCCGTCGAGCGACACATGCGACACATCGCCCTCCTGCCGCCAGCGCAGCGATGCGTTGAGGCCGGCGCCGGACGCGCTGATCGCGACACGGCCAGTGAGCGCAAAATCGTCGTCCGCCTGCAGGGCTGCGCGCCGCTCGGGCCACGGCACCGGCACGGCTTCACGCAACGGTGCGCCCGCGCAGCCTGCCAGCAGCGCGGCGGCAAACGCGGCGGCAACGAGACGGTTCACTCCGAAGGCGCCGGAATGTGTCGCCGGATCGATTGCCGCAGCAGCCGTGATTCGGGATCGCGTGCGACGGCACGCGCCCATACCGCACGCGCTTCGCCTTCGCGACCGAGCGACCACAGCACCTCGCCCCAATGCACGGCGATGTCCGTGTCGCGCGACAGCCGGTAGGCGCGCGCGAGCGGCGCGAGCGCCTGATCGGCCTCACCGCGACGGAAGCGCACCCAGCCCTGGCTGTCGAGGATCGCCGGATTGTCCGGCGTCAGTGCGAGCGCCGCATCGATCAGCCGGTTTGCGCGCGCGAGGCTCTTCCCGTGATCCGCCAGCGTGTAACCGAGTGCATTCATCAGCGCCGGATCGTCCGGCCGCGCGCGATGCAGCGCTTCGAAGGCTGCGATCGAATCCGCCTTGCGACCCGCGGCCTCCAGCGTCAGCGCGCGCTGGTACATGAGATCCGGGTGTTGCGGAAAGCGCTCGAGCGCGGCATCGAGCATCGGCAGTGCATCCGCCGCCGCGTCGTTGTCGCGCAGCAGCGCCGCCTTGTCGATCACCACTTCGATCGCCACCCGCGGCTTGTCGGCCTCCTCGCCATCGAGCATGGCGAAGGCCGCGTCACGCTTGCCCTGCCGCATCAGGACGGCCGCCGCACGACTGCGCGCGACGAGGCCCGCTCCCGCCTGCACGAGGCGGTTGTACATTTCGAGTGCGGCCTGCTGGTTGCCGTGGCGTTCGGCCAGCGCGCCGAGGTAGTAGAGCGCTTCCGCGGGGTCGTCGCCGGTGCGCAGACGCTCGCTGAATCGACCCGCGGCCTGCTCGTCGTCCCCTTCGCGAAACGCGAGCAGCGCGAGGCGGCGCTCGGCCTGCGGCCCGGCGTCATCGTCCTGCAGCAGCCGCTCGAGTTCGATGCGGGCCTCTTCGATGCGATCGAGCCGGATGAGCGTCTCGGCGACCGTGAATACCTGCCCCTTGGGGTCGAGTCGCTGCGCGGTCCTGGCGGCGGCGAGCGCACCCGCGGGATCGTCGCTGCCCGCCAGCACCCTCGCCTTGAGCTGCGCGGCATCCGCCGAATCCGGGTCGCGCGCGATCGCGGAATCGGCGAGCGCGCGCGCATCGCGATACACGAAGCAATCCGCCGCGAAGGCGCCGAGCCGGACGAGGCCCGCGGCATCGAGTTTCGCGGGGTCCACCGCCCCGCGCAGGGCCTGGTAGGCGCCGTAGTCATTGCTCGTGTCAGCCGCCGCATCAGCCAGTCCGGCGAGCACCGCATCCGGCTCGCCGCCCGCGAGGCGCGCCGCGTCGCGAAAATCGGTGGCCGCCGCGGCATTGCGTCCGGCGCGCAGCGCGGCG
>JABAQN010000001.1 GCA_019187495.1 Steroidobacteraceae bacterium
ACAACCCATATCTGCCATTTACATGGCTACATCCGGACCCCGGAAAAAGCCGCCCGAAAGCGCGAAAGCCCTGCAATTGCAGGGCCTCCGGCATTCAGTGTTCATTTAGCGAGGCTGGAACTTCCGTCTAGTCACATGGGCGCGCGACCGTGCGGAAGACCCTCACGACGGTACAATGCCGGCGCGGCTCCTGCGATCGACGGGCGCCACCCTGCGCAGCGAGAGATCAGCATGAGCCACACGAATCCCCTTCCTCCCGGATCCGGCGACGCATCCGGCGCCACCATCCGCAGCGTCCAGCGCCTGATCGAACACGTGCGCGGCATGGAGCCCTTGCGCATGGCCGTGGTGCATCCCTGTCATGCCCTCAGCCTTGCCGGGGCCATGGATGCGCGCGATGCGGGCCTCATTCATCCGGTGCTGGTGGCGCCGCGGGCGAGATTGCACTCGATCGCCGCGGATGCCCGCATCGATCTGGTGGGTTGCGAGATCGTCGATGTGCCGCACAGCCACGCGGCTGCGGCCACCGCCGCGCGCATGGCGGGAAAGCGCGAGGTCGAAGCGCTGATGAAAGGCAGCCTGCACACCGACGAGTTCCTGGCGGCCATTCTCGACGCGGACACCGGTCTTCGAACCGAGCGTCGCCTGACGCACTGCTTCGTGATGGAAACGGCTGCCTATCCACGGCCGTTCATCATCACCGATGCCGCCATCAACATTTCGCCCACGCTCCCGGACAAGGTCGACATCGTGCGCAACGCGATTGACCTGGCGCATGCGCTCGGCGTGCCCGAGCCCAAGGTGGCGATACTCGCGGCCGTGGAGACCGTCAATCCGCGCATGCCATCCACACTCGATGCCGCGGCGCTCTGCAAGATGGCCGATCGCGACCAGATCACCGGCGGCCTGCTCGATGGTCCGCTGGCGCTCGACAACGCCGTATCGCCGGACGCTGCCAGGGTCAAGGGCATCCGCTCGGCCGTCGCCGGGCAGGCCGATGTGCTCGTCGTGCCCGATCTCGAGAGCGGCAACATGCTGGCGAAGCAGCTCGAGTACCTGGGGCGCGCCGACAGCGCCGGCATCGTGATGGGTGCGCGCGTGCCGATCGTGCTCACGAGCCGCGCCGATTCACGCCAGTCGCGCCTCGCATCCTGCGCCATCGCGCTGCTGCTCGCGCGCCGCTATCGCACCGCGTCGCGCTGAACCGCATAGTCGTTCCATGTCCGGCAATCTGATCCTCGTCCTCAACTGCGGCTCGTCCAGCATCAAGTTCGCGTTGTTCGATGCCGGTGACAACCCGCTGCCGCGTGCGCCGGTGTGGCGCGGCAAGGTGCAGGGAATCGGCGGACCGACACCGGATTTCGGCGAAACGGGCGTATCGGCGTATCGCGTCGATCTCGATGCGCAACATCCGTATACGGCGGCGTTGCGGCTGATCCAGGAGCGTGTGGTCCAAAGACTCCAGGGCCGGCGGATCGCCGCAGTGGTGCACCGCGTGGTGCATGGCGGCCAGCGTTACTTCGCCCCGATCCGTATCACGCAGGCGATCGTCGACGACCTGCGCGGCTATATTCCGCTCGCTCCATTGCACCAGCCGTTCCCGTTGAAGGCGATGGGGCTGCTGCTCGAGCAGCAGCCCGATCTGCCGCAGGTGGCCTGCTTCGATACGGCCTTCCATCACGGCCTGCCGCAGGTCGAGCAGGTCCTGCCCTTGCCGTACGCCGCGTGGGAGCGTGGCCTGCGTCGCTACGGATTCCACGGCCTGTCCTACGAGTACATGAGCCACGCGCTGCCCGAGCGGCACGGAGCGATCGCACGCGGCCGGGTGATCGTCGCGCACCTCGGCAGCGGCGCGAGCCTTTGCGCGATGCGCGAACTCGCGAGTGTGGCGACCACGATGGGGTTTTCCGCGCTCGACGGACTGATGATGGGAACGCGCACCGGCGCGCTCGATCCCGGTGCGCTCCTGTACCTGATGGAGATCGAAAAGCTGCCGCTGCGGGAAATCGGCCAGCTCCTCTATCACGAGTCCGGCCTGCTGGGCGTTTCGGGCCTTTCGCCCGAGCCGCGCGTGATCGTCAGGCACGAGCAGGATTCCGGCGAAAAGGGGATGCGCGCGCGGCTCGCGCTCGCGCTGTACGTGCGACGCATCGTTCGCGAGATCGGCGCCTCGACCGCGGTGCTCGGCGGGCTCGATCTGCTCGTGTTCACCGCCGGCGTCGGTGAGCACAACGCCTTCGTGCGCGAGCGCGTGTGTCGCGATCTCGCCTTCCTTGGCATCCGGCTGGACGCCGCGGCCAATGCCGGCGATGCGGCAGTGATTTCCACCCCCGACAGCCGGGTGCGGGTGGCCGTCGAACCGACCAATGAAGAGTGGATCATGGCGCAGCACGCGCTGGACGTGCTCGGATGACCCACGCCGCAGCGCCGGCGGAGACGGCGAGTTCCGGAGGCGATCATGGTTGAACCCCTTGCGCACAGGCATGTCATCGTGACCGGCGGGACCGGCGCGCTCGGCGAAGTCGTGCTCTCGCGACTGCTCCAGGCCGGAGCGATCTGCCATGTACCCGTTCACCGGGCCCGCGGTGCGCGATCGGCGGACGGCGATGAGCGTTTGCACATTGTTCCTGGCGTCGACCTCGCCGACGAGATCGCGGTAGATCGCTGCTACGATTCCGTTCCCGGGCTTTGGGCCTCGGTGCACCTGGCGGGAGGCTTTGCCATGGCACCGATCGTCGAGACGACACGCGCGGCCTTCCTGCACATGCTGGAACTGAACGCGCTGACGACTTTTCTCTGCTGTCGCGCGGCAACGCGCGTCATGCGCCGCAATGGACAGGGTGGCCGGATCGTCAATGTCGCGGCCCGCCCCGGGATCGATCCGCGCCGTGGCGCCCGCATGGCGGCGTATGCCACGAGCAAGGCCGCGGTCGCGGCGCTCACGCTCGCACTGGCGGAAGAGTTGAAGGACGATCGCATTCTCGTCAACGCGATCGCGCCTTCGACGCTCGATACCGCAGCCAACCGGAACGCGATGCCGGATGCCGACACTTCCGGATGGCTCGCGCCGCAGGCGGCCGCCGAGGCCGTGCTGCAACTCATCTCGCCCGCCAACCTCGAGATCAGCGGTGCGGTGCTGCCGCTCTACGCCCGCGCGTGACGTCAGCCCGCGGCGGCGAACCGCCGCCCTTCCTCGAGCGCGGCTGTGTCGCGCCCGATGGTCGCCACGGCGAGCGTCCGGCCGTTCTTCCGGTAGCTGACCGCGCAATCGCGTGCGGCGATGTCGCCGTCGACGCGGATTTCATCCCACGACGGCGCGTGTCCGACGTAGCGGATCGTCACGTCGTGATGGGCGCTCCAGAAAAAGGGCACATCCCGGAAGGCCTTGCGCGCGCCGAGCATGTTCTCCGCCGCGACCTGCCCCTGGCGTTCGGCCACCACCCAGTGTTCGACCCGCATCGTCTCGCCATTCGCGCCCCCGGGCCAGCGCGCCACGTCACCAGCGGCATAAATGTCGGCGAGCGAGGTCTCGAGGTACTCGTTCACGACGATGCCTCGATCGATGTCGATACCCGTCGCTTCGGCCAGTTCGAGGCGCGGCTTGACGCCCACGCCGACGACGACGAGATCGGCGGCGATTTCCGTGCCATTGCCGAGCGTGACGGAGCGTGCACCGATCGAGGCGATCGAAGTGCCCATGTGGAAAACCTCGCCGTGCGCCTCGTGCACGCCGCGAATGAACGCACCGAGTTGCACGCCCAGCACGCGATCGAGCGGCTGCGCATCGAGTGACACCACGTGCACCGCAAGTCCGCGCGTCGCGAGCGCGGCGGCCACCTCGAGCCCGATGAAGCCCGAGCCGAGGACGACGGCAGCTTTGGCGCCCGTGGCCCGCGCAATGAGGGCACGGCTGTCGGCGAGTGAGCGCAGCGTCAAGACATGCGGCCGGTCCGCGCCGGGGATCGGCAGGCGCACCGGCTCGGCTCCGGTGGCGATGAGCAGCCGGTCGTAGCAGCAGGTACTGCCGTCCGATGCGATGACGGCGCGCGCATCCGTGTCGATGCGGCTCACCGTGGAAGACAGCTTCAGGTCGATGCGGTTCGCAGTGTAAAAATCCACCGCGCGCAGCGGAATCCACTCTTCCGGCGCATTGCCGGCGAGGTAGTCCTTCGACAGGTTCGGCCGATCGCAGGGCGCATCGGCATCCGCGCTGAGCAGCGTGAGCTGCCCCGGCCAGCCGCGTCGCCGCAGCAGTTCGGCCGCGGCAAACCCGGCCGCGCCGCCGCCGACGATGACGATGCTCCCGGGCGTGTCGGACGATGCGGCCTCGATCGGGCGTGATGTCGGTGCGGCTGCCGTGCGCACGAAAAGGCGATCGCCCTGGCGCTCGACTTTCCAGCACGCGATCGGATCGAATGCCGGCGCGGCCAGTGCCTCGCCCGTGCGCAGCGAAAAACAGGCGTGGTGCAGCGGGCAGCGCACCGTGTCGCCCTCGACCAGGCCCTGGTCGAGCGGCCCGCTGTAATGGGTACAGGTGGCTCCCACTGCGAGCACCTCGTCACCGACGCGGGCGAGCAGCACCGCCTGGTCGCCGACATGTCCGCGCAGCATCTTGCGACCGCCGAAATCGGCAAGGGTGACGCCGTGGGTCAGGTCGGGGCCCGTGTCCTTTGTCTCTTGTGCGGTCATGAGGGTTCTCCGATTGGCGATCGTCAGCCATTATCGTTGATCTGGATCAAGAATTGACCACTGGTTCCAGAAACAGTTCATCCAGTGGTACTTGTCGCATGACAACGAGGGAAACAGGATCGCCGCGCTGCAGGGAGGAATCCATATGCGTGGTGCGTCGGCGCGTGGCGTGATCGCAGTCACCGGAACCCTCGTCGTGGCCCTGGCCGGCGCGTGGCCCGGCATGCTCGCAGCGGACATCCCGAAGGAACTCTACGACGGTGTCGGCCTCTCGCCCGATGCCTCGCCCAGGGATCTCTACGACGCGATCACGAAGCGCTACCTCGACCCGAAGCAGGGCGCGGGCAAGGGCCAGTACGCCGAGTTGTGGCAGCCCATTCCGATGAGCAAGTATTTCGATCCCCATTCCTTCTATGAGCCGCCGGCGACGGTGAAGGAAGTGGTGGGGCGCGAGGACTGCACCGACTGCCACAAGGACGAGACGCCCGGCTGGGTACGGGCGTGGAAGGGCAGCGTCCACGCGAATCTCGACGAGATCCGGGCGCTGCAGCCCGCCGATCCGCGCTACTACAAGAAGGCGAAACTGGAGACCGTCGAGCGCAACCTGCGCTCGATGGGCAAGCTCGGGGTCACAGAGAACCTCAGAGAGGTCGGCTGCATCGATTGCCACGCCAATGTGAACACGAAGCAGAAGATCGACCACCGCAAGGATCTGCGTCTGCCCACGGCGGAAGTCTGCGGCACCTGCCATCTGCAGGAATTTGCGGAGCGCGAAAGTGAGCGCGACACCGCCGTGTGGCCGCAGGATCAATGGCCGAAGGGGCGACCATCGCACGCGCTCGACTATCACGCCAATGTCGAGACCGGGATCTGGGCCGGTATGGCGCAGCGCGAGATCGCTGAAGGGTGCACCGCGTGCCATCACAACCAGAACAAGTGCGACACCTGCCACACGCGTCACACGTTCTCGGTGGCGGAAGCACGCAAGCCCGAAGCATGCGCGACCTGCCACAACGGCATCGACCACAACAACATCGAGTCGTACCAGTTGTCCAAGCACGGTTCGGTTTACGCGATGCACGGGCATGACTGGAACTGGGAGGTGCCGCTGAAGGATGCGTTGGCAAGGAGCGGCCAGACCGCGCCGACCTGCCAGCTGTGCCACATGGAGTACCAGGGCAAGTTCGGCCACAACGTCGTGCGCAAGGTGCGTTGGGCGAACTACCCGTCAGTGCCCGGGATCGCCGAGAACATCGACAGCGACTGGTCGAAGCAGCGCCTCGAAGCCTGGGTGAAGACCTGCACCCAGTGCCACGCCGAGCGCTTCGCGCGTTCCTACCTCGATCTCATCGACAAGGCGACGCTGCAGGGGCTCGCGAAGTTCAAGGAGGCGCGCGCGGTGGTCGAGAAGCTGCACAAGGATGGACTGCTGCCCGGCCAGAAAACCAACCGTCCCGCGCCGCCCGCGCCCGAGAAAGACGGGACGCTGCAGTTCTTCCAGCTCTTCTGGGCCGAGGGAAACAATCCCACCGCGGTCGAGTACGAGGGCACCGCGATGGGCGAGAACGAACTTTCGAAGCTGCATGTCGGCGTCGCCCACGTGAATCCGAATGGGTGGACCTACAGCCAGGGATGGCAGTCGCTCGTGCGTGCGTATGCGAGGATCATGGACTACGACACGCAGATCCGCGAGCGCGCCGCGATGAAGGTCGCGCGCCTCGAGGCCGGCAAACGCTACTCACTCTTCGAGCCCGACAGCGGCGCGAAGAAGGCTTCGCTCGGCGGTCTCGGAAGCCTGATGCTCGTCGCGGGCGGGCTCATGCTCTGGCGCTCGCGCCGCAGGAAGGATTGAACACGCTGGCGCAGGGCGGCCTTCCCGCAGCCAGGCAAATGTGGCCGGCTGCGGGTGTCGCGCTCATCGTGTCAGGGCTCGTGCTGCTCGGATGGCTCGGCTGGCGGCTGGTGCAGCCCGTTGCATCACCGTATCACTATCGACTCGCTACCGAAGGCCGGGCTGCGGACTATCCGGAACTTCGCCTCGGCGGCCACGATGCCCTGAAGGTGCGCAAGTTCGAGGTGCGCGCCGGGGGCGTCGATGCCCCGCTCGCGATCGTGCACCTCGCCGAGTCGCCGGGAACTGCGCCTGTGCTGCTCGGGTGGCGCAACCGCGGCGCAGAACCCGTACTCGCCTTCGACACGGAGCCCAAGGATGTTCGGGCGCTGGCGGACGCCGTGGCGCAGCACGCGCCCTCGCCAGCCCGCCTCCTCGCGTGGTGGGACACCTCGCGACAGTTGAGGCTCCTCGTTGAAGCGAATGTGCTGTACGACGAAAACATGGCGCGACCGCTGCTGCTGCCCGAAGCATGGCGCGGAGCTCGCAGCGTCATTGAACGACAGGAGACCCGGTTCTGGGGGGCCGTATCCGCGGGTGCGCCGGTGACCCGATTCGACCGTTTCGTCGATGCGCTGGCATCCGAGGTTCCGGTCGCATTGGATACGCTGCGCGCGCTCGCGGGTGCGGGGGATGCCTACATCGTGCTCAGGCTCGATGACGCGTACCGCGTGGGCCTGCTGCGCCCCGGCCGCTTCGGTGTCGGTTACCGGGACTTTCCGAACAACGTCCAGCTCCACGGCGCAATCGTGGGCGTCAAGGCATGGCTCAAGGAGCAGGGGTACGAGTCATATGCCGTCGAAGCGCGGGGTGAGAACGCACTGCGTGTGTACTTTCTGACCGACGCAGCGGCGCAGAAGACGATGATTGCGCAACTTCTCCCGTTCAGCAGCTCCAATCCGTTCACGCTCGCGGCCCCGCAGGTGGTCTATCAGCAGGGTCCCTATTGGGTCTACAAACTGCCTCCATCGAGGTGAACGTCATGCGCGGCCGGAGGTCAGGACGAAAAAGGATCATCTGTGCGTGTGCCGGAGCGCTGCTCGTTGGCGTTGCGCTGCTCGCCCCGGGCGCCGGTACCGGGTCGACGGAGCCGGCCTACGAAGGGCAGAAGAAATGTGGGTCGTGCCACCGGAGTGAGCGACGATCCTGGGCAAAGACGGTGCACGCCAGGGCGCTCGATTCGCTGAAGGCCGGCGCGGAGCTCGAAGCCAAGCGCAAGGTCGGACTCGACCCCGCGAAGGATTATTCGAGCGACCGGAACTGCATCGGGTGCCACGTCACGGGCTTTGGCAAGGAAGGCGGTTACGATCCGGCCGATCCCGGAATCTACCTCGTCGGTGTCGGCTGCGAGTCCTGCCACGGACCCGGGTCGCGTTACAAGTTGCTGCACCGTGAGGCGGCGGAGAAATTCGAGAAGACGGGGCAGCCCACTCCACGCCAGGCGCTCGCGAACGCTGGCCAGGAATTCGGGTTTCTCGATCGCTGCAATGCCTGCCACATGAACTACGAGGGTTCGCCATGGAAGGGCACGCGGAAGCCGTTCACGCCCTTCAGCCCCCAGGTCGATCCGAAGTACCGCTTCGATTTCGACAAGGCCGTCCGCAACGATGCGGCGATGCACGAGCACTTCAGGCTCGAGGGCGTGTTCACCGGTCCGCCGTTGCCACCTTTCCACAAGGACTTTCAGGCGAAGGCGCGACCGGTCGCGAAGGAGTCGGGCGAGTGAAGTGCCGGCAGGAAGTCGCTGCAGGATCGACATGACCGCACGCCGCTGGTCTGTCTTCCTGCTCGGCCTGGGTGCGGGCATCGCGCTCGCCATCGCGCTGGTTGCGGGTGAGGCGGCGGTCTCGACCACACGCTTCTGCACATCGTGCCACTCGATGTCCTACCCGGCAGAGGAGCTGCGCAAGTCCGGCCATTTCGGTGCGCTCGGCGTGGACCCGGACTGCAAGCAATGCCACATCCCGCAGGGAGCGGAGAACCTGCACAGGGCGGTCTGGGCGCACGTGGTCGATGGCTCGCGCGATCTTGTCCGCGAATTCACCCGCGACTACTCGACGGTCGCGAAGTTCAACGAGCGTCGTCTCGAGATGGCGCAACACGCGCGCATGGCGATGAAGCGCGACGACAGCCGCACCTGCCGCGGTTGCCACCGTGATCCGCGGCCCGTCGTGCCGGAGGGAAAGGCAGCACACGAGGAACTGCGTGGCAGCCGCGCGACGTGCATCGATTGCCACCAGAACCTGGTGCACAAGGCGGTGCCCGAGACCGACCTCGACAGGAGCCTTGCGACGGGCAAGCTCGTTTTCAAGGACGAATAGCGCCGCACGGCGTTGGCCGCTGGTACCACGGAGCACACGCCCGGCTGGTACTATCCACCCTCATGAATTGCCCCGGATAATGGTACCGGTTGCGATACTGCGCCGGGGGAGGGAGCCATGGAGCTGCCCGTCGCGCTCGATCCGGCGAGCCACGACTCGCTGCAGGGGCAACTGTTCGACCAGTTCCGCGGCCTGGTGCTGAGCGGCCGGCTGAGGCCCGGTTCGCCGATCCCCGCGACGCGTGAGCTTTCGCAGCAGCTTGGCGTATCCCGCAATACCGTGCTGCTGGCCTACGACCGCCTGATCGCCGAGGGCTACCTGCAGACGCGCCCCGCTGTCGGAACGTTCGTGAGCCCGGAGCTGCCGGAGAAATCGCTGACGCTCGAGGCCGGCATGCGGCCGGGCCTCGCGACGCAAGTCCGTACGTCTGCGCGCCGGAAAATCGCCTTCCGCGGGCAGGCGCAAGCGGTCGTGACGAGCCAGGCATTCGACTACGACTTCCGGCTCGGGCAGCCCGATCCCCGGTCGTTTCCGGCGCGCGCCTGGCGGCGGTTGGTGAATCGCGTGCTGGTCGCCGCGGAAACGCGGTTCACGGAGTACCGGGATCCCGCGGGGATGCCGCAGCTGCGCCGCGTGATAGCGGAGCATCTCGGGCCGGCCCGCGGAATCAGGGTCGATCCCGGGCAGGTCGTGATCGTCGCGGGATGCCAGGAAGCGCTCAATCTCGTCGCGCGTCTGCTGCTGCGGGAAGGCGCGCGCGTCGCGATCGAGAATCCCGCCTACCAGGGCTCGGCCTTTCTGTTCAGGAGCTACCGCGCGAAGTTCGTACCGGTTCCGGTGGACGCGAATGGCATCTGCGTGGAGGCGCTGCCGGCGACGGGTACAGCGTTCGCCTGTGTCACACCATCGCACCAATACCCGATGGGCTTCACGCTTTCGCTCGAACGCCGCCTGCGCCTGCTCGACTGGGCACAGCGTACCGGCAGCTACATCATCGAAGACGATTACGACAACGACATCCGCTACCATGGTTCGCCGCTCGCCGCGCTCATGGGACTCGATTCCAGCGGCAGCGTGATCTATGTGGGCACGTTTTCGAACTCGATCGGGGCAGGGCTGCGACTCGGGTATCTGGTGGTCCCGCCACATCTCGTCGCCCCGGCCCGGACGGTCAAGGCACTGCTGAACGACGGACACCCATGGCTCGACCAGGCCGTGATGGCCGAGTTCATCACGGGCGGCGCCTTCAAGCATCACTTGCGTCGCCTGCGGCGCATGTATGGCGCACGCCGCGACTGCCTGGTCGAGAACCTGCGCCGGCACTTCGGTGAGGCCGCACTGTCGGGCACGGAGTCAGGCATGCACGTCGCGTGGCAGTTGCCGGGCGGATTCCCGCGGGCGACCGGGTTCCAGGCAATGGCGGCGCGGCGTGGAGTCGGCATCTATTCGCTTCCGTCGGGGCCGGCATGCGACTTCGGCGGGTGCGCGTACAGCGGGCGTACCGTGATCCTCGGCTACTCCTCGCTCGACGAACGGGGCATCGAAGCGGGTATCGCGCGTGTCGCGCAAGCGCTCGACGCTTGGCGCCGAAGTGGACGGCCGGAGTGAGCGCAGTGCCGATGATATTCTCGCGCAAAGCATGTTCGAGATCTTTGCGGTAACACCCGAGAACCTGGGACCCGAAGCCATTGGCGACCACGCCCGCCGCGTCGAGGCGATGGGCTATGACGGGCTCTTCGTCCCCGACGCCGTCCACGACGGGCTTGTCCTCGCGGCGCTCGCGCTCGCAGCGACCTCGCGCATCCGGGTCGGGATCTCCGTGCTGGTCGCCTTTCCCCGCAGTCCGATGAATGTGGCGCTCGCCGCATGGGACCTGCAGCGCCTGTCGGGCGGGCGCTTCGAGCTCGGGCTCGGCACGCAGGTGAAGCAGAACATCGAGGAGCGCTACGCCGCGCGCTGGCTGCCGCCGGCCAGGGGAATGAAGGAGTATGTCGGCGCGTTGCGGGCGATTTTTCGCAGTTTCCGGGATCCGCGCGAACCACTGGATTTCGCCGGCGAGTATTATCGGTTCACGCGCCTGCAACCGTTTTTCAATCCCGGGCCCATCGATGCGCCCGACGTGCCGATCATGCTGGGCGCGGTGGGCCCGAGGATGCTCGCGACGGCGGGAGAGTTCGCGGATGGATTGCACACGCACCCGACCAACACGTCGCCTCGCTACCTGCGCGAGGCGATCCTGCCGAACCTGCTGGCCGGTGCCGGAAGGCGTGACCCGGCCCTTGCGAAGCTGCGCATTTGCGCGAACCAGCTCGTCGCCACGGGTCCCGACGCGGCAACCGTCGCGGCCGAGCGGGAGCGGTTTCGCGGCACACTCGCCTTCGTGTTCTCGACTCCCGCGTACTGGCCGAGCCTCGAGCTCTTCGGCTGGCGGGGAATCGGCGAGCAGCTGCGTGCGCTCACGCGCGAGGGCCGCTGGAAAGACATGCCGGCCGCGCTTCCCGATCCCGTGCTCGACGAGTTCCTCGTGAGTGGTTGCTACGCGGAACTCCCCGCGAAGCTCGTGCAGCGATTCGCGGGGCTCGTCGATCGCATTACGGTGACCGTGCCGACAAATCCGGAACACGATGCGGCCTGCGCCGCCGCCATCGCGGCGATCCGCGCCGCATGAAGCGCACAGCCCGAAGCGCCGCGGAGTCCGCGCCGCCACAGCCACGCAAGTCTCCCCGCCAGCGCCGCTCGCGCGCGACCGTCGAGTTCATTCTCGAAGCGGCGCGCCGCATCCTTTACGGGGAGGGCGTCAGGGCGATCACCACGCGTCGCGTGGCGGAGCAGTCCGGTGTCGCCGTCGGATCGCTGTACCAGTACTTTCCGAATCGCGAGGCGATCCTCGCGCGTCTCGCCGAGGACGAGGCGCGGCGCGAGTCGCAGGCGCTGCACCGCTACGTCGGGAAGCTGGGCCACCTGCCGCTCACGCAGTATCTCGATGCCGTGGTGGCGCGCACCGTGCAGTCCGAGCGGCGCATGCTCAATTTCGGCGGTGAGTTCTACCGGCGTTACACGCAGCATTTCCAGGTCGGTCGCCGGATCGGGCACGAACGCAGCGGCGACGTCCAGGACGTCGAGACGATCACGCGCGACACGTTGCGTTCCTTCGATCTGCACGCCGCGCAGATCGGCGAGCCGGATACGCCGCTCGCGGCGTACCTGCTCGCGCGCGGCTTGCCCACGATGCTCGGGGTGCTGGTGGCGGAGCGTCCGGATCTCCTTGGATCGGAGCGCCTCGAGGCCATTCTCGCCCGGGTTGCGGCCGCGATCGTCGATGCACGGCCGCTGCGCGCGGCGGTGGCCGCAAATGCGAACAAGACCCGCCGGCGGGGAAAGAAGGGCCCGGCAGGGCGGTGAAACCCGGCCTGCCGGACTGCCGAATACGAATTGTCCGCGGCCTCGCCAACCTTTTAAAGTGGCGTCATGGATGCGAGTGCCGCCGTTCCCCGCGAAGTCACCATGCAGCGCCTGATGCGCGGCTTTGGCCTCGTCGCGAACTACCGGCGCGACCAGGACTACACCGTCGCCGATCGCATCGAGGAGCGGGCCCGGGATGCGCGGGACAAGCCGTTCATCATTTTCGAGGGGCGCAGCGTCACCTTTGGCGACATGAATGCGCTCGCCAACCGGGTCGCCCATGCGGCGCTCGCGGCGGGGCTGAAGCGCGGCGACGTGGTCGCGCTGATGATGCAGAACCGCCCCGAGTTTCCGATGGTGTGGCTCGGCCTCGCAAAGGTCGGCATCATCACCGCACTGCTCAACACCGAAGCCCGGGACCGGGTACTGAAACACGCCCTCGACCAGACGCGCGCACGCGGGCTGATCTTCGGCTCGGAATGCGCGGAGGCCGTCGCGACGCTCGCGCCGGCGGATCGCTCCGGGATCATCTTCGAGTCCTTGCACCCCGACGCGGCCGGCCGCTCTCCCGGACTCGTGACCGCGCGCAGCCTCGAAGCTGCAATGTCGGAGGCGAGCCCGGAGAATCCGGATCGTGCGCTGCGCGCCGGCATCGTCTTCGGCGATCCGCTCTATTACGTGTTCACCTCCGGCACCACCGGGTTGCCGAAGGCCGGGGTGATGAGCCACGTGCGCTTCGTCAATGCCGGCGAGGTGATCGGCGGGATCTGGCAACTCGGGCCGGACGACGTCCTTTACAACGTGCTGCCGCTCTTCCACGGTGCTGGCGGCATGGTGGTGATCTCGGCCGCGCTGCGCTTCGCCGTGCCGGTCGTGCTCCGCCGCAAGCTGAGCGTGAGCGAGTTCTGGAACGACATCCGCCGCCACAAGGTCACGGCGATGTATTACATCGGCGAGATCTGCCGCTATATCGCCAACCAGCCGCCGCGGGCGGACGATCGCGACCACACGCTGCGCAAGCTCGGTGGCGCGGGCATGCGGCCCGATGTCTGGAGGCAGTTCCTCGAACGCTTCGGCGTGGAGATGGTCCTCGAGGGCCTCGGGGCGACCGAGGCGAACTACGGCATCACCAATGTCGACAACCGGATCGGCTCGGTCGGGCGGCTGCCCTATCCGCAGGCGAGCAACATCCGCGTGTTGCGCTACGACACCGACAAGGGCGACTACGTGCGCACGCCGGAAGGTGGCTACGTGCCCGCGAAGGCCGGCGAAGTCGGCGAGCTCGTGGCCGAGGTGCTCGAGGGGCCGGGAATCGCCGGCATGTTCGAAGGCTACACCTCGGCGGAAGCGACCGAAGCCAAGCTGCTGCGCAACGTGTTCAGGCCCGGTGACCGCTGGGTGCGCTCGGGCGATCTAGTGCGCTTCGACGAAGAGGATTATTTCTACTTCGTCGACCGCCTCGGCGACACATTCCGCTGGCGCGGGCACAACGTCTCGACCGAGGAAGTCGCCGAAGTGCTCGCGTCGTTCCCGGGCCCCGTGAGCGTCAATGTGTACGGTGTGCGCGTGGCGGGCGAGGAGGGGCGTGCCGGCATGGTCTCCCTCACTTACCCCGATCCGTCGGGCTTCGATCCGGTCGCCTTCCATGCATTTGCCGCCGGGCGCCTCGCGACGTACGCAATGCCGATGTTCGTCCGCATCTCGCCTGCCGCCGATCTCACCGCCACCTTCAAGCTGCGCAAGGTCGACTTGCAGCGCGAGGGTTACGATCCGCGGCGCACCACCGATCCGCTGTATGTTCGCGACGTGAAGGCGGGTGCCTATTTGCCTGTGACCGATGCGAACCTTGCGGCGCTCGGCATCCTGCCGTTCGCCGGAGACTGAGTTCCCCATGCACGTGGACTACACACCCGAACAGCGCGCGCTGCGCAGCGAGTTTCGCGCCTATCTCGCCCGGATCCTCACTCCCGAAGTGCGCGAAGCGCAGCGCCGCCAGCGCGAGGGTGGCGAGATCTTTCGCGCGGTAGTCCGGCGCATGGGCGAGGACGGCTGGCTCACGCCGGGCTGGCCGGTGGAGTACGGCGGGCGCGCCCTCGATTCGCTCGCGCAGAAGATCCTGCTCGAGGAAGTGTGGCTCGCCGAGGCGCCGCATCCGTTCGTGACGGTGAACACGGTCGGGCCCGCCATCATCCGCAGGGGCACCGAGGAGCAGAAGCGCAGGTTCCTGCCGCCGATCGCCCGCGGCGAGCTCATTTTCGCGGTGGGCTACACCGAGCCTTCGGCGGGCTCGGACCTCGCATCGCTCAAGACGCGGGCCGAGCGCGACGGCGACGACTACATCATCAATGGGCAGAAGATCTTCACGAGCGGTGCCGAGGGCGCCGACTATGTCTGGCTCGCGGCGCGGACCGATCCGGATGCGCCCCAGCACAAGGGCATCACCATCTTCGTGATGGATACGCGCCTGCCGGGATTCTCGTTCTCGCCGATCACGACCGTGGGCGGTTTTCGCACCAACGTCACCTATTACGAAAACGTGCGGGTGCCGGCGTCGATGATCATCGGCGAACTGAACGGTGGCTGGCGGGTGATCACCGAACAGTTGAATCACGAGCGCGTCGGGCTCGCCGCGCTCGCCTACGGCGCGATGGGCAGCTTCGACCTGACCGTCGAATGGGCGCGCGCCACCCGCTCGAGCGAGGGCGGGCGCGTCATCGACCGGCCGTGGGTGCAGATGGCGCTCGCCGAAGCCTACGCGGTGCTGCAGGCCAATGCCGTGCTCGGCAACCGCGTGGCCTGGGAGATCTCCGAGGGAAGTGTGCGCGGCGAACTGGCCGGAGCATGCAAGGTCTTCGGTACCGAAAGCTACATCAAGGTATTGCAGCTACTGCTCGATGTCGTCGGTTCCGCAGGCCTCGTGAAGCACGGTTCGCCGGGCGCCGCGCTGCGCGCGCGTCTCGAAAGCGAATGGCGAATTTGTCAGATCAACACATTTGGTGGCGGGGCGACCGAGGTACTGCGCGACATGGTGGCGCAGATGGGACTCGGCCTGCCGCGCGTACGCTGAACAGGGGATTTCCATGTCGAACGCAGCAACGAATGACTGGCTCACGGCGGTGAAGGCGCAGATCGGCCGCGAGGCGCTGCCGCCGCAGACGGCGGTCGATCCCGTGAACCTGCCGATGATCCGCCGCTGGTGCGAGGCGATGGGAGACCGCAACCCGCTCTACGCCGAAGGCAAGCTGGCGCCTCCGGCCACGCTGTTCATGTGGACGATGAGTCATTTCCGCCCCGACCTGTCGCGCGAGGGCGGGTCCCTGCTCGGACTCGATCTCGTCGATGCGGCCGGGTTCACTTCGGTGGTCGCGACCAACGTCGAGGAGGAGTATTGCCGCGATCTGCGCTGCGGCGATGTGATCACCCAGCGCGTGACGCTCGACGGCATCTCGGAAGAGAAAAAGACCGGGCTTGGCGTCGGGCATTTCGTGACCTTCCGCTACGAGTTCACCGACCAGAAGGGTGAGGTGATCGGGCGCACGCTGTTTCGCGTCCTGAAGTTCCGTCCGCCCGCGAAGACCGCGGCAGCGAAGAAGTCCCCGGTGCCGCGTCCGCCCGTCACCCGGGACAGCGCGTTTTTCTGGGAGGGGCTCAACCAGCGCAAACTCCTCGTGCGCCAGTGCGGCAACTGCGGCCGGTTGCATCATCCGCCGGGCCCGATGTGCCCGGAGTGCAATTCGCTGGAGTGGCGCGCGCTCGAATGCTCGGGGCGCGGCACGATCCACAGTTTCGTCATCGTGCACCAGCCGCAGATGCCGGGGCTGAATTATCCGCTGCCGGTCGCGCTCATCGATCTCGAGGAAGGCGCGCGCATGGTGGCGAATCTCGGGGAAATCGCGCCCGGGAAGGTCCGCATCGGCATGCCCGTCGACGTGGATTTCGTCGAGATCGAGAAGGACTTCGTCCTGCCGGTGTTTCGCGAACGGCGCGCGGGCTGAGGCCGGCATGGATTTCAGCTACAGCGAAGAACAGAAGAGCCTGCGCCGGCTGACAGCGCAGATATTCGACGACCGCGTCACCGACGAATTCCGCCGCGAGTTCTCCCGTTCGGGCGCACCCTTCGACCGGGCGCTCTGGCAGACACTCGCCGAGGCCGGCGTGCTCGGCACCGCGATCGCCGAGGAGCACGGCGGAACGGGCCTCGGGTTCACCGAAATCTGCCTCGCGCTCGAAGAGCAGGGGCGTACGCTCGCGCCGGTGCCGCTGCTCGCGACGCTCGTGCTCGGCGCGCTGCCCGTGCAGAAGTTCGGCACGCCCGCGCAGCGCGCCGCCTGGCTGCCGCGCGTCGCCTCGGGTGAAGTCCTGCTCACCGCGGCGCTCGAGGAAACCGGCAGCGGCGACCCGCTCGTGCCGGCCCTGAAAGCGACCGCAACCGGCGACGGCTGGCGCCTGCGAGGCGTCAAAGGCTGCGTTCCCTGCGGCGCGCAGGCGCACGCGATCCTCGTTACCGCGCGCACCGGCCGAAAGAGCGTCGGAGTCTTCATCGTCGATCCGCGGGCAAAAGGTGTACGTGTCGAGGCGCAGGCCACGACCAGCGGCGAGCCGCAGGCGCAGGTCACGTTCACGAACGCACTCGTGTCCGCCGCGGACGCGCTCGGCGATCCACTGCAGGGTGAGGCGATCGTGCACTGGATGGTCGAGCGCGCCCATGTGGCGCTCGCCGCGCAGCAGGTCGGGCTTGCGGCCGAGGCGCTGCGGCGCACGACGGCGTACACCGCCGGGCGCGTGCAGTTCGGCCGGCCGACCGGGAGCTTCCAGGCCGTGCAGCACCGTCTCGCCGATGCCTTCATCGACGTCGAGGCGCTGCGTTCGGTGTACCTGCGTGCGCTCTGGGCGCTCGAGAACGACGTGCCGGCGGCCGCCGAAGTCGCGGCCGCGAAGTGGTGGGCCGCGCGCGCGGGGCACCGCGTGACCCACAGCGCGCAGCACCTGCACGGAGGCCTGGGTGCCGACATCGACTACCCGATCCACGCTTACTTCCTGCACGCGCGCCAGATCGAGCTGGCGCTCGGCGGTGCGACCCCCATGCTCGCGAAAATCGGTGCGCAACTCGCCGCGGGCGCGGTGAGCCCGCTGACCTGAACCGGAGTACCAGAAAGCCATGGCTACCCAGATCACCTTCGACAGCGTCCAGTCGGGCCAGGACCTGCCCGGCCTCGACGTGCCCATCACGGCCTCACTGATCGTCGCGGGCGCGATCGCAACGAGCGACTACTCGCTCGTGCATCACGACAAGGCGCATGCACAGGCGGCCGGAACGCCGGACATCTTCATGAACATCCTGACGAGCAATGGTCTCGTGCAGCGCTTCGTGGGCGACTGGGCCGGCCCCGCGGGACGCATCAGGAACGTCAAAATCCGCCTCGGCGCTCCGAATTTCCCGGGCGACACGCTGAAGTTGTCCGGTGTCGTGAAGAGCAAGGAAGTGATCGGGAAGGACCGGCTCGTGGAAGTCGCCGTGAGCGGCAAGAACAGCCTCGGCGAACACGTCGCGGGCACCGTGCGCCTGACCCTGCCCTGAACGAACCGGGAAACGAAGCCATGACTCATCCATTGAAAGACCAGGCGGCGATCGTCGGCATCGGCGCGACCGAGTTCTCGAAGGACTCGGGGCGCAGCGAGCTGCAGCTCGCCGTGGAAGCCATCAAGGCGGCGCTCGACGACGCAGGTCTCAGCACCCGTGAAGTCGATGGCCTGTCCACGTTCACGATGGACAATAACCCGGAGATCGAGATCTTCCGCAACCTCGGCGGCCGGGAACTCAAGTTCTTCAGCCGCATCGAGTACGGCGGCGGCGGGGCCTGCGCGCCCGTGCACCAGGCGGCGATGGCCGTGCACAGCGGCGTCGCGGATGTGGTCGTCTGCTACCGCGCGATGAACGAGCGATCGCAGTACCGGTTCGGCGCCTCCTACGTGCCCCCGCCGATGCCGTCGGCCGCGCTCGCCACGTTCAGCTGGACGCTGCCCTTCGGCCTCACGACGCCCGCTTCGTGGGTGGCGATGGCCGCGCAGCGCTACATGCACGACTTCGGCGCGACCACCCTGGATTTCGGCCGCGTGAGCGTCGCCGGGCGGCGCATGGCCGCGAACAATCCGAAAGCCTGGTTTTACCAGAAGCCCATCACGCTCGCCGATCACCAGGCCTCGCGCTGGATCGTCGAGCCGCTGCGGCTGCTCGACTGCTGCCAGGAATCGGACGGCGCCGTGGCGATCGTCGTGACGCGTGCCGATCGCGCGCGGCACCTGAAGCAGAAGCCGGTGCTGATCCGTGCCGCCGCCCAGGGTGCCTGTGACGACCAGATGAACATGACGAGCTTCTACCGCAAGGACATCTCCGCGCTCTCGGAAATGCGGCTCGTCGCGAAGCAGCTCTACGCGATGGCGGGCATCGGCCCCAGGGACATCCAGACAGCCGTGCTCTACGATCACTTCTCGCCGTTCGTGCTGCCGCAGCTCGAGGTCTTCGACTTCTGCAAGCGAGGTGAAGCGAAGGACTTCGTGCGTGACGGCCAGATCGACCTCGGCGGGCGCCTGCCGGTCAACACGCACGGCGGGCAGCTCGGCGAGGCCTACATCCACGGCGTCAACGGCATCGCCGAAGGCGTGCGGCAGGTACGTGGCACCTCGTCGAACCAGGTGTCAGGGGTCGAGCACGTGCTCGTCACCGCGGGAACGGGTGTGCCGACGAGCGGGCTGATCCTCGCGGCGGGCTGAGCGGGCGGGCGCGGGCGGCGCCCTACGAGATCTTCATGTGCGCCGGGACATTGTGCTGGAAGGCCTGCTCCTCGACGCGCCTGCAGATCCGCCAGCCGCGGTCCGTTCGCACCAATTCATCGATGTACCAGAGTCCGAGGAACATGACCTGGGAGCCGCCAGCGGGCAGCGGTACCTCCATCGGGTTGAAGCAGACGGTGCAGGTGCGCGCGCGATCGCCCTCGAGCGTGATCGCGGTGTTCGAAACCATGTGGAAATAGTGCGGGAATCCCTGCATGGCCGGCCCCAGCCAGGCTTTGACCTCCGGGTATCGCCCGTCGATCCCGCCCATGGCGCGATAGTCGATGTACGCGTCGGGCGTGAAGACATCATCGAGTTGATCCCAGGCGCGCCGATCGATCGCCGTCGAATAGGCAGTCATCAACATCTGGATTTCCATGCGATCCGAGATTTCCTGAAGACTCAACATTTTGCGTGCTCCGTTTCGCGGTCAGAGTCGGTTCGCTCGCGCGAGGAGCGGGCAGCTGCGCGCTACACCTCGCCGAGAAAGTCGCGCTTGCCGATCGCGACGCCATGGTGGCGCAGGATGCTGTACGCGGCCATCGTGTGGAAGTACACGTTCGGGATCGAGTGCCCGAACAGCAGTTGCAGGCCCGTGTAGCGGGTTTCCCTGCCAGTCACCGGCAGCACGATCTCCTTGTCCTCGGTGCCGTCGATCTGCCCGGGCGGCACGCTGCGGATGAAGGCGACGGTGCGCGCGATACGCTGCCTGAGCTCCGCCAGCGTCCGTTCGTTGTCTTCGAAACGTGGCACCTCCACGTCCGCCAGGCGCGCCACGACGCTGCGCGCCTTGTCGCAGGCGATCCGCACCTGCTGCGCGAACGGGTACATGTCGAGGGCCAGCCGCGCTTCCATCAGCGCGGCAACGTCGATCCGGTGCGCATCGATGTGGGCCTGCGCCTTGTCGAGGATGGCAGCGAGGTTCTCGAGGTTGTGCACCAGCCGCGGCACGCTCGCCTGATACATGGAGATGGGCATGATGGTATTTCCGTGAGCGGCCGGTGGCGAGCGTCGATCGGGCAATGTTAGGAAGACTCCCGCCCGCCCGCCAGTGTTCGTGCGGGCCCCGATGTGCGAAAGCCGCACACGCCTTCATCGACTCCGCTCATACTCGGGGCGGATCGCTCGGCGTTTCCTGAAGCAACCTGATCCGGGGTACATATGGCGCGAGGTGCGTGGCTGGCGTTGGTGGTGGGCTTCCTGAGCCAGAACCTTGCCATCGGGCTGACATTCGGCAGCATCGGCTTGCTGGTCGACATCCTGGGGCGGGAGTTCGGGGCGAATCGCGCCACCGTCTCCTTCGGAATCGCGCTGGTCACGCTGATGATGGGTTTCGCATCACCGCTGGTGGGGCGGTTGCTCGATCGCTGGTCGATCAAATGGGTGATGGTCATCGGCAGCGTGTTCGGTGCGGTGGGTTTCTGGACGGCGGCCCGGGCGGCCTCGATCGACATGTTTCTCGTCGCCTTCGGTGTGCTGGGTGGAGCCGCTGCCGCATGTGCCGGCACGCTTGCCGTCACCAAGCTCGCGAGCAACTGGTTCGAGAAGGCGCCGGGGCGGGCGATCGCCGTCGTGAACATGCCCGTGGTCCTCGCGGCAGGACCACCGATTTTCGCAGCCGTGATCGCGGAGGAAGGCTGGCGTGCGCTCATGTCCTCGTTCGCGGTCGCCTTCGTATTGCTGATTCCATTGCTGCTGCTTTTGCGTGACGGCCCGGAAGGGCAGCGACAAGTGGCGCACGAAGGAGTTGCTGCCGGTGGGCAGTCGATCGCGAAGGAGCGCTGGGCGGATTCCCTGGCTGATCGGCGCCTGTGGCTGATCGTGCTGATCGGCGGAGGCTTGCTCAGCAGTGGTGTCGTGCTGGTGACCCACATCATCGCGTATGCCGTCGACCATGAGATTCCGCTCGCGTCCGCCTCGCTGCTCGTGTCGGTGGAAGGCACCGCGGCAGTCGCGGGTGCGATGGCGTATGGCTGGCTCTCCGATACCTTGACGCCGCGGGTGGCCGTCGCCATCAATGCGCTGTGCCAGATCATCCTGTGGCCCGTGCTTCTGCTGCAGCACGAGTTCGCCGGCATGGTGGTCGTCGTCGCGCTCCTCGCCACCTGCACGGGCGGTGCATTCCCGGCGCTCAGCGCGCTGCTGGCATCGATCTTCGGTGCGCGCCGGGTGGGGACTGTCGTCGGGCAGTTCCTGCTGCTGGTCGTTCCATTCAATTTCGGTGCCGCGCCATTGGCCGGCTTCTTCTACGACGAGGCCGGAAGCTATACGCCCGCGTTCCTGTTGCAGGCCGCGCTGTGTCTCGTGGCACTCTCGCTGATTGCGCTCATGCGCCGCCGATGGGCCACTTCGCCGGGTGCCGGAAGTCGGTAGCGCCGTGAACTGAAGCGCGCACCGGCATTCGACACCAGGAAGTCGTCATCCGTCACATTGCCGCCCGACTGGCATGGCGCGGCGCGCGAGGCCGGGCTCAGTGCCGGTGTCGATGCAACCGCGCCAGCCCGGGTGATCGGCACGCAGCCCACAACGCCCTACCGAAAATGCAGGGAACGTGAGGCGCCTGAATGGACTCCCGAGCCTCCCCGCGCCGGTGCGGTAAACTATGCGCCGCAATCGCGCGGCTGCCGCGCCTCCATCGCGCCGGACTTCAGTGCGCGCCACCGGGAATCATGAACGCTCCTTTCTTCAGCACTTTCTCCGCCATCGCCGAGTTCTTCGTCACCGCCGGTGTGTTCTACATCGTCCTGCGCAGCTGGTCCCGCAAGGGCTTCGCGTGGCAGCTGGCCGCCGCGCTGATCATCTTCGAGTTCTCGGTCAACATGATGTACATGATCTTCCGCATGCGCGAGGTGTCGGCCGGCGAGCAGGCGGCGAGCACACCGCATCCGCTCGCGCCGTTCATGGCCGCGCACGGCATGCTGTCGCTGCTGGTGTTCCTGCTGCTCGTGGTCTATTCGTATCTGGCATTCGTCGCCCACAAGCGCGGGGCCCACTTCTTCCGTGATCACCCGGGCATCACGTGGTCGTTCCTCGGCCTCTGGATCCTGAGCGTGGGTTCGGGCTGGGCGCTCTACGCGATCAACTACCTCTGATCGCGACGACCAGGCCCGCGAGCGCGATTCCGGCTGCGCCGACGACGAGATAGCGCACCGCGGCGCGCGCGTGCTGCAGTTCGCTGTCGGGCGTGCGAGTGACGGTCAGCACCGCGACGAGGGTCAGGTGCGCCGACACCAGCAGCACGAACACGAAGCCGAAGAAGATGTGCGCGAGATCGACGATCGTGTAGAGCCTCGTGCCATCCTGCAGCGGCAGCACCAGCGGCAGGCCGGTGAGCACTGTGCCGCAGATGGTGTAGAAGGCATGCAGGCCCGCGCGGTAGTGGGTGAGTTTCGCGTGCTCGCGCACCCGCAGCCAGTGCCGCAGCTGGTAGAGCGCATAAGGGACGAGCGCGATCATCGCGACGAGCCAGTGCACGAGGATCCAGTACTCGCGGCGTGCGCGCGGCATGCCGAAAAAGAGCAATACGGATCCCGTCAGCAGTGCGAGCAGCAGGCCGCCCAAAGTGACGAGAATGAGCGGCGAGCGCCAGCGTTGTATCCGGGTGGGTGGCATCGGGGAAGGATGGCGACCACCGGGCCGTCGCACAATCAGGAGAGCCCGCATCCGCTACAATTCCCGGATGATGTCGCACCTGCCCGATGCGCAGCTGCGCGAGGCGGTGCGGCTCGAGCGCGCCGGCCGCGTCGCCGAGGCGATCGCCGCCTACGAGCGGCTCCTCGCGGCATATCCCGGGCTGCCTGACAGCTGGTTCAATCTCGGGGTCCTGCGTCGCAAGGCAGGGCAATACGAGGCCGCGCTCGCCGCCTACCGCGAGGCGCTCGACCGGGGCGTACCGCAGCCAGAGGAGGCGCATCTCAATCGCGGCGTGATCTACGCCGACCATCTGCGCCAGGATGCAGCGGCCGAACGCGAACTCGCCGCCGCGCTCGAGCTGAATCCACGCTATGTGCCGGCGCTCCTCAATCTCGCGAATCTCCACGAAGACCTGGGCCGGCGCGATGCGGCGCTCGCGACCTACGAACGCCTGCTCGCCGTCGAGCCGGATCACCCGGAGGCGCTGGCCCGTTACGCCTCGTTGAAGGGCGCGGGCAGCACGGATGACCCGTTGATCGCGCGCCTGCGCGCGCTCATGGCGGCCCGTATCGATCCTGCATCGAAGGCGAGCCTCGGCTTCGCGCTCGGCAAGTTGCTCGACGACTGCGGCGCCTATGACGATGCGTTCGAGGCCTATCGTGCGGCCAATGCGGCGAGTCGCGCGAGCGTCGCCGGGCGCGCGCCGCTCTACGACCGGCCCGCCGCGGTGGCGGCGACCGACGCACTGATCGCGACCTTCGGGGCCCGTTCTGCCCGGGCGGCGATATCCCGGCCTGGAGAGGCGCCGCAGCCGCTGTTCATCTGCGGCATGTTCCGCTCCGGATCGACGCTCATCGAGCAAGTGCTCGCCCGCCACCCCCGGGTCACGGCGGGCGGCGAACTCGACCTGCTGCCCGCGATCGTGCGCACCGACCTCGCGCCGTATCCCGCCGCCTGCGCGCAGCTCACGCCGGTTGGGCGTGATGCGCTCGCCGCGAGGTATCTCGCGGCACTCGCGCAACGTTTCCCGGGCGCGGGCATCGTCACCGACAAGCGGCCGGACAACTTCCTGCACATCGGCCTGATCAAGGCGCTGTTCCCGCACGCGAAGATCATCCACACGACGCGCGATGCGCTCGACAATTGCCTGTCGATCTGGTTCCTGCACCTCGACCAGCGCATGGGCTATGCGCTCGACCTGATGGATACCGCTCACCACTACGCCGAGTACCGCCGGCTGATGGCGCACTGGCGATCGCTGTATCGCGAGGACATCCTCGATTTCGACTACGACCATTTCGTCGAGGCGCCGCGCGAGTCGATCGCGCGATTGCTCGGATTCTGCGGCCTCGAATGGCACGACGCCTGCCTCGCCCCCGAGCGCGCGACAGCCGCGGTGAAAACCGCGAGCGTGTGGCAGGTGCGCAGGCCGATCCATCGCGAGTCCTCGGGGCGCGCGGCGCATTACGCGAAACAGCTCGCGCCGCTCGCGTCGTGGCTCGCGGAACGGGGCATTCGTTGATGGCGCCGCGCAGCGACATCGATTTCATGCGGCGGGCACTGGAGCTCGCATCGCAGGCAGAGAGCCGCGGCGAAGTGCCGGTGGGCGCGGTGATCGTGCGCGGCGACACTGTCATCGGCGAAGGCTGCAACCGCCCGATCGAGGCGCGCGATCCGACCGCGCACGCCGAGATCGAGGCATTGCGCAGCGCCGGCCGCGAAGCAGGGAGCTATCGTCTCGAGGATACGACGCTCTACGTGACGCTCGAGCCCTGCCTCATGTGCGCGGCGGCCATCGTGCACGCGCGCGTGCGACGGGTCGTGTTCGGCGCGTGGGATCCGAAGGCGGGCGCGGCCGGCAGCACGATCGATGCGTTCAGGTTGCCCGCGATGAATCATCGTGTCGATGTGTTCGGTGGCGTGCTCGAGCGCGAGTGCGGCGGGCGGCTGGTGCGGTTCTTCGCGGCGCGGAGGGCCTGATGGGCGGGATTCGCAGCGTGTGCGTCTATTGTGGTTCGCGGAAGGGCGCGTCGCCCGATTTCGCGGCGGCGGCCGCCGCGCTCGGTACCGCACTCGCACAGGAGGGGCTCACCCTCGTTTATGGCGGCGGCAGCGTCGGGCTCATGGGCGTGCTCGCCGACGCCGCAATCGCGGCGGGCGGGCGTGTCGTCGGCGTGATCCCGCGGATCCTGATGGAGCGCGAACTCGCGCACCGCGGGCTCGCGGAACTCGTCGTGACGGAGTCGATGCAGGAGCGCAAGGCGAAGATGGCCGAACTCTCCGACGCCTTCATCGCGCTGCCGGGCGGAATCGGCACGCTCGATGAACTGTTCGAGATGTGGACCTGGGCGCAGCTCGGGCTGCACGAGAAGCCCTGCGCGATGGTCAACACGGCCGGCTACTACGACCCGCTGGTCGCGTTTCTCGACGGGGCGGTGAGGGCGGGGTTTCTCCGCCCGGAAGTCCGGTCGAAACTGCGTGTCTTCGTCGAGCCCGGGGCCGTGTCGGAATTCTTTACATAGCATCAGGGCGGCTGCGGTCGGCGGCTCGTAAGCTATTGATTGTCAGTGACTTTACTCGTATGGCCCGGAACTTGCTCCTCTTGACGCGCAGTACCGCACAGATCGACCGCCAGGGGATCAGAACAAAATGACCAGGAAATTCCGACTCGCATTTGCCGTCCTCGCGATCGCCGCTTCGGGCGCCGCGAATGCCGATTACATCGACCTCGGCACCGTCACGGCGCCTGAGACCGTGCATTTCGGCAACTCGTGGAGTGTGGCGCCGCTCGCGTTCGCAGACGAGTTCGCGTTCACGCTGACCAACGGCGCGGACGTGTACGGCATGGTCGTGGAGCGCGACTGGAGGTGGGGTAATACTGAGGTGTTGCTGCTCGCGGTCGCCTCGGGTAACTACCTGGAATTCAGTGTGACGCCGGATTCGTTCTCGTTCTCGGGCCTGACCGCCGGCGCGTATTCGCTGTTCGTGTCGGGCGCGGCGATCGGTTTCGGCACCGGTTACCGCGGCACCATGGATTTTGTCGCCCAGGCAACCCGTGTGCCCGAGCCGAGCACTCTCGCTCTGCTGGGCCTCGGCCTTCTCGGCCTCGCGTTCGCGCGCCGTCGCACGAGCGCCTGATCGATCTCCTCACCTCGCTGCTCACTGCACCGCGACGTCCGTCGCGGTTGTGGTGGGCAGCAGCTCGTTTTCCGCCTGCAGCACCGTCTCGATCGACGGCAGCGTCTGCCACTCGAGCACGCTGAAGTACTGCCGTACCCGGCGTTCGAACTGCACCGGCTCCCAACCACGGGCATAGCCACGCTTTACCTGCAGGTACCAGCCCTCCTGTGCCAGCAATGGCAGGTTCTCGCGGACATCCGCCCAGCGATCCGGGTTGCCGCCGCGCGTCTGCGTGAGCACCCGCGCGTCCTCGAGATGGCCGTAACCGATGTTGTAGGCCGCGAGCGCCATCGACATGCGATCCGGTTCCGGAATGCGTGCCGGGACCTTGTCGCGCACCTCGATGAAGTACCGCGCCCCGCCCCGGATGTTCTCGCGCGGATCGAACGGATCCTCGACGCCGACGGAGGCGGCCGTATCCGGCATCAGCATCATCACGCCGAGCGCCCCGTTCGGTGAGCGAGCGTCCCGGTCCCATTGCGATTCCTGGTAGCCGATCGCGGCGATGAGCCGCCAGTCGAGCCTGGTCTCGCGCGCGGCTTCCTCGAACCACGGCCGCAGCAGCGGCAGCCGCGTTTCGATGTGCGACCGGAGGCTGCGGGCCATCTCGAGCTGCATGCGCGGCGACCTTTCCACCGGTGCGACGGCCGCTGCCGCGACCTGTTGCCTCGCGGCGTCGGAGCCGAGGAACGCGTCGATGGCGGCGCGCAGCGCATTCGAGCGGCGGCGCACCATCCACTGGACGGGCCGCGTGTGCTCGAGTTCGAAGGCCGAGAGGATCTCCGGATAGGCCTGCTGGATGAAGCCGAAGGCCGGTGCATCGACGATCGTGATGTCCGCTTCGCCTGCGGCGATGACGTCGAGCGGGCGATTGCGCGCACTCGCGGCGAGCTCCTGCCATTTCAAGCCATGGCCGAGGTGATCGCGCAGCGTCGCGAGCTCGTCGGCCTGCGGGCTGTCGGCGCGCACCACGATACGGCGGTGGATGAGCGCACCCGTGTTCCTCGGCCGCAACGTGCCGCGGGTGAATACCACGAGTTGCGCGATCTGGTCATAGGTGCGGGATGGCAACGCGAACGTCCGCCAGTGGCCGCGATAGGTGACCTGTGCCGCCGCGATGTCGGCCTCCCCGGTGCGAAGTGCCTCCTGGACCTGCCGTTCGTTCTCGTAGGGCCGCATCGTGAGCCGCACGCCGAGCCTGCCGGCGAACCCGCTTGCGAGCCGGTATTCGAGGCCTTCCGGCCCTTGCGCGCCCTGGTAGAAGGTCGTGGGCAGGTTCAGTGTCGCGACGCGCAGCTCGCCGCGCGCGCGGATCTGCCCGAGAGTCGAGGGCGGGGCGGTACATTGCGCGAGCCCCGCGGTGGTGGCCAGCACAGTGAGGACCCGCCAGCGCCACGGGCCGTCGACGTGGCGCATCGAGCCACCTCTCGCAGGAAGACTTCCGTTAGAATACCAAGCTTGGCCGGACCGCCACCGGCCAATCCCGGAGAGGTACCGAAGTGGTCATAACGGCGCCGACTCGAAATCGGATGGTCGGTTAATCCCGGCACGTGGGTTCGAATCCCACCCTCTCCGCCAATTCTGAATCCAGCCGGGCTCGGCCCCGCATCCGCGGTTGCGCGCCGGCACAAGTGCATGCAAAATGCCTGCATGGCTGTTCATATCACGATTCGCAATGTTCCAAACGCGGTCCGTGACGAACTTGCTGCTCGCGCGGCTCTGCAGGGCAGGTCCATGCAGGAGTTCCTGCGGGCGGAGTTGCAGCGACTGGCCAGCCGGCCTTCGGTCGACGCCTGGTTGGAACGCGTTCGCAACCGTAAACGCGTCGCGCGAACCCAGGTTTCCACCCGCGATATTCTGGACGCGCGCGATAGCGACCGGCGTTGAGCGCAGTCGTCGACGCCTCGGTGGTGGTCGCCGCGCTGGTTGATGGTGGCCCACGCGGAGAATGGGCGGAGTCAGTCCTCGAATCCCCGACCCTGTACGCACCCGAACTGGTTCGGGTCGAAGCGACCAATACCCTGCGACGACTGGAGTTCGCGGGCCGGATTGCGACATCGGACGCGAACGCTGCCTACGAGGATCTGCTGCGGCTGAATCTCGAGCTGCTGCCCTTCGATCCTTTCGCGCAGCGGGTCTGGGAGTTGCGCCGTACCGTCACGAGCTACGATGCGTGGTACGTGGCTGTCGCCGAGGCGCTGCAGTTGCCGCTCGCGACCCTGGATGCGCGACTCACGGCGGCCAGCGGGCCGCGTTGCCGATTTCTCACTCGCTGACGGGTGCCGCACGAGGGAACTTCAATCCGCGCGCCCCCGGGTGTCGAGATGCAGGAGCTGCTTCATCAGCTTGTCGCTGTCGACCTGCTCGCCCGTCAGCGCCATCGCGAGCAGTTCGCCACCCAGGATCTGCGGCGCGATAATGAGGTCGGGGTGGACCCGCTTCATGCGCGCGAGATTGCCCGCGTCGTTGGCGACGGTGACGGTCTTGACGTTGCCCGCCATTTCCTTGACCGCGAGCACGACGAAGGCATTCTCGGAGTCGTCATCGCCGAGCGCCAGCACCGCGATGGCGTCGGCGACTCCCGCCTTTTCCAGGGTTTGCGCGCTGCAGGGATCGCCGACCACGAAATCGAGGGCGCCAGCGTCTTCGTCCGGCGCACGGTCAAGGATGAAGGTGACCTTCTGGTTGCGGCTCGCCAGCTCCCGGTGGCTGTTCTCGGCGAGTGCGGTGCTTCCGATGACGACATAGTGGTTGGTGCGTTCCATTCTGCTTCCTTCCCTCGCCCGAACCAGCGATTCCATGCGGCGGTTGATCAGCGGCACCAGCAACGTGCTGAGCGATGTGGCGAACAGCGTGATTCCGATGGCGATGACACTGACGACGAACAGCATCGCCGCCGGTGTCGCCGGATGGATGTCGCCGTAGCCGACCGTCGCGATCGTGACCATCGCGAAGTAGAACGCGGTGACGAAGTCGGTGATCGGCGGTGAAAACTGCGCGCCCATCGCATAAGTGCCGAGTACCGCATAGCTGAGCGCCGCGAGGATGCTGACGACGGCGAACAGCGAAGCCGCAGCCAGGCTGCTGCGGCGGAACTGGTTGTAGCCGAGCAGCAAGGCCGCGAGCAGCAAGATGTCATAGGTGAAAAGTGCCCAGTAGACCCCGCTGTCCCGACCGAAGGCGAGCAGCAGCAGGCTGGCGGAGGCGAGCAGCAACGTAATCACCCACGCGAGCCGCGATCGCATCAGCAACCCGACCGACATGATGAGCAGCAGCAGCCCTGCCACCGCCTGCGGCGTGTAGCGGATGCCCGAGCGAAGGAGATTCTCTATTTCGACGAGCAGGTCGTCCGGGCTCAGGCCGAGAAGCCGGCCGGCGACGGGCGTGAGTTCGAGGATGCCGAAGATCGCGACCGCGACGAACAGCGGCACGTGCGGAAACCAGTAACGGAGGAGGAGGATGCGATCGAGCGCTTTCCATGCGCGGCGCAGGCGCGGTCGCAGCCCGACCCCCAGTTGACTCGAAAGATCGCCGAGCTCCACGCGCTGCGCGCCTCCGGGCATGAACGTCCTCGACCGGACGATGCCGGGGCGGCCCGTCCCACCGCCACCTTACGGATGACGTCGCAGGGATGCCAGCCCGCTATTCGCGCGGGCAGACCGGCGTCTTCGAACGCACGAGTTCGAACAGCGCATCGAAGGTCGCAAGATCTGCAGTCGTCGGTGGCGGACCATCGCCACCGATGAACGCCCCGAACACCGAGGCGCCGCTCGCGTCATAGACGAGGATGCCGCGTGGGGCGGCTTGCCCGGGGTTCTTCGCGGTGAGCTTCAGCGCGTAGACCGACGCGTACAGGTCGGGGCGCAGGTGGCCGCGCAGCGGCTGCGAGTACTCGATGTTGAAGTACCGGCTCGTCTTCGAGGGCGTGCCCCGGCCCGCCTTGCTGCGGATCTCGAATACATTCGGCCCTTTCATCACGAGGAAGGTGAGTTCGCTGAATTCCCCGAGCTTCGCCCAGATCGCGGCGAAGTCCGGGCCCGGGGCGGAAGCGGCGGCATCGGCGCCGAGCGCGCTCACCACCGTGGCTTCGGGGAGATCGAGCCGCGCTGCCGCAACCGGCGGCAGCGTGCCGGGGTTCGCGGCAAGAAAGTCCGTGATCGTCTTCGTCTGCGCGGGCGTGGCGCAGAAGGTGTCCGCGAGCGCAGGCGCGCCGAAGCCCGCATACGAGGCGATGGCGATGGCAAGAGCGGCGCGCGCGGCGTTCGGCATCGGGTCAATCCTGCTTCCAGAGACTGCGGTCGGCGAGATAGCGCGCGGCGTCGCGGCCGTCGGTTGGCTGGTAATGCGTGTAGAGGTTCGGCGGGAAGGTCTCCACGTAGTTCGCGTAGAGATCCCGGTACAGCGACGGGTGGATGTTCGGCAGGCGCCGCTTGTCGCGAAATGCGCGGATCGGAATGCGCGCGAGCACCGGCCCTTCGTTCGCCGAGTTCGCCTTCGCGATGAGCGCGCCGTCGGGCCCGTAGATCGCGCTGCCGCCCGAGCTCATGTCGTCGAACGAGCCCGGATTGCCGGGCGAGATCGCGTTGTTCGCGATCGCCGTGTACATCTGGTTGTAGCGGGCGTTCGCGCGGATGTCGTATTCGTCGAAGCCGCCGGTTGCGGTTCGCAGCATGATCTCGCCGCCGCGCAGCGCGAACGCGCGGATGATTTCGGGCTCGAGCTGTGTCGAGGTGGTGCAGAGGTTGCCGATCGGTGTGCGGGTCACCGGCACGACCTCCTCGGCACCGTACATCTCGATGTAACGGTCGAGCGCGTCGTAGATCGTGGTCGTGAAGATCTCGAACGCGCCGCCGAACAGGCCCTTGATGTTGCGGGCCTTCCAGTGCCGGCCGACGATCGCGCCCTCGCGATCGATGATCGTCGTGATCGAGAGGATATGGTTCGGCCAGGCCGGGTCGCGCACGTACGAGCCGAACACGACGTAACAGCCGTAGCGCTTCGCGCGCGCCGCGATCGCCTCCGTCTCCGGGCCCGGGATCTCGATCGCGACCTTCAGCAGGTCTTCGCGCCGCCAGCGCGCATCGAAGCCGGTCAGCGGGAACTCGTGGAACATCACGAGATCCTTCGGCCCGAGCCAGCCGTTGGCCGCATCGATGAGCCCGAGCATGTGCGCGAGGTTCTCGCCGAGGCTCGCGTCGCGGTTTTTCACGTCGACCGCGCGCACGCGCGACTGGACCACGCACAGCGAGATCTCGTCGCGCGCCAGCGGCACGGTGGCGTAGGGGGGCTGGCTCACCGCTGCACCTGTCTGGCCCATGCTGCCTCCAGGCCCGGTATCAGGAGCGCGGATTGCGTGTCGTGTCCTTGCCCGAGGCCGCCTGCTGCTCGCGGGCCAGTTCCGCCTTCACGTGCGCCGGGGTGCGCACCGCGAGCCATGCCGCGATGACAAGCCCGCCGGTGAAGAGACTCATTTCGAGACCGTAATCCCACGGATGCTCCCAGAACTCGGTGAACAGGTGCCAGCGCCCGGCGATCTCGACGGCGTTCCACGCGATGATCGCGGTCGGAATGCCGTAGCGGATCGCGGTCGTGACCTTCCAGAACTTCATCAGGCGCAGGAAAAGATACCCCGCCCAGATCACCATCAGGAAGAAGATCACGTAGGTCGCCGGGTGGTGGTCGCCCAGGATGCTCTCGTCGTAGATGAACAGCAGCAGCAGGTAGCAGAACCAGATCACGTAGATGGTCTCGAGCGCGGTGATGCCGGCGAAATTGCGCTGGTGGCCCGGCGTCGGCTTGCCGGTCCGCATGTGCCCGTGGCGCTGGATCCACTGGAACATGTTGCACTTCGTCTCCTTGTTGAAGAGGAAGTAGATCATCGTCGAGAGCAGCACGCCGACCGAGGACATCATCACGAGGTACTCGGCCTTCGTCGCGATCTTGCCTGCCACGCGCGGATCCATCAGGTCCGGCACGCCGAGCGTGTGCGCCGACCAGACGAACGAGAACTCGACCCATCCCGTCCAGAGGAAAGTGCCGGCCCAGAAGCCGAGCCAGGTGGCGGAAACCTCGTTCGCCTTGCGCATGCCGATCAGCAGCAGCACTGCGCCGAAGAGGCCCATCGCAAAGGCCGATTCGTACACATACTGTTCGCCGAATATGTCTTCCATCAGGATCATCACCGTGTGGCCGAGCGCCTGCACGACGAACACGATCAGGAAGGCGAGGAGTCCGATGTAGGGTGGCCGGTACAGCAGCTTCTTCAGCCTGCCCGGCGGCGCTGGGGCGGCTTCGTTCGACACGGCGTTCATACTCTTCTCTCCGGCATTTCGAGATATTGCAGCTTGGCTTCGACGCGATCCCAATCCGCGGCGTCGTCGGGCGCCTCACCCTTGTGCGTGATCACGGGCCACACCGTTGCGAGTTCGCGGTTCAGCGCCACGAACTGCATCATGGCAGGTTGCAGGTCGTCTTCGGCGGCGATGGCATTGACCGGACATTCGGGCACGCAGAGCGTGCAGTCAATACATTCGACCGGGTCGATGACGAGGAAATTCGGCCCGGCGTGGAAACAGTCGACCGGACAGACCTCGACGCAGTGCTGGTACTTGCAGCGGATGCAGCCTTCGGTCACGACATGGGTCATCAGGGCCCTCCTTGGCGCCGAAGTCTAGGCAGTGGGCGCGACGCCGTGTGTCAACGGCGCGTCAACGTGCGACCAGCGCCCGGGGCGACGTGGGTGTGTCCGCCTGTCGGTTGGCGTCCGCCCGTCTAGGTGAGATCGGCAGCCGGCAGGTGCACGTCGAGTGCGAGGCCGCCTTGGGCGCGGCGCCGGGCGACGACGCTGCCGCCGTGCATCGCGAAGACCCGCCGTGCGATCGCGAGCCCCAGGCCCGTGCCGGTCCCCGGGCCGGTCGCTCCCGGCACGCGAAACCAGGGCTCGAAAATGCGTTCGAGCAATTCCTCCGGCACACCGGGCCCCGCATCGAGCACTTCCACCCGGATCTGCGCGCCGGCGGTCGCGACGATGGCGACGATCCCGCCGGTGGCGCAGTGGCGCACCGCGTTGCGCACGAGATTCTCGAACGCGCTGTGCAGCAGGTCGGGATCGCCGACGACCCGCAGCCCCGAAGGGGCGTGCAGCTCGACGCGCACCCCGCGACTGTCGGCCTCGACGCGCGCGTCCTCGGTGATTTCCCGCAGCACTTCTTCGAGGCGCACGAGGCGCCGCGCGATCGATGCCGAATCCTCGAGGCGCGAGTAGCGCAGGATGTCGCCGATCAGCGCGTCCATGCGGCGGATTTCGCGCTCGATCCGCTCGCGATCGAGCGCATCGAGGCCGCCGCGATGCGCGGACAGCACGATCGCCGCCTGCAGTCGCGTCAGCGGCGAGCGCAGCTCGTGCGAGACGTCGCGCAACAGGCGCTGGCGATGCTCGAGCAGGCGTTCGAGGCGATCGGCCATCGCGTTGAAGTCGGTCGCGAGCGCGCCGAGTTCGTCGGAGCGCGCGGTGATGCGCGCCGGCACGCGCGCTTCGGCGTGGCCGGAGGCGAGGCCGCGCACCGCGAGCTGCAGCTCGGTGATCGGGCGTGTCAGGGCGCGTGCGACGAACCACGCGGCAGCCGCGATCACGAGCAGCGCGACGCCGAGCAGTGCGAGAGTCGTCGAACTGCTGCCCCAGGGGCCCACGTTGCGCGGCATCACGAACATCGACAGCACCGGTCCGTCGCGGCCGATCAGTTGCGGCGCGAGCACCGTGGGCCGGTAGTTTGCGGGGTGCGAATCGGCTCCGTGCGCCGCGATGGCGCGCATCATGCGCGCGGCCCAGCCGGGCAGAGGGCGTCCGAGCACTTCCGAACCGTCGGGCGCGACGATGTAGACGGTCACGTCCTGCGGCAGGCCCTGGCGCGCATGCCCGAGCCAGTCGCGCAGTCCTTCCATGCCGCCGCTCGCGTAGGCATCGGCAGCCTCGCGGCCGAGCGGACTCTGGCGCGCATGCACGTAGCCTTCGAGTTCGCGCGTCACGAGCAGGACCGTGGTGAGAAGCGCGAGCGCGATGAACAGCACGATCGCCGCGGCGACGGTGAGGAAGAGCCGCCAGTAAAGCGGGGAGCCCGGCGGGCGCATCAAGCCTGCTCCCCGCCTTCGTCGAGCACGTAGCCGTGGCCGCGCACACCACGGATCCGCGGGTTGTCGACCCGTGCCTCGGCGAACTTGCGTCGCAGCTTGCTCATGATCGTGTCGATGCTGCGATCATACGGTTCGAGCGGCCGCTGCAGCGCATAGTCCGTGAGTTCGGCGCGCGACAGCACTTCGCCCTGCCGGCGCATCAGCACTTCGACGACACGGAGTTCGGCGGGCGTGAGCGCGACGAGCCGGCCGCCCGCATGCAGCTCGAAGCGCCTGAGATCGAGCCGCAGCGTGCCGGTTGTCAATTCGCCCGGCGCAGCCTCCGCCACCCGGGCCGGTGCGCGCTTCAGGATCGCGCGGATGCGCGCCAGCAGTTCGAGCGGGTTGAAGGGTTTCGCGAGATAGTCGTCCGCGCCGCCGGTGAGGCCGGCGATGCGCTCCGAATCCGTGCCGCGCGCGGTCAGCATGATCACCGGCAGTTCCGAACGCTGCCGCAGCCTCGCCAGCACCTCGAAGCCGTTGATCGCGGGCAGCATCACGTCGAGCACCACGAGATCCGGCGGATCGGTGTCGATCCTCGCGAGTGCCGCCTCGCCGCTGCCGGCGGTTGCGACCTCGAACCCGTGCAGTTGCAGGATTTCGCCGAGCAGCGTCGCGAGGCTCGCATCGTCATCGACGAGCAGGATCCGGGGCGGCGGTTGTGCGGTCATCGGTCGCCGAGAATACGGTACGGGACGGAATCGATACAGACGCCGCACGGCGCACTCGCCAAGCACGCGCGCGCGCGATATCGTCCGTGGATGCAGCGAGTGGATGCCGGTACACCGTCGAATGCGGCGCAGATGCAGTCGCCGTCCTACCGGCTCGCGGCGCTCGACCAGGATTACCTGCTCGGCGACTCGATGCGCGGCGTGCGGTTCCAGCTCGAGTATTCCAAGGCCGAGGAAGTATTGCGCCGCTGGCATGTGCGCTCGACGATCGTCGTGTTCGGCAGCGCGCGGGCGCGCGAGCACGATCCGGGCCGGTCCGGTGCGTGGTACGCGGAGGCACGACGTTTCGGCCGTCTCGCGTCGGAGCGCGGCGGGGCGCTGCGCACCGATGGCCTGCTGCGGGACAATGTGATCGCCACCGGCGGTGGTCCGGGCATCATGGCGGCGGCGAATCGCGGCGCGACCGAGGCGGGCGCACCGTCGATCGGGTTCAACATCACGCTGCCGCAGGAACAGGAGCCGAACCCGTACACGACACCGGAGCTCACGTTCCGGTTCCACTATTTCGCGATGCGCAAGATGCACCTCGCGATGCGCGCGAACGCGCTCGTCGTGTTCCCGGGCGGATTCGGCACGCTCGACGAACTGTTCGAGATCCTGACGCTGCAGCAGACGCGCAAGGCGCCGCGCATCCCGACGGTGCTGGTCGATCGCGAGTACTGGTCGGCGGTGATCGATTTCGGGGCGCTCGTCGCGCGCGGCATGGTGGACAGCGCGGATCTCGCGCTCTTCCGCTACGCCGATGGCGCCGAGGAGGCGTGGGCGCACCTGCAGGTGAGCCGCGCGATCAACGGCGGCCGATCCGCGGCCGAATGACGCCATGGGATTTTTCCTGATCGCGTTCCCCGCGCTCTTTTCGATCATCAATCCGATCGGCAGCAGCTTCGTGTTCCTGTCGCTGACGCGCCAGTATCCGCCGCAGATGCGCGCCCAGCTCGCGCGCTGGGTGGCAATCTACGGCTTCGCCATCGTCATCGGTTCGGTCTACATCGGTGCGCATGTCCTCGGCTTCTTCGGCATTTCGATCCCTGTGCTGCGGGTCGCGGGCGGCATCGTGATTGCGGCGGCGGGCTGGCGCATGCTGAGCGCGCCCGAAGACGCCGAGCCGAAGCGGGAGCGCGCGGCAGAGGGAAGTGCCGCAGTGCTCGCCGAGCGCGAGACCGTGCGCCGCATTGCGTTCTTCCCGCTCGCGATGCCGATCACGACGGGCCCCGGCACGATCGCCGTCGCCGTGTCGCTCGGCGCGACGCGACCGAAGGAAATCGGCCTGCTGTTCAACTTCCTCTGGCAAGTCGCGCTCGCGGCGCTGTGCATCACCGCCGTCATTTATCTGCTGTACCGCTATTCCGATCGGGTGTCGCGGCTGCTCGGGCCGACCGGTACCGTGATCATCCAGCGCCTGTCGTCGTTCCTGCTGTTCTGCATCGGCATCCAGGTGTTGTGGAGCGGCGCGAGCGAATTGCTCGGGATTTCGTGATCCCCCGGAGTACGCCACATGAGACGTCCAGGTTTTCCCGCCTCGATCGGTTTCGCGCTCGCCGCCATGGTGTTGTGCGCCGCGCAGGCGAGCGCGGGCGACTATCGGCATTACTTCGTCGGCGATGCGGCGGCGCCGACGCCATCCGCCGTGAGCGGCGGACTCCTGCTGATGGGAGGCGGTGATCGCAATTTCGATGCGTTGCGCTGGTTCATCGCGAGGGCCGGCCACGGGCATCTCGTCGTGCTGCGCGCCTCGCAAGGACCCGAAGTCGCCGACGAGTTCTATCACGCGGTCGGTGGGCTCGCGTCGGTCGAGACCTGGGTGTTCACGGGGCGTGCGGCGTCGAACGATCCGAAGATCCTCGCGAGCCTCGCGCGTGCCGACGGCATCTTCATCGCGGGGGGCGACCAGGCGCGCTACGTGCGCTTCTGGAAGGGCACGCCGGTCGCGGCGGCGCTCGATGCGCATGTCGCGGCGGGCAAGCCGCTCGGCGGGACGAGCGCGGGGCTCGCGATACTCGGCGAGTACCTCTACGGCGCGATGGACGGCGGCAGTATCCGCTCGCCCGAGGCGCTCGCCGATCCGCTCGGCCCGGCGGTGACGATCGAGGGCGATTTCCTGCATCTTGCGCTGCTGCGGGGCATTGTCACGGACACTCACTTTCGCGAGCGCGACCGGCTCGGGCGCCTGTTCGCCTTCCTCGCGAAGGCAGGGCAGTCGAGCGCCGCCGCCGGCAACGCCACCGTGAAGGCGGCGCCTCTCTGGGGCCTCGGTGTCGATGAAAGCGCCGCGCTCGCCGTCGAGCCGGACGGCACGGCACGCATCTACGCGACATCGCCCGAAGGCGCGGCGTGGCTCGTGCGCGGTGGATTCGACGAAACGCAACGGCCGGGCGCGCCGCTGCGGCTGCGCAGGGTGGACGTGACCGGCGTGGGTCATGGCTCGGTGCTGCGCCTGCCCGGGCGGCAGGTCGAGCGGCCGGCATTCCGCCGCGCTTATGCCGTTCGCGACGGCAAGCTCGTCGAGCTGCCGCGCTGGTCGTTCGCGATCCACGGCGGCGCAGGCGTGATCGAGCGCTCAAGCCTGTCTGCCGAAGAGGACAGCGCTTATCGGGCGGCGCTCGCGGCCGCGCTGCGTGCCGGCGGTGACATCCTCGAACGGGGCGGCAGTGCGCTCGATGCCGTCGAGGCGGCAGTGCGCCTGATGGAAGACGATCCGCTCTTCAATGCCGGCCGCGGCGCCGTGTTCACGGCCGATGGGCGCAACGAACTCGATGCGGCGATCATGGACGGCGCAACGCTCGAGGCCGGGGCCGTCGCCGCGGTGACCCGCACGCGCCATCCGGTGAGTCTCGCGCGCGCGGTCATGGAGCGCTCGCCGCACGTGATGCTCGCGGGCGCCGGTGCCGACCAGTTTTCGGTCGAACGCGGCCTCGAGCAGGTCGATCCGTCCTGGTTCCGTACCGAGGCGCGCTGGCAGCAGTTGCTGCGCTGGAGGAAAGAACATCAGGCACAGGCGATGATCGATCCCGCGCACGCGTGGGGCACGGTCGGGGCGGTGGCGCTCGATGCGCAAGGCCACCTCGCCGCGGCGACGTCGACCGGCGGCACGACCGGCAAGCGCTGGGGCCGCATTGGTGACTCGCCGATCATCGGCGCCGGCACTTATGCACGGGATGGCGCCTGCGCCGTGTCGGCGACCGGGACCGGCGAGTACTTCATCCGCGACAGCGCGGCTCGCCAGGTCTGCGACCGCGTGAGCTTCGGCGGGCAGGAACTGGCTGCCGCCGCACGCGACACGATCATGTCCGTCGGCGCGATCGGCGGCGACGGCGGATTGATCGCGATGGGCCCGGAAGGCGAGCCCGCATTCGCGATCAACGACGCGGGGATGTACCGCGGCCGGATCGCCGCGGGCGAGCCGGCGCGCACCGCGATCTATGCCGACGAGACGTTCGCGGATCGCTGAAGGCGAAATCCGCCCGCGGGGTTCGCCAGCGCGTCGTCAGCCGCCTGACGGTTTGCCGGGCTTGCGCGCCTCCGCATACGCACGGGCGAACGCCTCGACGAACACGTGCGGCAGCTGGTTGTCCGGCATTTCGGTGATATTGCGGTAGAAGTCGGCGTACAGATCCCAGTACTGCGCGCGCTGGCTGCCCGTGGGCCTGTTTTTCTTCAGCGCGCGATCGAAGCGGCTCTCGAGTTCGCTCGGATCGAGGCGGTCGATGAACTCGATGAACGCGGCGCGGAGTGCGATACCGGCCGCCTTCTCGTGTCCGCGGGCGTCCTCGAAGCGCTCGCGCAGCCACTGCACGGCGTCGATGCGACGGCTGTCGTGGCTCGCGAGCACACTCGTCACGAGATCGTCGACGGCGCCGCGATCGAGCGGGAACGGTTCATCGGCGGCGGACGAAGGCAACTCGATCCGGTAGTTGTTGCGGACTTCGTGGTGGTGCCGGCTCAGGTCCTTGAGGCCGAGCAGGGCCTCGCGGAACATCTGCCCCGCAAGATGCAGCATGCGGGTCTGCGCGTCCGTGGGTAGCCGGTCCGGATCGATGCCGGCGCCGCGGCAGAAGGCCGCGAGGCCGCTCTGCACGTCGAAGAGCGCGGCGGGCTGCACCGCTTCGCGCGCCCGTGCCGCGCGTGCCAGGCGCTCCATGCGACGCGACACCTTCTCGGCCTCGGCCTGGCGCGCGATGTTCGAATCGTGCAGCGGATCGAGCGGCGTCGCGACCGCCTGTCCGAACGCGTTGACCGCGCGGAAGCTGTCGCTCGGCGCGGGATCCGCGCCGAGGAGCGAGGCCATGTTGATCGAGGCGCCGATGTCGCCATCGGTCGCGGCCGGGTCGGCGCGGTGTACGCCGAGCACATCGAGCGCGACGCGGGCGTTGTCGGTCGGCGGAAAATCGGTGGCGCCGTCGAGCGCGACGAGCAATTCGTACTCGCCGAGGCGGATCAGGTCGCCGTTTGCGAGCACATGGGTGGCATGCTTGCCGATGGGGCGCGACTGGTCATTGACGTAGGCACCGTTCGTCGAGAGGTCCTCGATCAACCATTGGCCCTTGCGGAAGTGCACGCGCGCATGGCAACTCGATACGTAGCGGAGCGGGTCTGGCAGCACCCAGTCGTTGTCGGCCGCGCGCCCGATCGTGCCGCCGCCGACGCCGAACACGATCGAACTGCGCTCTCCGAGAGAACGTCGCTGGGGACTGACGACACGCAGCCTGAGCGCCATGTTGAAACGACCCATCGCACAGGCCCGCCGTGGGCCCGTACAGACATATAATGGAGCGCTTAAATTAACAAGCGACCCCCGTTTCCCGATGGCAGCCAGTCACATTTTCAAGGTCATGTTTGTCAACCAGGGCAAGGTCTACGAGGTCTATGCCCGCAAGGTCCAGCATGGAAATCTCTTTGGATTCATAGAGATAGAAGAGCTCATCTTCGGTGAGCGCTCGTCCGTGGTGCTGGACCCGGCCGAGGAGCGGGTGAAGGGCGAGTTCGAGGGGGTCAAGCGCACCTGGCTGCCGCTGCACTCGGTGCTCCGGGTGGACGAAGTGCGCAAGCAGGGCGTCAGCAAGATCACCGCCTACGAAGGCGGAAACATCGCGCAGTTTCCCGGTCCGATCTATTCCCCACCACCCGGCAGCGAGGGACCGCGCAAGTAGGTCGCTCGCACGATGCTGGTACTGACAGGCGCACCCGCTCTCTCTCCGTTTCGACTCGCGAAGTTGCTCGCCCGGTTGCGTGCGATCGAACCGGGCGTGCGCGCGCTCGATGCGCGCTTCCTGCATCTCGTCGGGACGGCGCGCGAACTCGCGCCGCCCGCGCGGGCGTTGCTCGAGACACTCCTCACCTACGGGCCCAGGGTGGCGGAGTCGGGTCCGGCTGCGGGCGGGCGCCGCGTGATCGTCGCGCCGCGGCCGGGCACTGTCTCGCCTTGGGCCAGCAAAGCCACGGAAATCGCCCATTCCTGCGGGATCGCGAGCGTCGAGCGCATCGAGCGCGCGATCGAGTTCCGTCTCTTTGGCGTCGATGCGCTCGATGACGCCGCGCTCGCGCCCCTCGCCGCGCCGCTCCACGACCGCATGATCGAAACGGCGTTTTTTTCGCGGGAAGACCTGCAGGCGCTTTTCTCGCACGAGGCGCCGGGAAGCCTCCGAACCGTGGCGCGGGCCGGCGGCAAGCCGGCGTTCGAGCGCGCGAACCGCGAACTCGGCCTCGCGCTGTCGGATGACGAGATCGACTACCTCCTCGAGGCCTTCGATCGGCTCGGCCGCGATCCGACCGATGTCGAGCTGATGATGTTCGCGCAGGCGAACTCCGAGCACTGTCGCCACAAGATCTTCAATGCGGACTGGATCATCGACGGCGAGAGGCGCTCGAAATCGCTCTTCGCGATGATCCGCAACACGCATGCGCGCAGTCCGCGCGGCGTGCTCTCCGCGTATCGCGACAACGCCGCGGTGATCGAAGGCACCACGGGCGCGCGCTGGTTCGCGGATCCGCAGGGGGGCGCCTACCGGCGCAGCGTCGAGCCGATCGACATCCTGATGAAAGTCGAAACGCACAACCACCCGACGGCGATATCGCCGTTTCCCGGCGCATCGACCGGCGCCGGCGGCGAGATTCGCGACGAGGGCGCGACCGGGCTCGGCGCGAAGCCGAAAGCGGGGCTCGCGGGGTTCTCGGTTTCGCACCTGCGCCTGCCGGGCCTGCCGCAGCCCTGGGAGGTGCCGTTCGGCAAGCCGGACCGGATCGCGTCCGCGCTCGAGATCATGCTCGAAGGACCGATCGGCGCCGCGGCGTTCAACAATGAATTCGGCCGGCCGAACATCTGCGGTTACTTCCGCACGTTCGAGGCGCGCGGCGCTGCCGATCCGCCGCAGCGGGTACGCGGCTACCACAAGCCGATCATGATCGCGGGCGGCGTCGGCAATGTCCGCCGCATGCATGTCGAGAAGGGCGAGGTGCCCGTCGGCGCGAAGATCATCGTCCTCGGCGGGCCGGCGATGCTGATCGGGCTCGGCGGCGGGGCGGCCTCGTCCGTCGGCAGCGGCAGTTCGAGTGCCGCGCTCGATTTCGCCTCCGTGCAGCGCGGCAACCCGGAGATCCAGCGACGCGCGCAGGAAGTGATCGATCGCTGCTGGGCGATGGGCGCGGCCAATCCGATCCTGCTGATCCACGATGTCGGCGCGGGCGGGCTGTCGAACGCCGTGCCGGAAGTGGTCGCGCACAGCCACCGCGGTGCGCGCATCGAACTGCGCGACGTGCCGAACGACGAGCCCGGCATGACGCCGATGGAAATCTGGTGCAACGAGGCGCAGGAGCGCTACGTTCTGACGATCGCGCCCCGTGACCTCGCGCTGTTCGACCGGCTGTGCATGCGCGAGCGCGCGCCGTACGCCGTGATCGGCGAGATCGACGGCAGCGGGCGACTCGTCGTGCACGATCGGCTCTTCGGCACGGACGTCGTCGACATGCCGATCGACGTGCTCCTCGGCAAGCCGCCGCGCATGCTGCGCGACGTGGCATCGATCGAACCGGCGCGCGCGCCGCTCGGCGCAGCCGCGCGCGTCACGGATGCCACGACGCTGCGCGAGGCGCTATTGCGGGTGCTGCAGTTTCCGGCGGTCGCCGACAAGACCTTCCTGGTCACGATCGGCGATCGCACGGTCGGCGGGCTCGTGAGTCGCGACCAGCTGGTCGGGCCGTGGCAGGTGCCGGTGGCGGATGTCGCCGTCACGCTCGCGGACTTCGAGGGCTACGCGGGCGAGGCGATGGCGATGGGTGAGCGCACGCCGGTCGCCGTGCTCGACGCGCCGGCATCGGGGCGCCTCGCGGTCGCCGAAGCGGTACTGAATATCCTCGCCGCGGACATCGCCTCGCTCGGCGATATCCGCCTGTCGGCGAACTGGATGGCGGCCTGCGGCGAGCCCGGCGAAGATGCCGCGCTCTACGCGACCGTACGCGCGGTGGGCGAGGATCTCTGCCCCGCGCTCGGCATCGCAATCCCCGTCGGCAAGGATTCGCTGTCGATGAGGACCGCGTGGCACGAATCCGGCGCCCCGCATACGGTCGTGGCGCCTGTGTCGCTGATCGTGTCGGCATTCGCGCCGGTCGCGGACGCGCGGCGCACGCTCACGCCGGTGCTGCGGCTCGACGCGGGCGAGACGCGTCTGCTGCACGTGAACCTCACGGGACGCCGCCGACGACTCGGTGGTTCGGTGTTCGCGCAGGTGCACGGCGAGCTGGGCGAGGAGTGCGCCGACCTCGATGATCCGGCGCCACTCGCGGGTTTCGCCGCGGCGCTGCGCGAGCTTCGGGCTGCGGGCCAGGTGCTCGCCTATCACGATGTCTCTGATGGCGGGCTCTGCGTCACCCTCATCGAAATGGCGTTCGCGGGGCATTGCGGCCTCGAGGTCGCGCTGCCCGCCGCGGACCGCGATTTCGCCGCACAGCTCTTCGCGGAAGAGCCCGGCGTCGTATTGCAGGTGCCGGCGGCGGCGAGCGCGCACGCGCAGGAAGTCCTGCGGGCGCACGGTCTCGCCGATGCCGTGCGCGATGTCGGTGTACCGTCGGCCGCGATGCGCGTGCGGATCGCGGCAGGGGCGCTCGAACTCGACCTGCCATGGCGCGAACTGCGCGCCGCATGGTCGCGCACCTCGTATGAAATGAGGCGGCTGCGCGATGAACCCGAATGCGCCGACGAGGAGTTCGCCGCGGCCTGCGACGAGGCCGATCCGGGACTCGCGGCCGCGCTGACATTCGATCCCGACGAAGACATCGCCGCGCCGTTCATCTCGGGCGGCGCGCGGCCGCGGGTCGCGGTGCTGCGCGAGCAGGGCGTCAACAGCCAGGTCGAAATGGCGGCGGCGCTCGATCGCGCGGGATTCGAGCCGCACGACGTGCACATGACCGACCTGTTGTCGGGCGCGCGGCAACTCGATGAATTCCGCGGCCTCATCGCCTGCGGCGGCTTCTCCTACGGCGATGTGCTGGGCGCGGGCGAGGGCTGGGCGAAGTCGATCCTCTTCCACCCGCGGCTGCGCGATGCCTTCACCGGGTATTTCGCGCGACCCGATACGTTCACGCTCGGTGTGTGCAACGGTTGCCAGATGCTCTCGGCGCTGAAGGCGCTGGTGCCGGGCGCGGCACAGTGGCCGCGCTTCGTGCGTAACCGCAGTGAGCAGTTCGAGGGGCGTTTCACGCTGGTCGAGATCGCCGCATCACCCTCCGTGCTCCTCGCGGGCATGGCCGGTTCGCGGTTGCCGGTGGCGGTCTCGCATGGCGAGGGGCGGGCGGAGTTCGAATCCGATGCAGCACAGGCCGCCTTCGCCGCGAGCGGCCTCACCGCATTCCGTTTCGTCGACCATCGGGGTGCGGTGGCAACGCGCTATCCCGCGAACCCGAATGGCTCGCCAGGCGGCATCGCCGCGATCACCAGCACCGATGGTCGCGTGACGCTCACGATGCCGCACCCGGAGCGCTCATTCCGCCACGCGCAGAATTCCTGGCACCCCGCGGGCGCAGGCGAGGCGAGCGGCTGGCTGCGGCTCTTCCGCAACGCACGAGCCTGGGTCGGCTGAGGACGCGCGTCGCGGCCTGCGCGCGCCGCTCAGGCCGCGGCGAGGGCGCCCGAGCGCACGAGCTCGCTGATGGCGGCGATATCGCGGTCGAGGCGATGATCCTCGCGCCGGAACGGCACCGACTCGCGGACCCGCGCGTGCAACGCCTCGAGCTTCGCGCTCGTGTGCAACGGCCGCATGACGTCGATCGCATGTGCGGCCGCAAGGAACTCGATCGCGAGCACCGCCGCGCCGCGTTCGCAGATCGTCAGCAGCTTTTCGCCGGCCCACGGCGCCATGCTCACATGGTCTTCCTGCCCGGCCGAGGTGGGAATCGAGTCGACGGACGCGGGGTGCGCGAGCGCCTTGACGCTCGAGGCGAGCGCGGCGGCGGAGACGTGCGCGATCATGAAGCCCGACTCGAGCCCCGGATGATCCGCCATGAACATCGTGAGGCGCGGGTTGACGCGGCGATCGAGGAGGTCGATGCGCCGCTCCGACATCGAGATGCAGTCGGCGGCCGCGATCGCCATGAAGTCGGCGACATAGCCGAGCGGCGCCGCGTGAAAATTGCCGCCCGAGAGGATGTCGGCGCCGAACACCAGCGGATTGTCGGTCGCGGCGTTGGCCTCGCGCTCGAGCACGGTGCGGGCGTGCGCCAGCGTGTCGGCGAAGGCGCCGAGCACCTGCGGCATGCAGCGCACGGCGTACGGGTCCTGCACCCGGTCGCAGTCCGCGTGGCTGCGGTGGATCTCGCTGTCCGGGAGCCAGGTGCGAAAGCGGTGCGCCACCTCGATCTGGCCCGGCAGGCCGCGCGCATCGTGGATGCGCGCATCGAACGGCGCGTGGCTGCCGGCGAGCGCCTCGACGGACAACGCGCCCGCGGCAATCGACGAGGCGAGCAGATTCTGCGCGGCGAAGAGCCCCTCGATCGCGAGCGCGCAGGAAAGCTGCGTGCCGTTCAGGATCGCGAGCCCTTCCTTCGCCTCGAGCACGAGCGGCTCGATGCCCGCGGCGTCCTGGACTTCCCGTCCGGTGAGCGTGCGACCGCGATGGCGCGCCTCGCCCTCGCCGATCAGCGCGAGCGCCAGATGCGCGAGCGGCGCGAGATCGCCCGAGGCGCCCACCGAGCCGAGGCGCGGCACGACCGGAACGACGCGCGCATCGACGAGCGCGAGGATCGCGTCGATCACTTCGGGACGCACGCCCGAGCATCCGGTCGCGAGGCTGTTGGCCTTCAGGATCATCATGCGCCGGACGATGCCGTCGGGCAGCGGCTCGCCGACGCCGCAGGCGTGGCTCCGCACGAGGTTGACCTGCAACGCGGCCACGGCGCTGCGCTCGATGCGCCGATTCGCAAAGGCGCCGAAGCCCGTATTGATGCCGTAGACCGCCGCCTCGCCCTGCGCCGCGGCGGATACCTGTCGCGCGGATTCCCCGAGCCGCACGTGTGCGTCCGGCGCGATCACGAACGTGCGTGCCTTGCGGGCGTCGTTGGCGAGAATCTGCAGGGTGAGGGAGCGGCCGTCGAGTGCGATGGCTGTCATCGCGGGATGATACGACAATGGGGAGGCGGGCAGCGAACGGCGAACAGCAGGCGCCGGACAGCGGGCAGCGGGCGGCCAGAGGCGGGCGACCACCGCTGACGGGCTGGTCGCCGGCGGATCAGCGCGTCAGCGGCTTGTAGCGGATGCGATGCGGCTGGGCGGCCTCCGCGCCCTTCCTGCGCCTGAAGTCCTCGACGTACTCCTGGTAGTTGCCCTCGAACCAGACAACCTCCGAGTCGCCCTCGAAGGCGAGGATGTGGGTGGCGATGCGGTCGAGGAACCAGCGGTCGTGCGAGATCACGACGGCGCAGCCCGGGAAGTTCAGCAGCGCGTCCTCGAGCGCGCGCAGCGTCTCGATGTCGAGGTCGTTGGTCGGTTCGTCGAGCAGCAGCACGTTGCCGCCCGAGCGCAGCACTTTCGCGAGATGCACGCGGTTGCGCTCGCCGCCCGACAGTTCCCCGATCAGCTGCTGTTGCTGCGTGCCGCGGAAATTGAAGCGTCCGACGTAGCCGCGCGCCGCGGTCTCGTAGTTGCCGACGCGGATGGTGTCCTGGCCGCCGGAGATCTCCTCGAAAACGGACTTCGAGTCATCGAGCGCGTGGCGCGACTGGTCGACGTAGGCGAGCTTCACGGACGGGCCGATGCGGATCTCGCCGCCATCCGGCTGCTCGCCGCCCGTCAGCATCCGGAAGAGCGTCGTCTTGCCCGCGCCGTTCGGGCCGATGATGCCGACGATGCCGCCCTTCGGCAGGTTGAAGGAGAGCTTGTCGATCAGCAGCCGCTCGCCATAACCCTTGCGCAGGTTCCGCGCTTCGATGACGAGGTCGCCGAGGCGCTCGCCAGGCGGAATGTAGATCTCGTTGGTCTCGTTGCGCTCCTGGAATTCCTTCGAGGCGAGCTCCTCGTAGCGCGCGAGGCGGGCCTTGCTCTTCGCCTGGCGCGCCTTCGGATTCTGGCGTACCCACTCGAGCTCGCGCTCGAGGGTTTTCCTCAGCGCTTCGCGCTCGCGCTCCTCGAGCGCGAGGCGCTTCTCTTTCTGCTCGAGCCAGGAGGAGTAATTCCCCTGCCATGGGATGCCGTGGCCGCGGTCGAGCTCCAGGATCCATTGCGCGACGTTGTCGAGGAAATAGCGATCGTGGGTGACCGCGATCACCGTGCTCGGGTATTCCTCGAGGTAGCGCTCGAGCCAGGCGATCGATTCGGCGTCGAGGTGGTTGGTCGGCTCGTCGAGCAGCAGCATGTCGGGAGCCGACAGCAGCAGCTTGCAGAGCGCCACCCGGCGTTTCTCGCCGCCCGACAGCAGTTCGATTTTCGCGTCCCAGGGCGGCAGGCGCAGCGCGTCGGCCGCGATCTCGAGCTTGCGCTCGATTTCCCAGCCGCCGGCGGAGTCGATCGCGTCCTGCAGCTTCGCCTGCTCGTCGAGGAGCGCCGTCATTTCCTCGTCGGACATCGGTTCGGCGAAGCGCTCGCTGATCTCGTTGAAGCGCGTGAGCTGCGCGAACGCGTCGCCGAGGCCGAGCACGGCTTCCTCGCGCACGGTCTTCGCCGGATCGAGTTGCGGTTCCTGCGGCAGGTAGCCGACGCGGATGCCGGACTGCGGGCGCGCCTCGCCTTCGATGTTCGTGTCGATGCCGGCCATGATCCTGAGCAGCGTCGACTTGCCCGCGCCGTTCAGCCCGAGCACGCCGATCTTGGCGCCCGGGAAGAACGACAGACTGATGTCCCGCAGGATCGTGCGCTTGGGCGGCACGACCTTCGAGACGCGATTCATCGTGTAGATGTATTGCGCCATGGTTTTCGCCGGGGTCGATGGGAGCGGCGCGCATTATGGGGTAGGGCAGGCCCCTGTGCTAGGCTCCCGCGCCGTGGCACAGGTGCTCGTCGTGATGGGCGAATCGATCGCCCGCTATGGGTTTCCCGAGGGTCATCCGTTCGGTGTCGACCGCCACGAGGCGTTCGCCCGGCAGTTCGGGGCGCGTGCGTTCGACTCGCGGGTGCGCGTCGCGGCGCCCGTGCCCGCGCAGAGCGACGAAATCCTGCTCTTTCACACGCCGCTGTACGTCGATTTCGTGCGCGAGCGGTCCGCGACGGGGCAGGGTTGTCTCGACGAGGGCGATACGCCGGCGTTTCGCGGCGTCTACGAGGCGTCCGCCTCGGTCGTCGGTGCGACGCTGCTCGCCGCGCGGGCCATCATGGCGGGCGAGGCGCGGCGGGCATTCGTGCCGATCGCGGGGCTGCATCACGCGGCGCGCGACCACGCGGCGGGTTTTTGCGTGTTCAACGACATCGGCGTCGCGATCGAGGTCCTGCGGCGCGAGCACGGCCTCACGCGCATCGCCTATGTCGACATCGATGCGCATCACGGTGACGGCGTCTTCTATGCGTACGAAGCGGACCCGCAGGTGTTCGTCGCCGACATCCACGAGGACGGCCGCACGCTCTACCCGGGCACCGGCGCCGCCGACGAGTCCGGCAAGGGCGCGGCCGCCGGCACGAAGCTCAACCTGCCGGTACCCGCGGGCGCCGACGACGCGGCGTTCGACGCGGCGTGGTCGCGCGCGCTCGGCTTCATCGAGGCGGCGCGCCCGGAGTTCATCATCCTGCAGTGCGGCGCCGACAGCATCGCGGGCGACCCGATCACGCATCTCGGGTTCACACCGGCGGCGCACGGACGGGCGGGCCATGATCTCGCCGTGCTCGCGGACCGGCTCGGGCACGGCCGCGTGCTCGCGCTCGGCGGCGGCGGCTACAACCGCGCGAACCTCGCCGCCGCGTGGAACAACGTCGTGGAGAGTCTCGCGGCCTGACCCCGCACCCGCCCCGTTCGGGTAGAATGCGCGCATCCCCGGGTTTCCCGCCGTACCGAAAGCGCCGCCCATGTTCCGGACCTCCATGGTCATCTCGAATTTCGATCCCGAACTCGCCGCCGCGATCGACGGCGAGCGCCGTCGCCAGGAGGAGCACATCGAGCTGATCGCATCGGAGAACTACGCGAGTCCGCGGGTGCTCGAGGCGCAGGGTTCGGTGCTGACGAACAAATACGCCGAAGGCTACCCGGGCAAGCGCTACTACGGCGGCTGCGAGTACGTCGACATCGCGGAAACACTCGCGATCGAGCGCGCGAAGAAGCTGTTCGGCGCGGCCTACGCGAACGTGCAGCCGCATTCGGGTTCGCAGGCGAACGCCGCGGTCTATCTCGCGCTGTGCAATCCGGGCGACACGATCCTCGGCATGAGCCTCGACCATGGCGGCCACCTGACGCACGGCGCGAAGGTCAATTTCTCGGGCAAGCTGTTCCGCGCCGTGCAGTACGGCATCCGGCCCGACAACGGCGAGATCGACTACGACGAGGTGTTGCGCATCGCGCGGGCGGAGAAGCCGCGGATGATCGTCGCCGGGTTCTCCGCCTATTCGCGCGTGATCGACTGGGCGAAGTTCCGCGGCATCGCGGACGAAGTCGGCGCGTACTTCTTCGTCGACATGGCGCATGTCGCGGGCCTCGTTGCGGCCGGCATTTACCCGAATCCGCTGCCGCACGCCGACGCCGTGACGACCACCACGCACAAGACGCTGCGCGGCCCGCGCGGCGGGCTGATCCTCGCCCGCGAGAACCCGGAGCTCGCGAAGAAGTTCAACTCGCTGGTGTTCCCCGGCACGCAGGGCGGCCCGCTGATGCACGTGATCGCCGCCAAGGCGGTCGCGCTCCTCGAGGCGCTGCAGCCGGAGTTCGCGGCCTACCAGCAGCAGGTGCTCGCCAATGCGCGCGTGATGTGCGCGCGCCTCGCCGAGCGCGGCTACCGGATCGTCTCGGGCGGCACCGACAACCACCTGTTCCTCGTCGACCTGTCGGACAAGGCGATCACCGGCAAGGAGGCGGATGCGGCCCTCGGGCGCGCCAACATCACGGTCAACAAGAACGCGGTACCGAACGATCCCCGCCCGCCGATGGTCACGAGCGGGCTGCGCATCGGCACGCCTGCGGCGACCACCCGGGGTTTCCGGCAGGCGGAGGTCGAGACCGTGGCGGGCTGGATCGCCGACGTGCTCGATGCGAACGGGGCCGATCCGGTCGTCGAGCGCGTGCGCGGCGAAGTGCTCGCGCTGTGCCGCCGGTTCCCTGTCTACGGCCCGTGACGCCGGCGCGCGGGGAGCGCCATGCACTGCCCCTTCTGCGGCCATGAAGAAACCAAGGTGACCGACTCGCGGCTCGCGGGCGAAGGCCGCCAGATCCGCCGCCGCCGCGAGTGCCTGCAGTGTGCGGAACGGTTCACGACCTTCGAAACGGCGGAACTCGTGATGCCGATAGTCGTGAAAGCCGACCGCAGCCGCGAGCCCTTCGACGAGCAGAAGATGCGCCACGGCATCGTCAAGGCGCTCGAGAAACGCCCCGTTTCACAGGAAGCGATCGAAGCGGCGATCACGCACATCTGCAACCGCCTGCGCAGCCTCGGTGAGCGCGAAGTCGCGTCGCGCAGCATCGGCGAGTACGTGATGGAGGAATTGCGGCATATCGACGAGGTCGCGTACGTGCGCTTCGCGTCGGTGTATCGCAGCTTCCAGGACGTCGAGGCCTTCCGCGACGAGATCGAGAAGTTGCGCCGCCACCCGCGCCGCCGTGCCGGTGACCGCAACCAGCTGCAACTCCTGCCGGGCGGTGGTGACGAGCCGAAGGGCAGCAAGTGACGGCGGCGTTCCCGGCCTTCGACGAACAGGCGATGCGACGCGCGCTCGCGCTCGCGGCGCGCGGCCTCGAGACGACGGACCCGAACCCGCGCGTGGGCTGCGTGATCGCCCGCGGCAGCGAAATCGTCGGCGAAGGCTGGCACGCACGTGCGGGCGAGGCGCATGCGGAAGTGGCCGCACTGCGGGCCGCGGGCGGGCGCGCCACGGGCGCCACGGCCTATGTCACGCTCGAGCCCTGTTGCCATCAGGGCCGCACGCCGCCCTGTACCGATGCGTTGATCGAGGCGCGGGTCGCGCGCGTCGTGTTCGCGCTGCGCGATCCGAACCCTTGTGTCGACGGAGGCGGCGCGGCGCGTCTCGCCGCGGCGGGGATCGCCGTGGCGCACGGGCTCCTCGAAGCGGAGGCGCTCGCGATGAATCCCGGGTTCGTGAAGCGCATGCGCGTCGGGCGCCCCTGGGTGCGCCTGAAGACGGCGGCGAGCCTCGACGGGCGCACGGCGCTCGCGAGCGGCGCCAGCCGGTGGATCACCGGCGAGGCGGCACGGGCCGACGTGCACGACTGGCGCGCCCGCAGTTCCGCCGTGCTCACGGGCATCGGCACGCTGCTCGCCGACGATCCACGGCTCGACGTGCGGCGCACGCAGCCGCTGCTGCGCGCACCGGCTCGCATCGTGGTCGACTCGCAGCTGCGGACGCCCCCCGCGGCGCGCCTCTTCGACACGCCGGGCCCGGTGATCGTGCTGCATGCACCGGCCGCCGGCGGAGCGCGCGCGGCGGCCGCGGCGCTCGTTGCGCGCGGCGCGCGTGTCGAAGCGGTCGACGGTGAGGCGCGAGTCGATCTCGCGGCCGCGCTGCAGCGCCTCGGGGAACTCGCGATGAACGAAATCTGGGTCGAGGCGGGGCCGACGCTGGCCGGCGCGTTGCTCGCGGCCGGGCTCGTCGACGAATGGCTGCACTATCTCGCACCAAAGCTGCTCGGGCCCGCCGCGCGACCGCTCGCGTCCTGGCCGCAGCTCGAGCGGCTCGATGCGGCGCCCCGCTTTTCGATCGCGGAAGTCACCGCATTCGGCGCGGACCTGCGGCTGCGCCTCACTCCGGAGCGAAACTGAGCATGTTCACGGGCATCATCCAGGACGTCGGCACGGTGCGCGCGGTGACACCGCGCGGCGGTGACGTCGAGTTCGTGCTCGCCGTCGACCGCCTGTCGCTCGCCGGAACGCGGCCGGGCGACAGCATCGCCGTGAACGGCGTGTGCCTGACGGCGACCCGCCTCGGACCCGGCGAGTTCGCCGCCGACGTCTCGCGCGAAACGCTCGCGGTCACGACGCTCGCGGAGCTCGCGGTCGGCGCGCGCGTCAATCTCGAGCCGGCGCTGCGCGCCGGAGATGCGCTCGGCGGGCACTTCGTGTCAGGTCATGTCGACGGGGTGGCCGAAGTGCTGACGCTTGTGCCTGATGCGCGTTCGGTGCGTGTCGCGATCCGTGTGCCCGCGCCGCTCGCGCGTTACATTGCGCGCAAGGGATCGGTCTGCATCGACGGCGTGAGCCTCACGGTGAACAGGGCGGACGGCGATACGTTCGAGGTGAATCTCGTGCCGCATACCCAGGCCGTCACCACCCTCGGCGAATGGCGCCCCGGCCGCCGCGTGAACCTCGAGGTCGACCAGGTCGCCCGCTATATCGAACGCCTCGGAGAGCATTGACCGATGGAACTGAACAGCATCGCGGAAATCCTCACGGACCTGCGCGCCGGGCGCATGGTGCTGGTCATGGACGACGAGGATCGCGAGAACGAGGGCGATCTCGTGATCGTGGCGGAGAAGGTGCGCCCCGAAGACATCAACTTCATGGCGCGCTTCGGCCGCGGACTCATCTGCCTGACGCTGACCGCGGAACGCTGCCGGCAGTTGCGCCTGCCGCTGATGGTGAGCAGCACGCAGCGCGACCTGCGCACGAACTTCACGTTGTCGATCGAGGCGGCGGAGGGCGTCACGACCGGCATTTCCGCCTACGATCGCGCGCACACGGTGCTCACCGCCGTGAAGGCGGACGCGCGCCCCGAGGACCTGCGCCAGCCGGGGCACATCTTCCCGATCATGGCGCAGCCGGGCGGCGTGCTGACGCGTGCCGGTCACACCGAGGCCGGCTGCGATCTGGCGCGCCTCGCCGGCTTCGAGCCGGCGGCCGTGATCGTCGAGGTGATGAACGACGACGGCACGATGGCGCGCCGGCCGCAACTCGAGGCGTTCGCGAAGCACCACGGCATCCGCATCGGCACGATCGCGGACCTGATCCGCCACCGGCTGCGCAACGAGCGTTCGGTCGAGCGCATCACGGAGCGGACCATCGCGACCGAGTTCGGCGAGTTTCGCCTGCTCGCCTACGAAGACCACGTGCAGCGCGATGTCCACCTCGCGCTCGTGCGCGGCGATGTCACGGGCCGGCGCGTGCCGCTGGTGCGCGTGCACCTCGCCGACACATTGCGCGACGTGCTCGGCGCCGGGGTGGGCCCGGCGCGCGCCTGGACACTGCGCGCGGCGCTGGCGCGCATCGCGCGGGAGGGCTGCGGCGTGGTCGTCGTGCTGCGCCGGCACGAAACACCGCGCGACCTGATTGCATCGATCCACGACGGCGAGGCGCCGGGGCCCGCGGCGGCCGGCGAGGTGCTGCGGACCTTCGGCGTCGGCGCGCAGATCCTGAAGGACCTCGGTGTCACGCGCATGCAGGTGCTGTCGGCACCGAAGCAGATGCACGGCATTTCCGCCTTCGATCTCGAGATCGAAGGCTACGTCGACAACGACGGCTGAGCGCGCACCCCGGCTATACTGCGCGCATGTCCCCCGTCCACAGCGGCGAGTTGTCCGCCGCCCACCTGTCCGTCGCGATCGTGGCGGCGCGCTTCAACGATTTCATCGTGGCGAGCCTGTTGCGCGGCGCCGTCGAGGCATGGGAACGCCACGGCGGGGCGCCCGATCGACTCGTGATCGCACGCGTCCCGGGCGCGTTCGAATTGCCCGTCGCGGCGCGGCAGTGCGCAGTGAGCGGCCGCTTCGCCGCGGTCGTCGCGCTCGGCTGCGTGATCCGCGGCGACACCGCGCATTTCGACTACGTGGCGGGCGAATGCGCGCGCGGCCTCACGACCGTGGCGCTCGACACGGGTGTGCCGGTGATGTTCGGCGTGCTGACCGTCGAGACCGTGGAGCAGGCCGTCGAGCGCGCGGCCGTGCGCGCCGGCAACAAGGGCGGCGAGGCGATGTGCGGCGCCATCGAAATGGCGAACCTGCTGCCGAGACTCGCATGAGCGATGCACCGACGCGTTCGCGCGCCGCATCGAACCGCCGCGCCGTGGCGCGCAGGCTCGCGCTGCAGGCGCTCTATCGCTGGCAGGTCAATGCCGGGCCGTGGCAGGACCTGCTGCTCGAATTCGCGGCGGCCGACGACATGCCGAAGGCCGATCGCGAATACTTCGACGCGCTGGTGCGCGCAGTTGCGGCAGACGGCGCGCGCTGGGACGCCGCGCTCGTGCCCTATATCGATCGCGCGCCATCGGAGCTCGATCCCGTCGAGCACGCGGTGCTGCTGATCGGGCTTTATGAACTGTCGGCGCGGCCCGATGTGCCGTATCGGGTCGTGATCAATGAAGGCGTCGGGCTCGCACGCCGCTTCGGCGCCACCGACGGCCACAAATACGTGAACGCGGTGCTCGATCGCGCGGCGCGCGACTTGCGCCGCGACGAGCACTGACGGCGGCGTCGCCATGCCGCCCGGCGAGTTCGCGCTGATCGACCGGTATTTTCGCGATATCGGCGCGCGGCGCGACGTGCGCGTCGGAGTGGGCGACGACGGGGCCGTGCTCGCGCCGCCGGCGGGCCAGGAACTCGTCGCGGTCGTCGATACGCTCGTCGAGGGTGTGCATTTCCCGGCGGGCAGCCCGGCGAACTCGATCGGTCATCGGGCACTCGCGGTGAACCTGAGCGATATCGCGGCCATGGGCGCCGCGCCTGCGTGGGCGCTGCTCGCGCTGACGCTGCCGCGCGCCGATGAGCGCTGGCTCGAAGCGTTTGCCGCGGGCTTCGCAGCGCTCGCGCGCGCACATGACCTGCAACTTGTCGGCGGTGACATGACCGCGGGTCCGCTCACCGTCACGGTCCAGGTGCTGGGATTCGCGCCGCGCGGCGAGGCGCTGCTGCGCGGCGGCGCGCGGCCGGGTGATCTCGTGTGCGTGACGGGCACGCCGGGCGACGCCGCCTGCGGGCTTGCGCTGCTGCAGGGTCGATTGCGCACGCCTGCGATGGCGGACGAGGCCGCGCTCGAGGTGCTCCGCAGGCGATTCCTCTACCCGACGCCGCGCTCGACAGCCGGCCCGCGGTTGCGTGGTGTCGCGAGCGCCTGCATCGATATTTCCGACGGCCTCGCCGGCGATCTCACCAAGCTCGCGCGGGCGAGCGACTGCGGCGTACGGGTCGATGTCACGCAACTGCCGCTTTCGGCGCCGCTCATCGCCATCGCGGGGCGTGCGGCCGCCGAACACTTCGCGCTGACCGGCGGCGATGACTACGAGCTCTGTTTCACGGTGCCGGCCGCGCGGGCCGCGGCGCTCGCGGGGCTCGCCTGCACGGCCATCGGCCGGGTCACCGAAGGCCGCGACATCACGGTCTGCCGGGGCGACAGTGTGATCGAGTTCTCGCATTCCGGGTTCGACCACTTCGCCCGCTGACGCCCTGCGTCACAGCGCGCGCTGCCGGCCGGCGATCCGCGAGACGCATCACAGATCGCGCCCGGCGGCGCCACATATTCTGCCGCGCGATGTCCACGCCGGCCCAACAAGCACTGCCGAACGGCAGGATCCCCGACAAGATCGGCAAGTACGTGATCGTCAACGAGGTCGGCAAGGGCAGCACCGGCACGGTGTACCTGTCGCACGACCCGTACTACGGCCGCGACGTGGCGATCAAGGTGTACAACATCGACGCCGGCGGCGACGAGGAGCGCGCGCGGATCTCGCGCAAGATGTTCCTCTCCGAAGCGCACATGGTCGGCATGCTGCAGCATCCGCATATCCTGCCGATCTACGACGCGGGCGAAGAGAACGGCCATTGCTACATCGTCACCGAGCATGTGCACGGCGCGCGCACGCTGGCGGCCTACTGCAAGTCCGACAACCTGCTGCGCGTCGACGATGTCGTCGAGATCGTCTACAAGTGCGCCAAGGCGCTCAACTACGCGCATTCACGCGGCGTGATCCATCGCGACGTGAAGCCCTCGAACATCATGCTGACGCAGGACAGCGACGTGCGAATCATCGATTTCGGCATCGCGCTGGTCGCCGATTCCGACATCTCGCGCATCGAGGGCATCGCCGGCAGCCCGTCCTACATGTCGCCCGAGCAGGTGCAGAGCCTCGAGCTGACGAACCGCTCGGACCTTTACTCGCTCGGCGCGGTGATGTACGAGCTGCTGTCGGGCGTGCGGCCGTTTCGCGCCGGCAACCTCGCCAAGCTCCTGCACCAGATCGTCTACGCGACGCCGGCGCCGATCCACACGCTCGCGCCCGACGTGCCCGAGGAACTCGAGACCGTCGTCGCGATGGCGCTGCAGAAAAACCCGGAGAAGCGCTACAAGAGCGGGCTCGACCTCGCGGCGGAGCTCACGCGCGTGCACCAGAAGCTGCGCCAGCGCTACGCGCGCATCGACCAGCAGGAGCAGTTCGCGACCCTGCGGCGCCTGAAATTCTTCCACGAGTTTTCGCACGCCGAGATCTGGGAAGTGCTGCGCGCGAGCAACTGGCAGGACTATGCGGGGTCCGAGGAGATCGTCAAGGAAGGCGAGATGGACGACCGGTTCTACGTGGTCGTGGCCGGCGAGTGCGTCGTCGAGCGCCATGGACGGCGCCTCGGCGCGCTCGAGAGCGGGGACTGCTTCGGCGAGACGAGCTACGTGCAGGGCGCGAAGCGCACCGCGACGGTGAAGGCGAACGGCGCCGTCACCGTGCTCAAGGTCAGCTCGACGCTGCTCGAGCAGGTATCGGCTTCCTGCCAGCTGCGCTTCAACCGCGTGTTCCTCCGCGGCATGATCAGTCGCCTGCAGAACGCGGAACAGCGGGCGGCGGCAGAAGCCGGCCCCCAAACCAGTCGAGGATGATCCCGAGCCGTTCGACGCGCTGGCCCGGTGGCCCGTTCCGCGACAGGCCGTGCGACGAACCCGGGAAGAGCGCGAGCTTCGCCGGTTTGCCGAGCATCCTGAGCGCGTTGTAATACCCGATGCCCTGGTCCTGCGGCGTGCGGTAGTCCTGCTCGCTCTGGATCACGAGCACGGGCGTCGTCACCTTGTCGACCTGGTTCAGCGTCGAACGCGCGAAGTAGTCCTGCGGCGCGCGCCACGGGAAGTCGCGGAACCAGTGCTGCACGAAGTAAAGGTTCAGGTCCGAGACGGCGGCAAACGAGGCCCAGTCGACGACCGGCCGCTCGACGAGCGCGGCGGCGAACCGGCCGGTCTGCGCGATCGTCCAGCTCGTCAGCACGCCACCGCCGCTGCCGCCGCCGACGCCGAGGCGGGTCGCATCGACGTAGCCGCGCGCGATCACCGCATCGAGCACACTCATCAGGTCGCGGTAGTCGTCACCCGGATAGCGGTACTGCACGCTGTTGGCGAAATCCGCGCCGTAGCCCGTGCTGCCGCGGGGATTGGCGATCAGCACGAGGAAGCCCGCGTTCGCGAGCACCTGGAACTCGTGGAAGAAACTCTCGCCGTACATCGCGTGCGGCCCGCCGTGGATGTAGAGCATCAGCGGATGTTTCTTCGCCGCATCGAAGCCGGGCGGCGTGAGCAGCCAGCCCTGGATGCGCGTGCCGTCGAATGATTCGGTCCACAACTCCTCGTAGGGCGCAAACGTTGCGCCCGCGAGCGCGTCGCGGCCGTGGGTCGTGCGCTGCACCCAGCGGCCCCCGGGGCGGTCGAGGGTCCACACGTCGTAGGGCTGCGTCGGCGAGCCGAACACGGCGGCGATGCGGCCCGTGCGCGCGATCGAGAACTCGCGCAGGTCGCCCCGCAGCGGCGCCGACACGACGGCAGGCTTGCCGCCGCGCGCATCGACCCGATAGAGCTGCGCGAGGCCCCGGTCTGCCGCGATGAAATAAAGCGCCCGGCCGCTCGCGTCGAAACTCGCGCGCGCACCGCCGCCACCGGTCGGCAGCGGCGTGTCGCTCATCACGCTCTCGTCGACGTTGCGATCGAACTCTCCGGTGACATCCGTGGCCGGGCCGAGCGCGGCGCCGGCAGGCGCGGCCACGTAGAGCCGGTTGGTCGTCGCGCTGCGCGGCGGCTGCTGTTCGTCGAAGCCGGTCCAGGCGATCCTCCCGTCGCGCGCGATCGCCACCGGGCCGTTGTCGGGACCGCGGCGCGCCGTCATTGGTGTCGCGCGCGCACCCGCCGCGACGGCGACGCGAAAGAGTTCGGTGTCGATCGGGGCGGCAGGCGGGTCCGGATCGGGCAGTGCGCTGAAGACCAGCGCCTCGCCGTCGGGTGTCCAGGCGGGTTCGGAGGGTTCCGTGCGCCCATCCCACAGCGGCCCGATCGCCGGGCCGTGATCGACCGTCGCGTCGACGACCCAGAGCTGCGAGCGCTGCTGCGGCAGGAAACCCGGCGCACCGTCCGTGCGATAGAAAAGGCGTTCCGTGACGCGGGCCTTGCCGGCGCCGTTTTCCTTTTTCGGCGCCCCGGACTCCGCCGGGCGCGCGAGGTAGGCGATGCGCCGGCCATCGGGCGACCAGGCGAAGGCGCCGACGCCCGACTTCTCCGCGGTCAGCGGCCAGGCCTCGCCGCCGCGCATGTCGAGGATGTGGATCTGGCGTGCCTCGGTCCGATTCGAGAGGAAGGCGAGCAGCGTGCCATCGGGTGACCAGCGCGGCCGCGAATCGTCCGCCACGCCGCCGATCAGCAGGCGCGGTGCGGCCTGGCCGTCGATCAGCCAGATGTCACCCTGGTAGTTGTCCTTGTCCGGATCGACGTGGGCGACGACATAGGCGATGCGCCGGCCATCGGCCGAGACCTGCGCATCACCGACGAACGCGAGCCTCGCGATCGATGCGGCGTCGAGCGCCGCGGCATCGGCGCCGGCGGCGGCGCGCGGTGCGAGCGCGGCGATGGCGAACACGATGACGGCGAGTGCAACGACAGCGGGCGCGTGCGTACGGACATGCATGGCGGGACCCCTCTCCGATGTGGCGCCATGGTACAGAAAACGGCGACAATGCCGCGATGCAGGTTCCGTGGCGAAAGCGCATTTCGCGGCTGCTGCGCGGCCGCGCACGCGCCCGCGTGCTGGCGGCGCACGGCCTCGGGCTCGTCGCCGAGGCGAGGAACGGCACGCTGGTCGTCGATGCGCGCGACTTCAACGTGTCGCGACACCTGCTCGAGCGCGGCGAGTATGACTGGGCGCAGGTGACACTGCTGCGTTCGCTCATCGCGCCGGGCGCTCGCCTCGTCGTGGTCGGCGCGCACATCGGCAGCGTGCTGATTCCGATCGCGCGTGTTTCGGGTGCGGCCGGTGCGCTCGCCTTCGAGCCGAGCCCGCGCAACCGGCGCTTCCTCGAATTGAACCTAGTGCTGAACGGCCTCGCCGGACTGCGCGTGCAACCGGGCGCCGTCGGCGCGGCGCCGGGTGTGGTGCGCTTCACCGAGAATCCGATCAATTCGGGCAACAGCCGCGTGAGCGTGGCCGGCGAGATCACGGTGCCGGTCGCGACGCTCGATGCGTCCCTGCCGGCGGACTGGCCGGGCATCGATCTGCTGATCGTCGACGCGGAAGGCTACGAGGTGCAGGTGCTGCGCGGAGCGCGCGAATCGTTGTCGCGCACGCGGGCGCTGTACGTCGAGTACGCGCCGGAACAACTCGCGGAACAGGGCTGCACCGCGGCCGAATTCGCCGCGATCCTCGGCGCGGCGTTCGCGCATGCCTACGCGGTGCGTGGCGCGCGCGTCGAGCGCATCGCCGGTCCGCTCGCGGACTACCTCGCCGCGCACGCTGCGCGCGGCACGCGCTTCGACCTGCTGTGCCTGCGGGAGCCGCTAGCGGGCGGCTGACGGGCCCGCGTCCTTGTCGCGCTCGATGCGCGCGTAGGCCGAGTGGTTGTGGATCGACTCGAAATTCTCGGCTTCGATCACGTAGGCCGCGATCCGCTCGTCCTTGTTGAGGCGCAGCGCCACGTCGCGCACCAGGTCCTCGACGAATTTCGGGTTGTCGTAGGCGCGCTCGGTCACGTACTTCTCGTCGGGACGCTTCAGGATCCCGTACAGCTCGCTCGAGGCCTCCGATTCGGCAACCTCGATCAGTTCCTCGATCCACAGGTGGCTGCGCAACTTCACCTCGATGGTGACGTGCGAGCGCTGGTTGTGCGCGCCACGCTCGGAAATCCGCTTCGAGCACGGGCACAGGCTCGTCACCGGCACGACCACCCTGATCCAGAGCGATGTGACGCCGTGGCGATGCTCGCCGATCAGCGCCGCGCGGTAGTCCATCAGGCTCCTGACGCCGGATACCGGCGCCGATTTCGTCACGAAGAACGGGAAGCCCATTTCGATGTGGCCGGCGTCGGCCTCGAGCCGCTGCGTCATCTTCTCGAGCATCGCGCCGAAGGATTCGACCGACACCTCGCGCTGCCCATGCAGGATCTCGACGAAGCGCGACATGTGCGTGCCCTTGAAATTGTGGGGCAGGTTCACGTACATGTTGAAGGTCGCGATCGTGTGCTGCTCGCCCTCGGCACGGTCCCTGACGCGCACCGGATGCGCGATGTCCTTGATGCCGACCTTGTTGATCGGGATGCGACGCGTGTCGGCATGGCCCTGGACGTCTTCGACGGCGTGCGCCTGCGGGCGGGGAGCGGAAACGGGGGGATTCATGGGGCCATTATACGGGCGCGGGCCGGGCCTGCCGTCAGGGTCGACCACCAGCGATCGGTCGCGTCGAGCAGGCTCGCGGCATCGAGCCCGGCCATCTCGAGGCAATCCTTGCGCGAGCCGTGCTCGATGAAGCGGTCAGGAATACCGAGCGAGAGGAGCGGCACGGTGATCGCTTCGGCCGCGAGCAGCTCGCAGACCGCGGAACCGGCGCCTCCGGCGACCACGTTCTCCTCGAGCGTCAGCACGGCGCGATGTCGCGCCGCGAGCTGCAGCACGAGCGTTTCGTCGAGCGGCTTCACGAAGCGCATGTTGACCACGGTGGCGTCGAACCGGTCACCGATGGCGGTGGCCGCCTCGACGAGCGCACCCCAGGCGAGCACGAGCAGGCCGCTGCGCCCCTCGCGGCGCAGTTCCGCCCTGCCGACCGGCAGAGCGGTCATCGCGGACACGATCTTCACACCCGGCCCGCCACCGCGCGGATAGCGCACGGCGGCGGGACCATCGAGTGTGGTCGCGGTGTAGAGCATCTGCCGGCACTCGTTCTCGTCGGCCGGCGCCATCACCGTGAGGTTCGGGATGCAGCGCAGGTAGGAGAAGTCGAAGCTGCCCTGGTGGGTCGCGCCGTCACCGCCGACCAGGCCCGCGCGATCGAGTGCGAACACGACCGGCAGGTTCTGCAGCGCGACGTCGTGGATCAGCTGGTCGTAGGCGCGCTGCAGGAAAGTGGAGTAGATCGCCACCACCGGCTTCAGGCCCTCGCACGCGAGGCCCGCCGCGAAGGTCACCGCGTGCTGCTCGGCGATCGCGACGTCGTAGTAGCGATCCGGGAAGCGCTTCGAATACTCGACGAGGCCCGAGCCTTCGCGCATCGCGGGCGTGATGCCGATGATGCGCCGGTCGCGCTCCGCCATGTCGCACAGCCATTCGCCGAATACCTGCGAGTACGACGGGCCGCTCGCCGATTCCTTGAAGATCGTGCCGCTCGCGGGATCGAACGGGCCGGGGCCGTGCCAGGTGATCGGATCGGCCTCGGCGGGCGCGTAGCCCTTGCCCTTCTGCGTGACGATGTGCAGGAAATGCGGCCCCGTGAGGCCGCGCAGGTTGCGCAGCATCGGCACGAGCGCCTTGAGGTCGTGGCCATCCACCGGCCCGTGGTAGGTGAAACCGAGTTCCTCGAACAGCGTCCCGGGCAGCACCATGCCCTTCAGGTGTTCTTCGGAGCGGCGGGCGAACTCGCGCATCGTCGGCATCTCCCGCAGGATGCGCTTGCCGCCTTCGCGCACCCGCGCGTAGGTGCGGCTCGAGAGAATGCGCGCGAGGTAATGCGACAGCGCGCCGACGTTCTCCGAGATCGACATGTCGTTGTCGTTCAGCACGACGATGATGTCGGCCTTGCTCGCCCCGGCATTCAGCATCGCTTCCCAGGCGAGGCCCGCGGTGAGCGCGCCGTCGCCGATCACGGCGACACAACTGCGCCGCTCGCCACGCTGCGCCGCGGCCACCGCCATGCCGAGCGCGGCGCTGATCGAAGTGCTCGAGTGGCCGACACCGAAGGTGTCGTATTCGCTTTCGGCGCGCGTCGGGAACGGCGCGAGGCCGTGGCGCTGCTTGATCGTCTGCAGGCGATCGCCGCGGCCCGTGAGCACCTTGTGCGGATACGCCTGGTGGCCCACATCCCACACGAGCCGGTCGTGCGGCGTCTCGAAGACGTAGTGGAGCGCGATCGCGAGTTCGACGGTCCCGAGGCCCGCGGCGAAATGGCCGCCGCGCGTGCTGACCGAGGCGATGAGCCACGCACGCAACTCCTCGGCGAGCGTCCCGAGGCGTTCCTGCGGCAGGCCGCGCAGGTTCGCGGGCGAACGGGCGACGGCGGCGAGCGTCGGATAGGTGTCGGCGGGAATGGGCATGGGTAGCCGGAAATTCTAGCTCATCGCTCGCGTCGCACCACGAAGTGCGCGAGTTCCTCGAGTGCTGCCGCGGCGGCACCGAGGGGCGCAAGGGCGGCGAGCGCCCGGTCATGCGCGGCCATGGCGAGCCGGTGCGCCTCGGGCAGCCCCACCCGGCTCGGGTAGGTGGGCTTGTCGCGCGCGGCATCGGCTCCCGAAGCCTTGCCGAGCAGCAGGGTGCTGCCCTCGACGTCGAGGATGTCGTCCTGGATCTGGAATGCGAGGCCGATCTCGGCGCCGAATCGCGCCAGCGCCTCGTAACGGTCGCCGCCGTGCGTTCCCGCGGCGATCGCTCCGAGCAGCACGCTCGCACGGATCAGCGCACCCGTCTTGCGCCGATGCATGTTCTCGATCGCGGGCAGGTCGAGCGCGTGCCCGATCGACTCGAGATCGATCGCCTGTCCGCCCGCCATGCCGCTCGTGCCGATCGCCGTCGCGAGCACGCGGATCATCGCGAGTGGCACCGCGGCTTCGACGCCGCTGGAGCCTCCCGCGGGCTGCGACAGCATCTCGAACGCATGCGCCTGCAGCGCGTCGCCCGCGAGCAGCGCGGTGGGTTCGTCGAAGGCGCGATGGCAGGTCGGACGCCCGCGCCGCAGGTCATCGTCATCCATGACCGGCAGATCATCGTGGATGAGGCTGTAGACATGGATCATCTCGACGGCCGCCGCGGGGGCATCGAGTACATCGAGCGGCGCGCCGAGCGCCGAGCCGGTCGCATAGACGAGGAGGGGCCGCAGCCGCTTGCCGCCGCCGAGCACGCTGTAGCGCATCGCCTCCCGGAGCCGCGCGGTCGCGGCGTCGGGCAGCGCCAGGGCACGATCGAGCACCCCTTCGATACGGGACTGCAGGCCCGCCATGCGCGCCCCGAAGGCAGTGTCGTTCACTCGGTATCGTCGTCGGGACTGAAGGGTCCGGGCGTGGCGGAATCGCGGTTCGCGAGGATTTCGACCTTCGCCTGCGCGGCCTGCAATGCTTCCTGGCACTGGCGCGTCAACGCGACGCCGCGCTCGAATGCCTCGAGGGCCTTGTCGAGCGGCAGGTCACCGCGTTCGAGTCGCTCGACGAGCTTCTCGAGTTCACCGAGCGCCTTCTCGAAATCCGGCGCCTTGGCTGGCTTGTCCAAGCCTTACCCCCGGGGGAAAAAGTGGCGCCACGTTACGAGGGCGCAGACGGCAGGTCAACGCGGTTGCTGCAGCGCGGCGATCGGTTGACGCGCCCCGCCCACGGGTCTACATTCGCGCTCTGCTTTAGACTTAGTCTAACAATGGAGGCTCCCAATGAAGGCTCTCAAGGGTACGAAGACCGAACAGAATCTGAAGGACGCATTTTCGGGGGAGTCCCAGGCGAACCGCCGTTACCTCTACTTCGCAGCCAAGGCGGATGTCGAGGGTTACAACGACGTTTCCGCGGTGTTTCGCTCCACGGCGGAAGGCGAGACGGGCCACGCGCACGGCCACCTCGAGTATCTCGAGGCGTCGGGTGATCCGGCCACGGGACTGCCGATCGGCGACACGAAGCTGAATCTCAAGGCCGCGATCGCCGGCGAGACGCACGAGTACACCGACATGTATCCGGGCATGGCGAAGGCCGCGCGCGACGAAGGCTTCGGCGAAATCGCCGACTGGTTCGAGACGCTCGCGAAGGCGGAGCGTTCGCACGCGAACCGCTTCCAGAAGGCGCTCGACGCGCTGTGAGCGGCATGGGTGGTCCGCCGCGCGAGGGCAGCCTCGAGGCGCCCACCCGCCACCCGATCGACTGGCAGAGTCCGTCGTTTTACGACGAGGTCGCGCTCGGGAAGGAACTCGAGCGCGTCTTCGACATCTGCCACGGTTGCCGGCGCTGCTTTTCGCTCTGCAACGCGTTCCCGACGCTGTTCGATGCGATCGATGCGACGGATACCGGCGAGGTCGCGGCGGTCGAGCGGCGCATTTTCGATGAGGTCGTCGATCACTGCTACCTCTGCGACCTGTGCTTCATGACGAAGTGTCCCTATGTGCCGCCGCATCCGTTCAATGTCGATTTCCCGCACCTGATGCTGCGCGCGAAGACGGTCGCGGCGAAGAAGGGCCGCCCGCGTTTTCGCGACCGGCTGCTGAGTTCGACCGGTGCGGTCGGCGCCCTCGCGGGCATCCCGGTCGTCGCGGAAATCGTCAATGCCGTGAACGGCACGAAAGCGGGACGCGTGCTGCTCGAGAAGACACTCGGTGTCGATCGCACGGCGCCGATCCCGAAGTACCACTCGCGCACGGGGCGCTCGCGCGCAAGGAAGCAGGCGCGGCGCGCGGCCGCGACCACGATCACGCCGACCGCCGAAACGCGCGGCAAGGTGGCGCTGTTCGTCACCTGCTACGGCAACCGCAACGAGACCGCGCTGCCCGAGGACCTCGCCGCGGTATTCGCGCACAACGGCATTCCGGTCACGGTCGTGTCGGGCGAGAAGTGCTGCGGCATGCCGAAGCTCGAACTCGGCGACCTCGAGACGATCGCGCGCTACAAGGCGGAAAACGTGCCACGCCTCGCGGCGCTGATCGCCGCCGGGCACGACATCGTCGCGCCGATTCCCTCCTGCGTGCTGATGTTCAAGGCGGAACTGCCGCTGCTGTTCCCGGATGATGCCGAGGTGCGCGCGGTCGCCGAGGCGATTTTCGATCCGTTCGAATACCTGATGCTGCGCCACAAGGCGGGCCTGCTGCGCACGGATTTCAGCAATGCACTCGGCAAGGTGAGCTACCACGTGGCATGTCACCTGCGCGTGCAGAACATCGGTCTCAAGACGCGCGACCTGCTGCGGCTCATTCCCGGCACGACCATCGAAGTGATCGAACGGTGCTCCGGCCACAACGGCACGTACGCCGTCAAGAAGGAATACCGGGCCGCGTCCGTGCGGATCGGCAAGCCGGTCGTCGATCGTGTCGCGCACGCGGCGGCCGACCACTATTCGAGCGACTGTCCGATGGCGGGGCACCAGATCGAAAGCGGCCTCGGCAACGATGCGCCGGCGCCCGAGCATCCGCTGCGGCTGCTGCGCATGGCATACGGGCTGTGACGATGCTCGTTCCCGCCGATCTGATGTCGCTGGAGCAGTACGCGCGCGAGCGGCCCGCGTTCCGCGAGCGGGTCATTGCGCACAAGCGCGACCGCCAGCTCGCGGTGGGCCCGCATGCGACCTGGTGCTTCGAGGATCGGCTCACGGTGCAGTACCAGGTGCAGGAGATGCTGCGCGTCGAGCGCATCTTCGAGGCCGGCGGAATCCTCGATGAACTGGCGGCATACAACCCGCTGATTCCGGACGGCCGCAACTGGAAGGTCACGCTGCTGATCGAGTACGTCGACCCGGCCGAGCGCGCGCGCCAGCTCGCGAGGCTGCGCGGCATCGAGTCGCGCTGCTGGGTCCAGGTGGCAGGCCACGCGCGCATCATGGCGATCGCGGACGAGGACCTCGAGCGCACGAACGACGAGAAGACCTCGGCCGTGCATTTCCTGCGTTTCGAACTGCCACCCGCGGCGATCGCGGCGCTGCGAAATGGTGCCGCGCTGCACGCCGGCATGGAGCATCCGCAGTATTCCCACAGTGTCGTCGTGCCCGAGCCGAAGCGCCGGGCATTGGTCGCAGACTTCAGCTGAGAGGTCGACGCTCTCTGCTAGAATTCCGGCTGCCTCATGAGCCAGTCCTACAACGCTTCCGACATCGAAGTCCTCTCCGGTCTCGAGCCCGTCCGCCGCAGGCCGGGCATGTACACCGACACGAGCCGCCCGAACCATCTCGCGCACGAGGTGATCGACAACAGCGTCGATGAGGCGCTCGCGGGTCATTGCGACGAGATCGCCGTGACACTCCACCAGGACGGTTCGCTCGAAGTGGCCGACAACGGCCGCGGCATGCCGGTCGACATCCATCCGAAGGAGAAGGTGAGCGGGGTCGAACTGATCCTCACCCGCCTGCACGCCGGCGGAAAGTTCTCGGATTCGGCCTACAAGTTCTCGGGCGGCCTGCACGGCGTCGGCGTCTCGGTCGTGAATGCGCTCTCGACCCACCTCGAATGCTGGATCCGCCGCGGCGGCCGCGAATACAACATCAGCTTCAAGGACGGCAAGGTTGCCTCGAAGCTCGAGGCGATCGGCACGGTCGGCCAGCGCAATACCGGCACCACCGTGCGCTTCTGGCCCGATCCGAAGTTCTTCGATGCCGGCAAGTTCTCGGTGCCGCAGTTGAAGCATGTCCTCAAGGCCAAGGCGGTGCTGTGTCCGGGCCTGCGCGTCAGGTTCGCGAACGAGGCGACCGGCGAGGCGGACGAGTGGTTCTTCACCGGCGATCTCGGGGCCTATCTCACCGAGGAACTCGGCGCCGCCGATCGCCTGCCGGCCGACCCGATTACCGGCGGTCGCGAAGGTGACGGTGATTCGGTCTCGTATGCGCTCGCGTGGGTGCCGGACGGTGGCGCCGCGGTGGCCGAGAGCTACGTCAACCTGATCCCGACCGTGGATGGCGGCACGCACGTGAACGGCCTGCGCGCGGGCCTCGTGAGCGCGGTGCGCGAGTTCTGCGAGTTCAGGAACCTCGTGCCGCGCGGCGTCAAGCTCACCGCCGAGGACGTCTGGGACAAGGTCAGCTTCGTGCTGTCGATCAAGATGCGCGAGCCCCAGTTCGCGGGGCAGATGAAGGAGCGGCTCGGATCGCGCGATGCGGCGCAACTCGTCGAGAATTACGCGAAGGACGCCATCGCGCTGTGGCTCAACCAGCACCCGGATGCCGGCGAGCGCATCGCGCAGTTCGCCATCGCGAACGCGCAGGAGCGCCTGAAGGCCGCGCAGCGCGTGCAGAGGAAGCGCATCGCGAGCGGGCCGGCGCTGCCCGGCAAGCTCGCCGACTGCTCCTCGCAGGACCCCGTGCACTCCGAGCTCTTCCTCGTCGAGGGCGACTCGGCCGGTGGCTCGGCGAAGCAGGCGCGCGATCGCGAGTTCCAGGCGATCATGCCTCTTCGGGGCAAGATCCTGAACACCTGGGAAGTCGATGCGCGCGACATCGGCAACTCGCAGGAAGTGCACGACATCAGCGTGGCTCTCGGCATCGATGCCGGCGCGACCGACCTGTCGGACCTGCGCTACCACAAGGTGTGCATTCTCGCCGACGCCGATTCCGACGGGCAGCACATCGCGACGCTGCTGTGCGCGCTGTTCCTGCGCCATTTTCGTCCGCTCGTGACGCAGGGCCACGTGCATGTGGCGATGCCGCCGCTGTTTCGCATCGACGCCGGCAAGAGCGTGCACTACGCGCTCGATGAAGCCGAGCGCGACGACATCCTGAAGCGGCTCGAGAGCGAAAAGGCGCGCGCCAGGCCGGTGGTCACGCGCTTCAAGGGCCTCGGCGAGATGAATCCTTCGCAACTGCGCGAGACGACCATGGATCCGCGCACGCGCCGGCTCGTGCAGCTGACCGTGAGCGCCGACGACCAGGCCGATCAGCTGATGGACATGCTGCTCGCCAAGAAGCGCGCCGGCGACCGGCGCGAATGGCTCGAGCACAAGGGCAATCTCGCGCAGGTCTGACGGGTACATGCAGGACCAGGAACTGAACTTCGAGGGCATCGAGAAGCAGGCGCTTCGGACATTCACCGAAAAGGCCTACCTCGACTACTCGATGTACGTGATCCTCGACCGGGCGCTGCCGGCGCTCGGCGACGGACTCAAGCCCGTGCAGCGACGCATCATCTACGCGATGAGCGAGCTCGGCCTGTCCGCGGCGTCGAAGCACAAGAAGTCCGCGCGCACGGTCGGCGATGTCATCGGCAAGTTCCATCCGCACGGCGACAGCGCCTGCTACGAGGCGATGGTGCTGATGGCGCAGTCGTTCTCGTACCGCTATCCGGTCATCGACGGCCAGGGCAACTGGGGCTCGTCCGACGACCCGAAGTCGTTCGCCGCGATGCGTTACACCGAGGCGAAGCTCACGCGCTACGCGGAAGTGCTGCTGCGCGAGCTCGGCGACGGCACCGTCGACTGGCAGCCGAACTTCGATGGCACGCTGGAGGAGCCGGTGATGCTGCCGGCGCGGCTGCCGAACCTGCTGCTGAACGGCACGTCCGGCATCGCGGTCGGCATGGCCACCGACGTGCCGCCGCACAACCTGCGCGAAGTGGCGGCGGCCTGCCTGCACCTGCTCGAGGAGCCGGAAGCGACGACGCGTGCGCTGATGAAGTTCGTCAAGGGCCCCGACCTGCCGACCGGCGCCGAGATCGTGTCGCCGCGTTCGGATCTGGTCGAGTTCTACGACAAGGGCGTCGGCAGCTTCAAGGCGCGCGCGGTCTACGCCATCGAGGACGGCAATGTCGTGATCACGCGGCTGCCGCACCAGGTCTCGGGCGCGCGCGTGCAGGAGCAGATCGCCGAGCAGATGCGCGCGAAGAAGCTGCCGATGGTCGAGGACCTGCGCGACGAGTCGGACCACCGCAATCCGACGCGTCTGGTGATCGTGCCGCGCTCGAATCGCGTCGATCTCGAACAGCTGATGGCGCATCTCCTTGCGACCACCGATCTCGAGCGCAACTACCGCGTCAATCTCAACGTGATCGACCTCGACGGGCGGCCGCGGGTCATGGGGCTGCGCGAGTTCCTTTCGCAGTGGCTCGCGTTCCGGCTCGCGACCGTGCGCCGCCGCCTCGAGTGGCGGCTCGACAAGGTGACGCGCCGGCTGCATATCCTCGACGGCCTGCTGGTCGTCTATCTCAACCTCGACGAAGTGATCCGCATCATCCGCCGCGAGGACGAGCCGAAGCCGGTGCTGATGAAACGCTTCAGGCTTTCGGAGGAGCAGACCGAGGCGATCCTCGAGACGAAGCTGCGCCACCTCGCGAAGCTCGAGGAAATGAAGATCCGCGAGGAACAGAAGGCGCTGTTCGACGAGCGCGACGAAATCGAGGCGACGCTCGCGAGCAAGGCGAAACTGCGCAAGCTCGTGGCCGGGGAATTGCAGGCGGATGCGGAGAAATACGGCGACGAGCGGCGCTCGAAGATCGTCGAGCGCGAGGCTGCGCAGGCGATCGACGAGAAGGAACTGCTGGCCAACGAGCCGGTGACCGTCGTGCTGTCGGCCGCCGGCTGGGTGCGATCGGCAAAGGGCCACGAGATCGACCCGCAGAGCCTCTCGTACAAGACCGGCGACGCATTCCAGTCCGCCGCGCGCGGGCGCAGCCTGCAGCCCGCCGTGTTCCTCGACAGCACCGGGCGCGCGTACAGCCTCGCTGCCCACACGCTGCCTTCGGCGCGCGGCCAGGGAGAGCCGCTGTCGGGGCGCCTCGATCCGCCGGACGGCGCGAAATTCGCCGGCGTGCTGATGGGCGAGCCCGACGACCTGTGGCTCCTCGCCTCGGACGCAGGCTACGGTTTCACGGTGCGCATCAGGGAGCTGCTGACCGATCGCAAGGCGGGCAAGGCCGTGCTGTCGGTGCCGCCGAATGCCCTGGTCCTGCCGCCGGTGCCCGTGCCGGCCGGCGATGCGCTCGTCGCGGTCGTGAACAGCGAGGGAAAATTGCTCGTATTCCCGGCCGCCGACGTGCCCGAGCTGCCGAAAGGCAAGGGCAACAAGCTGTTCGGCATTGCAGGCAAGAAGGCACAGTCGCGCGAGGAAGTCCTCACCGGCATCGCCGTCGTGCCGCCGGGCGGCTCGCTCGCCGTGCTGTCCGGCGAGCGGCGCATGACGCTCGGCGCCCCGGAGCTGAAGGACTACCGCGGTGAGCGCGCGCAGCGTGGGGCGGTGTTGCCGCGGGGGTGGCGGAACGTGAATGGACTGCAGGCCGCTTGGCCCGAGGCCAGGGCGTAAGGGCGAACGGCGGACGGCTATCCGGTCAGATTTTCACGTCCTCGGGCGCGTGCACAAAATAGCCCTGGATGAATTGCACGCCCAGCTGCCAGAGCACCGCCATCGTGTTCGCGTCTTCGACGCGCTCGGCGATCGTTTCGATGCGCCGCTTCGTCGCGGCGTCGACCACCGCGCGCACCTGTTGCTGCAGGTCGACGTCACCGGCGAGACCCTGGATCAACGCGCCGTCGATCTTGATGAAATCGACCGGCATCGTCTCGAGCAGGCCCTGCGGATTGCGCCCGCCGCCGAAGCGTTCGATCGCGAAGCGAAAGCCGCGCGCCTTGATGGCCTCGGCAAAAGCCTTGATCTGCGTGACGTAGGCCGCCGCGATTTCCTCGGTGACCTGGAAGCAGACACGGCCGGGCTCGGCGTTGGTCGCCTTGCGCTGGCCGTCCAGCCAGTTCGCGAACGACGGATCGAGGAGGCTGTCCTTGGCGAGGCGCACGAACAGGCACCCGGGCCGGCGCTGCGCCGCGAATGACAGCGAGGCGCCCACGACCCAGCGGTCGATGTTGCGCAGCAGGTCGTTGCGCTCGGCCGCCGCCATGAAATCGGCGGGCAGCACTTCCTTCTTCTGGTGATCGAGCATGCGCACCAGCACGTCGAACATCTGCGGATCATCGCCGCGCAGGGACGCCACCGGCTGTTGCACCAGCCGGAAACGGTTCTCCATCAACGCCGCCTTGATGTGCTTGACCCACACCTGGTCGTAGGCCTGTACCCGCGAGTCGGTGTCGGCGCGATCGAGGGTGGCGACACGCGCGCCGCCCTGGTGGCGGGCGCGGCGGCAGGCATCCACGGCATCGAGGATGGCGTCGTCGAGCACCGGGTTGCCGTGCGGCACGACCCCGAGGCCGACCGAGCAGGTGGCGCGCAGCGTCTTCGTGCCGACATGGAACACGTGCTTCGAGACGCGCGCGACGAACTGCTCGGCCCACGACTCGACGTCGCGCTCGTTGCCGCGCTCGAGCAGCACCAGGAACGAAGTGCCGCTGAAGCGGCCGGCGACATCCACCGGATTCGAATGCTCGCGCAGCAGCGCCGCGAATTCCGCGAGCAGCTGTTCGCTCGCGAGGGCGCCGATCTCCTTTTCGATGGCGGCGAACTTGTCGGGCCGCAGCAGCGCGAGATAGCGCACGCCGCCGCGCGCGGGAGTCGCGATCTGCGAGCCGATCGTCTCGAGCAGCGGGCGTCGATAGAGGAGCCCCGTGGCGGGGTCGCGTCGCACGGAATCGGCGAGTTCGGAGGCGAGCTGGCGTTCGTCCCGTTTGCGGGCCGGCACGATGAGGCGCACGCAGGGTTCGCCGTCGAATTCCCCCGGCGACAGCACGAACTCGAGCGGCAGCACCGTACCGTCCGCGCGCAGGGCATCCGCCTTGAGCCCGTGATCGGTCCATCGGCCCTGGAGACTGGCGACGAGCGCCCCTTTCAGCGCTGCGTGCGAGGACTCCTCGAACAGGTCCATCAGCGGCTGGCCGACGATCGCGCCTGCGCTCCCGATGCCGAACACCTCGAGCCACGAAGCGTTCGCCTCCACGATGATGCCTTCCTGGACCTGGGCGATCGCGTCATTCGAACGCTGCAGGACGCTCTCGAGCTGCTTGCGATAGTCGCGCGCCGACTGCAGTGTCGCATTGAGCGCCCGTTCGAGCCGGAAGCTGCGCAGTTCGCGCTCGATCACCGCACGCAGGCGGTCCGGGCGTCCGAGCGTCACGGCGTCGTGCGCGCCAACCGCGATCGCGCCGGCAATCGCGGCTTCGTCCGCCACGTCGAGGAGCGCGATCAGGGGCACTTCAGGCGTGAGCTGCGTGCGCACGGCGGCGACCGCCGACAGCTCGCCCTCGGCCCGCGGCTGGCAGATCAGGAGCTCGGGATTCAATTGCGTCAGCGCATCGCCGAGATCGCCGAGCGCGGGAATCCACGTGCAATGCACGGCATGTCCCGCGCGGCGCAGCTGCGAGTTGATGGCTTCGACCGGATCGCGCGTCGGCGCGAAAACGATCAGGGGCACGGCGGGCGAGGCGGACAGGGGCGGATCTCCGAAATGGACCTGGCGCACAGGCTATAGCTTACAGGTCTCTGGCGGAGTGCTCAGCGGGATCAGGGTCTTGCCCGCCGCGCCGGCCTCTTCGCGCACGAGCCTCGGGACGAGATACCCCGGCAGACGTGCGGCGAGGCCCCGCAAGAGACCCTGTGCGCGTGCTTCCGCCACTTCGAAGTGTGACGCACCGCGCACCCGGTCGAGCATGTGCAGGTAGTAGGGCAGGACGCCCGCATCGAACAGTGCCGTGGAGAGCGCCGCGAGCACGCCCTCGTCGTCGTTGACGCCCGCGAGCAGCACCGACTGGTTGAGGAGCGTGACGCCGGTTGCCCGCATGCGCGCGAAGGCGTCCGCCACGGGAGCGTCGATTTCCTGCGCGTGGTTCACGTGCACGACGACGGCAGCCGGCCACGGCAGGTGCGCGAGCCAGTGGGCGAAGCCCTCATCGACGCGCGCAGGCAGCACGACCGGCGTGCGCGTGTGGACGCGCAGGCGCCGCACGTGCGGGATCGAGGCGAGCGATCCCGACAGCGACCCGAGCCGTTCATTCGAGAGCGACAGCGGATCACCGCCGCTCAGGATGACCTCCTCGATGGTCGGATCGGCGCTGATCGCCTCGAGCGCCGCCCGCCAGCGGCCGCCCGTCGAGACCTGCGCGTCGTAGCGGAACTCGCGACGGAAACAATAGCGGCAATTCACGGCGCACGCGCCGGTGGTCACGAGCAGCGCGCGCCCGTGGTACTTGTGCAGCAGGCCGGGCGCGGGATTCGCCGCCGCCTCGCCGAGCGGGTCGCCGCTGTAGCCTTCGGCGTCCAGGAGTTCTTCGCCGACGGGCAGCACCTGGCGCAGCAGCGGATCGCGGGCGTCGCCGTAGCGCATGCGGCGCACGAATGCCTGCGGTACGCGCAAGCGGAACCGCGCGGCGGCCGCGAGCGCCGGCGTCAGCAGCGCCGGGTCGAGGCCCAGTGCGCCGAGCAGCTCCGCGGGATCGGTGATGGCCTCCGCCAGCTCCTCGCGCCACGATTCCCTGTGGCGGTCCTGGTGTCTTGCCGGTATCATTTGCGCCCTTTTTTGCGGCCCCGATTCTGGGGATACTCATGGCCACTTACAACACCAGCGAATTCCGCGCCGGCGTCAAACTGTTGCTCGACGGCGATCCGTACGCCGTCATCGAGAACGAGTTCGTCAAACCCGGCAAGGGCCAGGCCTTCAATCGCGTGAGGGTCCGCAACCTGAAGACCGGCCGCACGATCGAGCGCACGTTCAAGTCGGGCGACACGGCCGAGGCGGCCGATGTCGTCGACATCGACATGCAGTACCTCTACCAGGACGGCGACTTCTGGCATTTCATGGTGCCGGACAGCTTCGAGCAGCACACGGCCGGCAAACAGGCCGTGGGCGATGCCGCGCAGTGGCTGAAGGACGGCACCGTCTGCATGGTCACGCTGTGGAACGGCGTGCCGCTGCAGGTGACCCCGCCGCCGCACATCGAGCTGAAGGTGGTCGAGACCGATCCGGGCGTGCGCGGCGACACCGCGACGGGCGGCCAGAAGCCCGCGAAACTCGAGACGGGCGCCGTGGTGCGCGTGCCGCTGTTCATCAACGAAGGCGAAGTGTTGCGTATCGATACGCGGACGGGTGAATACATCTCGCGCGCGAAGGGCTGAGGCGCGCCTGATCGACTGACACGCCGGCGCGCGCGGCCTCGGGCATGAGAGGCCCTTTCGAAAACGCCGTGAATACGTCCCTGTAGGCTCCGGGCGCGCCATCCATGGCGCGCACGGTTTCGAAAGGGCCTCTCATGCCCGAGGCCGCGTGTGGGCGGGCGCGCGAGACGTTCAGGCGCGCCCGGAGCCTACAGGGACGTCTTCCCGGCGCTCTTGAAAGGGGCAGCCTGACGGCCACTCTCCTCGCCCTTGCGAACATCGAGTGTTCGCGAACCTTGCGTCATCCGGGCCACTCGCACGCACCCACGATGATGTTCGCGATGCGCTCGAGACCTGCGCGGTCCGCATCGCCGAACCGCGCGAGCTTCGGGCTGTCGAGGTCGAGCACGCCGGCGAGCGCGGCGTCGCCCGCACGGTCCGGCCGCAGCAGGGGCACGACGATCTCCGAGCGCGACGCCGCGTCGCAGGCGATGTGATCATCGAAGGCGGCGACATCCGGTACCACGATCGTCTCGCGTCGCACCGCCGCCGCACCGCACACACCGCGGCCGATCGCGATCCGCACACAGGCCGGCCTGCCCTGGAACGGACCGACGATCAGTTCGCGTGCGCCCGTTGCACCGATGGCCGGCAGGTAAAAGCCCGCCCAGTTGAGATCGGGCAACGCGTGGTAGAGGAGCGCCGCGGCGTTCGCGAGATTGGCCACGAGGTCCCGCTCGGCACCGAGCAGGGCGGCGAGATCGCGCGCGAGATCGGCATACGCCTGTGCCGGGTCCGTGAAATCGTAATGGGTCGTCGCGAAGCTCATCGGACCTCCCGTGGAACGTCGTATCTTTACCTCACGCCCGATCGAGCGTGAAAGGGATCACTGCGTCGATGTGCTGCGCATCGCCGGCGAGCATCAGTACACGGTCGAATCCGACCGCCACGCCGACGCAGGCCGGCAGTCCGTGCTCGAGTGCCGCGAGCAGCCGCTCGTCGATCGGACCGACGGGGAGGCCGCGGCGTTGCCGCTCGCCTCGATCGGCCTCGAAGCGCGCACGCTGTTCTGTCGCGTCGGCGAGTTCGTCGAAGCCGTTCGCGAGTTCGATGCCCTCGGCATAGAGCTCGAAGCGCAGCGCCACGCGCGGATCGTGCGGGTCGAGCCGCGCGAGCGCGGCCTGGCTCGCGGGATAGCCATGCACGAACGTCAGGCGCCCGCGGCCGAGACGCGGGCCGACGACCGCGCCCATGATCAGGTCGAGCAGTTCGTCCCGCGAAAGCGAATCCCGGACGGGCGCTTCGAGCCCGAGCCGCGCCGCGCCGGCCCGGAGTGTGGCGATGGGCGAGTCGAGCGGATCGAGTCCCGCTTCGCGCAGGAACGCGTCGCGATAGGACAGCCGTTCGCTCGGGCGCTCGCGCCCCGTGATGCGGCCGATGAGTCCGGCCACTTCCTGCATCAGCGCATCGAGCGTGCCGCCGCGCCGATACCACTCGATCAGCGTGAACTCGGGGTTGTGCAGGCGGCCACGCTCGGCGCCCCGATACACATGGCCGAGGAAGTAGATGTCGCCGAGGCCCGCGGCGAGCAGGCGTTTCATCGCGTACTCGGGCGAGGTGTGCAGTGCGTAGCGGCGATCGCCGTCACCCGGCAGCTGCACGACCGCCGAGTGCAGGTTCACGTCGGTGACCGGCACGTTGATCAGCGCGGGCGGGTCGACCTCCAGGACGCGCCGCTGCGCGAAGAACGCGCGCACGGCCGCGAGCGCGGCCGCGCGCTGCGCGATCCGATCGGGCGATGCACCGGGCGCGAAGTCGACGGCCATGCGCCGCTCAGCGCGGTGCGAGCGAGCCGATGCGCTCGCCGACCCGCACGCTGCGTCCGGCCGTGATCGCCGCATCCCATTCCGCCCGGCCCGGCGGCAGCAGCACGATCACGGTCGAGCCCATGTTGAAGCGGCCCATTTCCGCGCCTTTCGCCAGCGCGCGCGGCGCGGCGAGCGGAGCATCACCCGCGGTGAGGTTCGTGAGATCGCGCGGGCGGCGGGGCGTCACCTCGCCGTGCCAGACCGTTTCCATGCTGCCGACATTGAGCGCGCCGACGAGCACCAGTGCGAACGGCATGGCCCCGTCGAACGTGCAGATCACGCGCTCGTTGCGCGCAAAGAGGCCAGCGACGCGCGCGGCGGTGACCTGGTTGACGCTGAAGAGCCGCCCCGGCACGTACCACGCCTCGTCGAGCGTAGCCGCGAGCGGCAGGTGGATGCGGTGATAGTTCCACGGCGCGAGGTAGATGGTCGCGAAACGCCCGCCCTCGAAGCGTCGCGCGAGCGCCTCTCGCCCGGCGAGCAGTGCGCCGAGCGTGTAGTCGTGGCCCTTCGCCTGCAGCAGCCGGTCGCCGCGGATCGGACCGCACTCGCTCACCGTGCCGTCGACCGGGGAAACGATCGCGAGTTCGTCGCCATCGACCGGCCGGGTGTCGGCCCGCAGCGCACGCGTGAAGAACGCGTTGAACGTCGGGTAGGCGAACGGGTCGGGCTCGATCGCATCCGCGAGATCGGGCGAGAAGCCGCGCATGAATGCCCGGATGAGGCCGTCCTTGATCCAGCGCATGCGTGCGCGCGCGAGCGCATGCACGAGGCGCGACAGGGTGTGCTGCGGCAGGAGGTATTGCAGCGCGACGAAGAGGCGCGCGCCGATACCGCCCGGATCGTTCATCCGCGCGCGGCCGCGACGGCGCTCGCAAGGTCGGCGGCGAGCTTCGTGCGGTCGTAGGGCGGCGTGAACAGGGCGCGCAGGCGCCCCGAATCGTCGAGCAGGAAGAGCGTCGCCGAATGATCCATCGAATAGTTGCCGCCCGGCAGGTCGACCTTCAGCGCCGCCGCGCCGAGCGCGCGCGTGAACCCCTGGATGTCGGGCGCTTTGCCGGTCAGCCCGATAAACTCGGGATCGAAGCCCGCGAGGTAGCTGCGCAGTGCCTCGGGCGTGTCGCGTTCCGGATCGACCGTCACGAGATAGACCGTGAGATTCTGCGCGCTGGTCGACTTCATGACCTCTGCGAGAAGTGCGAGCGTGGTCGGGCAGAGGTCGGGGCAGTGCGTGAAGCCGAAGAAGATGAGGCTTGCGTGACCCGCGAACGCGGATTGCGGGAATGCCTGGCCGCGGCTGTCGACGAGTGCCGGCGCAGCGAACTCGCGCGGCTCGGGCAGCCAGGTGCCGGCCGCAAGTGTCGGGGCGGCAGCGGGCGCGGGCGCCAGCATCGTGCGCGCGAGCCACACGCCGCCGACGGCGCCGGCCAGTGCGAGGGCTGCGAGGGGCAGCCAGGATTTCGAGGTGGACATGGTGCAAGTATCCCACAATCGCCGCGTGGCCCCGACCGTGCGCGAAGTGCTCGCGCGCGCCGCGCGGCGCCTCGCGCGTGCGCGCCTGCATTACGGGCACGGCACGGACAATGCGCGCGACGACGCGGCGGCGATCATCTGGCACGTGCTCGACCTGCCGGTGCCGCCGCGGCCGCGCGACTACGCGCGGCGCGTGGGCGCACGGGCCAGACGCGCCATCGACGCGCTCATCGATCGGCGCATCCGCGAGCGCATCCCGGCCGTCTACCTGACGCGACGGACCTGGTTTGCGGGGTGGCCGTTTTACGTCGACGAGCGGGTGCTGATTCCGCGCTCGCCGATCGCCGAACTGATCGAGCGCCGCTTTGCGCCGTGGATCGATCCGCGCCGCGTCGCGGACATCCTCGATCTCGGCACCGGCTCGGCGTGCATCGCGATCGCCTGTGCGCGGGCGTTCACGCGTGCGCGCGTCGATGCCTCGGACGTCTCGCGGGATGCGCTCGAGGTCGCGGCGCTGAACGTGCGGCGCCACCGCCTCGGCCGGCGTGTGCGCCTCGTCCGCTCGGATCATTTCGCGGCCCTTTCGGGGCGCGCCTACGATATCATCGTGTCGAACCCGCCTTATGTCGGGGCCGAAGAGCTTGCGGCCCTGCCACCCGAGTATCGGCACGAGCCCCGCGGTGCATTGGCCGCCGGGAACGATGGTCTCGATTCCGTGCGCGCGATCCTGCGCGAGGCGGGGCGCCACCTGCGGCCGCGCGGCATACTCGTGGTCGAGGTGGGGAATTCCGAGGCGCTCGTCGCGCGGACATTCCCGCGGGTGCCGTTCACGTGGCTCGAATTCGAGCGCGGAGGCGGCGGAGTTTTCCTGCTGACGGCGGAACAGGTTCGCGGTGTCGGGTAACACGTTTGGCAAGTTGTTCACGGTCACGACCTTCGGCGAAAGCCACGGGCCGGCGCTCGGCTGCATCGTCGATGGCTGCCCGCCGGGCCTCGAACTCGCCGAGTCGGACCTGCAGCCGGACATCGACCGGCGCCGCACCGGCACGTCGAAGTTTACGAGCCAGCGGCGCGAAGGCGATCAGGTGCGCATCCTCTCGGGTGTCTTCGAGGGCCGCACCACCGGCACGCCGATCGGCTTGCTGATCGAGAACACCGACGCCCGCTCGCGGGACTACGACAAGCTGCGGGACCTCTTTCGCCCCGGGCACGCCGATTACACCTACCAGCAGAAATACGGCCGGCGCGATCATCGCGGCGGCGGGCGCGCGTCCGCGCGCGAGACCGTGATGCGCGTCGCGGCGGGGGCGATCGCGCGCAAGTATCTCGCCGGCCGGCTCGGCATCGGCATCCACGGCTACCTGTCGCAGATCGGCCCGCTCGAGCTCGAGCCGGTCCAGCCGGCATTCGCCTACGAGAATCCGTTCTTCTGTCCCGACCCGGCCCGTGTGGCGGAGCTCGAGCAGCTCATCTGGGAGCTGCGCCGCAGCGGCGATTCGATCGGCGCGCGCGTCACCGTGGTGGCCACCGGCGTGCCGCCCGGCCTCGGCGAGCCGGTGTTCGATCGCCTCGATGCGCAGATCGCGGCGGCGCTGATGGGCATCAACGCGGTGAAGGCGGTCGAGATCGGCGCGGGAACGCGCGCGGCCGCCCAGCGCGGCAGCGAGCACCGCGACCTGTTGACCCCCGATGGCTTCCGGTCGAACCACGCAGGTGGCGTGCTCGGCGGCATCTCGACCGGCCAGGACATCGTCGCGCATGCGACGCTGAAGCCGACTTCAAGTATCCAGGTTCCGGGCGATACGATCGACGTGCGCGGCGCGGCCGCACAGGTCGTGACGACGGGAAGGCACGACCCCTGTGTCGGGCTGCGGGCGACGCCCATCGCGGAAGCGATGCTCGCGCTCGTGCTGATGGACCATTACCTGCGCAATCGGGCGCAGAATGGCGATGTGCAATCAACGACTCCGGTGATATGAGCAGGAAATTTCGGGTGGCGGTGGTCGGCGCGACGGGTCTCGTCGGCGACACGATGGTGAAGGTGCTGGAAGAGCGCAATTTTCCGGTGAGTGAGCTCTATCCGCTCGCGAGCAGCCGCTCGCTCGGGCGCTCGATCGAATTCCACGGCAAAAGTTACCCGGTGCTCGAGCTCGACAAGTTCGACTTCTCGCGCGCCGACATCGGGCTCTTCTCGGCCGGCAGCGAGACCTCGCGCGAGTACGCGCCGAAGGCATGGGCCGCCGGCTGCATCGTGATCGACAACACGTCCGAGTTCCGCTACGACGACGACATCCCGCTCGTCGTGCCCGAGGTGAACCGGCACGCCGTCGCCGGCTACAGGGCACGCGGCATCATCGCGAACCCCAACTGCTCGACGATCCAGATGGTCGTGGCGCTGAAGCCGCTGCACGACGCCGCCGGCATCGAGCGCATCAACGTCGCGACCTACCAGTCCGTTTCGGGCGCGGGCAAGGAGGCGGTGGAGGAACTGGCCTCGCAGAGCACGGCGCTGCTTTCGGGGCGCGAGGCCGAGGCCAAGGTGATCGCCAAGCAGATCGCCTTCAACTGCGTGCCGCAGATCGACCGCTTCGAGGACAACGGCTATACGCGCGAGGAGATGAAGATGTACTGGGAGACGCGCAAGATCATGGAGGATCCATCGATCCGCGTGAACGCGACGACGGTGCGCGTGCCGGTGTTCTTCGGCCATTCCGAGGCGGTGCACATCGAGACGCGCCGCAAGATCTCGGCGCAGGAGGCCCGCGCGCTGCTCGAGAAGGCGCCCGGCGTCACGGTGCTCGACGAGCGGGTCCCTGCCGGGTATCCCACGGCCGTCACCGAGGCAGCGAACCACGACACAGTTTATGTCGGCAGAATCCGCGAGGATATCTCGCACGACCGGGGTCTCGACCTCTGGATCGTCGCCGATAACATCCGCAAGGGCGCGGCCACGAACAGTGTGCAGATTGCGGAGATTTTGGCGCGCGACTTTTTATGAGTCATAATGCGGCAGCAAACGGGTAGCAGCCGAGATTTCTGTAATAACCTTCTGTTTTTAAAGGTGAAAATTGCTGCGCCGGGATCGACGGGGAGTCAGAATGATCGCTAAATCGCGGGTGTTGGCGCTCGCACTGCTGGTTTTGCCGCAATTGTCCCTGGCGCTCGGCCTCGGCGACGTTCGCCTCAATTCGCGCCTGAATGCGCCCCTCGACGCGGAAATCGAGCTGGTCGGCGCCACGCCCGAGGAGCTCTCGACGCTCAAGGCGCAACTCGCCTCGCGCGAGACCTTCGCCCGCTATGCGCTCGACTGGCCGGCGTTCCTGAACACCGTCACGGTCACGCAGGTGCGGGGCAGCGACGGGCGCACGGTCCTGCGGCTGAAATCGCAGGAACCCGTCACCGAGCCGTTCGTGACGCTGCTCGTGGAAGTGAACTGGGCGCGCGGTCGACTCGTCCGCGAATACACGTTGCTGATGGACCCGCCGGTGTTCGCGCCCGGAGCGACGCAGGCGGCCGCGCCGGTTGCCGCGCCGACCGTCGGCGTCACCGGGCGGCAGGGTGAAATCGAGCGACCGGCG